>JAFYAU010000031.1 GCA_017540565.1 Oscillospiraceae bacterium
CGCGATGCGCACGATCAGGCTCTTGTAGCTGTCCGGATCCTTCTGGGCCGCATGCAGCGCGTCCGTGCTCACCACGTTGAACTGCACCTGCATGCCTCCCAGCTTGAAATACGTGCTGATCAGGGACCTCAGCTTCATGGCGCCGGCGTCGCCCGCCACGCTGCCGGGGGAGAACCGGATGTTCAGCTGGTCGCCGTTGGTCAGCGCACGGTGAGGCAGCTTGGCCGCTGACCTCAGATAGGCCATCGGCCCGTTTTTGTCGAAACCCTGTCTGGGACTGATTGCGTCGGCGATGGGCTCGCCCGCCTTCCGGCCGTCCGGCGTGGCAAACGTCGCTGCGCCGAGCCGGATGTGGGCGGTCATCGTGAAGGTCCCGCCGGAGAAATGTCCGCGCGCCCCGGTGGCGTTGGTCATGATCTCCGCGAACTGCCCGATGCCCCAGGCCGCCAGTTCGTCGACTTCCTCAATGTCGTTGCCGTAGTGCGGGACCTCGTTGATGATCGTCTGCCGCAGGTCCTCATAGCCTTCCCAGTTGGCCTGGAGCGCGTCGTACATCTCGCGGGTGGATACGGTCCTGTCGTCGAAGCACAGCTTCTTGATCGCCATCAGGCTGTCTCCCACGTTCGCCGTGCCGCAGGCCGTCAGTCCGATCCGGTTGTATTTCGCTCCTCCGTGGTTGACGTCCTTCCCGCTCTCCAGGCAGCCGTCCATCAGCGCGGAGGCCGCGATGCACGGGAAGTACTCCCCGTAGACCATCTCGAACAGGTTGGCGTAGGAGACGCTCCAGTCCAGAACATACTGCATCTCCTTCCGGAAGTTCTCCTTGAACTCCTCGAAGGTCTCGCACTCGTACAGTTTCTTGCACGGCAGGGCCATCTTTCCCGTCATGGGGTTCAGTCCGCCGTTGATCGCAAGGAGCACCACCGTCACCATGTTCCAGATGGATTCCCTGCCGGTGCAGCCGCAGGCGGGCCACTCGTTGCCGGTGCCGCCCGGCTCCACGCACCCTACGATGCTGTAGTCGGCGGCGTCCTCCGGCGTGAATCCCAGATCCTCCATCAGCGGAAGGATGATCTCGTCGTTCTGCAGCTGCGGGATGCCGCCGCAGATCTTGCTGGACTCGATGCCCAGCCTCCACACTTCGTCCGGTGTGTTCTTATGGATGCGCAGCGCCACGGTGGGATCCGGAAACTTCATGCGGCCGTACGTCTGCAGGAAGCAGATCGTTGCGGGCGTCGTGCAGTCCGTCCCGTCCGCGAGTCGTCCGCCCAGCGTGATGTTGATGCCGGACGTCGGCGTCAGGCCGTTGTAGATGGAGGAGTACAGGCTCTGTCCCTGCTTCTGCAGCTCGATGATCCTCTGGTTGGATACGAAATGGGCGGGCATCACGATGATGTCGCTGATCCGGAGGATGAAGGCGTCCGTGTACTCCTGCGCCTGCTCCGTGGTGATGCTCCCCTCGTCCAGCTGCTTCTGCAGCAACCGGCCGGTATACCAGTCGATCCGTCCGATGGACTCGCCGTGCTGCTGGGCGTCCGCGGACAGCATCAGCTGGTACAGGATCGCAGCCTGCAGGCCTTCCCAGTAGGTCCTGGCCGGATGCTCCATGATCCAGTCCAGGGAATCCGCCATGCGCAGCAGCTCCGCCTTCCGGTTCTCATCTGTGACTTTTTCAGCCTTTTTCCTGCAGGATTCGGCATATCTCTTCGACAGGATCATCGCCGCGTCGCACACCCGGATCACCGCGTGATAGAACACGTGGCTCTTCGCCCCGTCGCCGTAGATCTTTCCCTTGTTTTCGTCCAGCTTCGCCCGCGCCCGGCGCTTCACCTCGCCGAACCCCGTGTTGATGGCCTTGTTGAAGTTCGCGATGTAGTGCCCCTGCGGTGCGCCGGACACGCCGCGGTAGCCGGGCTCATATTTGCTGAAAGCCAGCACGGAGCCGTTGCCGCAGTTGTCCCAGAAGTCGTCGGTGACGGCTCCTTCGACCATCTTTCCGACGGTTTTGTCCTTCCAGTAGCTGTAGGCGTCCCGGAAGATCTCCCTCTGTTCGTCGCTCATGTAGATGGAGTCGTGGGACTGCCAGGCCAGGCGGAAGTTCTCGTCGGTGTCGTCCACCACCGCGGGGATCCAGTCGCAGCCGAGATCCACATACGGACTCAGGCTGCGTTCGTCCGGTCCCGGGGTACCGACGATGATATCGTCGTCGAACACGTTGCACTGCCGGGTCTTCGCCCACTCGAGCAGAGCGCCGGACCGCTTCAGGAGCGGATACTCGTTGTCATGGGAGCGGCAGTAATCCGTGTAGATCTTCGTCCTTTCGGAGTTGACCGTCATGTACTTTCCGCCGGTGAATACGTCTCTCTTCTCTCTGATGCGCCGGATCCGGTCCGACATCGGAACGAACTCGAACATGATGCACATCTCCTTTGCTTGTTTTTCTGACAGGATTATATCATCCCGGACGGCCGCTCTCAACACCGGAAGCCCTCTTTTCCCGTCCTGCCGAAAACGGCGCGGCTCTCCTTCCGGAGGACCGCGCCGTCCTGGTTCCGCCGTTTTCAGATGACCTTCTTTTCCTTCAGTCCGGCGATCTCCTCTTCGCTCAGGCCGAGGACCCCGCCGTAGATCTCGCCGTTATGCTCTCCGAGCGCGGGCGAGGGTCTGTATTCGATGCTGTTCCCGCTCATGCGCGGGACGAAGCCCGGCATCTTCACCTTTCCCCGCACGGGATGGTCGACCTCGACGATGATCCCCTGCTTCACGTACGCGGGATCATTGGCAAAATCCGAGATGTCCAGCAGCGCCCCGGCGGGCACGTCGGCTCCGGCCAGGATCTCCATCGCCTCTGTCTTCGTGTGCTGCCTGGTCCATTCCGAGATGATCTCATCCAGTTCCTCTCTCACGAGGAACCGGGACTGCGGCGTGGCCATGCGCGGATCGTCGATCAGATCCTCGCGCCCGATGACCCTGCACAGCTTGTGGAACTGGTCGTTGGATGCCCGGGAGCAGTATACGTGCACATAGTCGTTCGGGCCGCCCGGCCGGCAGGGATAGGTCCCCGACGGGGCCACGTCCTCCAGCGGCATGCCGTTTCCGACCCTCCTCGGCGGTTTCCCGGTGTTGTAGTACATCTCCCAGCTGGCTCTTCCCAGCCCGATGACGAAATCCTGCATGGAGATATCGATGCGCTGGCCGATCCCCTGCGTCTGCTTCTGGTACAGTGCCGCGATGATCGCCATGGCGCAGGCCATGCCGGTGCCGGAGTCTGCCACGCTGACGCCGGCCTTTACCGGCTGGTCCGGGAAGCCCGTGGCGGCCACGAAGCCCCCGGTGTGGGTGGCGATGGGATCGAAGGCGGGATATTCCGCATAGGGGCTGTCGGGCGAGAAGCCCTTGATGGAGGCGTAGATGATCGTCTCATTGATCTTCCGGCAGTCCTCGTATCCGAAGCCCAGCCTCTCTATGGAGCCGGGGCCCATGTTTTCCACGATGACGTCCGCTTTCGGCAGCAGCCTGCGGATCAGTTCCCTGCCTTCCGGCGTCTTCATGTTGCACGTGATGGATTTCTTGTTCATGTTCACGATCAGGAAGCCGTACGTGTCGATATCCGGCTCGGTGAGGGACCGGCGGCCGAGCTCGCCCCTGCCGGGGCGCTCCACCTTCCATATCTCCGCTCCCAGCCAGGCCAGCGTCTCTGTGCATACCGTTCCGGACTCGAACTGCGTCAGGTCCAGCACCGTCACGCCGTCCAGCGGCTGGCGGGGTCTCGTTTCGCTCATGTCATTTCCCTCCGATCACCCGCTGCTCGATGAACTCCTCCACCAGCCGGGTCATGTTTTCCCTGTTCCATTTTCTGGCATCCACGGGGTCGGCGCGGAACTTCAGCACCGGGATCCCGGCGTTTTCCAGCGTCCTACAGATGAAGGACGACCCTTCCACCGCCTGCATACAGTTTTCCGGCACCATGTATACGACGCCGTCGATGCCGTTGGTCCCGGCTTCCTTCAGGAACCACTGGGCGTTCCAGGGCGGGCAGTGGAGGAAATCCTCCATCCCGATGTAGCGGGCCGCCAGCGCCCGGAGCGGGTCCTCGTCGATATGGTTCCTGACATACGCGTCGGCTCCCATGGCCAGATACATGCTCCACACGAACCGTGCGTTGTACTTCTCCTCGAAGTTCTGATAGAAGGCAAAATCGTGCCACAGGCCGCGGCCGAGCCACATCAGGCGGTACTCCCGGCGGGGATCCTTTTCTCCGTCCGTCTGCTCCGCCAGCGCCCGGACCTCCTCGTACAGTCCCTTTGCATGCTGCGCCGCCCATTCCGTACCGCGGTGCCACTGGGCCTGCATCACGGCGTTGATGGTGTCCACCACCGTCACCGGAGCCGGCCTCGCCTGCGCGATCAGGTCGCGGGTCTTCGTGTACCACTCCTCCTGCTCGTTGATCAGGTGCATGACGTCCCTCAGGCGGTTGATGTCGAAGATGCGCCCGGCCTTCACTTCCAGATAGCGGATGAAGGCCTTCAGTTCCTCCACCGCGAGATCCAGGCGGTCGGGGTCGTACAGTTCCTCCCAGTCGTCCCGGTCCAGCTCCCACCAGTTCAGCGGCAGCTTTCTGGGAACGGAATTCTCCAGCGTGTACAGGTCCGCCCCGTGCCGTTCGGCAAACAGTTCGAAGATCTTCCCCTGGCAGTCGCATGTCAGGCGCGTCAGTGCGATGGTCGGGGACGGCAGGCCGCCCCAGGGGCCGGAGACCCGGTCGTCGGGGTCGAAACTCTCCGCGAAGGCCGTCGCGCAGTAGGAGCACAGGTCGTCCCTGTAGCCGGCGTCGCGCAGCAGCCCGTAGTATTTCGACGTCATCTGCTTTGCGCCGCAGATGGCCGCCCACCACTGGTTGATGACAAAGGGGATGTCCATGGCTCGGAGGATCTCCATGGGGGCGTCCGCGTTGGCGTAGACGAACTGCTCGCCCGCCTCCACGCGGGTCCGGAGTCCCCGGAACCATTCCTTCTGGTAGCGGGAGGCCTCCGCCGTCGCCTTCAGTTTCTTGACGGCCTTCGACGCTGTTTCAGCCACGTTCCTCACCTCCCCCGTCTTTAGCGAGCGATTCCAGCGCTCCGCGGAACCCGCCGTCGAACACCGGAGGGTACGCCCGCTTCACGCAGTTGACGAACGGGATCCCCCGCTCCTCCAGCGCTTTTTTCTGAGAGGGAAAATCCCAGGAGGCGGCCTCGTCATAGATGTCCGTATAGAACATCACACACGAGGCGCCCGTCCTGTCCACGTTTTCCAGAAGCGCGGAGACGCGCTCCTTTACCAGCCCCTTGGCCGCGGACGGCGAGCGGAGCATATAGCTGTCCACAAGAGCCTTCAGCGGTTCCAGATCCGTCCGCACCGGGCGCTCGAAGGCCCGCATGCCCGCGTCATGATCCTCGCCGCAAATCACGTAGCCGGCCGATTCCGCTTCCCCGTATACGGCAAGATCCTGCTGGAGGCTTCCGGAAAAGAACAGCCTGACGCCCTCCGCTTCCGGCCAGGCGGCCGTATCTTTCGCAAGGTTCTCAACAAGGACGGTATACCGCCGTTTGTCCATATAGTCTTTCGCTCCGAGTATGACCAGCGCCTCGCACCCCGTCACCCGCGGCACGCCTTCCGTACGGCGGCGGAGGATCTCCGAAACGGCGCGGTACTGCCGGTCATACAGGCCGATCGTCTCCGTCAGGGCATCGTCCGTAACGGCATGGCCCGACCAGATTTCCAGCTGCTCCGCGAACCGCCGCAGCGCTCTCTCGTTCCACCCCTGGTACGTCATGTGCCGGGAGAACAGCCAGTCCACCAGATACAGTTCCGGGACGGGCCGTTCCGGCTCAGAACGCTTCAGTTCCCGCAGATAATAGTACAGCCGGTTGGCCAGATCCTCGGAGTCCGAGAACGCCACAAAGTCCGGGATCCTGTCTCTGTCCCCTCCGGCGACCGCGTCGAACAGATACTTGCCCTTATCCGTGAACGCGTATTCCAGATACTCGTCGGCCAGTTCATGCTCGCCTCCGCCTGCCCGCACGGCGACGCTCTCCATGCCGGCGGCCAGGATCAGCTCGTCGCACACGCCCCAGCCGATCTTTCCGACCACCCCGACGCCTGCCTCGCGGCATTCGCGCAGATGCAGAGCCGGATCCTCATAATACCGGAGCATTTCCGCGAAGGAGGCGTTCTCCACCGCGCACGGCCGGATACCCATACATGTCCCCTCTTTCCGTGATTCCAGTTCCGTTTTCCGAAGGACTGTCAGAATCTGTGTCCGCAGTCCCTGCAGCGGTGTTCGGCCTTCGCCTTGCCAATGGAGAAGATCCCCCATTTGGCCACCGTTGCCGCCTTGCTCATGCCGCTGATGGGAATGATGTTCGCGCCGCCGCACTTCGGGCAGCGGAGCTCCTCTTCGACGGTTTCCCCGCACGCCGGGCACTTGTCCGCCTTCTCCGGCAGAGCTTTCCCGCATTTTGCGCAGACTTTCGTTTCCATGGATCATGCCTCCGTTTCTGATTGTTTCCTGTTTCGCTGTCAGTATAGCACACCGGACGCGCGGATGGTACCGTTTTCGGTTCCGCCACGCGGTACCTCTCCGGCAGAAAGAGGCCCCGCGGGGCGTTGCCCGCGGGGCTGTCGGTTTACCATAATCTGATTATGGTCATTGTTTCTCTGATCTCAGTAATTCTCCGCGTTGATCTCGAAGTAGCTCTGGGGATGGGCGCACACCGGACACACGTCCGGGGCTTTCGTGCCCACCACGATATGCCCGCAGTTGCGGCACTCCCACACCTTGACCTCGCTCTTCGCGAACACCTCCTGCGCCTCGACATTCTTCAGCAGCGCGCGGTAGCGTTCCTCGTGGTGCTTCTCGATGGCGCCTACCATGCGGAATTTGGCCGCGAGTTCCGGGAACCCCTCCTTCTCTGCCGTGACGGCGAACCCCTCGTACATGTCCGTCCACTCGTAGTTCTCCCCGTCCGCCGCGGCGGCGAGGTTCTCGGCAGTGGTGCCGATGCCCGCCAGCTCCTTGAACCACATTTTGGCGTGCTCCTTCTCATTCTCCGCCGTCTTCAGGAAAAGCGCGGAGATCTGCTCGAAGCCTTCCTTCTTCGCCTGGGAGGCGAAATACGTATACTTGTTGCGGGCCTGCGACTCGCCGGCAAAGGCCGCTTCCAGATTCTTCTCCGTCTGCGTCCCCGCATAGGGATTGGCTTTCGGCGCGTCCTCCCCGATCTTTACGAATTTGGAAGCGGGCTGTCTGCATACCGGGCAGGTGAAATCCGCCGGCAGCGGTCCCTCGTGGATATATCCGCATACGGAACATTTCCATTTTTCCATGGTCTTCTCCTCCTTTTTCATTTCCGTTTCGTTGAATGGGATCGTTGCCAGCAGCTGTTCCACGGCCTCCGCCGGGAAACCGGGCTCGCCCGCCAGCGAGCGCATCTCCTCCAGCAGTGCCCGCGTGTTGCCGCTCTGCGGCAGCATGTATCCCGCTTCCCGCAGCAGATCCTCCGCCATGATCCGGCTGGACCTCTCGATGGCCTCCGCCAGGGGGCCGGGCAGCCCGGCGGCGACCGTCTCCTGTTCCGCCTTGCTCCGGACCAGCTGCCGGAGCGCCGCGGTCACTCCGTCCGTCTTCGGCTGCTGCGGGGGATACTCCCCGGGCACCATGCTGATGGCCGCGGAGGGGCATGCGTCGGCGCACGCGCCGCAGCCGATGCACTTGCCGGTATCGATCACGCTGTTCTCCGTGTCCGTCGCCCCGGTGGGGCATACGTACAGGCACAGGCAGTCCTTCCCGCACATGAGGATGTTTCTGACCGCATATTTCCCGCTCATGCCGCTCCCCCTCCGATCCGTTCGAATTTCCGGTTCGGCACCTTGCATACCGGGCAGACCTCCGGCAGTTCGTCGCCGACATAGACGAAACCGCAGATGGTGCACACGTACACGCCGGTATTTTCCAGCATGGCGTCACCCTCCTGCGCGTATCTGAGGAGAAGAGAACGCAGGATCCGCGTCACCTTCTCGCTCCAGGTCAGACTGCGCAGCGCGCCGCGGTCGCCGTCCCGGCGGGAAGCCGCATCCGCGACCGGAAATCCGGCGGCAAGATCGGCGTCCGCCAGGGACAGCAGACGTTCGAAGGAGGGTTCGGCCGCCGCCTCCTGTCTTGCCGCGAACCAGCCGGCCAGTTTCCGGAAAGCCGCCGCCTGTTCCGCCTGATACTGCTTTTCGCACCCTCTGGCCAGGTTGGAACACAGAGCCGCCGTCTCGATCGGGCTCAGTTCCTTCATCTCCGCGTCCCCTCCGGGGACGGCGGTCACGTCCGCCCGGGGCGCGGCCGCCCCTTCCGGCGCAAAGTCGGCCTTTGCGGCGCCGCACAGGGGGCATTTCCAGCCCTCCGGCAGATCCGCCCACGGACCGCTCACCGCCTCGTCGTACACGTAGCCGCATATGGAACAAATGTATCTCATCCGCATCCTCCTTTCAGATGATTAGTTTTCCGTATCGATTATATCACAGGAGATCTCCGTATGGAATTCTCCATTGTCAAGACACAACGTCTTTGCCCGCGGACTCATTCGTCGGGACACGATGCACGGCCCGGAGGACGCGGCGGAACGGCCGGTGGCTCCGGGAAGATATGGACTGCCGGCAAAAGCAAACAGGCGGGGATCCCCGCCTGTTTGCTTCACTCCGTGAGTTTTCGTATGATGGCCTGCACCGTGCTGGAGCATGCGCCTCCGGCCGCTTCCAGCGTAAGATAGTGCTCCGCGGAGGCGTCCACCAGTGTCTTCCCCGACGGCGGGAATTCCTCGTCCCCGCACCAGAAGCGCACCGTGATTGGAAAACGGGGCGCGTAGCAGATCACCGCCGTGACGTCCGCATTGCCGGGAACGACACGTCCGCCCAGCGCCTCGCAGGCGCGGGCCACATCCTCCGCCGATGCCTCGCGGCAGTCCCTGGCGAACATCAGCCCGATATCCTTGTCGAAGCCGAGGCCGCGGGAGAGTCCCCCGCGCATGTCCCCCAGTCCGATCTCCCTTCCGCTCAGCGGCGTCCCGTCCGCGGTATCCAGGTACTGCAGCAGCGTCAGATGCCGCCACATGTCCAGATCCTGCAGAACGGCGTACTCCGGAAGCCGGATCCTGACGGTCTCGCCCAGGGACGGCACCAGCAGGTCGTCCGTATCCTCGTCGAAGACCACGCCCGCCTTCCGGCAGATGTCCGCGACGTTCCTCTTCATCAGCTTTTCACGCACCGGCGTCAGCATCAGCTCGAGCTGCCGGTTCTTTCTCTCTGACATGCGGATCCCTCCCCGATCGCCAGATCCCCCCGGACGGACAGCGCCCGGTCATCCTTCTTCCGTCCGGCCTTCCAGTACCTTCCGGCCCATCTTCAGCATCCCTTCGCCGATCACGGCAAACAGGATGTCCATCTCATACGCCGGATTGTCCTTCAGGAAATCCCGGCACGACCGGATGGCGGTCTCCCATGCCAGTTCCTTCGGATACCCGAAGATCCCGGAGGAGATCAGGGGAAAGGCGACGGAATGGCAGCCTTTCTCCATGGCCAGTTCCAGCGACCTGCGGTAGCAGCCGTACAGCTGCCGCGGTTCTCCGCTCTCTCCGCCGTTCCAGCGGGGGCCGACGGCGTGGATGACATATCTTGCCTTGATTCGGAATGCGGGCGTGAGCACCGCGGAACCGGTCTCGCAGCCGCCGATGGCGTCGCACGCCTCCTGCATCTGATCCCAGCCGGCCTCCCGGAAGATGGCGCCGCACACCCCGCTGCCGCCGGCAAGGCGGCTGTTGGCGGCGTTCACGATGCATTCGGTGCCGGCATCGACGATGCTGACCTCTTTGATCCTGATCTGACTCATGGCGTCTCCTTTTTCAGCGTTCTGTGTTCCCTTCGGACCCCAGCGGTCAGAAATCGTAATCGTCGCTGACCGACAGGCAGATGCATACCGTGCTGAATCCCTCGTAGCCGATGCTCAGGGTATATCCTTCGCCGTTTTCCGCATAGAAATAGTCGGCGTCCTTTCTGAAGTCGGCGCTGAACCCCGCCGCGCGGCAGGCTTCGACGTACTGCCGGAAGTCGTCCCGCGTCATGTTGCCCACATAGATGCAGAAGCCGTCCTCATACTCCCATTCGACCGCTCCGTACGTTTCCGGCGGCGCCGGGATCAGCCGTCCGGCTTCCGTATCCGGCCAGACGAACTCCGCCATCCTCCTGGGAGCGGTAAAGTACAGATTCATCTCGTTTTCCCCGCCGTACATGTCCAGTTCCAGGTGATAGCCGTCCTTGTTGAAGGCGTTGAAGTACTCCGAGGTCTCTTCCGCCTCTTCCGTGAACCCGAGTTCCTTGCAGGAATTCACGTATGACCGGAACCGGGATTCGCTCACCTTCGAAAAGGTCGCGCTGATCCTGTCCGTGCTGTCGTAGAAGGTCCGGAGCCTGAACTTCGGCTCAGGCAGCATCTGCGCCATCTCCGTCTGCGGCCACGTTTTCCGCTCCAGGCCGATGCATCCGCTCAGCGTCAGCAGCGCCAGGACAAGCGCAAGAACGGTGTATATCTTTCTTCTCATGGGTCTCAGCTCCTCCGGAGACATATTCTCTGCCGGAGGATTATACCACAGAAAGCGCAGGGTGGAAATATCCCGTCCGTCAGTATACGGGCCGGTAGTTCGCGGGCGGGAGCGTCGCGTAGAAGTCCAGAATCTTCCCGTCCGGCGAGAGCCTCATGCGGAAGAACAGTTTCTGCAGCGGAGTCCTGTCGATCATGCAGATCTCCCCCGGCTCATACAGCAGGCCGGCGCGCACGGGCTTCCCCGTGCCTTCCGGAGCCGTGCTGAAGGTCAGCGGAGAAAACGCCTGCGGGACCTCGACGATGGTGCAGCTGTGGCGGTAGTCTCTCTCCCTCATGCTTTCGGCGCCGGCCTTCAGGGAACGTATGACATCCTCTTTCCCGTGCGCTCCGCCCCACCGGCAGCCGTCGGCAAGGTCGTCGAACAGTTCGGAGAAATCGAAGCGGTCATAGGCTTTCATTATCTTCATGAAATACTCGAAGCGCAGCGCGTTCGCCTCCCCGCCTCTGTTGTATGCGTCGATGGCCCTCTCTTCTTCCGTCATCCCGCGTTCCCCCTTCCGATTCAGTCTTCCCAGCCGGCGATGGCGGCGGGCGTCTCCTCGCACGGCGGGATCATCTTCCCGACAGCGTCGAAAAGCCCGTTAAAGCCGCGTCCCGGCAGGACGAACACCCGCTTTTTCTTTTTTCCGTCGGCACGGACAACGGTGACCGTCGTTTCCCCGACATCGGTCAGGTACCGTTCTTCCTCCCGGTCCAGGATCTCCTCCGCTGCCGAGCACGCCGCCCGGAAATGCTCCCGGAACGCCGGGCTGTCCGCCCTGTATGACCATCTCGCCGCTCTGACGGCGCCGTCCTGCGCCACGGGCGTGCATTCATAGCGGATGGCATCCGCGCTGACGGTAAGCCTGTCCTCATACGCGTACTCGACCGGGCAGTAGCCGGAACTGCTCCCGATCACGATCCTTACGATATCTGCCATATCCGATCTCTCCTTTCCAGGTTTGATAATCAGATCATATCACGGCACGGCCGCCCTGCGGTCAACGGCCGGGCGACCTTTGTCATCGAAGGCGCCGCCGTCCGCGGAGAGTGGCCGTTTCTTTCAGGAACAGGGCGTCAGAAAAGGAGCGGATCCTTTCCTCGGATCCGCTCCCTCCGGTTCTTCCGTTCTTATATCTTTCCGCCGTATATCGTCCTGCCCTGGATCTCCTCCACGAATCTGTGAAGGCCTTCGGGCCAGTCCATGGTCCCGTCCACGCCCGTATCGCCCAGCGGGATGAGTTTGTTGGTCCCGTGGTAGTCGCTGCCGGCAGTCACGTACAGGCCGCAGGCGTCGGCATACTCCAGCATCTGGCGGATGAGCTTGGGCGTGAATCCGGAATAGAAGGCCTCCACGCCCTGCAGTCCCATCGCGGTCAGGCGTTTCAGGCGGGCGTCCATCTCTTCGCCCACGATCAGTTCGTCTCCGCTGCCGAAGGCCGGATGGGCCAGCACGGGGATGCCGCCGCTGCCCAGGATGCCGCGGATGGCCTCCTCCGGCCGCACGTATTCGCTGCGGAAGCGGACCTTGTTGATGTACTCCGTGATGGCCTTCTCCTTGGTGGGGGCATACCCGTACTTCACCATCAGATTGCCGATATGGGGCTTGCCGGGGTTGTCCTGCTCGAACAGTTCCGCCAGATCCTCCTCCGGGAAAGTGAAGCCAAACTCGGTCTTCAGAAAGTCGAGTCTTGCCCGGACCTTTTTCATCCGGAAACCGTGCCCTGTGCGCACCACCCGCTGAACGGCTTCCGTCTCAGGGTCGTAGCCGTAGCCGAGGATATGGTATTTCCCCTCCTCGTCCCTGCAGGAGAACTCGACGCCGGTGATGAAGGCCGGATCGGCCTCCGTCAGCGTGTCCCTCAGGATCCTGCAGGCCTTGACGGCGTCGTGATCCGTCACGGAGAACAGCCGCAGGCCGGCTTTCCGGACCTTTTCGGGAAGCTGTTCCGGCGTATCCGTGCCGTCGGAAACGGTGGTATGCATATGAAGATCGAGTCTGACGGTCTGTGCCATGCTTCCGGCGGCTCCTTTCATTCAGATCTTTTTCTTCAGAGTCAGGATGTTCTGGCCGTCTCTGTATTCGTAAGCCACGTCGTCCATCGTCTTCTTGGTGAGCAGGATGCCCAGCCCCCCGATATCCCGCTCTTCGGCGGGCAGGGTCACGTCCGGGTCCTCCTTCTGCAGCGGGTCGTACGGCATGCCGCGGTCCAGGAAGGTGATCGTCACCGTCACCGGATCACCGGACACCTCCACGCGCACCTTCGCCCGCCCCTTCTCCGGGGCGTAGGCGTAGCTGGCGATGTTCACGAAGATCTCCTCCGCGGCCAGGCCGATCTGCATCTGCGCGCGGGGCGGGCAGCCGGTCTTCTCCAGATGGCTGTCGATGAACTCCTGCACATAGGGAAGATTCTCCACCACGGCCTCCAGCTCCAGTTCGTCCGGATCGAAGGTCAGGGCATCCACCCGCTCCAGCAGCTCCAGCAGTTCGCTCTTCCACAGATCGATCTCCGCCCGGCCTTCGGGCGTCTCCAGCCCCCTGCGGCGGATGGAGCGGCGGATCATGCGGGTATACCCCACCACGCGAGCCTTGTCCTCCACCTCCCGCAGCTTCATCTCGTTGGCCGTGCCCAGATAGGCGGCCAGCGACTTCCTCCAGAAGGTCACGCCGGTCTCGCGGTCGAAGCCCTGGAATCTCCTGATGACTTCATGGTCGTACTCGGAGTATCCCACGAAGGAGTTGTAGATGCTGGCCAGTTCGAAGATGGGATGGCCCACGGCCAGGGTATCCATGTCTATCAGGAGGACTTCGTCGTTCTGAAGTTCCAGGTTCTTCGTGTGGTAGTCCCCGTGGATCATGTGGTCGTCGTGCGGCACGGCCTCCACCAGGGCCACCAGTTTCGCGCCTGCCTCCTCCGGCAGATAGTCCCGCATGAACTCGGCCCAGCCCAGAGCCGTGAGGCGGACGTCCGGCAGCTTGCCCTCGGGCACCAGCGTGCCGTGGATCTTCCGGAGCATGTCCACGTATTCCTTAACGCACCAGTCCATTCTCTCCGGCTCGGTGGCCAGGATTTTCGAGAAGCTGCTGGCATTGAGAAGCTCGAACACGGAACCGTAGCTGTCCCCCACCTTCACCACGTCATATGAGATGGCGGTAGGGATACCGAGCACCAGGGCCAGGCGGGCGACCTCCCGTTCGTGCTGGATGTCCTCCAGCGCGTCGGGATTGTTGTACACCTTGACCACGTTGTCCCTGTCGATGCGGTAGATGGTTCCGTTGGCGCCGCGGCCGATCTCCTCGCAGCCCTCCACGCTCACCGTGCGGTACGCCTTCTCCACCGTCATCAGTTCGGTGAAGCCGGTCATGTCCAGCACTTCGTACACGTCGGAATTCACGCCGGTGATCGTCATGTCCGGATTGGTCTTCTTCACCCGCAGCAGCACGCGCAGGCCGGCGCTGGAGATATACTGAAGCTCCGAAGCGTCGATCTCCACGGGCGCATCGGCGCGGCCCGCCAGCTGCTCCATCAGCTGCCGTTCCATCTCCGGCGCGTTGAGGGAATCTATGCGTCCCTTCAGGGCGAAGGTCACCGCGCCTGCTTCATGTTCACTCATGGTCGTTTCCCCCGTTTCCCTTGTATTCCATGCAGAGCATCGTGACGTCGTCGAACTGTTCGGCTCCCTTCACGAAGCGGTTCACGTCTCTTTTCACGCCCGCCAGGATCTCCTCCGGCGTGCCATTTCTCACCTTGTTCAGGGCCGTCACCATGCGGTTCAGGCCGAACAGCTCGTTATCCGCATCCGTCGCCTCCGGAACTCCGTCCGTGTAGACGAACAGCTTTGCACCGGGCTTCAGCATCAGCTCGTATTCCCTGTACTTCACGCCGTCCATGGCTCCGATGACGAGGCCGTGCTTGTCCCGGTACAGTTCAAACAGGCCGTCGGCCTCCATGATCACCGGGTATTCGTGTCCGGCGTTGGCGGCCGTCAGTTTTCCGGTGGAGATCTCCAGAACGCCCATCCACACGGTGATGAACATCTCCTCCTGGTTGTTGGAACAGATGGCTTCGTTGGTACGGGTGAGCACCTCCGCCGGGGAGCCGCCCAGCATGGCGACGCTCTGCAGGATGATCTTGCTTGCCATCATGAACAGGGCGGCGGGCACTCCCTTGCCGGATACGTCGGCCATCACCATGCCCAGGTGGTCGTCGTCGATCAGGAAGAAGTCGTAGAAGTCGCCGCCCACTTCACGGGCCGGGTCCATGCACGCGCAGATATCGAATTCGCTGCGCTCCGGGAAGGCCGGGAACACGTGCGGCAGCATGGCCGTCTGGATCCGGGTAGCCATCTCCAGTTCCGTGCCGATGCGTTCCTTTTCCGCGGTGATGCTGCGGACATGGTCCACGTACTCCACCGTCTTGTGGGAGATCGCAGCAAAGGATTCCGCCAGCACCTCGATCTCATCCCCGGTGCGGTAGGCGTCGTCCATCGTGAACTCCAGATCCCCCTCCCGCAGCTGCGAGATGCGGCTCGTTATGGTGTTCAGCGGCTTGACGATCCTTTTGCCCAGCATCAGGGCAAAGGCCCCGGCGGTCACCAGGAGCGCCGCTATCAGGATGGCTATGGCGGTGTTGGAGCGGGTACTTCTCTCCCGGTAGGCCGTCACGGCTTCCCGCTCTATCTGCGAATAGCTGTCCTGCAGCAGCTGCGTCGGCTGCGCGGCTGCCTCACGGCTGACGGCGGACACCAGCACCCAGCCCACGGTATCCAGCGGGGTGCCCATCATGTAATACCAGCCGTCCACCAGCTTCACTTCGCGCACGTCCGTCTGAGCTGTCATGGCGTCCGTGATCAGCTGTGCCAGGTCTTCGTTGGCATTTTCGCGCAGATCCCACGCCTCGGACGAGGGCATGACCTTCAGCACGCCCTTGTCACGCGGGGAGAACACCACGTGGCCGTTGGCGTTCACCACGCACAGGAAGCTGCCGTCCTCCTCGGAGGCCTCCACGGAATCCCGCATGGCCGTGAGAAACAGATCGGACCCCACCACGGCCGCCAGCCTGCCGTTCACATATACGGGCTTAGCGCACACGATGCCCACGTCGCCGGTAAAGGCGTCCTCCTCCACGTCGGTGAACACCAGGCCGCTGGCATCCACGGCCAGCCCGTACCAGAAGCGGGTGCGGGGATCGTAGCCGATGGGCGTGCCGTCGTCGTTGAATTTCTGCCCGGACCGGTCGTCCGTGATCATGAACGCTCCCTCGGGCAGGCCGATGAAGCAGGAGTTCGTCTCCTCGGAGGCATCGTACATGACCTCCATTATCCCGGCCATGTTGGCAACAAGTCCGAGCCGATCCGCGACCGCCTCCTCGCTGACGCCGTCGGCGAGGATCATCTGGGCATACGTCTCCCCCTCACGGGCCGGATCCGGGCCCTCATACGCGGCGGGGGCGGCGGATGGATCGGAAAACAGTTTTTCGGCGTAGAACGCCAGCATTTCCACCCGGTCCCGCAGGTCGCTGAACATATCGTCCGAAACGTCCGCCCGCAGCAGGGATGTCTTGCCCAGGCTCTCCTCCACCACGCGGTCCATCACCGTATCCGTGATCCCGGATATGGCTTCCCGCTGGCGCTGTCCGGTCTCTTCCGTCATCTGGCTCAGCATCTTTCCATGGACCAGCGTCACGAGCAGAAAGACAGCGGCGGACAGCAGGAGGGTGACCAGGATCAGATTGAAGATCTTCGTCTCGATCCCGCCGATCACCAGGTTCCTTATTTTTTTCAAGAATATCTCTCCCGTCCGTCAGGTTCGGATCACTCGATGGTCAGGATCTCCGAAAAGCCAGTGGTATCGAAGATCTCCATGATGATGTCTCCGACGCCTGTGAGTTTCATTTTCCCGTCCTTGCCCGTCATGGCCTTCTGGGCAGCCAGCAGGACACGCAACCCGGCCGAGGAGATATAGTCCAGCTTCTCCATGTCCAGCACGAGTTCCGTGGCGTCGTCTATCGCGTCTCTCAGCTCCCGCTCCAGTTCAGGAGCGGTGACGGTGTCCAGCCGGCCTTCCAGGGCGCAGCGGGCGATCCCGTCTTCAAACGTGTTCGTGATGTTCAGCATTTCCGTTCCTCCCGTAATGATGGTTCTGTTTTGTCTTCCGGCCGTCTGCGGACAGGCCGGCTCTTTTCATTTCCTTCCGTCTCTCACAGTTCCGGCCTGCAGCTGCGGATGGCTGCCTGAATGCCAGCACCGACGTCCAGCAGATTGGAAAAGCCGTACCACGGCGCCTCCCGTTCCACCATCTCCGTCAGCTGCGGACACAGGCTCCTGTCCAGGATGTACTTACCGATCCTGACGCTGTCCCGCACGCTTCTCGTCAGATACAGCCGGTTGACCAGAGTGAAGCCGTTGAGCAGCAGGAACACCCCCTGCTGGAATTTCATCCTGTCGTTGGTGGCAATGTCGATGATCCTGGCCTCCGGCGAGGTGCTGACCGCTTCCTTCGGCCGCTCCGCCCCGGGTTCCAGATTGTACACCCTCACATGGTAGTCGTTGAGCCAGCACTCCGCGGTGACGCGGTCCCTTGTGTAGTTCTCCCGCTCCGAGATCTCCACCGTGTACAGCAGGCCGTCATCGGTGAACTCTCTCTTCCCCTTCAGTCCGAAAGAGAGCGCCACATACAGGGACTTCGTGAAGTCGATGAGGGGCGAACAGTTCAGATAGTGCTGCGAGAAAGCGCACAGATCGTACAGCCGGTACTTGTGTGCGTGGCCGAAAGTGGAACAGAACAGGTCGAAATACCGGCCGTAGGAGCGGTACAGCTCCAGCAGACGGTCGGAATCGATGTCCGCGCAGCACTCCCCCGGCGGGATCAGCAGGCTGCGGTCCCTGAACAGGGTCGGCAGCAGCGGCCGGCTCAGGCAGGAGATGCGCTCCCCGCGGTAGAAGAGCATCCGGCCGGGATCCAGAAACGGCGCCAGCAGTTCCTCCCGGAACTGTTCCATCGTGGTGATATGCCGCTCGTTGACGCTGTAGTCGTAGTCAAGCTCGCTGGCCAGATCGTCCAGTGAGTCCAGCCTGTCCAGAAGATCCATGCCATGCCTCCCGTACCTGTAATAATACAGTTTGAATTATAAAAGAAAGTATTCGCCACCGCAAGGCTTTTTCGGATACCGGAATATGCCTCTTTTCCGCGGAATGCGCATCGGGGACGGCAGGGCAGCTCTGTTTCGGAGGGAAAACAGAGGGGACGGCTGCCCGCGTCCGCTTCCGCAGCGGCGCAGGGCCCCGTCCCCTTTCTTTTCCCCGATTGCCCTTTATCTTGCTTTTTCTTCCGAGTACAGGATATTGCCCGGTTTTCCGTCCAGGCGCAGTTCGTTTTCCCCGATGGCGTTGGCGGACAGAAGGTCCTCCCCGAGCATATGGACGGCCAGATGGGCGTCGGTGCCGGCCAGGATCCGGTCACAGCACTCCAGCACGTTTTCCAGAAGCTCCATGGTGAACTCGAAGCATCCGTGATTGCCCAGGATCCGGTCGTACTCCCCCTGCCGTTCGATCATCTTTTTCAGGTTCTCCCGGTATTCGCTCACCGTCGAGGAATAACGGTCGAAAAGAATGACGTTATCGTCGCAGGCGTCTCCGATGATGAGCGTCCTGTCTTCGGGAATGAAGGGGCACACCGTGCCGGGGGTATGTCCCGGGAAGGGCAGAAGTTCCACGCTGACGCCTCCCAGATTCAGCACCATGCCGTCGGAAAAGTCCTCGAAGACCTCCTCGGGAACGGGGGCAAAGTCCTCCGGCGACAGGGACAGGCCGTGATGTTCGGAGAAGAAATCCGCCCGGAAGGCCTGCGACTTGTGGGTGGCAAGGATCGGTTTCTCCGATTCTTTCAGATATACCCTGTCGAAAAAACCGGCTCCGCCGCAGTGATCCATATGTGCGTGCGTGAGCACCACGGTCAGCGGCAGTCCGGTGATCGTCTCAACATACTTCCTGATGTTCCCCTCGCCGGGGCAGGTATCCAGAAGGCAGGCCTTCTCCTCCCCTACGACCAGATAGCACGCGACGTCCAGCGCGTCGACGATCCGGTAAACATGATCGGTCAGCTTTTCACTCGTAAAACGGTTCAGATCCATAATCATCCTTCTGTCTCAGTCTATCCAGTGTATCCTTGCCGGGTCATACCTGTCCTGCTGGGGACGGGATTCCGCGGGATAGCCCACGGAATAGATGGCGAATGCCCGCAGGCCATCCGGGATCTCCAGCATCCGCTCCACGGTCCGCATGCGCTCCTCGATCGGGGCGATGCCCATCCACGTGCCGCCCAGGCCGAGCGCGTCTGCCTCCAGCAGCATGTTCTCCATGGCGGCGCTCATGTCTATGTGGGCGTAGTCCGGGGCGAAGCAGTTCTCGCGGTACACGGTCACGATGGCCGCGGGAGCGTCCACCGTGAAGGCCGTGTAGGGCGTGGCTGTCGCCAGTTCCGCCAGTTTTTCCTTCCTCTGCACCACGTAAAACTCCCACGGCTGCTGATTGCAGGCCGACGGCGCGGCCATGGCCGCCCGCAGGAGCTTCTCCAGTTTTTCCGGCTCCACCGGCCGGTCCTCGTATTTCCTCACGCTGATCCTGTGAAAGATCGCATCCATGTCCGCTCCTCCTCAGTCGCTGTAATCCGCGTCCAGAATGATGCCGAACGCATAATCCGGGAATCTCTCCTCCAGCCGCTTCCGGATCCGTTCGCGCGTTTCCGCCGCGTCATGGTCGAAATCCACGATCACGTCGAGAGAGACGGTCTTCTTCTCCTCGTCCACCAGCAGTCCGTGGGTCTGCAGCACCTGCGGGAACTCCGGCATCAGGCTGTCGATATACTTCCTGATCTCAGCGGCCGTGCCGTCCTCCGTGTTGGAGGCGTAGATGCCGGCCGTCAGGACAATGCCGTACTCCATATAGACCTTCTCGCTGATCCCGCGCGTCAGTTCGTGGATCTCCCTTGCGGTCAGGGTATCGTCCACCTCCACGTGGACGGACCCCATGCTCCGCGTCGGGCCGTAGTTGTGCAGCGTCAGGTCGTACACGCCGCGCACGCCGGGCACGGAGGCGATCGTCTCCTTCAGCTTTCCGGTCAGTTCGCTGTCCGCTCTTGTCCCTATGATGCTGTTCAGCGTCTCCAGCAGCATCTCGATGCCCGCCTTGATGATCACCAGGCTGATGACGGCTCCCAGCCATCCCTCGAGGCTCACGCCCCAGATCATGCTGACCGCCGCGCCTGCCAGGGTGGCCGCGGAAAGTATGGCGTCGAACAGCGCGTCCGACCCGGAGGCGACCAGCGACTGCGCGTTGACCCGTCTGCCCACGCCCTTCACGTAGCGCCCCACCAGCAGCTTGGCGATCACGGCGGCGGCTATGACGATCAGGGATACCGCGGTGTACTCCGCCGCCTGCGGATGGATGATCTTGTCCACGGACTCCCGGAGAGCTGTGACGCCCGCCAGCAGCACGATGACCGCGATGATCACCGACGTCAGATACTCGATCCGGCCGTAGCCGTAGGGGTGTTTCCTGTCCGGCCGGCGCCCCGCCAGTTTCGTTCCGACGATGGTGATGACGGAGCTCAGCGCGTCCCCGAGATTGTTCACCGCGTCGAGGATCACGGCGATGGATCCCGCCACCAGGCCGACCGCGGCCTTGAAAGCAGCCAGCACCACGTTCACCGCGATGCCGACGATGCTGGTGCGTATGATCGTTTTCTCTCTGTTCATTCCCCGTCGTCCTCCCCAGTCCGGCCGAGAAGACCGTACAGCAGGCGGTAAAGCTCCGCCGCCTCCTCCGGCTGCAGCTTCAGGCATCCGGCCATCCTCTCCGGCACCTCCACCGCCTTTTCCCGGAGCTCCATGCCGGCTTCCGTGACCGTGACCACCAGATTCCTCTCGTCGTCCGTGCCCCGGCAGCGGGTGAGCAGCCCCTTGGCCTCCATCTTCTTCAGCATGGGCGTCAGAGTTCCGGAATCCAGATACAGGGCGTCCCCCATCTCCTTGCTGGTCATGGACCGCCGGTCCCACAGCAGCATCATGGCGATGTACTGGGTGTATGTAAGATCCAGCTTGTCCAGGAACGGCTTGTACAGCCGGATCACCTGACGGGCGCAGGCATACAGAGGAAAGCACAGCTGGTTTTCGATCTTCAGTCCGTCATAAGGGCCGGGATTCATGGTTTCCATAGCGCCCTTCTCCGCCTTCTTACCGCGCCTGCTGGGCGTTGTATGCCTCCCGCACGGCCTTCGCGAGCTGGTCCGGGCAGGATGTGGGCCGGTGGCCGCAGGTGATGCCCTGCAGGCGGGACTCGATCTCATCCACCGTCAGGCCCTCCACCAGGACGGGAATGGCTTTCAGGTTGCCGTTGCAGCCACCCAGGAATTTCACGTTGCGTACGACGTCTCCGTCGATGTCCAGGCTGATGAGCTGGGAGCAGGTCCCCTTCGTTCTGTAATCGTAATGCATAGTGCTTCCTCCTTATGGTTTTTCGAAATTTAATTTTATGAAATTAATTATACCCTTTCTTTCTCTTCTGTCAAGAGGCCTCTCCTGCCGGCGTCCTCAAAAGTCGCCCGGCGGGCGACCTCTCCGGACTCTTCACCGTGTATCATAGGGGCATAAAACAAAACCGAAAGGAGAACGAACGATGAAGAACGGTATTACGGAACTGGTATTCATTCTGGACCGCAGCGGGTCCATGAGCGGGCTGGAGGCGGACACCATCGGCGGATTCAACTCCATGCTCGAGAAACAGAAACAGGAACCGGGCGCGTGCTGGGTGAACACCGTGCTGTTCGACCATGAGACCCAGGTGCTGCACGACCGCGTCCCGCTGGCGCAGGTACAGCCCATCACGGACAGGGAGTATTACGTCCGGGGCTCCACCGCCCTGCTGGACGCCGTGGGCGGCGCCATCGACCACATCGCTTCCATCCACCGGTACGCCCGGCCGGAGGACGTGCCGGAGCACACCGTTTTCGTGATCACAACGGACGGATACGAGAACGCCAGCCGGAGATACTCCGCCCAGAAAGTAAAGGAAATGATCCGGCGCCGGAAGGAGAAGGACGGCTGGGAATTTCTGTTCCTCGGCGCCAATATCGACGCCGTGGCCGCCGCCGGCAGCATCGGGATCGATGAGTCCCGGGCGGCCAACTTCGTGAACGACGCCAAAGGCACCAGGCTGAACTACGCGGTGGTGAGCGACGCCGTGGGCAGCGTCCGCCGGAGGGCAGGCGTTCCCGGAAACTGGAAGGAAGAGGTCGACCGGGACTACCGGGACCGCAGGAAAAAGTAAGGAAGAAATCATGACCACCCGTTGAACGGGTGGTTTGGCCAAGCCCTATAAGGGCCTATCTCCTGTGGTTGCCCCCTTAAGGGGGCACCGAGAAGGCCTGACAACCACACCACTATTACTGGCAGCCCCCTACTCGGGGGCTGTTAC
>JAFYAU010000032.1 GCA_017540565.1 Oscillospiraceae bacterium
GCCGGAGGAGCCCGGACGGCAGGACGAACCGCATGAGGCGACGGACAAGACGTCGGAACTCGTGGCGGACATGCTCTCGAAGATGACGACGCGCGGTAAGCTCGCGCAGATGATGATGCCGGATATCCGCTATTACGGGACGGAGGGATCCCTCGTGCCCGTGACGGAACTGACGGAGGAACTCTACGCCGCCGTCAGGGATCTGGGACTGGGAGGCGTCATCCTGTTTGCCCAGAACATCCAGTCGCCCGCGCAGGCGGCCGCGCTGACGGCGTCGCTGCAGGCGGCGTCGGAGGAGGGCGGCGCCCCCGTGCGCATGCTCATAGCCACGGACCAGGAGGGCGGCGCCGTGACCCGCCTGTCCGCCGGCACACAGATGCCCGGAAACATGGCCCTGGGGGCGATCGGCTCGGACATGGACGCCCGGCAGGCGGGAATGGTGACCGGCGAGGAGCTCGCGGCGATCGGCGTCAATCTGGACTTCGCGCCCGACGTGGACGTGAATTCCGATCCGGAGAACCCGATCATCGGGGTGCGGTCCTTCTCGGACGATCCCGAACTGACGGCCCGCCTCGGCACGGCTTTCGTTTCCGGCCTCCACAGCAGCATGGTCATGGCGGCCTACAAGCATTTTCCCGGCCATGGGGATACGGACACCGACAGCCACGTCGGGCTCCCGGTCCTGAACAAGACGCTGGACGAACTGAAGCAGTGCGAACTCGTGCCCTTCGCCGCCGGACGGCAGGCGGACCTGTTCATGTCGGCGCACATCTGCTTCCCGAACATCGAGACGGGAAAATACGTATCGAAGTCGACGGGCGAGGAGATCACGCTCCCGGCCACCATGTCCCGCACGATCCTCACGGACGTGCTGCGCGGACAGCTGGGCTATGAGGGCGTCGTGATCACGGACTCCATGGTCATGGGCGCCGTGAAGGATCACTTCGACCAGCTGGACGCCTCCGTGCTGGCCATCAACGCCGGCGCGGACATGATCCTGATCCCCGTGGAGCTGGCTCTTGACGGCGGCATCGAGGAGATGAACGGGTATCTCGACGCCCTGGCGGCGAAGGTGGACGACGGGACGATCCCCGCGGAGCGGATCGACCAGGCCGTGTCCAGGATCCTGAAGCTGAAGCTGCGCTACGGGCTGATGATCGGCGTGGACGCCGGTCCGGCAATCGCCGGAGGATCCCCGGAGGAGACGGTCGGCTCCCGGTCCCACCACGATATCGAGTGGGAGCTTGCCTGCCGCGCCGTGACCATGGTGAAGAACGACGGAGGCGCCCTGCCCCTGAAGGGGACGGGACGGACCGTCATCCTGTGCCCCTACGCCAGCCAGCTGAATTCCGTTCAGTACGCCCTGGAGCGGCTCAGGGAGGAGGGCGTGCTGGATCCCGCGGCAGACGTGTCCGTGGAGGACGGCAGCAGCATCGGCGCGGACCGGGCGCCCGGCCTGGTGGCCGACGCCGACACCGTGATCGCGATCTCGGCGATGTACGGGTACGACGAGCTGGATCCCGCCGGGAGCAGCGGCCGCTACGCCGCGGTCCTCGACGCCGTCATGGACACTCTGGCGGAGACTGAGAAGCAGACCGTGTTCGTCCTGATCAGCAGCCAGCTGCCCTACGACGTCGCCAGATTCCAGGGTGCCTCCGCGATCCTGCTGTGCTACAATGCGCGCGGGATGAGCGGGATCCCGTCGGACGAAACGGCGTCGAAGGAATACGGCCCGAACGTCCCCGCGGCGGTGTATACCGCGTTCGGAGGCAGCGCTCCGACGGGCACGCTCCCCGTGGAAATCCCCGCGCTGGACGACGGATACCGGCCCGCGGATACGGTGCTGTACGCCAGGGGCTTCGGCCTTACGTACTGAATCGCATTGCCCCGAGAATAAAGGACGCGCGGGCCTTTGAAGGCTTGCGCGTCCTTTGCTGCATCTGAGGAAAATCCGGGCCGGCCCGCTTGCAGGCCGGGGCTGGAAAGGGTATACTGTCCGGCGGGATCCAGCCGAACGTCCGCCGGGGAAACGCCCCGGGCGCTGCTGCTCGGGCAGGTCCGTGACGGGGCGCCCTTCCCGTACCGGAAGACCGGACCGGCCGTAAAAAATGAATCATCCGTATGTGCTGCCAGCTGCTGCCGGAGACTGCCGGCCTGCCGTATGTTTCAGGCATCCGCAGCCGTTGACAGAACCGAATTCCAATATAAGGAGGGAAGGCGGCTCCGCCCATGACCGAGATCACGGGGGACCGCCGAATTTCATGAAAAAACTGCTTGCGTTTATCCTCGTTCTGCTCCTGACCGTGCAGGCGGTGCCTTCCGCCGCCCTGGCGGTGGAGACGGTCCCGGAGAAGGAACCGGCCCCGGAAGCGCCGGGAATAAGCGAACCGGAGCCGGCGGGGACTGCGGCCCCGAACGGCGTCTCAGGCCCTTTCACCTATGAAATCGTGGGAACAGGCGCCATGATCACAAAGTATACGGGTACCGCGGCGTCCGTGACCATTCCTGAGACCATCGGCGGGGGGTATACCGTCACGTCGATCGGCGGAGGCGCGTTCATGCGGAATTCCACCCTGACATCCGTAACGTTCCCGGACAGCGTCGTCGACATCTATAATGAGGCTTTTTCCAACTGCCCCGCGCTGACCGAAGTGTCCTTCGGGGCAGGACTGAGCTTCATCGCGGCGCGGGCGTTCTATTCATGCACGGCGCTTGAGACGGTCACTCTCCCCGCATCGGTCTCGATGATCGATTACGAGGCCTTCGGGTACTGTACCGCGCTCACCGAAGTCTTCTTCAATGCGGAGGCGGTCAGTGACGGCGCAGCCTCGGCTTTTTCCCATGCCGGACGCGATGCGGGCGGCTTTGCCGTGACGTTCGGGGATACGGTCAGAAGGATCCCCGGATATATGTTTTCCGACTGTATCTATCTGAAAACTGCGGTCATTTCCTCCAGCGTGACTGAGATCGGGACAAATGCCTTTTTCGGATGCACCGGGGCGGATTATTTCGTTTACGACGGGACGGCGCTGGAATGGAACCTCATCGAGATCGGCGGAGGGAACGAGATCCTTGATGAGATCACCATCTTCTTCAAAGAGGGTCCGGGCGATCCGGACTACACCTGGGAGGTCGTCGGCAGATCCGTCGTGATCACGGGATACGCCGGGACGCAGACGGAACTGACGGTTCCCGGGAGCATCGCCGGATATCCCGTCTCGGGCGTCGGGACCCGTGCCTTCCAGGGAAAGGACTTTCTCACCTCCGTCACCCTGCCGGAGAGCGTCGGCTCGATCGGGGCGTTCGCGTTCGAAGGCTGCGGCAGCCTGACGGCTGTGACGGTCATGAACCGGACGGCGGCCATCGACGGGGATGCTTTCAGCGGGGCAGAGGCGCTTTCGGCCATCCGCGGGATCGACTGCTCCACGGCCCTCTGCTTTGCGATGGAACATGATCTGGAGTTCCAGGCCGTCGGGACAGCGGATCATGTAACCGATCCGGACGATCCCGGAACGGTTGTGAGGGAGCCTTCGTGCGAGGAAGAAGGCGTACTGGAAAAGGTCTGCCTCATCTGCGGCGGGACGGCAAGGATCCCGATCCCGGCAACCGGACACACGCCCGGCGCCCCCGTGAGGGAAAATGTGGTGGAACCGACGTACACGGAGGACGGCAGCTGTGACGAAGTGATCCGGTGTACCGTATGCGGGAAGGAACTGAGCAGGGAGACGGTCATCCTCCCGAAATACGATCTGAGCGATTTTACCTGGTCGGTAACGGAGGGGGAAGTCACGATCACCGGCTACACGGGAACGCTGAGCGCCGTGAGCATTCCGGGGCAGATCGGCGGCGACCGTGTTGCGGTGATCGGACGGCACGCTTTTGCCGCGAACGAAACGCTGACCGCGGTCAGCTTCCCGGACAGCCTGACCACGATTCAGGAGGGAGCGTTCAGCGGCTGTTCCCGGCTGACGGAAGTTATCCTCCCGAGGGGACTGACCCTCATCGGACGGGATGCCTTTGCGGGCTGCAGCCGCCTGGAGAAAGTCCTGTGCTATGCGGAAGACCTGACGGTCATGGAGACGGACAGTACGATCCCGAGCGTGTTTACGGATGCGGGAACGGAAGGACCGGGGATCCTGGTCATTTTCGGGGACAGCGTTGAAAGAGTCCCCGACAGCCTGTTCGCCTCCTGTCAGGGAATGAAGGAAGTCCGGATGCCGCATGGCCTGACGGAGATCGGAGAGAACGCATTCCTGGACTGCTCCGGGCTTGTCGAAGTTTCTCTGCCGGACACTCTCGCAACGATCGGGGAGTACGCTTTTTACGGCTGTACCGGCCTGACGGAAGTGACGCTGCCGGAGGGAGTCAGGAACGTGGGAACGTATGCTTTCTGCGAATGCACCGGACTCTCCGAGGTCTATTTCAACGCGGCGGCCGCCGAGGATTCGCCGGATACCTACTACAGCGCGTTTTATGATGCGGGAGCGGAAGACGGGCTGCGGCTGATCGTGGGCGGCCAGGCAGCGAGGATCCCGTCGGGGCTGGTCTCCCGGTGCGCGAGGCTGACGGAAGTCATCCTGGCGGAAGGTGTCGGCGAGATCGGCGCTTCGGCTTTCTCCGGCTGTACGTCGCTCACGGCCATCCGCTTTCCGGAAAGCCTTGCTGCGATCGGGGACAATGCTTTCAGCGACTGCACAGGCCTGAAGGAACTGACGCTCACCGGGGGCCTGACGGCCGTCGGGAGTTCCGCCTTTTCCGGCTGCAGCGGGATCACGCTGATCAGATACGATGCGGCGGCGCTGGAAGAGACCGAATCCCTGTTTTCCGGAGTGGGACAGAGTGCCCCGGAGTGCAGGGTCATCTTCGGTGACAAGGTGGACCGTATCCCGGATTCCCTGTTCAGGGACTGCTCCGGACTGACGGCAGCGACTTTCAGCGCACCGTCGGCGGCCATCGGCGAATATGCGTTTTATCAGTGCACGGGCCTTACGGAAGTATCCGTGACCGGCGGTATCAGAAGCATCGGGAATTATGCCTTCTGCGGCTGCAGCGGCCTGGCGGAGGCCGTTGTTCCCGACGGCGTCGAGAGCCTGGGCGATTACGCCTTCAGCAGATGTACCGGCCTGGCGGAGGTCCGTCTGCCCGGCACGCTGAAAGAATCCGGAAAGTATGCGTTCTCCTACTGTTCCGGGCTGAAAACCGTCTCGGCCTCCGAAGGCGTGGAGAAGATCAGCGTGTGGTCGTTCTACGGCTGTACCGGACTCACAAGCGCCGATCTGTCAAGGACCGTGACCGCCGTCGATACAAGGGCGTTTTACGGCTGCACCGGCCTGACGCAGATCTCTTTCCCGGATGCGCTGGCCGAGATCGGAAATTCCGCTTTTGAAGGCTGTACGGCGCTGACGGAGGTGACGGTGCCCGGCAATGTCCGGAATCTGGGCGGAAACGCCTTCAAGGCATGTTCCGGGCTGACCAGGGCCGTCCTGAGCGAGGGCACGGCCAATATCGGCGCCGGGGCCTTCCGTGACTGCACGGGACTGACGGAACTGGAGCTTCCGGGAACGCTTCTGACCGTGAGCAACTATGCTTTTTCAGGCTGCACTTCTCTGAAGGACGTGTATTACAACGGGACCGAAGACGAATGGAGCAGCGTCAGAATAAACGATAACAACGAATGCCTGACGGAAGCGGAAATCCACTGCACCGGGGCGGCGGGACCGGAGTTTCTCTATGAGATCCGGAACGGGTCTGCTGTCGTTACCGGATACACCGGCAGCAGGACGGATATCGTCATTCCGGACACGATCGACGGATATCAGGTGACGGAGATCGCGGAGGGGGCGTTTGCCGGAAATGCCGCGATCACGTCCGTATCCATCCCCGAGAGCGTGACCGGGATCGGATACGGCGCCTTCCGCAGCTGTACGGGACTTGCGGAGGTGTTCTACGGAGGCTCGCCGACCGCCTGGCATGCCATAACCGTCGCAGAGGGCAACGAGCCTCTGTCTCAGGCGACGATCCATTACGGGAAGGAGGACCCCGTCCCCGCTTTCAGGTCCCAGTCGCTCGTGCTGTCCGGCCAGATCGGACTGAATTTCTTCCTGGAACTGCCCGAGATCTACGGCGTGGATTATGCAGAGAGCTACATGACCTTCACCATCGGCAAGGATACCGGGGAGTACAGAGACGGTTTTGACCCGGACTGCATGAACACTGCCCGCACCCGCTACGGATTTACCTGCTACGTCAATTCCATCCAGATGGCGGATACCATCACCGCCGTTTTCCATTACGGGGACGGCAAAACGGTCACGAAGGAGTATTCCGCAGCCCAGTACATCGACTTCTTCGAGAAGAACATTGGTTCTTTCAATTCCAAGACGATCTCCCTGATCCGAGCGATCGCAGACTTCGGCCACTACGAACAGATCTACCTCGCTTCCGTAAACCACTGGACGATAGGGGATACCTACACGGCCATGGACCGCTACTATACTCAGAGCTTCGATTACGCGTCGATCCTGACGGCGGTGAGCGGGAAGGCTTTTGTAAAGGATATCGAAAGCTCGAAGGTTTCCAAGGCGACGTACAAGCTGCATCTGGATTCCACGACGACGGTGGACGTCTATCTGACGGTGCCGGCGGGGACGGCCCTGACGGCGTCGGCGACCTTCAACGGGAAGACGTACCGCGCGGCAAAGCAGCCCGACGGAAGGTACATGGTGCAGATCCCGGACATTGCGGCGCACCAGCTGGGCGATATGATCACGGTCACGGGCAGCGCGGGAGGCGCATTCTCCGTGATGGTATCCGCACTGTCCTACACGAGGTCGGTACTGGCAAACAACCTTACGGTACCGGAGAAGGACGGGCTGTCGGCCCTGTATCATTACTACAAGGCAGTGCTGGCATACCGGAATTAAAAGAAAAGAAAGGACGCGTGCGCCGGTGGCGCGCGCGTCCTTTGTCGTATCCGGACCGGTATTCAGATTCAGACGATCTCCGTGACGGTATATCCTTCGTCTTCCACGGCCGCCTTCAGAACGCTCCCGGGAACGTCTCCGGACAGCGTGATTTCCGCGGTGCCCTCCTCGTGGGAAACGTCGGCGGAAACTACGCCTTCGACGGCCTCCAGCGCTTTTTTCACGGCATTCTCGCAGTGGGAGCAGGACATTCCGGAGATACGGATCGTTTTCGTTGCGGGAAGGGGATCCGCCTCCGAAGCTTCGATGCCGGCGTACGTGTAATCCGCGGCCTCCAGCGCCGCGCGGATGTCCGCCTCGTCCGGAAGCGCTGTGTACCCGACGGAGACGCGGCCGGACGCGTGGTCGGCGGAGGCGGAGACGATGCCGTCCAGGGCTTCCAGCGCCTCCTTTACGTGCTTTTCGCACATTTCGCACATCATGCCCTCCACGAGAAGGACCGCGCTCCGGGGAGCGCCTGCCTCCGCGGAAGGGGGTTCCATGCCGGCGTATTCGTAATCCTCCCGCTCGACGGCGTCGCGGATGAGGTCCTCCGCCGGGAGGTCCGTATATGTTACGGAGACCCGCCCGGTGGTATGGTCCGCGGATGCGCTGACGATGCCGGGAAGCTTCTCCAGTGCCTCCTTCACGTGCTTTTCACACATCCCGCAGGTCATGCCTCCGACGAGGATCACGGCGTTCCCGGCCGCGGAGACGTTATCTGACTTGTCAGCAGCGGCTTCGGACGGCTCACCGGCGGGAGCGGGCGTCGCAGCGCTCTCCGGGAGAGCCTGACGGCGCATCCGGCGGTCGCGGGACGCGTCGTGCACGCGGAACAGATTCAGGCGCAGGGCGTTCATGCACACCGTAAAGGAGGATATGGCCATGGCGGCGGCGCCGAACATGGGATTCATGCGGATGCCGGGGATCAGGCCGGCGGCCATGGGGATCAGGATCACGTTGTAGGCGAAAGCCCAGAACAGGTTCTGATGGATGTTTCGGAGCGTCGCGCGGGACAGCCGGACGGCGCCCGAGACGTCCGTCAGCTTCGAGTTCATGAGCACCACGTCCGCGGAGTCGATGGCCACGTCCGTGCCGGCGCCGATGGCGATACCGATGTCCGCCCTTGTCAGGGCGGGGGCGTCGTTGATGCCGTCTCCGACCATGGCGACCCTGCCGCGCTCCTGGAGGCTGCGGATCACGGCTTCCTTGCCTTCAGGGAGAACGCCTGCGATGACGCGGTCCACGCCCGCCTGGGCGCCGATCGCGTTCGCGGTGCGCTCGTTGTCGCCGGTCAGCATCACGACCTCGACTCCCATGTTCCGGAGTTCAATCACGGCCTGTTCGGAATCCGGCTTGATGACGTCTGCGACCGCGATGATGCCCAGAAGGCTTCCGTCACGTTCGAAATACAGCGGGGTTTTGCCCTGCCCGGCCAGTTCCGCGCTGCGCGCGGCCAGTTCCTCTCCGACGGAGGCGAGGCCGGAGATGAAGGATCCGGAACCGCCGTGCATGACGGAGCCGTTCACGGTCCCTACGAGCCCGTTCCCGGCCAGCGCGGCGAAATCCGACACGGGGGAGGCCTCCAGGCCGAGACCATCTCCGTAGGCGGTCACGGCTCTGGCGAGCGGATGCTCGGAATACTGTTCCAGGGAATAGGCCGCGGAGAGGAGTTCCTTTTCCGTGACGCCGGGGGCGGGGATCACGTCGGTGACCTCCGGCTTTCCGGCCGTGATGGTGCCGGTCTTGTCCAGTGCGACGATCTGCGTGCGCCCGGCGGCCTCCACCGCTGCGGACGTCTTGAAGAGGATGCCGTTCCTGGCTCCCATGCCGTTGCCGACCATGATGGCCACGGGGGTGGCCAGGCCGAGAGCGCAGGGGCAGGAGACGACGAGCACCGAGATCGCGCGCTCCAGCGCGTACACGAGATCCCTGCCGGCGATCAGCCATCCGATGAAAACGAGGACGGCGATCCCGATGACGGCGGGAACAAACACAGCGGAGACCCTGTCGGCGATGCGCGCGATGGGCGCCTTCGTCGCGGCGGCGTCCGAGACCATTTTTATGATCTGCGAGAAGGTGGTATCTTCGCCGACGCGCGTGGCGCGGGCGCGAATGAAGCCGGACTGGTTGATGGTGGCGGCGGAGACCCGGTCTCCCTCCGCCTTGTCCACGGGAATGGATTCTCCGGTGAGGGCGGACTCGTCGACGGCCGTGCTGCCCTCGATGATCTCGCCGTCCACGGGGATGGAATCCCCGGGCTTCACGAGGAAGACGTCGCCCAAGCGTACGTCGTCGATCCCGACTTCGACGGCGGCGCCGTCACGCTCGACGGTCGCCGTTTTCGGCGCCATGCGGAGGAGGTTCTTCAGCGCGTCGGTCGTGCGTCCCTTGGAGAGGGATTCCAGCGTTTTCCCGACCGTGATGAGGGCGGGGATCATGGCGGCCGCCTCGAAATACAGCTCGCTGTGATAGATCTCCATCAGGTCGGCGTTGGGCACGCCGCGGGTGATCATGACCGTCATCTTGAGAAAGACGTATGCCGACCAAAGGAAAGAGACCGAAGAACCCAAAGCGACCAGGGCGTCCATGTTGGGAGACAGCCGGAAAAGGCTGCGGAAGCCCGAGGTGAAGAAATCCCGGTTGATGTACATCACGATCAGCGCGATCAGCATCTGGATCAGAGCCAGGCCGAGATGGTTGTGCTCGAGGAATCCGGGGACGGGCAGATGGAGCATGTTGTGGCCCATGGTCACGTACATGAGGATCACGAGCCAGATCACGGAGCGGATCAGACGGCGCTTCAGGCGGGGCGTCTCCCGGTCCTTCAGGGCGTCCTCCTCGGCCGCGAGCCGTTCGCTGGCCGAAGCCCTCGTCGTCTCCGCACCCTTCACTTCGGCACCGTATCCGGCGCCTTCCACGGCGCGGATCACCTCCTCGGAGGAGGCGGTCCCTTCCACGGACATGGAATTGGTGAGGAGGGAAACGGCCACGGAACTGACGTCCGGAAGGGCTGAGACAGCCTTCTCCACGTGCGCCTGGCAGGCCGCGCAGGTCATTCCCGTTACGATATACTGTGTCATGCGGGGTACTCCTTTACTTCATCAGCTTCTGCAGCATCGCGCAGAACTCGTCGATGGCGTCGTCGTCGCCGGCCAGGATGTCCCGCCTCACGCAGCCGTGGATATGGTTGGACAGCAGCTGGCGGTTGAAGCTGTTCAGCGCGCTGGTGGCGGCGGATACCTGGACCAGGATGTCCGGACAGTAGGCGTCCTTTTCCACCATGCTCTCCAGACCGCGGATCTGACCTTCGATCCTCTTCAGGCGGGAAAGAAGCGTCTTCTTGACCTCGGGGCTTCGCACCGTATGACGTTCCGCTTCGCATTCGCATCCGGCCATCACGATTTCCTTGTCGTTCACGTTCGTCACTCCTTTATACCCGTGGGGGGTATCATATTCTGACCGGATTATATACCCCCGGGGGGTTATTGTCAATGGGGTCACGGAAGGTATTTCAAAGAAAAACGGCGACCGCTGGAGCGGACGCCGCAGGGGGATACGGATTTTTACGCCTGTTCAGGATCTGCGCCAGCTGGAGGGCGCGAACAGGATGAGGATCGGCATGACCTCGAGACGTCCGATCAGCATGAGGAAGGAAAGGACGATCTTGGAGAGGTTGCTGTATCCGGCGAAGTTTCCTACAGGACCGACGACCCCCAGGCCGGGTCCGACGTTGCCGATGCACGTCAGGGCGGAGGAGAACGTCGTGACGAAGTCGTAGTTGTCCAGGGAGACGATCAGGATGCCGCCGATCAGGCAGAAGATGTAGGCGGGGAAGAAGCGGAGGACGCTGTGCACCATCTCCACACTGCCCGGGCCGTCGTCCACGCGGATGACGTTGACGGACCGGGGATGGATGATCTGACGGACCTCCTTGCCGACGGATTTCCCAAGGATCAGCAGGCGGGAGACCTTGATGGCGCCGCCCGTGGAGCCCGCGCAGGCTCCCGTGAAGGTGAGGAGCACGACGACGCACTTGCTGAAGGTCGGCCATAGCCTGTCGTAGTCCGTCACGACGAAGCCCGTCGTGGAGGAGGTGGAAGCCACGGTGAACAGGGCATGGCGCAGGCCGGTCCAGAAGCTGCCGTACACCGTGCGGATGTTCACGGCGACGAGAAGCACGGACGCGATGATGATGATGATGAACAGGCGGAACTCCTGATCCTTGAAGATCTGCTTCACCTTTCCCGTGAGAAGCAGGAAGTACAGGGCGAAGTTCAGGCTGAACAGGAGCATGTAGACGGATACGATGATCTCCACGGCCGCGCTGTAACCGGCGAGGCTGTCGTTGGTCACGGCGAATCCGCCGGTGCCCGCCGTGGAGAAGCTGATGGTCACGCACTCGTACAGGGCAACGCCGGCGATCTTCAGGCTGATGATCTCCAGAAGGATCAGGCCGAAATACATGCCGTACAGGATCTTGTTCGACTGGCTCAGGCGCGGGACCAGCTTGCCGGCGGTGGGGCCGGGCATCTCCGCCCGCATCATGTGCATGGCGCGGGACTCCCCGTTGGGGATGATCGCCGACACCAGGACCAGGATCCCCATGCCGCCGATCACGTGGGTGGTGCTGCGCCACATCAGGATGCCCCTGGGAAGCGCCTCGATCTCGGACAGGACGGTGGAGCCGGTGGTGGTAAAGCCGGAGACCGCCTCGAAGAAGCAGGAGATGTAGTTGCCGAACCCGCCGTTGATGAAGAAGGGGAGCGCGCCGAAGGCGCTCAGGACGAGCCATACGAGGGCGACCGTCACGTAGCCTTCGCGCGAATAGAAGGCCCGCTTTTTCGTTTTGATGAAACTCAGCGGGATGCCGATGACGAGCAGGACGGCGATGGTGACGAGAAACGGAACGGGGCTCTCCCGGTACAGGAGGGACACCGCCGTCATCAGCACCAGCACGGCCGCCTCCAGGAGCATGGTGCTCCCGGTCGTCTTCAGAAGTACACGGTAACTCATGCGGTCTTCCTCAATCCGTGAAGATGTCGCTCAGGTTCTGGATCTTCATCGTGCTGCACACGACGGTGACGTCGTCGCCGGGCTCAATCGTGGTTGAGCCCTCGGGGATGATGATCTCTCCGCCGCGCTGGATGGAGAGGATGAGGACACCGTCCTTCATGCGCCGGCCGAGTTCCTTCAGGGGGATCCCCACGTGGCGGGAGCTCTCGGACACGTTGAACTCCACGGCCTCAGCCGTGCCGTCCGCGATCTGATACAGCGCGAGCATGGAAGAGCCGTGGCTGGCCTGCTGGGAGCGGATGTATTTCAGGACGCTGTATTTGGTTACGGCCTGCGGGTTGATGAAATCGTCGATGTTCAGCATGGCGATGATGTTCCGGTAGTTCTGCCGGTTCACCTTCGCGATCGCCTTCTCGACTCCGGTCTGCTTGGCGTACAGGGAGACGATCAGATTGGACTCGTCGTTCCCCGTCAGGGCGACGAAGGCGTCCGAACGGTCGAGGTTCTCCGTGAGAAGGACCTCTTGGTCCGTGCCGTCGCCGTGGATGATCATGGCCTTCGGCAGCAGCTGGGTCAGCTTCTGGCAGCGGTCCATGTCCTTCTCGAAGATCTTGACGGACATTTTCAGGGAATGGAGCATGCGGGTGAGATAGACGGCCGTGCGGCTGCCGCCGACGATCATCACGTGCCGGATCTTCGGACTGTACCTGCCCAGCGCCCGGAAGAACTCGTTTACGGCCAGAATCTCGCCTCCGACGTAGACCTTGTCTCCGGCGCGGATCACGGTGCTGCCGTTGGGGATGATGGTCTCGCCGCCGCGTTCGACGGCGCAGATCAGCACGCGGGAACGGCCGAGGTGCCGCTGCACCTCAAGCAGGCTGCGGTCCGCAAGAAAGTCCGACTGCAGCACGCGGAAGCCGACCAGCTCGACGCGGCCGCCGTGGAAGGTGTCGATGTCCAGCGCGGCGGGGAAGCGGAGCAGGCGGGATATGTCCGCCGCCGTATCCTGCTCGGGGTTCAGTACGAGATCGATCTCGAGCTCCCGGCCCAGGCTCTCCAGCTGGGTGCCGTACTGGGGGTCGCGGATGCGGGCGACCGTGTGCCTGGCGCCCATGCGGCGGGCGAAGAGGCAGGCCAGCATGTTCACTTCGTCCTGACGGGTGACGGCGACAAAGACGTCGGCGTCGGCCGTGCCGGCGTTCTCCAGAACGGAACGGTTCAGGCAGTCCCCGTTCAGCGCGAGCACGTCCAGCGCCTCGTTGGCTCTGGCGGTATGCTCCTCCCTGACGTCGATGCAGGTCACGTCATGTCCTTCGTCGGCCAGACTGGCCGCCAGGGGATACCCGACCTTTCCGAGGCCGGCGATCACGATCTTCATAGGCTCCCTCCTCAACGGCTGCCGCCGGACGGACGGACAACGCGCTTCAGATATTTTATCCGATGATTATATATCATGGGAAGGCCGTTGTCCATCGAAATGAAGGAAATCATGTCAGATTGCGGAGGACGGCGTGTTGTGTTTTCAAAAAAGAATGTGAAAATATTTTGAAAATCGTTCCTGAAGGGTAGACAAACCGCATGGTCTGCGATACAATCCGTCAGTGGAAATGTAAAGTTTCCGGCAGAGTAGAGCTTCCTGCGTCAAGTGCTGTCTGGACGGGGAATTGTCAGACAGACGAAGGGTAACCACGATTAGAAGCTCGTATCCCGCTGCCACATACCGGAGCGCACCTCCAATATGTGGCTCGGCTTGAGTGTACCCTCAGGCAATGGGTACAACACATATTCAGGAGGTTATTTTTATGCCCGAAAACACCGTGAAAAAGACAAACCGCGTGCAGCAATTCTTTTCCCCCAGACGCATCTGCGCCATGGCCATGCTGATCGCCCTTCAGATCGTCCTGGCCCGCTTCCTGGGCTGGCAGGTGTCCGAGGGCCTGCGCATCAGCTTCGAATCCATTCCCGTTCTGATCGCCGGTATGTGGCTGGGACCCGTCGCCGGCCTGATCGTCGGCGTGATCAGCGACGTGCTCGGCACGGTCATCAGCGGCTACGGCGTGTATTTCGTCCCGCTGGCCATTACCCCGATCGTCAACGGCGTGCTGCCTCCGCTGATCTTCCGCTATGTGTTCAAGAACAATGTAAACGTCGTCAAGTGCGCGGTGACGCTCGTCATCACACAGCTGATCGCCAGCATGCTGCTCGGCACCTATGCCCTGACCTGGTACTACAGCCTGTTCGTGCCCAACAAGGACAACGCGTTCACCGTCCTGTTCATCGCGAGGCTCACCAAGCTGGCCACTATCGCCGCTGACACGGTGATCGTCACGATCCTGCACATGAGTATGTACAAAAAAGTAATACGGCCCATGTTCGCCGAAAGAAGGAAAGCCTGAATGTCATACGAATCCACCCTCGAGTACATCGGAAGCGCCAAATGGCAGAGGAGCAAGCCGGGACTGGAAAGGACCCGGGAGCTGTTGCGCTGTCTCGGCAACCCCGAAAAGCAGCTGAAGTTCGTGCACGTCGCCGGAACGAACGGGAAAGGCAGCACCTGTGCCTGCATTGCGTCCGTGCTGCAGCAGGCCGGCTACAGAACCGGCCTGTACATCTCGCCCTATATCAACCGGTTCAACGAACGCATGCAGATCAACGGGGAGGAGATCCCCGACGGCGAGCTTGAACAGATCGTCGACGAGATCCGCCCCTTCGCGGACGCCATGGAGGATACCCCGACCGAGTTCGAGGTCATCACCGCCGTCGCGATGAAGTATTTCCTGAACAACAAGGCGGATATCGTGGTGCTCGAGGTGGGACTCGGCGGAGAACTGGATTCCACGAACGTCATCGACACGCCGGAGGTGGCCGTGATCACGGCCATCGGCCTCGACCATACGGCCCTTCTGGGAAATACGCTCCCCGAAGTCGCCTCCGCCAAGGCCGGCATCATCAAGGCCGGCGGCCTCGTGTGCGCCTATCCCGCCGACGATGACGTGACGGCGGTCTTCGAAAACAAGTGCCGCGAGGTCGGCGCCAGCCTGACCATGACGGACATGGGCAGCCTCAATGTGAAGGCCGTCGAACTGGACGGCTGCACCTTCGATTTCGGCGGACTGAAGGACGTTTTCGTCCCTCTGGCCGGCAGCTATCAGCCGTGGAACGCGTCGGTTGCCATCACCGCCTGCCGGCTCCTGGCTTCGCGCGGCTGGAAGATCACGGATGAGGACATCGTGGAAGGACTCGCAAAGGTGAAATGGCCCGGACGGTTCGAGGTCCTGATGAAACATCCGGTGTTCGTCCTGGACGGCGCCCACAATCCCCATGGAATCAAGGCGACGGTCGCCAGCCTGAAGGAGCATTTCGGAGACAGGAAGCTCACCTTCGTCATGGGCGTCATGGCTGACAAGGACGTGAGCCATATGGTCGAGATGATCACGCCTCTGGCGGACCGCGTCTATACGGCCAGGCCGGAGAACTACCGCGCCATGGACGCGATGGATCTGGCGCGCCAGTTCCAGCTCAGGGGAGCGATGGCGCTGCCCTGTCCGAGCATCCAGAGGGCCGTGGACGAGGCGATCGCCCACGAGGGACCGGACGGCGTCGTGGTAGCTCTCGGATCGCTCTATTTCTCGAGCGATATCCGGCAGGCCGCCATGAAGCATGTCAAAGACTGATCTGACTGAAATATAAAAAGAAGAGACCCGCCGGGTCTCTTCTTTTTTCTTATATGCCGTTACGGATCTTGGTCTTCCAGTGCCGCTGCCGCTGCCATGATGTTGCGCAGACGGTGATTGACGCAGGATTTGCTCACCGGGGGATCGTGGAGCCTTGCCAGTTCGGCGGTCGTCTCGCTGGGATGCTCCAGCCGCAGGCGGGCCGTCTCGCGCTCCTTTTCCGGCAGTGCTGTGAGTTCGGACTTCTCCTGGATCAGGCGGATCGCCCTCAGCTGCGCCTGGGCAGCGTCCACGGACTTCTTCACGTTGGCGGCGTCGCAGTTCACCTTGCGGTTGACGGTGTTCATCATGCCCTTTTCGATCTTTGCGCTCATCAGATCCATGGAGGAGACGCCGGCTCCGAGAAGGGTCAGAAGATCCTCGATGACCGCGCTCTGCTTGAAATACAGGAGGTTGATGTTCTTCCTGGAGGCCTCCCGCGCGTCGAATCCCAGTTCGCCGAGCAGGGCGTGCGTCTCCCGACTCACGCTGGCGTGATCCGTGGCCAGCTCCAGATGATATCCCCGCTCGGGGGAGGTGACGCTGCCCCCGGTCAGGAAGGCGCCTTTGAGGAAGCTGATGCGGCAGTGATCCTCCTCGAGCACGCCAAGGTTCACGTGGAGCACGGGCATCCGTTCCGGATCGTATCCGAAGCGCTCGCATATGGCCGACAGCTTTCCCGGATCCCGGATGACGAAGCTTCGCCTCGCGTTTTCGGTACGTTTTTCACTGATGCTGTCAAAGCCGAAACCGAAGGTGCGCCGGAAGAGGCGCGGCATGAAGGAGAACAGCTCGTCGCTGGCGGATATGATGCGGATCTCGCGCGGAGTGAAGACGCTTCCGTACAGGAGCATCCCGTAGCACATGGCGGTGCAGCAGCACCGGGAGGAGGGGAGGTCCCTGCAGATCTCTGCTTTCACTTTTGCGGAAAAGGTCACGGCATGCGGACCTCCTTTCAAAAACCCGCGGCACATGGCCGCGGGCGCGTTCATTTGATGTCGCGGTGGTACAGCTCCACGGGATAGCCCATGGATCGGATGTCCTCGGCGAGCTTCCTGGCGACCGCCACGGATCGGTGATGGCCTCCCGTGCATCCGACGGCGACGACGAACGAGGTCTTTCCCTCGGTGATGTAGCGGGGCAGCAGGAAACGGAAAAGGTCCACGAGACGCGTCATGTATTCCTGCGAGTCCGGATGGCTGAAGACGTAATCATAGACGTCCTGGTCCATGCCGGTCCTCTCTCTGAGCTCCGGGACATAGTAGGGATTGGGAAGAAAACGGACGTCCAGTACCGTGTCCGCGTCGATGGGGAGCCCGTACTTGAAGCCGAAGGAACTGACGGTGACCGTCAGGGGCATCCAGGAGGCTTCTTTCATGAAGGCGTTGTACAGCTTCTGGCGGAGCATGCCTACCGTGAGTCCGGTGGTGTCAATGATCATGTCGGCGCGGTTGCGGAGCGGCTGCATCAGCTTCTGTTCCTCAAGGACCGCGGCCGACAGATCACGGAATTCCGTGTCCAGAGGATGGGGCCGGCGCGTCTCCTTGTACCGGCGGATGATCGTCTCCGTCTGCGCCTCCATAAAAAGGACGAAGCAGCGGCATCCCATGGCCTCGATCTCGTCGAATGCGCGGAACAGCTCGTCGAAATCCGTGATGGCGCGCACGTCGGTGACAACGGCAACGCGCTTGTATTTGCTGCCTGCGGCGAGGCAGAGCTCGGCAAACTTCGGCATCATGGATACCGGCATGTTATCCACGCAGTAGAATTCAAAATCTTCGAGGACGTTGACGGCGCGGCTCTTGCCTCCGCCGGACAGGCCCGTGACAACAACAAATTCCATTCGTTCTGCCTCCCTTCAATGAAAGTTTGTGCCGACCGGGATCAGACCGGTGCAGGGCCGGAGGCGCGGATGATCCGCACCTCGGGTTCCAGGGAGAATCCCGTTTCCCGCAGGACGACCTCCCGTACATGATCCATGACGGCCATCACGTCGTCAAAGCCCGCCGTGCCGTCGCTGATGACGAAACCGGCGTGTTTCTCCGAAACGCGTGCTCCGCCGCATGACCAGCCCTTGAGTCCGCACTGATCGATCAGGGCGGCCGCGTAGGCGCCGGCGGGGCGCTTGAACGTGCTTCCGGCGCTGGGATATTCCAGCGGCTGGCTGGCACGTCGCCTGGAAGCGAGTTCCTCCATCGTTGACCCGATGGCCTCGGGATCGCCGGGGGAGAGACGGAGCACGGAGGAGAGGGCGACGCCGCCCTGTTCCGAAAACCGGCTCTTCCTGTATCCGAAACCGTGCTCGTCGCCGGATAACGTAAATACGGAACCGTCCGCGTATACGGAGGTCTGTTCCGTGACCTGGATCATTTCGCCCCCGTAGGCGCCGGCGTTCATGAACAGGGCGCCTCCCAGCGTACCGGGGATCCCGTGGGCGAATTCCAGGCCGGTAAGGCCGCAGTCTCTGGCAAAGCAGGCGAGCCTTGCCAGGGTGATGCCGCACCCCGCTTCGATCCGGCCTCCGGGGAGAAGCCGGGCGGCCTCGTTCCCGCTGTGCGTCTGGATGACCGGAAAGGAAAGAGGACGGTCCTCGACGAGAAGATCGGAGCCGTTCCCGATGAGAAGAGGACGGAGCTCAAGCCCGTCCATCAGACGGCACACGCTCTCCAGCGACTCCGGACCGGAGGGGATGATGAGAAGGGGAGCCGGGCCTCCGATGCGGAAACTGGTATGCCGGCTCATGGGCTCGTCCGTCAGCAGCCTGACGTCCGGCCATCGTTCGCGGATCGTTCGTTCCGCTGCGGCGATCCTGTCCGTCATTTGCCCGAATTCTGCGCGATCTGGCGGTTGATCTGGTCGGTGAACTCCTTCGCCGCGTTGAAACCCATGATCTTCTGCCTGAATTCCATGGCCGCGACTTCGATGATGACGGAGAGGCTTCGGCCGGGACGCACGGGGACGGTGTAGCTGTGCAGCTTCACGCCGAGGATCTCCTCGTACATCTCGTTGAGTCCGAGACGGTCGTAAACTTCGCCCTCCCGCCACTGCTCGAGATGGACCACCAGCGCGATATCCTGGAAGGGCTTGACGGAGCCGACGCCGAACGTGCGGCGCACGTCGATGATGCCGATGCCCCTGACCTCCACGTAGTAGCGGATCAGCTCCGGAGCGGTCCCCACGAGCTTGTCGATATCCGAACGGCGTATCTCCACCGCGTCGTCGGCGACCAGACGGTGGCCGCGCTTGATCAGCTCGATGGCGGTCTCGCTCTTGCCTATGCCGCTGTCGCCGAGGATCAGCACGCCGATGCCGTATACCTCCATCAGCACGCCGTGGCGGGTGATGCGCTGGGCCATGCCGAGGCCGAGAACGCGGAGCACGTTCGTCATCGTCATGGACGTGCCGTCTTCCGCGCTCAGGACGGTGACGTCGTTGATGCGGGCGCTTTCCAGCAGCTCCGGACCGGGATCGCGGCCCTTGGTAACGATGATCGCAGGGATCCCCTTGGAGAGAAGATCGTTGTATTTCAGCAGGCGGACCTGGGAGGAATAGGGTTCGAGGAACGCGAGCTCCATGCCGCCGATGATCTGGATGTTGTTCGGATCGAAATACGTGAAGAACCCGTCGAGCTGAAGGCCGGGACGGTGCACCTCGGGCGTGTCGAGCAGCTTCTCGTGATAGTCGCTGGATTCGTAGAGCACCTTGTAGTTGAGCTCCTTCGCGAGATCCTCGAGCTTGTATGTGAATTTCTGTTCCATGGCGTACCCTCCAACAGGCAAAAATGGGGCTGTTCAATATGTGTAAATTGTACACAAATACAGCGGCAATTGCAAGAGCGGAGGCATTTTCCGCACGCGTCCGCGTCCCGGCACGGGGCTGAAAAAACATGAAAAAGTTTTTGCAAAAAACTCTTGCATTCTGATTGTGCGTCTGTTAAAATAACACACGCTGTTTTACAGAGTTTCTGTCAAGGAGGTGCAGCAGATGGCTAAATGTGAGTTTTGCGATAAGGGCGTTACGTTCGGGATCAAGGTCAGCCACTCCCACAGACGTTCCAACAGGGCATGGAAACCCAACGTCAAGCGCGTGAAGGCTATCGTTGACGGTACGCCGCGTCACGTTTATGTTTGTACGCGTTGCCTCCGCAGCGGTAAGGTTACCCGCGCCGTCTGATCAACATAAAGCCCGAAGCTCCGCCGTTCCGGCGGGGCTTTTCTTTTTTGCTCATTCTGCGGAATACGCGATAATATACCGCAAAAAGGGACTGTATTTCCGGAAGCGGTGAGAGTAGAATGACAGACAAAAGTACAGCCGTTCCGAAACGAAGGAGGGTGAGAGAGTGAACGGAAGGATTACCGCCCTTGCAGACAGGCTGGCGGATAACAGGGAAGTTTTGAAGCAGAGCGTGCATCTGGAACCGGACAGGATGGTCCTGGCCGGCGCCTCCATCCTGACATGCAGGGGAATGCGCGCCGACCGCGGAGTGATCGACGAGTGCGCGAAGATCCTGAAGGACAATACCGGCGCGCTGTCCGAATACAGAGGAATGATCCGCGTGCCGCTCATGTGCAAAATGGCGGCCTCCGGAACGCCGGAACATTACATCCGCTGCGTGCAGGAGATCGAGGACCTGATCCGGCACACGCCGAAGATCAGACACGCGTCGAAGATCTACCGGATCCTCGCGGCGATGACCGTGCAGGACCACAGCGCAGAGCAGACGGCCTCGGAGACGGTGGACCGCATGCGCGCTCTGTACATGGACATGAAGAATGAACACCCGTGGCTCACCGGCGAAGAGGATCTTCCGTTCGCCGCCCTGCTTTCTGCTTCAGGAAAGAGCCCTCAGAAGCTTACGGACGATACCGAAGCCTGCTTTTCCATCCTGAGGAACCATTTCAAAAGCGGCAACGTCCGTCAGACGCTCAGCCACGTGCTGGCGCTGTCCGACGAGGAGCCGGAGGAGAAATGCCTCCGCGCCGCTGACCTGGCCGGAGAACTGAAGCGCATCGGGCACAGGATCGGCACGGACAGGGAATCCGTCATCCTGGGGGCGGCCGCCCTTACCGGCGTGTCCGCGCCTGATATGGCGCAGGATATCGCCGAGGCCGACGAATACCTGAAGCAGAAGAAAGGCTTCGGGAACATCTCCGCGGGAACGCAGCAGCGCCGCATGTTTGCCGGACTTCTTGCCATCTGCTCCGCCGATCCCGAGCTCGGGGGCTCCGCCGTGTCCACGGCCGTGGCGGTGCAGACGGCCATTGAGATCCAGATGCAGGTCTGCATGATGATCATGATGAGCACTTCGACGGCTGCAGTGACATGCGCCACGTCTTCATGAAAGGATGATAACAATGCTTGAGATCAACGGACTGACAAAAGTTTACGGAAACACCCGTGCGGTGGACGATCTGACGCTTCACATCCGGCCGGGAGAGATCTACGGCTTCATCGGGCACAACGGCGCCGGAAAGACAACGACGCTCAAGAGCGTGGCCGGGATCCTGCCTTTCGACGAGGGGGAGATCCTGATCAACGGACGCTCCATCAGGACTCAGCCGATGGAGTGCAAGAGGGACATGGCCTATATTCCGGACAACCCGGATATCTACGAGTTCATGACGGGCATACGCTTCCTGAACTTCGTGGCAGACATCTACCGCGTGCCCGCGGACGCACGGACGGAAAAGATCGGAAAGCTGGCGGACATATTCGAAATCAAGGAGAATCTGGCTCAGCCGATCGGCAGCTATTCCCACGGCATGAAGCAGAAGCTCGCGGTGATCTCCGCCTGGATGCACGACCCGAAGCTGATCCTTATGGACGAGCCGTTCGTCGGGCTCGACCCGAAGGCCTCGCATACCCTCAAGCAGATGATGCGCGAGGTGTGCGACGGCGGCGGGGCCATCTTCTTTTCAACGCATGTCCTTGAAGTCGCCGAGAAGCTCTGCGACAAGGTGGCCATCATCAAGAGCGGACGCCTGATCCGTGCGGGTACCATGGAAGAGGTCAAGGGAGACGAGTCGCTGGAATCCGTGTTCCTCGAACTGGAGGAGTAAGGCCATGCTGAAAGTCCTTCTGAAGAAACAGTTCCTTGAGATGGGCCAGGGGCTGTTCCGCAGCAGGAAGACGGGGAAGATGCGCTCCCGCGGGGGAACGATCGGTTTCCTGATCCTGTTCGCCTTTCTTTTCCTGTCCATCGCGACTGCGTTTTACGGATACGCCGATCTTATGTGCGTGCCGCTCGTTGCTCAGGGCAGGGGCTGGCTGTATTTCGCAATGATGGGGCTCATGGCCCTGTTCATCGGCGTCGTCGGCAGCGTTTTCAACACCTATAACGCTCTGTACAAGTCAAAGGATACGGAACTTCTTCTCTCGATGCCGGTCGCACCGACCGCCATCATCACATCCAGAATGGTCAGCGTGTACGCGATGAGCTTACTGTTCACGGGGATCATCTGGGTGCCGACGACCGTCCGGTACATCGTGGCGGCCGGGAGCGGTACGGGCATCGTGTTCCCGATCCTGATGCTGTTCATCCTGCCTCTCCTCGTCACTGTGCTGACCTGCCTGCTCGGCTGGGTCGTCGCTCTGGTGGCAAGCCATGTCAGGAGCAAGAACGCGGCGACGGTGGCCGCAACGCTGGTCTTCCTTGCCGTTTACTACGTCGTATACTTCAAACTCAATTCCGTCCTGAACTCCATCGTCCGGAACAGCGACGCGGTGGCGTCCGTCATGAAGACATGGGGATACCCGCTGTACAGGCTGGGCCTGGCGGCTACCGGCGACGTCCTCAGCATGGTGATGGTCGTCGTCGTTACGGCGGTCCTGTTCATTCTCCTGTGCCTGATCATGTCCAGAAGCTTCCTCCGACTGTCTCTCGGCGGTAAGCAGGCGAAGGCTGCGGTATACCGTGAAAAGCCCCTGAAAGCGGCCGGTATCAATGCGGCCCTGCTGGGAAGGGAGTGGAAGCGCTTTACCGGAACATCGATCTATCTGCTCAACTGCGGTCTCGGCCTGGTATTCCTCATTGCCGCAGCTGTTGCGGCGGTGATCAAGGCGGACGTGGTGAGGATGGTCGCCGACAACATCGGAGAACTGGTCCCGGGAGCGGACGGACTGGCGCCGGTCGTGGTGCTGGCGGTCGTCTGCATGTTCACCGGCCTTGATATGATCACGGCCCCCTCCGTATCTCTGGAGGGGAAGGGGCTGTGGCTGATCCGTTCGATGCCCGTCTCCACCAGGCAGATCCTGCATGCGAAGGAAAAACTGCACGTACTGTTCAACATGATTCCGGGAACGATATTCTCCGTCGTTTGCAGCATCGTGGCCGGCGCCGACGCTCTGTCAGTCGTGCTGGTCGTGCTCGCCGCCCTCTGTTTCAACTGCGTGATCGCAGCGACCGGCCTCATGCTGGACCTCAAGAGGCCCAACCTGAACTGGACGAACGAGGCGACTCCCGTCAAGCAGAATCTCTCCATATTCCTTGTAATGATGGTAGAGTTTATCCTTTCCGCGGCCATTCTCTTCGGCGGCTGGCTGCTGGGAAGCCTTGCCGGTGTGCGGGTGGCGCTGCTGGTCATAACGGTCGTGCTCGGAGCGGTGTTCCTGCTGCTCCAGCGCTGGATCGACCGCAGAGGGACAGCTGCCTTCGAGACGCTGGCATAATCCAAGATTTCCCGCCGGGAGCGCCGGAACGCGCCCGGCGGGTTTTGCATATCCGGGAACAAACAGGTATAATAATCTCAAAGGCATACGGGAGGATGAGGACATGATCCGGGAAAAGAGCTGCGGCGCCGTCATCTGGCATGACGGGGATGATGGAAGAGAGTACCTGATAGAGCATATGGTCAAGGGACATTCCTCTCTGTGCAAGGGACATGTTGAGGGAAAAGAAACGGAACATGAGACGGCTGTCCGAGAGATCCGTGAGGAAACGGATCTCCGTGTGGCGTTCTGCCGCGGATTCCGCGAGACGATCTCCTATTCGCCTTATCCCGGATGCATCAAACTGGTAGTCTTTTTCCTTGCCGAGGCGAAAGAGAAAACTGTCAGGGCCCAGCCGGAGGAGGTCGCCGGGATCCTGTGGCTTCCGCTGGACCGCGCGCTTGCGGAGCTGACGCACGAGAGCGACAGGGATGTCCTGAGAAAGGCGGATGCCTGGCTGGAACAGAGGGATTCGCGGAGCGGAGGGAGATAGGCCGATGTCGACGACGTCAAACAGGAAAACGAACCCCGACGCGTGCCCTCACGCGTCCAAATGCGGCGGATGCCAGCTGCAGAACATGACCTACGACAGGCAGCTGCGGTGGAAGCAGCATCTGGCCGTGAAACTGCTGGGAGAATTCGGTCACGTGGAACCGATCGTCGGGATGGACGATCCGTACCATTACCGGAACAAGGTGCAGGCGGCGTTCGGACGCAGGCGCGACGGCACGATCGTATCCGGCGTGTATCAGTCTGGTACGCACAGGATCGTACCTGTGGACGACTGTATGATCGAGGACGAAACGGCGGATGCTATCATTACGGACATCCGGGGCATGCTCCGGGCCTACAGGATCACCGTATACGACGAGAGAAACGGGACGGGTTTTCTCCGGCACGTTCTCGTGCGCCGCGGGTTTTCCACGGGAGAGGTCATGGTCGTCCTCGTAGCGACGACGGACCGGTTTCCGACGAAGAAGCCTTTTGTCAGCGAACTGCTTTCGCGTCATCCGGAGATCACCACTCTTGTGCTGAATGTAAATCCGAAAGATACGAACCTTGTCCTCGGAGACCGCGAAACGGTCCTGTACGGCAGAGGCTGGATCGAAGATGAGCTCTGCGGACTGACGTTCAGGATCTCTCCAGGATCCTTTTACCAGATCAACCCGGTGCAGACAGAGATCCTGTACCGCACTGCCATTTCCTGGGCGGAGCTCGACGGTGGCAGCACGGTGGTCGACGCCTACTGCGGTATAGGTACGATCGGGCTTGCGGCTGCTTCCGGGGCGGGGCAGGTGATCGGCGTTGAACTGAACCGCAGCGCTGTAAAGGATGCTATTTCCAATGCCAGAAACAACGGAATCACCAATGCCAGGTTTTATTCCGGAGATGCCGGCGAGTTCATGAGAGCAATGGCAGAGGACGGGATGAAAGCGGATGTTGTATTCATGGATCCGCCCAGAGCCGGAAGCAGCAAAACTTTCATTGACAGTGTTGCCGTGTTGCAGCCCGAGAAAGTGGTCTATATTTCATGCAATCCGGAAACTCAGGCAAGAGATCTCAGGTTTTTCGCAGAGAAAGGATACCGTGTGCGGAGGATCCGTCCCGTTGACATGTTCCCCTGGACGAACCATATTGAGACAGTATGCTGCTTGTACCACCAAAAGAAGGACTTCATTACGGGGCCGTATGAGCCGAAGGATGCAATGTATCTGAAACGACCAAAATAGGATTGGTAAATCACGATTTGACGAGGTAAAGATGGTAATTATAATTACGGGCGCATCCCATGTCGGGAAAACTGTTCTGGCACAACGGATGCTTGAGAAATATAAATATCCCTGTTTTTCAATTGATCATTTGAAGATGGGGCTTATTCGCAGCGGCATTACTGATCTTACGCCAGAAGATGATGATGAACTTACAGTATATCTTTGGCCAATAGTACGAGAAATAATAAAGACTGCTATCGAGAATAAGCAGAACCTTATTGTTGAAGGTTGTTATATACCCTTTGATTGGAGAAATAGTTTTGATGAGCAGTATCTTCAGTCGATAAGATTTCTCTGTCTTGCTATGTCAGATGAATATATAGACTCGCATTTTGGAGAAATTAAATCACACGCCTCTGACATTGAAAGAAGGATCAATGATTCTTATTATACAGTTGAACAACTGAAGCAAGACAATCACCAGATCATAAATGGTTACAATTCTTATGGAGAAAAGATTACTTTGATTACAGAAAGCTATGAGAATTCGTTAAGAGGCATTTTGGATTAACAAATACCTTGTTGTCGATATATTCCTTATTGAACATAGGGTTGGCCATGTTCGCCTTCGACGAGGAGTATGAAGATCCCGACGACAGATACTGGCTGTGGAGATTTATGATCGGAGAAGAATACCACTGGAAGGGATACGGAGCGGTGGCGCTGCAGGAGATCATCCGGTATTTCAGGGATCACGGGGCGAACAATATCCGCCTGTCGACCAAACAGACGAATGCAAAAGCGCTGGCTCTGTACCGCATGGCCGGCTTCCGGGAAACGGGTGAGATGAACGGGGAGGAGATCGTTCTCCAGCTGGATCTGTGATTCCCGGTTTTCGGGAAACGCTCGTTTCGACTGGAACGTACGGATGACGGGAGGTGTGCGCCGCATGATGAGCGGAACGGATATGAAGAAAGCGGCAGAGCTCTTCACGGAACTGAGAGATTATCTGGTCAGCCTGAATGACAGCGGCCTTTATTATCAGACGAGATATGCCTGCGACACCGTCAGAAGCCTTGAAGCGCCGGAAGACGCGGGAGAGGCCGAGGAGATCATCAGAAGGGCCTTTCGCGGACTGTTTCCGGCGAGAGGAGGCCTCTCGGATGTCGTCCTCTGGGACGGCGACCAGGAAACCCGGGCTGCGATTAACGAGCCCCTGCGAAGAATAGAAAAGGAACTCCGGACGATCGTCGCTCTACACGCGGCAGACTGAATGAGGTGACAGCATGGATGACAGGAACGGAAGGAACTCGAAAAAGAACGGCGCCTCGGGCATGGTGCTCGGTATGTGTATCGGTCTCGCGGTCGGCACTGCCGTCGGAGCCGCAACGCACAATATCGGGCTGTGGCTTCCGCTTGGACTCTGCGCCGGCCTGTGTCTCGGCCTCGTGACCGGACACGGCGACGATGATGACGGTGAAGACGGCGGAAACGCATCCGACGGAGAGTAACATGACGGATCTGCATCGCGGGGACGACCGCATGGAACGGGCGAAAGAACTGTTCTTTCAGTATCACGGGAACCGGTTCCATATGGACCGTGACGGCGCGGGTCCGGAATATGACAGTTTTCATGTGTCCCGGGAAACGGAAGAGCAGTGGACCGGAGAACTCATATCACGGCTTCTGGAATCGAAGCCGGAAGGCAGGGAAGCGCTTCGCCTCTGCTCGGCCGTATCGGATATGATCGCCCGAGACAGCCGCGGAGATGAATGGGACGCCTGCCTGTACTATCCGCTGAAAGCAAAACAGCTGGACGACGTCACCGTGCTCTTTCTTCTGTCCTGCAGCTTCCGTATGGCGGAAAAGGCGGCGAAGAAGCACCTCTTTTCTCCGCAGGAGGCCGCCGCATACCGGCGCGAACTGGACAGCTTCTGCCGCTCCGTGCTGGAGCGTGCGGACGACGGGACGCTGACGCGCTCGGAAGACTACGTCATGCGGGAGTTTTCCGATCCCGTTTATGTGAAAGAGTATATCGACGAACTGAAGACGAAATGGGACGGCCTGTTCCTCTGAACGGGGCCGCTGCCGGGCGGGAGGATCCCGCCGCTGAAAAGACCGGAAAGGAAACATACCGATGATAGACAGGGAAAGGGTCGTAAGGGAATTCTGCGAACTGGTCTCCGTCGATTCGCCCAGCTACGGCGAGCGGGAGATCACGGACGTGCTCAAGAGGAAACTCCGGGAGATCGGGTTCATGGTAACGGAGGACGGCGCCGCAGCGAAGATCGGAGGCAGCGCGGGCAATATCTGCGCCTACCTGGAAGGAGAAAGAGACGCGGAGCCGATCCTCTTCTGCGGGCACACGGACACGGTGGAGCCGTCGCGCGGGAAACGCGCGGTTCTTCATGACGACGGCATGATCATGTCCTCGGGGGACACGGTCCTCGGAGGGGACGATCTGTGCGGGGTGACAGAGATCCTGGAAGGCGTCCGGCATCTTCGGGAGGAGGGGATCCCTCACCGCCCTGTGGAAGTCGTGCTGATGGCGGCTGAGGAGGTCTTCGGCAAGGGCGCCAAGGCCTATGATTACGAAAACCGGAGATTCCGCTCGAAGGAGGCTTACGTCCTCGACCTGTCCGGACCGGTCGGATCCGCGGCTCTTGCCGCGCCGACGATGATCGGCTGGGAGGCCCGGATCACGGGAAAGGCGGCCCACGCGGGGTTCGCTCCGGAGACCGGCGTGAGCGCCATTTCCGCGGCGGCCCGGGCGGTCGCCTCCCTGGCTCCCGGCTGGATCGGCGATGACACGACGATGAATGTCGGAACGGTCAGAGGCGGAGAAGCCAACAACATCGTTCCGGAGAGGTGCACGGTCACGGGCGAGGTAAGGAGCCTCGATCACGAAAAGGCGCTGGCGGTCATCGAGCAGATCCGCGGGACCTTCATGGAGCATGCGGGAGACGCAGAGGTGGAGTTTCTCACGGATCCGCATCTGACCGCCTACCGCATCCCGGAAGAGCACCCCGTCGTCAGACGCTTCCTCAGAGCGTGCGGGAGGCTCGGCCTGCCCGGGGATACGACCGTGACGCTGGGAGGCAGCGACAACAACATCCTGCTCCTGCACGGCCTCACTGGCATCGTCCTCTCCTGCGGCATGAGGGCCGTCCACTCCACAGCGGAATACACCTGCGCGGAGGACCTGGTGAAAGGCGCGGGGCTGGTGGCGGAACTGCTCAAGGACATGGAATAACAACTGTCAGGATATGCGGAGGAGATACCTATGATCTTCGGGTTCATCATCGAACTGGCCGTCGGCCTTCTGTGCATCGTCCTCGGACTGCTCATCTGGCTGAAACGGAAAATATCGCTTCTCCATGACTATCACTACCGGCACGTGAAGCAGGAGGATATCCCCGCGTATGTCCGCCTGATGGGGATCGGACTGATCCTGATCGGAGCGGGGCTCTGCGTGACGGGTTTTCTCAATCTCCTGGAGTCCTCTCTGTGGTGGGCGCCCCTGGTCATCGGGCTCGCCGCAGGCATCATCGTGATGAGCATAGGGCAGAAGAGATACAACGGGTCCTGGATGAGCTGAAGCATGCCATGGAGGGAAGAAAAGCTGCTGTATACATGAAGCCGCTGCTCTCTATGGGTATTCCGGGAGAAATCAATGATACCGATCCGGGCATCCGGCGGGCCAGTGAACTTCACGGCCGGTGTCCGGAAGTCCGGCAGAACAGGAAACGGAGGGACCGTAGATGTATATGCCGCGGTTCAGATACGTGAGGATCCAGGGTAAGGAACTGGCGCGCAACACGATGTTCGCCAAGGGCATATTCAGCATGTGCTGGCAGCTGATCCAGCAGGACGTCATGGAAGAGGAGGACGCGGACCTGTTCCGCGAGATCGACGGATGGTTCGCGGAAAAACTCCCGTGGCCGCCTCCCTGCCGGAATCAGGAGCCGGTGGTCTGCTGGTTCAAGACGGAGAACTCCGAGGAGATGCTGAAGATGATCCGGCCGGCGATGTGGCTGCTGGAGAAGTACGATCATCCGTACTATCTGGTCTACACGAACACGCCCGGCGAGATCGTCTACGAGGACCAGTACCAGATCGCTGCGAGGACCGACGGCGAGCTGTGCATCGAGGATCTGCAGCCATCCTGGTCCCCGGAGGATGAAGAAAAGCAGCAGTGAGGATTTTAGACCATGATATTGCAGACAGAGCGCCTGATCCTCCGCCCGTGGACGGAGGACGACGCGGAAGAGTGCTACAGATATGCGAAGGACCCGGCCGTAGGCCCGGCCGCCGGATGGCCGGTCCATACGGACGTGGAGAACACCCGGCAGGTGATCCGGGACATCCTTTCCGCGCCGGAAACGTACGCCGTCGTCCTGAAGGAGACGGGGCTTCCCGTGGGAAGCACCGGCCTGCATTTCCACACCGATCTGGTGACCGGAGAGGGCGAGGCGGAACTTGGATACTGGCTGGGCGTCCCTTACTGGGGCCGGGGCCTCATTCCCGAGGCGACTAGGGAGATGCTCCGCCACGCGTTCGAGGATCTCGGTCTGGACCGGATATGGTGCGGGCACTATACCGGGAACGGCAAATCCAGGCGGGTCCAGGAGAAACTGGGCTTCCGGTTCGTCCGGACCGCGGCGCATCAGCCCGTGCCGGAGATGGGCACCACGCGTGAGGAACAGGTGAGGATCCTCACAAAGGAGGACTGGACGGAAGCGCGCAGGACGGTCACGGCGCATGTCCCGAAACGGGACGAACTCTGGTTCCGCCGGATGATGATGTCGGACCCGGAAACGATGTCATACAATCACGCCTGGGGCGGGACGATCCCGTTCCCTGAGGAAGACTGGAACGGCTGGTACGACTGTTGGGTCCGGGAGGCGGACGAGCGGGTCAGATACTACCGCTATCTGAAGGACGGCATGGGAAGACCGCTCGGAGAGATCGCATATCACCGTGACGGCGGCACAGGAAGGTATATGGCCGACGTGATCGTATACGCGCCATGCCGCGGAAACGGATACGGCGGACAGGGACTGGAGCTCCTGTGCCGGGCGGCCAGGGAAAACGGCGCGGACGTCCTGTACGATGACATGGCCGCGGACAATCCCGCCCGGGAACTTTTCCTGAGGCACGGATTCACCGCGGCGGACATCACGGACCGGATCGTCCTTCTGAAAAGAGAACTGTGAGAGCAACGGAAAGCGAGAACGGAGGCGGAGCCGTGACGAAACAGCTGTTTGTCCAGGCGATGGGGAAGTTCCTGGCGGGACTCGTTCTGACGGCGCTCCTGCTGTTCCTTCCCGCCGGGACCCTGCGCTACCGCGGCGGCTGGCTGCTGATCGCGCTCCTGTTTCTTCCCATGTTCCTCGCCGGTCTCGTGATGATGGTCCGGAAGCCGGAACTGCTGAGGAAGCGGCTGAACGCGAGGGAGAGGGAAGACGAGCAGAAGACGGTCGTGGCCCTGAGCGGGCTCATGTTCGCCGCGGCGTTCATCGCCGCCGGACTGAATCACCGCTTCGGATGGCTCACCGTTCCCGGATGGCTGGTGCGGACGGCGTCCGTGCTGTTTCTGGCCGCCTATCTGATGTATGCGGAAGTGCTCAGGGAGAACGAATACCTCTCCCGGACGGTGGAGGTGCGCGACGGCCAGAAAGTCGTGGATACCGGCCTGTACGGCGTCATTCGGCATCCAATGTACACGGCGACGCTGGTGCTGTTCCTTTCCATGGGGCCCGTCCTCGGCTCCCCGGTGTCATTCATTATCCTTCTGGGCTATATCCCCATCATCGTGAAGAGGATACGGAACGAGGAGAGGGTGCTCGTGAGAGAACTTGAAGGCTACGCGGAATACAGAAACAGAGTGAGATACCGGCTCATCCCTTTCCTATGGTGATAAGCCCGGCTCCCGGCGGACGGCGCCGGGCATAATGGAGACCCATCTATGCTTGAAAAAGTCAGAACGGCGGACATGTCCGCCCGGAAAACATACAGATTCCTCTGGCCGATCGTCATTTTCCTCTGCGGAGCCGCGCTCGGCCTCATATCGAAGATCCTCGACGGGACGGCAGCAAACGAACTGCCTGCCATTCTGCAGCGGCTGGATATCACGAACTTCCTCGGGCGCTTTGCCGTCTGGATCTTTCTCGCTGCCTGCATCGCCGCGTACAGCCGCACCCCGAAAAGGGCGGCCCTGAACGTGTTCGTGTTCTTCCTGGGGATGGTCGGATGCTACTATCTCTACAGCGCGCTGGCGGCGGGATTCTTCCCGCGCACCTACGCGGCGATATGGTTCGGGATCACGGTGATCTCGCCGCTACCGGCCTTCTTCTGCTGGTACGCGAAGGGGAGAGGCTGGCCGGCGGTCATCCTCTCCGGCCTCATCGTCGGAGCGATCCTGTCGCAGACTGTCCTGCTGCTGCAGGGGATCCGCATCGCCCACGTGCCGGAGCTGATCGTGCTCGCGCTCGCGCTCATCGTGTTCAGGAGAAAGCCGAAGGAATTCGCCGTCATGACTGCAGCCGCGCTGCTCACCGCCGTTGCCGTGCAGGCACTGCTGCCGGTCTGGGGATGACGGAAGGAGCGGCGGCACGCACAGGGAACTTTACCACACGGAAGGACAGAGGGATATGCATTCCAGATACTATGAGATCAACGAAAACGGGAACAACATCCGCTGCAAGGTCTATTACGGTGACAGGCCGAAGGCGGAGAAGGCGGTCGTGTTCTGCACGGGGTTTGCCGGCCACAGGGACAACAACGCCTGCGCGGGATTTGCCGAGAAGCTTCTGTCGAAAAGGAAGGACGCCGCCGTCATCGTTTTCAACTGGCCGGCGCACGGAGACGACGTGAAGAAAAAGCCGTCGATGGCTGACTGCATGACCTATCTCGATTCGGTGATCCGCGACGCGCCGGATCGGTTCGGAGCGGAGGAACTGTACTGCTATGCGACCAGCTTCGGCGGGTATCTCGTGCTGAAGTACATCTCCGAGCACGGCGATCCGTTCGTGAAGATCGCCCTGCGGTGCCCGGCGGTCGACATGTACGACGTGCTGACGAAGGCCATCATGAGGGACGGCGACGCGGAGAAGCTCGAAAAAGGGAAGGACGTGCAGACGGGCTTCGACCGGAAGATCACCGTATCGGCCGCGTTCCTCGGCGAGCTGAAGGAGGCCGACCTGAGGAAAAGGGACTTTCTGGAGGAATCCGAAAAGCTCCTGATCCTTCACGGGACCGCTGACGAGGTCGTCCCGTTCGAAGCCGTCCGGCAGTTTGCGGACGACAATCTGATCGAATTCATCCCGGTGGAAAAGGCGGATCACCGGTTCCAGAATCCGAACCACATGAGCCTTGCGACCAGGGACGTCATGCGGTTTTTCGGCTTTTCGTGACGGGAAGGAGAAAGCGGGGAGGCGGGACTATGACCGTTCACGTGAACGGAACGGATCTTATGGTGGAACGGACCGGAGCGGGAAGACCCCTCGTCATGGTCCACGGCAACGGGGAGGACCACACCATCTTCGACGAGGCCGTCGGCGTTCTGAAAGAGGACTTCGACTGCGTCTGCCCGGACAGCCGGGGCCACGGCGGGAGCGCTCCCGTATCCGAGTTCCACTATGAGGACATGGCGGAGGACGTGATCGCGCTGATGGAGGCGCTGGATCTGCGCGACGCCGTCTTTTACGGATTCAGCGACGGCGGGATCGTCGGCCTGCTCGCGGCCGCCCGGTGCAGCCGGATCTCCACGCTGATCGTGAGCGGCGCCAACGTGACTCCGCGCGGCGTGTCGCGGCGGATCAGGCTCCTGTTCCGCCTGACGTATCTTGTAAGGAAAGATCCTCTCATCCGGCTGATGATCCGCGAGCCGCATATCTCAGACGGGACGCTGCGGAGGATCACGGCGCGGACCCTGGTACTCGCGGGGAGCCGGGACATGATCCGCGAGAAGGAGACCCGGCATATCGCCGAGACGATCCCCGGGGCGGAGCTCCGCATCCTTGACGGGGAGGACCACGGGTCGTATATTGTTCACAGCGAAAAGATCGCGGAGATCATCCGGGCGTTCGTCCGGGAGGAAGAGGAAACGGAGGGGTAGGATGTCGACAGATTTCGAAAAGCGGGCCGCGCTGGACAGTTCCGGGTTCGTGGTCCTGGCCGACCACGTTCCGGGGGTCGTGCAGGAGATCCGCTACTATTCCACCTACAATTTCGTGGGAGACCGGATTGACGGATACGAGGAGCCGTGCGCGCTGATCACCATCGAGGCGGCGCGCGCCCTGAAGGCGGTGGCAAACCAGGCGGCGGTCATGGGATACCGTCTGAAGATCTTCGACGCCTACCGGCCGGCCGCCGCCGTGCGCAATTTCGTGCTCTGGGGCATCGAGGATCTGGACCTGCGGATGAAGCCCTTCTTCTATCCGGACCTGGAGAAGCAGGAACTGTTCAGCCGGGGATACATCGCGAGCCGCTCCAGCCACAGCCGCGGGAGCACCGTCGACCTGACGCTGCTCGACATGGCGAAGGGCCGGGAGGCGGACATGGGAAGCCCCTTCGATTTCTTCAGTGAGGTGTCCCATCCGGACAGCACGCTCGTCACGGAGGAGCAGCACGCCAACCGGATGATGCTCCAGGATCTGATGGTCAGGAACGGCTTTGTGCCGATCGACTGCGAATGGTGGCATTTCACGCTCGAGAAGGAACCGTATCCGGATACGTATTTCGAGTTTCCCGTCTCCTCCTCCAGCCTCAGGAGATGAAGAACCGTCAGGGGCACGGGTCCGATACCGTATTTCCCTGGACCGGCGGGACCCCGTCCGCACGGAAGGTGTCCGCGAAGAACCGGAAGGCCTGGTCCCGCCCGTATAAACAGCATACAGACGGACACGCCGCAGCTTCATGCCGCGGCGTGTTTTCTGTTGACGAAAAAGCCTATTCGCCGGATAATGGAACATATAGCAAAAAGACGGCGGGAAAGGAGGACGTGCCTATGATGGAAGGCTTTCTCGGGGAGCGCCATCTGGTCTCCCTTGGCATATATTTCGCCTTCGCGTTCCTCCTGTATCTCTTTCTGAGGAAACGTTCCGTCCGTGTCAGGAGGACGGTCCTCGGCATTCTCTCCTTCGCGGGACTGCCGGCGCTCGTGTGGTATCCGCTGGCCTGCGGGGATCTTCTGCGTTTCCTTCCCCTGGAGCTGTGCTCCTTTACGGCTCTTCTTCTTCCCGCAGCCGTGCTGACGGGGGACCGGAAGCTGAACAACGTACTGCTGCTGTGGTCGTTCGGATCCTTCTGCGCGATCCTCCTCAATCCGCTGGAGACGGCCTGGTCCCCGGGAGACACGGAGTTCTGGATGTTCTACGCGCCGCACGCGGCCGAAGCCGCCGTGCCGCCGCTGATGTTCGCGCTGGGACTCGCGGAAAAGGATCCGCGGTGCATCCCCGTCTCCGTCGGAAGCACCTTCGCGGCGTACACCTTTTCCCACGCGTGCAACCGGCTCATCAACGCCTTTTACGCCCGCACTGGCTCCCCGTACCGCGTGAACTACATGTTCGCTGAACGGCCCAAGAATCCCGTCCTCGACGCCTGCTGGCGCCTGGTGCCGGTGCCGTATCTGTACGCCCTCGTGCTTCTGCCCGGCGTCGTCCTGCTTCTCCTGCTCCTCTATCTTCCTCAGATCGCGGGAAAGAAACGGAAGAACTGGTAGGCGGAACGGCCGTTTTGTGATACAATGGTCGCGCCCGCGTTCGAAGGACGCGGCGGAAGGAGAGCCGGTATGATACAGGATATCTCGCCGAAGATTTTTCACAACGAATATGATCCCGGGGCGGTCCCCGCGGCGGGAGACCGCTTCATTTTCCTCATCGGCGGCCGACTGAGCGTGAGGATCGACAGGGAACGGGGAACGGCGGAGATCCCGCGCGCGGACGAGGTGTCCTTCGCCGCGGACGAGCCGGTCTATCTGTTCTCCGTCGACGGGACGGGATATTACACGGTCCTCGGCGCCGGAGAGGAAAGGATCCCCGCGGGATACGGGCTGCACGGCTTCCGTGAGCTGTTTATGACCCGGCTGGAGCCGAAGAGCGACGTATTCGCCCTGTTCACGGCCTTCCATCTGATCGAATGGTACGACGGCAGCCGGTTCTGCGGCCGGTGCGGAAAACCGATGCTCCGCGATGGACGGGAGCGCGCCATGACGTGCTCCGCCTGCGGGAACAGGGTATATCCGCGGCTGAATCCGGCCGTCATCGTCGGCGTGCGAAACGGGAGCAGGCTCCTGGTCACAAGATACCGGGAAGGGCCGTCGCCCAACGCCCTGATTGCAGGCTTCACGGAGATCGGGGAGACGGTGGAGCAGACGGTGCGCCGCGAGGTCATGGAGGAAGTCGGACTCCGGGTCAGGAACATCCGCTACTACAAGTCCCAGCCTTGGGGCATCGCACAGGACATCCTGATGGGCTTCTTCTGCGAGGTGGACGGCCCGGACGAGATCCGGAGGGACGATTCGGAGCTGAAGTACGCGGCCTGGGTCACACCGGAGGAGCTCGAGCTCCAGCCGGCCGACTACAGCCTGACCAACGAGATGATGTCCCTGTTCAAGCGGGGAGAACTGCCGGAGATATGAAAGGGGAGAGCGGCATGGACATTCGCAGGGCGAAGGAAAAGGATATGGACAAGGTCATGGAACTGCTGTCGCAGGTGCTGGAGATCCATGCGGCCATCCGGCCCGACATCTTCATTCCCGGCACGACGAAATATACGCGGGAGGAGCTGCTGGACATCTTCGCCGATAACGAAAGGCCCGTCTACGTGGCAGTGGACGGGGACGATTCCGTGATCGGATACGCGTTCTGCCAGGTGAAGAGCCAGCCCTTTTCGAACAACATGATCCAGTTCCGCTCCCTGTTCATCGACGATCTCTGCGTCGACGCCTCCGCGCGCGGAAGGCATGTGGGACAGGCGCTGTTCGAACACGTGAAGGACGAGGCCCGCCGCATGGGCTGCTACGAAGTCACGCTGAACGTGTGGGAGGGCAACGAGGCCAGGTCCTTCTATGAAAAACTGGGAATGAAGGTCAAGGAGTCCCAGATGGAATTCATCCTGGGACCGTCCGGATCGTGAGTAATACAGCGGGAGGATATCACAATGCTTGAGGACAAGAGAAAAGACTACATCTCCTGGGACGAGTACTTCATGGGCATCGCGACGCTGTCCGCGCTGCGCTCCAAGGACCCCAACACGCAAGTCGGGGCCTGCATCGTCAGTCCGGAACACAAGATCCTTTCCATGGGATACAACGGGTTTCCCATCGGATGCTCCGACGACGAGTTCACCTGGAGCCGGGAGGGAGAGGACAACAAGTACCTCTACACCACCCACAGCGAGCTCAACGCCATCCTCAACTACCGCGGCGGAAGCCTGGACGGCACGACCATTTACGTGACGCTCTTCCCGTGCAACGAGTGCGCCAAGGCCATCATCCAGTCGGGAATCCGGGAGGTCGTATATGCGTGCGACAAGTATGCGGACACGACCAGCGTGGCGGCCTCCAAGCGCATGCTGCGCACGGCGGGCGTCGTCCTCCGCGAATACGTGCCCGCGGGCCGCACCGTGACGCTGGAGCTGTGAGACGGCATGGAAACTGTTGATGCGGAGAGGGAATCCCTCCTGAACAGGATCCGGGAGCATGAGCCTGCCGTCATAGACGACGACAGGAAGTTCCACTGCGCCGTCTGCATCCCCATGATCCGGACGGACACCGGCTATGACATCCTGTTCGAGGTGCGGTCCGGGAAGATCCCCGCGCAGCCGGGAGACGTCTGCCTGCCTGGAGGCGCGACGGAGCCCGGGGAGACCCCACTCCAGACGGCTATGAGAGAGACCTGCGAGGAGCTCCTTCTGCGGCCGGACCAGCTGATACCCGTTGGTCCCGCGGATGTGCTGAGGGAGGGCGACGTCGTCCTGCGGCCCTACGCCGCGCTCCTGTCGGATTACTCCGGTTCCTTCAGCCGGCAGGAGGTGGCGGAGGTCTTCCGCGTGCCTCTGGATTTCTTCCTGACCACCGAGCCCGAGGTCTACACCTTCCCAATGAGCTACGAGCTGCCGGAGAATTTCCCGTTCCACCGCATCGTCGGAGGCAGGGACTATGCGTGGAGGCAGACCATCCACGAGGCGCTCTTCTACGAGTACGAAGGAAGGACCATATGGGGCTTTACCGCGCGGGTGATGCGCGCGTTCGCCGCGATGCTCACGCGTCGGGAATGACGTTCCCGCGGTCTCAAACAGGAGGTACGGTATGATCACATTCATCTGCTATCCGAAATGCTCCACCTGCGGAAAGGCCGAAACGTGGCTGCGGGAGCACGGCATCGGATATAATACAAGGAACATAAAGGTGGACCGACCGTCCGCCGCTGAGATCGGGAAGTGGCAGGAACGGTCCGGCCTCCCGCTGAGGCGCTTCTTCAACACGAGCGGACTGCTGTACCGGCAGATGAAGCTGAGCGACAGGCTCGGGGACATGGGCCGGGACGAGCAGCTGGCTCTGCTCGGGAGCGACGGTATGCTCGTAAAGCGGCCGATCCTTATCGCCGGTGACCGCGTGCTCGTGGGGTTCCGCGAGAAGGAATGGGAAGAGACACTGCTGTAAAAGAAAGAATAAACAGAGAAACTGCGGAGCCTTCACGGCTCCGCAGTTTCCGTTTCCGGGGGATCACAGGGAGGACGTTCCGAACACCCTGCGGTTGTACCGGTCGATCTCGTCGATAATGACAGGCTCCACGTGTGGATACAGGGAGCCGGGGCCGCCGTAGGTCATGCCGGGCCAGAAGCCCTTCAGATGACCGTACTCCTCGCAGGCGCGCCGCGTCTCCGCGCGGATATCCTCCTCCGTGGCGTCGGGACGGTCGATGACGGAATCGATGCCGCCCATCAGGAGCATGCGGTCCCCGACGGACTCGCTCAGCGAGCGGATGTCGTTCGTCGGGAGAACGCCCTGCCAGATGTCCACGCCGATGTCCGCCATGTCCGCTGCCAGGGGTTCCATGTACGAGTCGCCGTGGTGCATGACGATGACCCCGTTTCCGTGCAGATAGTCGTACAGGCGTCGGTAGGGCTCCCGGAAGAACTCCCGCCACACGTCGGCGGAGAAGAACAGGGAGGTCCTGGACCCCCAGTCGTCGTGGGAGCAGATGACGTCCGGATGCAGATGCTCCACGATGAGCTTCATGTACTCCAGCCGGTATTCGCAGATGGCGTCGATCAGCTCGTGCATGGCCTCCGGCTCTATGAGAAAGTTCATGAGCGTGTCCTCGAAGGTCATCAGCATGTGGAGCTGCTCGAAGATGCCCGTGCCCATGACCGTCATGGTGAGATAGCGTTCCCTGTCGACGGCGTCGCGGGCGGCGACGGCTTCCTCCCAGCCGTCGGAGCAGGCGGCGCGCAGGTCCGGCACCTTCACGAAGTCCCGCCAGCGGGAGACGTCCTTCACGACCTGGTTCTCCGCCGTGACGAAGGGGACCGCGGCGGGCGCGTCCTCGGGGAAGAGGATCAGGGTCCCCCAGCGGTCGTACGAGTCCGTGCCGCGGATGCGGTTCCCCCGGACGTACCGGAAGACGGGATCTCCCGGAATGCCGCGCAGCATCGTAAAGCAGTTGTTCAGATACTCCGGCTTTCCGCCGGGCTTCAGGGATTCCAGCAGGTTCTCTCTGGGAGTCAGCATGGGGATTCCTCCTTGCGTTCCGTAATCTTGCTCTTTGATAACTCCATTATACACGGGAAATGCCCTGCGTACAATACGCGGACATGCGGCGGCCCTGGGCCCGCGGGGCGATGAATATGTTTCCGGAGGGCAGGAACGATGCAATTATTTCCGAATTATGGCACGGCTGCGAATATTTTTCGGCAAAATTTGAAAGCCGGTCATATTTTTGTTGCAAAACGCCGTCCTGTGTGTTAACATAAATTCAATTTTGAAGCGGCCCCTGCCGCGGAGGAAGAGAGACAGAGAAATACACGAAAGGATGAGAGTTTTGAGCAACAACAAGAAATCCAAAGTTGCCGGAGCAGGCGCGCTCCTTGGCGCCGCGTTCCTGATGGGAACGTCCGCGATCGGACCCGGCTTCCTTACCCAGACCGCAAAATTCACGGGCGACTATCAGGCGAGCTTCGGCTTCGTCATCCTGGCCACCATCGTTCTTGCGGTCATCGCCCAGGTCAACATCTGGCGCGTGCTCTGTGTGTCCGGCCTGCGCGGCCAGGACGCGGCGAACAAGCTCCTTCCCGGCCTCGGCTACTTCGTGGCCTTCATGGTCATCCTGGGCGGCCTCGTGTTCAATATCGGCAACGTCGGCGGCGGCGCGCTGGGCTTCAATACGCTGCTCGGCCTTCCCACCTGGCTCGGATATATCCTGGCCGGCGGCCTCGCCATCGTGGTCTTCCTGGTCAAGAACGCGAAAAAGGCCATGGACACCGTCACCAAGGTGCTCGGCGGCATCATGATCGTCGTCATCTTCATCGTCATCTGCGTCGTCAAGCCGCCCATCGGCTCCGCCATCAAGAACACCTTCGTTCCTGAGACTGGGTACATGAAGCTCGGCACCGCCATCATCACGCTGCTCGGCGGCACCGTCGGCGGCTATATCACGTTCTCCGGCGCCCACCGCCTGATCGACGGCGGCATCACCGGCAAGAACCGCCTGAAGGACATCAACAAGAGCTCCGTCACCGGCATCGCCATCGCGACGGTCGTCCGCATCCTGTTGTTCCTCGCCATCCTCGGCGTGGTCGTGAAGGGTGCGACTCTCGACGCGGGCAACCCCGCGGCCGACGCGTTCCGGCAGGGAGCCGGAGAGATCGGCTACCGCTTCGCCGGCCTGGTCCTGCTGTGCGCGGCCATCACGTCCATCATCGGAGCGGCCTACACCTCCGTTTCCTTCATGAAGACGTTCCATCCCTTCATCGCGAAGAACGAGAACTGGTTCGTGATCGGCTTCATCACTGTATCCACGCTGATCATGCTGATCCTCGGCAACCCCGCGGCCCTTCTCGTCATCGCCGGCGCATTCAACGGCCTGATCCTTCCCATCACGCTGGCCGTCTGCCTGATCGTGGCAAAGATGAAGAAGATCATGGGTCAGGATTACTCGCACCCCTGGGTGCTCTGGATCCTCGGCTGGATCGTCGTGGCCATCTCCGCCTATCTCGGCGTGACCACCTTCATCAGCAACGTCGGAAAACTGATCGGCTGATCCGTCCGTACAAAGCGCAGCATCGTGTACGGTGCTGCGCTTTTCTTTCACCGTGACAAGAGCAAGGCAGGAGGAAGTTATGCAGAGACCGAAAATACTGGTGGCCGGCGACTCCTCCGTCCTGATCGAGTTCGGAAACGAGATCAGGCCGGAGACGAACCGCAGGATCGCGGCCACCGTCCAGCTCATAAGGGAACAGCAGATCGAAGGGATCGTGGACATGATCCCGACGTACTGCGCCCTGCTCATCAACTACGATCCCCGCGTGATCCTTTACGATCCGCTGGTGAAGCGCCTTCAGAGCCTTCTGAAGATCGAAGTATCCGCCGGAGAGGAGAAAAAAAGGATCTATGAGATCCCCGTATGCTACGGGGGAAAATACGGCCCGGACATGGACATCATCGCGAAACATGCCGGGCTCACGGAGGAGGAAGTGATCCGGATCCACTCCTCCAGGGACTATCTGATCTACATGCTGGGCTTTCTTCCCGGCTTCACGTACCTGGGCGGCCTGGACGAACGGATCCACACGCCGCGCCTGCAGACGCCCCGCGTCCGCATCGAGGCCGGGAGCGTCGGCATCGGAGGCTCCCAGACGGGCATCTACCCGCTGGATTCCCCCGGCGGCTGGAACCTGATGGGGAAGACCCCCGTGAAGACCTACGATCCGGACCGGGAGGTCCCCATCCTTGTGGAGGCGGGAGAGTACATCCGGTTCGTTCCCGTGACCGAGCAGGAGTACCTGAGGATCGAGGAAGAAGTCAGGAACGGGACCTATCAGGTCACGATCCACGAGGAGGAGGCGTGATATGGGGATCCGAGTACTGAAACCGGGCATGCTGACGACCGTCCAGGATCTCGGCCGCACCGGATATCAGAGCCAGGGGTTCAGCGTCGCGGGCGTCATGGATGTACGCTCCTTCAAGATTGCGAATCTTCTCGTGGACAATCCGGAGAACGAGCCCGTCCTGGAGTTTACGCTGATCGGGCCCACGCTGGAGTTCACGTCGGATACCATCATCGCCATCACCGGCGGCGATTTCAATCCGACGATCAACGGGGAGCCGGCTCCGATGTATACGGCGATCTACATGCACAAGGGAGATATCCTGAAATTCGGCAGCGCCGTGACCGGAAGCCGCGGATACATCTCCTTTTCCAGCTACCTGAAGGTGCCCACGGTGATGGGAAGCCGCTGCACGAACATGAAGAGCTCCATCGGCGGATTCAAGGGAAGAAAGCTGCAGGCCGACGACTACATCATGTTCCGCATCAAGAGGCGCTATCTGCCGTTCTTCCTGTCGCGCACGCTGAAGCCCGACGAGATGGATCAGGAGCAGGTGACGCTCCGCGTCGTGATGGGTCCGCAGGACCACATGTTCACGAAGCAGGGGATCCAGACGTTCCTGAACAGCGCTTATACGGTGACCAACGAGTTCGACCGCATGGGCTGCCGCCTCGACGGCCCGTTCATCGCGTCGAAGAGCGGTTCGGACATCATCTCCGATGGCATCTGCTTCGGCTCCGTGCAGGTGCCGAGCCACGGAAAGCCGATCATCCTGCTGGCCGACCGGCAGACCACAGGAGGCTACGCGAAGATCGCCACCGTCGCCTCGGTGGACATCCCGAAGCTCGTGCAGCGCAAGACGGACAACAAGGTCCGTTTCAAGGCGATCACGGTCTATGAAGCGCAGAAGCTGCTTCTGGACGAGATGGCCGAATTCGACGAGATGAGAAAGACGATACACAGGCCCTGCCGGGAGGTCCTCGAATGCCGTCTGACGGCAAAGAGGATCCGCAGCCTGTTTGAATGAAGGAGGACGCAACGTGGATATTTCTACCATTGAGCAGCTGATCAAAGTCATTGAGAATTCCGGGGTGAAGGAGTTTTCCTACAAGGATGAAGAGATGGAGGTCTCCATCAGCACGCTCGATCATCCGCCCGTGATCGCTCCGGCTTCCGGACCGGCCTACGTGGCGCAGCCCGCGGCTCCGGCGGCGCAGGCGGCGGATGAACCGAAGGGGGACGAGGAGGAGTACATCACTTCGCCCATCGTCGCCACCTTCTATTCCGCGGCGGCGCCGGACGTTCCGGCCTACGTGCGCGTCGGCGACCGCGTGAAGGCGGGCGAGACCGTCTGCATCCTGGAAGCGATGAAGCTGATGAACGAGATCGCGGCGGAGTTCGACTGCGAGATCGAGGCCATCCTTGTGAGCAACGAGCAGCACGTGGAATACGGCCAGCCCCTGTTCCGCGTGAAACGGCTGTGATCCCCGCGGGAGGTCTTCGGCAGTGTTTACTAAAGTACTGATCGCAAACCGGGGGGAGATCGCCGTGCGCGTGATCCGGGCCTGCCGCAACATGGGAGTCCCGTGCGTTGCCGTATACTCCAAGGAGGATGCGGACGCCCTGCATGTGAAGCTGGCGGATCAACGCATCTGCATCGGTGAGGGCAGCTCCAGGGAGAGCTATCTGAACATTGACCGCATCGTGCAGGCCGCTATGAATATGGGCGCCGACGCGATCCATCCCGGATACGGCTTTCTTTCCGAGAACAGCGAGTTCGTGCGCCGGTGCGAGGAGAACGGCCTCACGTTCATCGGCCCTCCCGCCGACGTCATCGACCGCATGGGGAACAAGTCCGCCGCAAGAAAGACGATGATGGAGGCGGGCGTGCCCGTCGTGCCCGGAACGAAGGAACCCGTATACGACTCCTCCGAGGGCAGGAAGCAGGCGGACGCCATCGGCTATCCCGTCATGATCAAAGCATCCTCCGGAGGCGGCGGAAAAGGCATGCGCGTGGCCGTCGACGGCGAGGATTTCGAGCACCAGTTCAATCTGGCGCAGAGGGAATCCGCCAACGCGTTCGGCGACGACACCATGTACATCGAGAAATACATCGAGGAACCGCGCCACGTCGAGATCCAGATCATGGCTGACTCCTTCGGAAACGTCGTTTCGCTCGGAGACAGGGACTGCTCCGTACAGCGCAACCATCAGAAACTGATCGAGGAGTCTCCGTCTCCCGCCGTGAACGCGGAAACCCGACGGAAGATGGAAGAATACGCCGTTCTCGCGGCGAAGACCGCCGGCTACGTCGGCGCCGGCACCATCGAGTTCATCGTCAGCCCGGACGGGGAATTCTATTTCATGGAGATGAACACGAGGATCCAGGTGGAGCACGGCGTGACGGAGATGGTCACGGGAAAGGACCTGATCATCGAGCAGATCCGCGTCGCGGCGGGAGAGCCTCTGAGCTTCCGCCAGGAGGATATCCGGCCGGAAGGGCATGCCATCGAGTGCCGGATCAACGCGGAGATCCCGGAAAAGAACTTCATGCCGTGCCCGGGGAAGGTGACCGCCCTGCATCTGCCCGCCGGAAACGGCGTGCGCGTGGACACGGCCCTGTATACCGGATACCGGATCCCGTCGGAATACGACTCGATGATCGCGAAGGTGATCGTACACGCCCCGGACCGCGAGGCCGCCATCCGCAAGATGATTACGGCGCTCGACGAGATGGTCGTGCTCGGCGTGGAGACGAACCTGGATTTCCAGTATCAGATCATGAGGAACCCCGTCTTCCGCGCCGGAGAGGCGAATACGGGCTTTATCGAGTCCATCATGAAAGTGTGAGGAGGACGCATTATGTACTGTGTCGATCTTAACAGCGACCTCGGAGAGAGCTTCGGTGCCTATACCATCGGATGCGACGAACTGGTTCTTCCGCTGGTCACGTCCGCGAACGTCGCCTGCGGCTTCCACGCCTCCGACCCCGTCGTGATGAAAAAGACCGTCGAAATGGCGGCGGGAGCGGGGATTCAGGTCGGCGCCCATCCCGGGTATCCCGACCTCATGGGATTCGGACGCCGGAACATGGCCGTCACGCCGGACGAGGCGAAGGCGTACGTGCTCTACCAGCTCGGCGCGATGTCGGCTTTCTGCCGGTCCGCCGGCCTTCCCATGCAGCACGTAAAGCCGCATGGTGCGCTGTACAACATGGCTGGGAAGGACTACGCCCTGTCCAAAGGCATCTGCGAGGCGATACGGGAATTCGATCCCGGACTGATCGTCCTTGCCCTCTCCGGAGGGGAACTGCTCCGGTGCGCCCGCGACATGGGCCTGCGTGCCGCCAGCGAAGTCTTTGCCGACCGGGCCTACGAGGAGGACGGCAGCCTTGTGAACCGCCGGAAAGAAGGCGCCATGATCACGGACGAGGATCTGGCGATCGAACGCGTGATCCGCATGATAAAGGAACGGAAGGTAACTGCGGTGACAGGGAAGGACATCCCGATCCAGGCAGATTCCATCTGCGTCCACGGCGACGGACCGAAAGCTCTGGCATTCGTGCGCAGGATCAGGGAGGCCGTGAAGGCGGAGGGCATCGAACTGCGTCCGCTGAAGGATATCGTCTGAACAGTAGATACGTTTTGAGAAACGTCCCGGCAGCGGGACGTTTCTTCTTTGCGGGATATCCGCAGATTGCAATTATCCCTGTTTTATGATACAGTTTACCGTGAAAGATTGTGTGAACGGAGGCGTTCAGATATGAAAGACGGATTCGTGAAGGTGTGCGCCGCAACGCCGGAGATCCGGCTGGCGGATACGGTATTCAACGCCGGTAAGATCTGCGAGCTTATGCGTTCGGCCGCGGAGGCCGGCGCGGCGGTGACCGTGTTTCCCGAACTGTGCGTGACGGGATACAGCTGCGGCGACCTGTTCTGGCAGACGACGCTCCTCCAGGGCGCGCGCGACGCCCTCGGAAAGATCGCGGCGGAATCTTCCGGCCTCGACGGCCTTTTCTTCGTCGGCCTCCCGGTCGCGATCAACGGAAAGCTCTACAATATGGCGGCCGCCGTGTCCCGGGGAAGCATCCTCGGGCTGGTCCCGAAACACTATCTGCCGAACTACAACGAGTTCTACGAGATGCGCCACTTTACGCCCGGGGACGAACTCACCGTCAGCGGGATCCTCCTGTGCGGTCAGCAGGTGGCCGTGGGAACAGATATCCAGTTCTACTGCGAGGACATGCCGGCGCTGAAGGTCGGCGCCGAGATCTGCGAGGATCTCTGGGTGCCGATGCCTCCGAGCGTACGCCTGGCGCTCAAGGGCGCCACAGTGCTCGTGAACCTTTCCGCTTCAGACGAGGTGACAGGGAAGGCCTCCTACCGCAAAGACCTGATCCGCGGGCAGTCCGCGCGCCTCGTGTGCGGCTATATCTACGCCTCCGCGGGAGAGGGCGAGTCCACGTCGGATGTCGTGTATTCCGGACACAGGCTCATAGCGGAGAACGGGGCGGTACTGGCATCCTCCGAACCGTTCACTACCGGCCTTACCATGACGGAGATCGACGTGGACAAACTGGAGAGCGACCGGCGGCGCATGTCCACCTTCGGCGCCGGAAGCGGAATGAGGATCCCGTTCCGCCTGGAGAAGAAAGTGACGGAACTTACCCGGCGGATCGATCCTTCGCCGTTCGTCCCGGATGATCCGGAGGAGCGTGCGGTGCGGTGCGAGGAGATCCTCGCCATCCAGTCCCAGGGGCTGAAGCGCCGGATGCTCCACACCGGATGCCGCACGGCTGTCGTCGGGATCTCCGGCGGCCTGGACTCTACGCTGGCCCTTCTGGTGATCGCCCGTGCGTTCGACCTGATGGGAAAGGACAGAAAGGACATCATCGCCGTGACGATGCCCGGGTTCGGCACGACCGACCGGACGTATGACAACGCGGTAAATCTCATCAGGAGCCTCGGAGCCGAATTCCGGGAGATCAGCATCAGAGACGCGGTGACCGGCCATCTGAAGGATATCGGTCACAGCCTGGACGACCATGACGTGACCTATGAGAACAGCCAGGCCAGGGAGCGCACGCAGATCCTGATGGACGTCGCCAACCAGACCGGCGGCCTTGTAGTCGGGACCGGAGACCTGTCGGAGCTCGCGCTCGGCTGGGCGACATACAACGGAGACCACATGTCCATGTACGGGGTGAACGGCTCCGTTCCCAAGACGCTGGTGCGGCACCTTGTGCGCTATTATGCGGACACCTGCGGGGATGCCGCTCTTGCGGCGACGCTGAACGACGTGCTCGACACTCCCGTTTCTCCCGAACTGCTTCCTCCGGAAGGCGGCGTCATCTCCCAGAAGACGGAGGATCTCGTCGGCCCGTACGAACTGCACGAGTTCTTCCTGTATCACATGCTCCGGTTCGGATCCGGCCCCGCCAAGATTTTCCGGCTGGCCGGGATCGCCTTCGACGGCATCTATGACGACGCCGTCATCCTGAAGTGGCTAAGAGTCTTCTTCAGGCGCTTCTTTGCCCAGCAGTTCAAGCGCTCCTGCCTGCCGGACGGCCCCAAGGTGGGAACCGTGGCCGTATCACCGAGAGGAGATCTGCGCATGCCTTCCGACGCGTCCGCCCGGCTCTGGCTGGACGAGGTCGACGCCCTGACGGAGGAGCGCGCATGAATACGGAAGTGAAGGCTCTCCTTGAGAGCGTCAGGGACGGTTCCGTGTCCGTCGACGATGCGCTGCTCCAGCTGAAGGAGAAGCCGTTCCACGACATGGGATACGCCAAGATCGACATGCACCGCGGGATCCGCCAGGGAGCCGCGGAGGTGATCTACGGCGCCGGAAAGACGCCCGGACAGATCCTCGGCATCGTAAATGCCATGAGGGAAAGAGGACAGGAAAAGATCCTCATCACGCGTATGGACGACGGGAAGGCGGACGCGCTGAAAGAGGTGGATGGATTCGTATACAGGCGCGACGCAAAGATAGGCTATGTGGGGACTCCTCCCGAGCCCGACGGGATCGGGACCATCGTCGTCGCAACGGGCGGGACCAGCGACATCCCCGTGGCAGAGGAGGCCGCCCTGACGGCGGAATTCTACGGGAACAGCGTCCTGCGGCTGTATGACGTGGGCGTATCCGGCGTTCACCGCCTGCTTTCCCGGCTTGACGATATCATGAGCGCGTCCGTCATCATCGCCATCGCAGGCATGGAGGGCGCTCTGGCGAGCGTGATCGGTGGCCTGGCGGACTGCCCGGTCATTGCGGTGCCGACCAGCGTGGGATACGGGGCGTCTTTTCACGGACTTTCGGCGCTTCTGTCCATGCTGAACTCCTGCGCCAGCGGCGTATCCGTCGTGAATATCGACAACGGGTTCGGCGCGGGATACACGGCGAACATGATCAATCACATGGAGGTCAGAAGATGAGAACGCTCTTTCTTGACTGCGGCATGGGCGCGGCCGGAGACATGATGTCCGCCGCCCTGTTCGAACTGTGCGAAGACCGTGACGCTGTCCTGGATCTACTCAACGGGATGGACATCCCCGGCGTGACGCTGCAGCCTGAACCTTCCGTGAAATGCGGTATCACCGGCACCCATATGAAGGTCCTTGTGGACGGTGAAGAAGAGGATGAGGAGATGCACGGGCATCACCATGGTCATGAGCATGACCATGAGCACCACCATCATCACGATCGCGTCCATGAACATGAACACCAACATCATGACCACGGCCATGAACATGAGCATCATCACGGGGATCATACCCACGGCGTCATGCATGAGATCCGGCACCGGGTGGAACACATGAACGTACCGGAAAAGGTGAAGAAGGACATCCTTGGCGTGTATGCGATCCTCGCGGATGCGGAGAGCGCCGTACACGGGGTCCCTGTCGATGAGATCCACTTCCACGAGGTGGGGACGATGGATGCCCTGGCGGATATCGCGATGACCTGCCTGCTGATGGAACATGTTCATCCGGACCGGGTCGTTGCGAGCCCTGTCAGGGTGGGCAGCGGCACCGTGCGATGCACGCACGGGATCCTTCCAGTACCTGCTCCGGCCACGGCCAGAATACTCGAGGGGATCCCGGTATATGCCGGCGATATCGCTTCCGAGATGTGCACGCCTACGGGCGCAGCGCTCCTGAAGTATTTTGCCGGGACCTTTTCGGCCATGCCGGCCATGACCATGGACCGTATCGGCTACGGTATGGGGAAAAAGGACTTCGAGACGGCCAACTGCATCCGGGCGATCCTCGGCGAGACCGAGGCGGGCGGCGACAGGGTCGTGGAGATGTCCTGCAACGTCGATGACATGACGGCCGAGGAGATCGGATACGCCGTGACGAAACTGATGGAAATGGGAGCGCTCGACGTGTATACCGTTCCCGTCGGTATGAAAAAGAACCGGCCGGGGACCATGATCTGCGTCCTTTCGGCTCCGGAGAACAGAGATGCGCTGACCGAGGCCGTATTCCGATTCACGACGACGATCGGACTGCGGTATGCGGAAATGGACCGTAGAGTGCTCGACAGGGAAGCGGTCACGGAGGACACGCCCTGCGGTCCCGTCCGTTACAAGATATCCAGAGGATACGGCGTCGTCAGGAAAAAGCCGGAATACGACGATCTGGCTGCGATCGCCGAAAAAAGCGGTACCGGAATACGGGAAGTTCGGGAGAGCCTCGGCAATGCCTGATACCCCGTTCCTCAGCAATGACCTCACTGCAAGGTGATTACTGAAAAAAATGAAGGAGGAATCCCCATGGCATATCTCGGCGAAAACATCAAGAACCTCGGCTTCGGCCTGATGAGGCTTCCGAGGAAGGGAGAAGAGTTCGATATCGAGCAGATCAAGCAGATGGTCGACCTGTTTATGGAGGCCGGCTGCACGTATTTCGATACGGCATGGGCCTACAAGGGGTCCGAGGACGCCATCCGGCAGGCGCTCGTGGAGCGTTATCCCAGAGACAGTTTCCAGCTTGCCACGAAGATGGCGGCCTGGGTGGGCTGCAAGACCAGGGAGGACGCCATCCGGCAGTTCGACGAATCCCTGAAGAACACCGGAGCCGGATACTTCGATTTCTATCTTCTTCACAATCTCGGAGAACACCGGACACAGGTCTTCGACAAGTTCGAACTCTGGGACTGGGCGGCCGAGCAGAAGGCAAAAGGACTGATCCGGCATTTCGGATTCTCGTTCCATTCCACGCCCGAAGTCCTCGACGAGATCCTCACAGCGCATCCCGAGGTGGAATTCGTCCAGCTGCAGATCAACTATGCCGACTGGGAAAACCCCGCCATTCAGTCGCGTGCGGTATATGAGACGGCGCGGAAGCACGGGAAGTCCGTCGTTATCATGGAGCCCGTGAAGGGCGGCCTCCTCGCCGCGCCTCCGGAACCGGTGCTGAAGGTACTGAAAGAGGCGGAGCCTGAGATGTCCGCCGCGTCGTGGGCCGTCCGCTTTGCCGCCGGCCTCGACGGGCTGATCACGGTGCTGTCGGGCATGAGCGATCTGGACCAGATGAAGGACAATCTCTCCTACATGCGCGATTTCACAGGACTTACGGACAGGGAGAAGGATGTTCTGGAGAGGGCCAGAGAGGAACTGGCGAAGATCCCCACCGTGCCGTGCACGAAGTGCGACTACTGCGCCAAGGTATGTCCGCAGAACATCGGCGTGTCGGCGACGTTCACCGCCGCCAACATGCTGACGCTGTACGGCAACCTCAAGGCAGCACAGGGCCAGGAGGCCTGGCTGGTGGGAGGACACGGAAAGGCGAATGCGCTGGAGTGCATCAAATGCGGCGCCTGCGAATCGGTATGCCCCCAGCATATCAGCATCCGTGATGAACTGGAGAAGGCTGCGAAAGCCCTCGAGCTTGTTCCGGCAAAGAAGGACTGAGCTCATCCATACCGGATATGAAGGAAGCCGGGAACGCGTCTGCGTTCCCGGCTTTTTTCCTGCAGTGAAGCTGTATGCCTTGTCCCGAAACCTGACTCAGTGATTGTATTCGGAGAGCCTTGTCAGGCCGAGATAGCCGACGAGCGCGCTGCAGTACAGCTGGGCGATCCTGTCCTTATTGCCGAGTATGAGGTTTGCGTCGGATACCGTATCATGATAGCCGCACTCTACGATGACGGACGGCATCTCCGGCAGTCTGCACTCCTTCAGATAGCTCGCCGTCCTCAGCCCGCGGTTGACGAACAGGGCGGAGAGCTCGTTCAGGAATGCGGTTGCGAGAGCCTCGCGTTCGTCGCTGTTCTCCTTGTTGGCGTCGTAGTAGACCTCGATCCCGCGGCAGGTGTTCGGCGTAACGTACGCGTTGGAGTGCATGGCAATGTACACGTCCGCTCCCCACTGGTTGGCTTCTTCCGCCCGGCCGTCCAGGACCATATCGAAATCGGCGATCCTCACATCGCAGTCGTAATCGGCGAGAAGGTCGGCCAGCCGTACGGCGATATCGTTCCACACATCGCCTTCGTTGGTGTTTCCGGTAATGAAAGTATTCGCATCCTGATTGGAGGGGGAGAGGTAGATCTTCTTTGAATAGACGGTAAAGGCCTTGCTGCTGTAAAAGGAACTGGTATATTTTCCGTCGTTATCCATGCACCGGACGGTATACATGTATGTGGCCCCCAGGACCGCGGTCGAATCCAGGAAGGAATCGGACGCCGTATCTCCGATCCTTGTCCAGCTTCCGTTTATGTCTTTTCGGAATACGCGGTACTTTTCAGCCCCGTTCACCCTGTCCCAGGTTATCCGCACGGTACCGTTGGCGACACCAAGGCTTTTGATGACAGGCGCCGCGACATAGGTGATGCTTACTCCCGTCCTGTCATAATCGCTGTTATAAAAGCCGGAAGAATCCACACAGCGTACAGTATAGGTATATGCCTTGCCGCTTTCTGCCGACGTATCAGTGAAGAAGGTTTTCGCCGTGTCCCCGATCCTTGTCCAGCTGCCGCTTGCGTTCCTGCGGAATACACGGTATGTTTCAGCGCCCGCAGAGCTGTCCCATGAGATTTTGACTCCGCCGACCATGTTAGATATGCCGTTCAAAACAGGGACCTCCGCGAGGGAGAGCTTTATGCCGGCCGGATAATAGTCGCTGATCAGAGAACCCGAGGAATCCAGACAGCGGACGGTGTACGTGTATCCGGTCTCTTCCTCCGCCGTTCTGTCCGTATAGGAGGCGGCCGTCGTCTCTCCGATCCTGGACCAGCTGCCGCCGTCCGTCTTCCGGTAGACCCGGTAGGAGGCGGCCCCCGGGACCGGATCCCAGAGGAAGCGTATGCCGCCGTTGGCGGCGCTGATGCTTTTGAGCACCGGCGCAGCCACAAAGGTGACCGTCCAGCCGCCGGCGTCATACGAGCTGTAATTCCCGGAGGAATCGACGGCACGGACTGTATAACGATACGTCTTTCCGCTTTCCACGGACGTGTCCGTGTAGGTCACGGCGGCGGTTTCGCCTGTGAACGACCAGCTCCCGGCGTCATTCTTCCGGTATACCCGGTACTTTGCGGCGCCCGGTATCTTTCCCCAGGAGAGCCTTGTACCGCTGACAGCACTGCGGATATCAGCAATCGAAGGCGCCGCAACATACATGATCTCTTTTCCCGCCGGATCGTAATCGCTGACCAGTCTGCCGGCGGAATCCAGACAGCGGACCGTATAAATGCAGACGGTGCCGCTTTCCGCTGCCGTGTCCAGGAAAGTGTTTTCGGCAGTCTCTCCGATCCTGGCCCAGGTACCTCCGGGCGATCTCCTGTATATCCGGCAGGAGACGGCAGAGGAACTCCGGGTCCATGTGATCCTCACACCTCCGTTGGCTGCGCTCACTTTCGTGATCACCGGTGCGGCAACATAGGTGATCGTCCTGCCTTCGGCATCATATGAACTGAACGTGCCGGACGAATCGATTGCCCGGACCGTGTAACGGTATGTCATGCCGTCTTCCGCGGCAGTGTCCGTAAAGGAAGCAGCCTCGGTATCCCCGAGAGCGGACCAGCTTCCGCCGGCACTCTTCCTGTACACGCGGTATTTAACGGCCCCTGCTATACGGCCCCAGGAAATCCTGGTCCCGGCGACAGTGTTCGTTATGCTGCCGATAACAGGAGCCGCAAGGTATCGGATCGTTCTGCCGGCAGGGTCGTAAACGCTGGAAAGATTACCCCAGGAGTCGAGGCAACGAACCGTATAGGAGTACTCCGTTCCGCTCGCCGCCGTGCTGTCCGCATAGACGGCCGAGGATGTCACTCCGATCCTCGCCCATCCGCCGCCGGAGGTTTTTCTGTAAACGCGGTATGATTCCGCACCGGGCACTTCTTCCCATGATATCCTGACACCGCCGTAGACGTTGCTGATGCCGGACAGGGAAGGGACGGCGGTCAGCATGAATGATTTTCCCGCGGGATCATAGGAACTGATATAGTTTCCGGAAGTGTCGGCACACCGCACCGTATAGACGTATGCGGTGCCTTCCGCAGCTGTTTTGTCGGTAAAGGAAACGGAACTCGTCTCGCCGATCCTGGTCCAGGAACCGCCGCCGGTCTTTCTGAATACCCGGAACATTGCTGCCCCGTTCACTTTGCCCCATGCGATGTATACCCCGGCATAGTCTGCGGTGATGCTGGTGATATGGGGAGCTGCCACATACGTAATGCTTTTTCCATCCGGGGAGTAAGCACTGATCAGCACTCCTGCCGAGTCAAGACAGCGGACGGTATAACTGTAGGTAGTTCCGCTTTCAACGGCAGTATCCGTATATGAACACGACGATGTATGTCCGATCCTGGACCAGCTGCCATTTCCCGATTTCCGGTAGACGCGGTATTCCGCCGCGCCGTCTATCCGGCCCCAGGATATCCTCACGCCGTCGACCGTGCCGGTCACGGCGCTGATCTCCGGAGTCGCAGTCATCGTGAAAGGCCTGCCGTCCGGATCATAGCCGCTAGCGGCCTGTCCGGAAGGATCGATACAGCAGACAGTATAATGATAAGCTGTCTGTATGGCGGACGCGTCGTCTGCGTAGGAGTTTCCTGAGGTCTCTCCGAGCGGAACCCATGTTTCGCCCTCCGCTTTTCTGCAGACCCGGTATTTCCAGGCCCCGGGCACTTTTTCCCAGGTAATATAGATGCCTCCGTTGGTAGCGCTGATGCTGCTGATCACCGGAGCAGATAGGAACGTAATGGAAGCGCCGGCCTCGTCAAAAGAACTTGTCGGCTGCAGACCGTCCTCGCTGTAACACTGGACAGAATAGGTATATTCGTTACCGCTCTCCACGGAACCGTCGGAATAGGAACAGTATTCCGTATCCGCAAGGATCATCCAGCCGGAAGCGTCAGACTTCCGGAAGACTCTGTAGATCTGCGCGTCATCGACCGCATCCCATTTCAGGGATACACCTTCTGTAACGCTGGAAAGAGCTGAAATGACAGGCGCGGCCACGAGTGCGGAAAATGGATTGCCGTTCTGCAGGGCATAGGCTTCGGATGCAGACCCCGGCATTGCAAGGATCCTCGTGTTCCCGCTGAAAGCGGAAATGCCGATCCTTCCCACCCCGTCAGGGATGACTGCGGAAGATATGCTGCCACAGCAGAAAAAAGAGTAATCGCCGATCCCCGTGATTTCAGGATCCAGCGAGATACGGGAGATATCCTCCCGTACGTCATACCACGGGACTTCCGTCTCTCCTTCAAAATCGTACATGTCTCCGCTCCCGGAGATGACCAGCGCGCCGGATTCCAGGCGCCACGTGAGGCTGTCGCCGCAGTATGTAACGGCATCCGCAACTGTCGGAGAGGATGTCTCCTCATCCTCCGTGATTTCCGTTTCCGTCTCTTCGGCATAAGAGGGGAAAGGGAAGACGGTCATGAGAAGTATTATGGCAATAAGCAGCGAAATGCATTTTTTCATGTTGGACGCTCCGATCGGGCTCCGTGACTGATGCGCTGTCCGGAGTATAGTGGGGGAGTATCTTGCATTGAGAAGGATCCGAAAATGAGAAGAGAGGGGTCAGACCCCTCTCGATGCCGGTGTTATTTGGAAGGAGAGAGACTGCCTATCTCCGAAAGAATTTTCTTGATCGCCTGGAAGGATTCTTCGCTGATCACGTGTTCGATCCTGCATGCATCCATCGTCGCGGTCTCTTCATCTATCCCGAGAGAGATCAGCGCCTTTGAAAGGATGGTGTGTCTGTCGTACATGCTCTCGGCGATCCTGCGTCCGGAATCCGTCAGGGAAATATGGCGGTTCTCGTCAACGTCGATATACCCGTTTTCCTTCAGAAGCTTGACGGCACGGCTGACACTGGGCTTGGAAAAACCCATATAATCCACAACGTCGATGGAATGCACGTCGGGCTTGGATCTTGTCAGAATGTAGATCGTCTCAAGATACATTTCAGCTGATTCCTGAATGGTCATGATATCATCCTTCCGTCTGTTGTATTATGCAAAACTCAGAGCGATGTGTCATTTTCTGCTGCGGTGCTCTCACGGCGATAGAAGTATTCGAGAATGTCCCGCCTGGTGATGATCCCGATGAATTTGTTCCTGTCGTCTACGACTGGCACGAAGTTCTGGTTGGCCGCCCGCTCCATCAGATCGTCCATGGTGACGTCCACGGTCACGGCAGGGTTCCAGCCTGAGCGCAGAAGCGTGCGGAGCTTCGTCGTTTCCGTTTTTGCATCGGGATGATCGTAAAGATACCAGAGGAAGTCTCCCTCATTGATGCAGCCCACGTAGTCGCCGGAGCGGGTGATCACGGGAATCGCGGTGAATCCGCTGGCCCGCAGGGCCTCCATCCCGCGGCGGACGGTATTGTCGTCGTAACAGACGGCCACGGTGGCCTTGCTTTTTAGAAGAAACAGTGCGTTCATAAGCGCCTCCCGGATATTGTTTGTTTCTTCTGACATAATAATCGAATATTATTAAAAATGAATCAAGAAGATGTAAAAGTTTGGCAAAGACGCAACCTCAATGTATTATAACACAGAATGCGGGAAAGCGGAAACAGGATTTTTGCTTTCAGGCCGCAAGAAAGAAAACATCTGCGGCAATGTTGGCATGGATTTCTCCACGTGGTAGAATAACAGGGAAAGGGGCGTTCGAATTGAGACTGTTCGGAAATAGGAAAAGCGACAGGAGAGTCCTTGTGCTGATGATGGACAGTGACGCTCACGGTGAGCTCACGCGAATCATGGAGGAGATGACGGAGGAGAAAAGGGGCTACGCCATGCAGGGCGTATGCCTGAATTTCGTCAAGCTTCTCTACGGGAAAAGGCTCAGACAGTATCAGGAAAAGAATATCAGGGCGCTGTTTCCCAACCACTGGGATTCACCACTGTACAGATCAGACAGGCCGGATATGGAACAGATCGCCATTGAATGCGCCGCTGATTTCATACGCAAGAATCTTTCTGCTGTCGCTCCAGAGCAGGCCGTGATATCCGTGGATACATTTCCCGGAAAACCGTTCGCCGGAGTGTTCATCGAATACTGATCCTTTCCGGCAGCCTCTGCCATGGCGAGGCCGCGCATACATTCATGGTTTTTATAAGGACGGAGATGATTGGGAATATGATGATCCGTTATGCGGAAACAGGGGACCTTGACGAAATCGCGGCCGTCGAAGCCGCGTGCTTTCCGAAAAGCAAGGCAGCCACAAGGGAACAGATAAACGAACGGATCTCCGCATGGCCGGATCATTTCTGGCTCCTGATTATGGACGGCAGACTTGTGTCCTTCATCGACGGTATGGCTTCGGACGATCCGGATCTGACGGACGAGATGTATGCCGACGCCGGCCTGCACCGCAGGGACGGCGCATGGCAGATGATCTTCGGCGTGTGCACCCTTCCGGAATACAGGGGAAAGGGATACGCGTCGATGCTGATGGAGCGCGTGATAGAAGACTCGCGGACCAGGAGGAGGAAAGGGATCGTACTGACCTGCCTGGAGCGCATGGTTCCCTTTTACAGACGGTTCGGATTTGCCGGCGAGGGAACATCGGAATCCCTTCACGGCGGCGTCCGTTGGGTCCAGATGAGGAAGATGCTGTGACATCTGATACTTGTAATTCCATCCTCCCCGTTGTATAGTTAAAAAAGAACTTCCGCCGGTCAGGCGGTAATCGAAAGGAGCAGCCATGTCAGCTATTTCATCGATTCGTGCCAGAGAAGTACTGGATTCCAGAGGCAATCCCACCGTCGCCTGCGTTGTGGAAACGGCAGCCGGTGCGAAGGGCACGGCATTCGTCCCCTCAGGCGCTTCCACAGGCGTCCATGAAGCTGTTGAGCTCCGTGACGGAGACAAGAGCAGATACCGCGGCAAAGGCGTTCTGAGAGCCGTTGCCAACGTGAACGGACCTGTTGCGCAGGCTCTGACCGGATACGACGTTTTCGATCAGATCGGCATCGACAGGATCATGATCGATCTCGACGGAACTCCAAACAAGGGAAAACTGGGGGCGAACGCCATCCTGGCTGTATCTCTTGCCGCGGCAAGGGCAGCTGCCGATGAACTGAACGTTCCCCTGTACCGCTATATCGGCGGCGCCGGCGCCTACACGCTGCCGGTTCCCATGATGAACGTGCTCAACGGCGGCAGCCACGCCGTCTCCTCCGTGGATTTCCAGGAGTACATGATCGTTCCCGTAGGCGCGGCGACATTCGCAGAGGCCGTCCGCATGGGTGCCGAGACGTTCCACTGCCTGAAGGACGTCCTGCTCGAGATGGGGCAGACGACGACCGTCGGCGACGAGGGCGGCTATGCTCCTTCCCTCGGCAGCAACGAGGAGCCTTTCGAAGTCATCATGAAGGCCATCGAGAAGGCGGGTTATGTTCCCGGTAAGGACATCTGCATCTCCTCGGATTTCGCGACCAGCGAGCTGTACGACACCGAAACGAAGCTCTATGATCTGAAGAGATCCGGCGAAGGGAAGAAGACGACCGACGAGATGATCGATCTCATCGCCGGCTATGTGGAGAAATACCCCATAGTCACGATCGAGGATCCGCTGGCGGAGGACGACTGGGAAGGCTGGGCGAAGCTGACTGCCCGCATCGGCGACAGGGTCGGCATCGTCGGCGATGACCTGTTCGTTACGAACAAGGAGCGCGTCGCGATGGGCATCGAGCGCAGGAGCGCGAACGCCGTCCTTATCAAGCTCAACCAGATCGGCTCTCTGTCCGAGACCATCCAGACGATGCGCCTTACGCACAACAACTCATGGATGACCGTCGTCTCCCACCGCTCCGGCGAGACGGAGGACACCACGATCGCAGATCTCTCGGTCGCCATGGGCTCCGGCATGATCAAGACGGGTTCCATGTCCCGCTCCGAGAGGATCGCGAAGTACAACCGTCTGATGGAAATCGAGGCCGAACTCGGTCAGGATGCCAAGTACCTCGGATGGGACGCGCTGAAAAAATACAGGAAGTAATGCAATGACCGAAACGCCGGCGCCCTTCCGCATCAGACTGCGGGAGGTCCGCCGGCGTGCTGTTTACGGAAGGGAGGGAGCGCATGTTGAGGGAACCGAACACTTCACCGGATGCCATCCCGGCGTTCCCCGTGCATCCCTACAGGAAGGAAGCGGCGGACCGGATCCTCTTGTGCGCGGACAGTTATCTGAACAACGCGGGGAGACTGATCTATTCTGGAGGAGGCAGGACGTTCCTCTCGGGATACGACATCTTCGACGAGGAAAACGGCCACAGGGGAAACATCGACTGCTCCACATTCCTGCTACTTGTCCTTTCCGGGATTCCGTATGAACGCAGTCCTTACGGAACGGGCCGTATAGGCGGCCTTACTGAAGCCGCAGCACCCTGGGCGGACCGTGCACTCGCGGATTTCAGCGAGCTGCCAGAGACATACAGAGGCATCGCGGAGGTCATCGGCCGTCCGGATCTCGTCGGAGACGAGGGCGTCGACCTGGAAAAGGCGAAGGCTTCCGGCATCGACTGGGAGGCCGTGCATGAGGAGATGGCCAGAAGCGGGAAGATCCGCAGAGCGCACCAGATTGCCAGATATTACTGGGGACGGGGCGAATGCTTTTCCGATGAGGACCACCGGATGCCTGGAGACCTCGTCTTCTACCGGGCTACGCCCAAATGGGAGGAGGGGTACCGCTTCTTCGGTATCTTCCGTGAGATCGCGCACGTCGGGATCATATCCGGGGATACGGACTGTATGTACAACAGTTCCGGATATATCAGCAAGGCGAGGAACCTGGAGGAACGCCGGACGGCCGTTTCCCTCGATCCCGTATCCGCGGCGCGCACGCCGGCCTTCTATGCAAGGCCGTGCTATGAACAATATGACCGCAAGGTCTTCCTGAACGGATAACAGCATCATCTGAACATATTTGCAAGAGGTGAGGAAGGAAATGAGCATCGAGAGATATCCCAATCTGTTTGCCCCCATCCGCATCGGAAAGACGGCCTTCCGGAACAGGATCTTCGCGGTTCAGAACGGTTGCCAGTATCTTGATTACGGCAACGTGCCTTCGAGATAAGGCGTCGCGTTCTTTGAGCGGAAGGCCATCGGCGGCGCCGCCGCCGTCACGGTAGTAGAGTGCATCGTGGACTCAAAGACCGGACAGTCGCACGCGTATCAGATCCTCCTGGACAACCCTCAGGCCCTGCCGCCCATGTCGTCCATGGCGGCGTCGATCTCCCGGCACGGAGCCGTGGCCTCCGTACAGCTGCAGCACTGCGGGATGTATTCGCATCTCGTCTATGAGCGGGGTGGAGCGTTTCTTCCCGGCCGATACGGTGATCTATGCCGTCGGGCAGAGGCCAAGGACGGAAGAGGCCACCGCCCTGAAAAGATGTGCTCCGGAGTTCTATATAGTCGGCGACTGCGTCGCCGCGCGGAACGTCCTTATGGCTACCAGGGAGGCATTCAACGCGGCAAGAGATATCGGCAGGCTCTGAATACATAAACGAAACCCGTCCGGGATCGATCGTGGCACGATGATTCCGGACGGGATTTTTACTCTTTGTGATCTATAAATGTTTTCCCAGATACCACAGCAGGAGAAGATGAAGGGGGTAGACAGCGTAGAATAAATACTTCAAAGCCTTTGACTGTATGAATCCTCTTTTCCCGTTATACATGTTTATGATCAGAAATGAAATCAGATATGCCGGCGCATTGTTGACATAGACGCTGCTTCCTGCAAGCGCCTGTTCGACCTTGCGGTTTCTCAGCAGGTAAACGATCAGTGCGAAACCGACGCCTCTGATTCCGTAATCGGCTTTCAGGAAATAGGCAGCGGCAAACACGGCGAGCAGCGGGAGCAGGTATTTTATCTCATGCGTATCGTTAAAGCGCTCTGAGAACATAATGACGAGCAGGCCCATAAACAGAGTGAAAAAGACATTCTGGGAGGAAATCATGAAGAGTCTGCCGCTGTGCACGATGTTCCACGGGATTTCGGAGATCAGGGCAAAGATGAAGAGGCTGAGCGCATATCTGTTTCTGTTCCTGGAATGCAGGAATCCCTCGCAGAGAAGGAATACATAGATGGGGAAGGCCAGTCTGCCGATCTTACGGAAGATCCAATAGGTGGTGACAGTAACGGAAGCAATCGAAAACAGGGGAGTCATCCCGAAGACTGTTCTGGAAAGAATGAAGTAACCGACATGGTCGATGATCATCGAGGCCAGCGCAATCAATTTGAGCACGCTTCCTGACAGAATACGGTACTTCTTTAGGGAACTATCGCTTGCAGTGGTCGACTCATCCACAGTGCGGCACCTTCTTCCTTGTATATGAAGACGGGAATCTCCAGAGATACTTTTGACAGATTATAACATGAACAGGAGCTCCCTGCATAATACATTATGAGAATCGAATGCCAGGGACGGGGTTGCGCCCGTCCCTGGCACAGTTACAGCCGTTTATTTTCTTCCGCGTTTCCTTCCGAGAAGGAATCCGGCTCCGCCGCCGGCAAGGACAACGGGTATGGCGATCAGCCAGAGCAGGGGACTGCCGCCGCGCCTGTCCGACGCGCCGGGATCGTCCGGCTCATCCGGGGCAACAGGCTCATCCGGCTCGTTCGGTCCGTCACCATCGTCAGGCGTGTCCGGTGTTTCGGGGTCATCTTGTTTTTTAGAGTCGTCAGGTGTTTCCGAGTCGTCCGGTGCGTCTGGATCAGCCGGCGGTTCGGTATCGTCCGGTACAAACGGAGGCGCTGCCTCTCTTATCGTCAGATAGGCGACAGCTTCACCGTCGTCGAAACGAATGGTAACCGTATGCGCGCCGACTGTCAGTTTTTCAAGCGAATCGGGACTGAGAATGACGATCGTGCTGCCCGACGCGGCATAAACGGTCGTCTGCTTTCCGTCGACGAACGTCTCTCTGTAGTGATCGAAACATTTCCCGTCGTCTTCGGAACGGCGCACCCGTATCGTGTAGGATTTCCGGCTGCCTTTCTCCCATGTGCCGTCAGCGCCTTCGATGATGGTATACGCCACGGGATTTTCCTTCTCTTTCCATCCTGCGTAGACCGTGATATCCGCCGTAACGGGCCTGGTGAAATCATAAGCCGTTTTGCATTCGCTGTCGGCAAACCAGCCGGTGAAGGTGAAGCCTTCCTTCTCAGGATCCTTCGGCTTCGTCACGGCCTTGTTTTCCGCAACGGTCTGCGCGGCCACGGCGGAACCGCCTTTTGTATCGAACGTGACCTTGTATCCCTTCAGGACATCGATCTCCTCGGTCTCTTTCTTTTCGCAGCGGCTGCAGACACGAGCGCGTTCGCCCTTTGCCTCTGTCGTCGGTTCCCTGGTTACTTTCCATTCGCTCCAGTCGTGGCCGAGAGCCTCGATCTCTTCTTTCCTGGTGTGGGTGGAATCGTTCTGACAGGTGAAGGTTCTTTCACCCTTTTCCTCACAAGTGGATTCTTTCGAAATCTTGCCATCGTCCCACTTGTGGCCGAGGGCAGCAAGCTCTTCCTTTTTTGTATGGGCGGAATCGTTTCTGCAGGTGATGGTCTTTTCGCCCTTTTCCTCGCAAGTGGGTTCTTTCGTTATCCTTCCATCGTCCCAGTCGTGCCCCAGGGCGGCAATATCCTCTTCCTTGGTGTGGGAGGAGTCGATTCTGCAGGTAAAGATCTTAATGCCCTTCTCCTCGCAGGTGGGTTCTTTCGTTATCCTTCCGGCGTCCCAGTCGTGCCCCAGGGCGGCAATATCCTCTTCCTTGGTGTGGGAGGAGTCGTTCCCGCAGGTGAAGGTCTTAACGCCTTCCTCCTCGCAGGTGGGTTCCTTCGTTATCCTGCCGTCGTCCCAGGCATGCCCCAGAGCGGGGATCTCTTTTGTTTCACGACTGATTTCCTCGTGACATACGGAGCATATGACAACGCTGTCGTAAGAGCCGCTTCCTTCACATGTTGCTTCCTTCTCGTTGTCTTTTGTTTCGGGACCCGGTGTGTGTCCAAGCGGTTCTCCCTCCGTTATGTGGCATACGGAACAGGTCCTGGCCTCCGTGCAGGTCGCATCGACCCAGGTGTGCCCGAGAGGTTCCCCTTCGGTAGCACCGCAGACCGAACAGGTGCGGGGTTCCGTACACGTTGCTTCGGTCCAGGTGTGCCCCGGAGGCTCGCTTTCCATGGCGCCGCATACGGAACAGGTCCTCGGCTCCGTACAGGATACAGCGATCCAGTCGTGTCCGAGAGGATCTCCTTCCGTGGCACCGCACACAGAACATGTCTTCGGTTCCGTGCAGGTGGCGTCCACCCAGGTGTGCCCGAGAGGTTCCCCCTCGGTAGCGCCGCAGGTAGAACAGGTCCGCGGCTCCGTACAGGTCGCTTCGACCCAGTTGTGATCGGCGCCGGCCGGGATCGCGATCTTGTTTAGGGCGGAGGAGTAATCTGTCTTCCTGTCACCGTTGTACTGCTCATTGAAGATGAAGAGCGTATCACCGTCTGACAGTTTTCCGTCCACGTTGAGGGTCACGCTCCCGGAAGATGAGGTGACCCCGGCGATCCGGCCGTACCAGGTGGCGTCGGCAGCTCCGTCGAGAATAAGAGCGGAAATATATTCGCCGGGACCGGATACAGCCCCGCTGTATCCGATACGCAAGGTCATCCCGTCACAGGTTGAGACGGAGCCTGCAGCAAATCCGGAATGACCGGACAGCCCGTCGACGGTTCCGTCGTCCAAAAGCGTCAGTTTCCATTCTCCGACAGCATTCGTCCCGATGGGCTCCAAGGCGTCAGGCCCTTCAGCCCCGGAGTGCTTTCCGCCCTCAGCCGAGGAAGTCAAAAGAACGGCACGAAGATCGAGGTCGAAAGCCGGACGGATCCCTGCCGGCTGGGCGGCGGATGTTCCGTTGGCATTCACGGTTCCGTCTCCGCTGACGGTCTGCACGTCCGCGTCGCTCCCGCCGGGGGAGCGCAGCCACCATGAACTGCCTATTCCGACGGTGGCGATGGAGGAGGGCATGGCGCTTTCTTCTGCGGCAGACAGCGGCCACAATGCCGCGGTAACGGAGTCGCCCTTGACCTTGCTGTCATCGTATCCGTCGGCCCCGTAGTTTCCGCTTCCGCCCTCGAGCTGCCTGGGGACGATGGCTTTCTGTTCCGGTTTCTTGAAAACCGCACGGGAATCATCAGTGGCAAGGCTCCCGAGGTAGCTTTCCATCGCAGAGCCTTTATAGGTATTCCCGGAAGCGTCGCCGAAAGGCGTCTGTTCTTCAGCTGTAACATGGAACAGTGTAATGACATCCTCTTTCGCGGCAGCCTCGTTTCCTTCGCCGTTATACCCGATGACGTACCAGTTCTGTTCTCCGTACCAGACGATCTGAGCGCCGTCATCTCCCGCATTGGATCTCAGAAGATAGCTGCCCGGACCCATTTCGGCGTTCCCCGACGCGGTCAGACTTCCCGCTAGAGAAGGCATGTCCCTTGTGACTTCTGATCCGTTGGATGTCTCCGGTGCTGTACTGCCGCATGCGCACAGAGTGACAAGCAGAAGTATGAAAAGGAGTATGGCAGGGAACCTGCGCATAAATATCACCTCGAAGAAATATTATCATACGCCGCATAGTCTTGCAATGGAACAAACATAAGAGATTGGAAATGTACGGATATCTTGAACAAGATCTCATTAATGGTATACTGTGAGCGGGAGATGTTCCAATGAGAAAACGACATACGTCTTTGCACGCAGTGCTCCTGCTGGCCGCGATTGTTTTCCTGCTGATGGTTGTCCTCGCGGCATCTATCTGGACATACGGAAACAGGGACGAAACCAGGAACGCGGATGTTGCGATTGTGCTCGGCGCAGCAGCTTCGGAAAACGGTCCGTCGCCCGTCTACCGTGAACGTCTGAACCAGGGAATACGGCTCTACCGGCAGGGATATGTGAATAAACTGATACTGACGGGAGGCGTAGCGGAAGGGAATACCCGTTCCGATGCAGCGATCGGCGGAAAGTATGTCGTGGAACAGGGAGTGCCGCCTGAGGACATACTTCTTGAGGAGTTTTCCACGATCACGGAAGAGAATCTGAAGTATTCCGCAGATATCATGAGGACCGAAGGATTTGATTCGGCACTGATCGTAAGCGATCCGCTTCATATGAAACGCGCGATGCTCCTGGCGAAAGATGCGGGCATCGCGGCATATTCCTCCCCGACATCAACGACCAGATACCGGAGCTTCGGCGTAAAACTGCAGTTCCTTGCACGCGAATTGTTTTATTATACGGGATATACTGTCGTCCGCCTGTTCCGGCGGCTCAAACTGTGATTACGGAAAGATCGGAGAGTCGACATGAACAGCATTCTGTTTCTCTGCCACGGCAACATATGCAGAAGCCCTATGGCTGAATTCATAATGAAAGACCTGCTGTCACGGAGAGGTATGGAAGGAGATATGACTATCGATTCCGCCGCGGTAAGCAGGGAGGAGATAGGAAACGACATGTACCCTCCGGCCAAAAGGATCCTTGCAAAACACGGGATCCCGTTTTCATCACGGGCAGCCAGACAGATTGAAGAAGAAGATCTGAAAAGGTATAATATAATAATTGCGATGGACAGATCGAATCTCCGGATGCTGAAGCGTTTGTTCGGCGAAAGAAGCACAGCGGATGTCAGGCTCCTGATGAGTTATGCCGGTGCAGACAGAGACGTGGAGGATCCGTGGTACACGGGTGATTTTGAGCAGGCCTACACAGATATAGTATCGGGGTGTACCGGCTTGTTCAGAGAAATATACGAGTAAAAGATGAAGAGGGAATATCCGTGACAAGGAATGAGTCCGTCAGACTGACGGAAGGAAGCATATTGAAACCTCTGCTGCTGTTCGCGCTGCCGATCTTTGCCGGACAGCTTCTCCAGACGCTGTATCACAGCGTCGACAGTATCGTCATCGGAAACTTCGTCGGCACTGACGCGCTGGCTGCCGTTACCGCCAGTTCGCCGATTGCCAATACCCTGGCCGGCTTTTTCAATGGCTTGAGCGCCGGCGCGACCGTACTGTTTTCCCAGCGATACGGAGCGAGGGAATACGACAAACTGGACCGCGCTCTGCATACGACCATGCTTTTCAGCGTCCTGTTCGGCGCCGTCATGGCGGCGATCGGAATCGTTCTCACTCCGAGGCTCTTGCAGCTCGTTGCCTGCCCGCCGGCGGTATATGAGCAGGCGCTTCTGTATCTCCGCATCTATCTGGTAGGCATACTGTTTACGTCAATGTATAATATTTCCGCGTCCGTGCTCAGATCCGTCGGAAACTCCCGGAGTCCGTTCATGTATCTGCTGACGAGCAGCATTCTGAACATCCTTCTGGATATTCTTTTTGTCGCGGTGTTCGGAATGGGTGTGACCGGCGTTGCTGTCGCCACCGTCCTTGCCCAGGTGGTTTCCGTCATACTCTGCGTGATTAAAATGACAAAGCTTCCCGGGGAATACCGTTTCAAACCGGCGAAAATGAGGATCGAGCCTTCCATTCTCAAGCAGGTCGCCCGTCTGGGACTGCCCGCGGGGATCCAGTCGTGCGTCGTTTCCATCGCTATGATTTTTGTACAGAGATACATCAACGACTTCGGAGCGGTGTATATTGCCGGAATAGGGGCCGGAATGAGGATCGACCAGTTTGCCGGCATGCCGTGCCAGGCTCTTGGCCTGGCAATGACCACCTACATAGGACAGAATGTCGGAGCCGGAAGGTATGACAGGACGCACAAGGGTATCGGTATCGCGTTTGCCGCTGTCGTCATACAGATCCTCGTTCTGGGAATACCCATGTATATATTCGCGCCGAAACTGGCCAGGATCTTCGGCAGCGATCCTGCCGTGATCGATGTCTGTACGCTCTTCCTGAGGACCATTCTTCCCCTGTATCTGTTCATGGGCATGAACGGGCTCATGGGAGGAATCGTCCGCGGGTATGGGTATTCCATTTACGCGATGTCCGCTACATTGATCGGAATGGTCGGCATCAGGCAGATCTGGTTCACGCTTTCGCTTCGGGCAAACCACGTGATAACCAATATCATCATCGGATACCCGATCGGATGGATGTGCTCGTTTGCTTTTCTGTTTGCTTTTTATCTGTTTCATATACGGAAAAAGTTCAGAGGAGACATGAATGGGCGTAACACCGTCGACTGATCATAATCATTTCACGTATGTGCAAATCGTTTCAGCGCGGGCGCGGATGTAGGTTTGACAATCATACTTTACAGACTGGGAAAGAAAAAAGGACCTCTTTGGGAGAACGCCAGTTTAGGGGACGCATGGGGAAGTTGTTATACTTTCTATTCCAAACAGCGAGCTGAATTTGAAAGTCTTCAAAAGAATAGAACTTGTGGGAAGCATAGAAGTATTCATTGTCTTTCCGATGGCTGCGTTCAACCTTGCCGTTGTGGCGGGGAGTAAAGGGTTTAATGAGCTTATGATGGATGCCAAA
>JAFYAU010000033.1 GCA_017540565.1 Oscillospiraceae bacterium
TAGATGCCGCCGCCCACGCGGGCAAACAGCGCCATGAAGGAGGCGCCCATGCCGTTCATGACCATGATGTTGGCGATGGTCTTGGCGTCAGCGATGCCGCCGATGTACTTCAGACCGAAGAACCACAGCGTGATGTCGAGGATGCCGAGGCCGACGACGGTGAAGCCCATGACGGAGCCGGAGGAGAAGGCCACGTTCAGGCCCTTGTTCAGGCTCTCGTGCGCGGCGTTCGCCGTGCGGGCGTTGGCGTTGGTCGCGATCTTCATGCCGATCAGGCCTGCCAGCATGGACCAGATGCCGCCGGTCAGGAACGCGAAGGGCGTCACGCGGGACAGCATCTCGCCCTTGGAGGCGAAGGCGATGATCAGGAGAATCACGAAAACGATCGCGAATACCTTGGCGACGGTGGTATACTGCCGCTTCAGGTAAGCGTTGGCACCCTGACGGATGGAAGAGGCGATCTTGACCATCTTCTCATCGCCCTCAGAGTACTTCATGACCTTGTTACGCTGCAGCAGAGCAAAGATGAGCGCTACCGCCGCGCCAACAAAGCCGATCCAGAAGAGGTTTTCCAATGAAGTCAGCTCCTTTAAAAATTGTTGCTAGATAAGCCTATATATATTACCAGTACGGCGTCCGGATTTCAATAGGAAAAGCCGGAATTGACGGATAATTATTAACAAAAAATGAATGGGAGGACCGCCGCTTTTCTGCGGCGGGCACAAAGAGAGGATGCGGAATGAAACAGCAGCCGAAGGCCGGGGCCTTCGGCTGCTGTATGAAGCAGGAGGAGAATTACACGCCTTTGGCAGCCTTGGCGGCGTCGATCATCATGGGGACGACCTTCCACAGGTCGCCGGTGATGCCGTAGTCAGCCACCTCGAAGATGGGAGCCAGAGCGTTCTTGTTGACGGCGATGATCAGCTCGGAATCCTGCATGCCGGCCTTGTGCTGGATGGCGCCGGAGATGCCCAGAGCAATGTAGATCTTGGGACGGACCGTCTTGCCGGTCTGACCGACCTGGTGGTCGGCAGTGATCCAGCCGGCGTCGACGACGGCACGGGAGGCGCCCACGACGCCGCCGAGCACGTCAGCCAGTTCCTGAGCCAGCGCGATGCCCTTCTGAGGATCGTTCGCGATGCCCTGGCCGACGGAGACGATGACTTCCGCGCCGAGCAGGTCCACGATGTTGCGGGCTTCCTTGACAACTTCCAGGACCTTGGTCTTCAGACGCTCGTCATCCAGCTTCACGTCGAACAGAGTGGTCTTGCAGGCGGCGGCCCTGGCTTCGTCGAACGGAGCCTTCTTCATGACGCCGGGACGGACCGTGCTCATGCAGGGACGGAAGCGGGGGCAGATGATGGTGGCCAGCAGATGGCCGCCGAAAGCAGGACGGGTCATCTTCAGGTTGATGTCCTCCATCTTCCACTTCATGTCGTCCACCTTCAGGGTGGAGCCGGTGCGCAGGAAGTCCAGATACTTGTTCATGTCGATGTCCAGATGCGTGCAGTCGGCGGTGAGGCCGGTATGCAGGCGGGCAGCCAGACGGGGAGCCAGGTCACGGCCGATGTTGGAGGCGCCCACCAGGAAGATCTCGGGCTTCTCCTCATGGATGACGTCGGTGATGACGTCGGCATAAGCATCGGTGGTGTAGTTGGCCAGACGGGGATCGTTGCAGACGATGATGCGGTCGGCGCCGTAGCCGCCCAGCTCGGGCACCAGGCCCTCCACGCCGTCGCCCAGCAGTACGCCGGTCAGTTCGACGTTGCGCTCGTCGGCGAGCTTGCGGCCCTCGGAGATGAGCTCGAAATCGGTGCTCATGAGCTTGCCGCCGCGCTGCTCGCAAAATACCATTACGCCCTCAAAGGCGGTCAGATCAGTGCAATCATATGCCATTGTTCCGTTCTCCTTTCATCAAATGACGTGCTTCTCGAGCAGGATGTTGAACAGCTTGTCAACCGTTTCCTTGCCGGAGCCTTCGAGCATCTGACCCACGCCCTTCTGGGGAGGAGTGAAGCTCTTGAAGATGTTGGTGGGAGAACCCTTCAGACCGATGGTGTCTGCCTCAATGAGGGGATCGTCCTTCAGCTTCTCGTAATCGTACACGTAGTAGGGCTTGGTGTCGAACTCCAGGATGCCCTTGACGCTCATGTAACGGGGCTTGTTCAGCTCCTTGATGCAGGTGATCAGGCAGGGGGTCTGGGTCTCGACGGTCATGTAGCCGTCTTCCAGCATACGCTTGACGGTGACCTTGCCGCCCTCGTACTTGATGCCCGCGGCATAGGTGATCTGGGGGATGCCCAGCTTCTCGGCGATCTGGGGACCGACCTGAGCGGTGTCGCCGTCGATGGCCTGACGGCCGCAGAAGACGATGTCGCCTTCGCCGAGGCCGTAGGTCTTGATGCCGGCGGCGATGATCTGGCTGGTGGCGAACGTGTCGGAACCGCCGAACTCACGGCCGGAGATCAGAACGGCTTCGTCGGCACCCATGGCCAGCAGTTCGTGGATCATGGAAGCGGCAGCCGGAGGACCCATGACGACGATGATGACCTTGGCGTCCGCAATCTCGTCGCGGAGGGTCAGAGCGGCCTCAACGGCGTTCAGGTCGTCAGGGTTGGTGATGGTGGCCATGGAGGCACGGTCCAGAGTGCCGTCGTCCTTAACGGCCACCTTGCCGGTGGTGTCGGGAACCTGCTTTACGCAAACAAAGATATTCATGTACTGTTCCTCCTTCTTACTTCAGCAGCGCGCCGGAAATGACCATCTGCTGAACCTGGGAAGTACCCTCGAAGATGGTGGTGATGCGGACGTCGCGATACAGACGCTCCACCGGATACTCCTTGATGTAGCCGTAGCCGCCGTGGATCTGTACGGCCTTGTAGCAGACGCGGTTGGCCATCTCAGTGGCATAGTACTTGGCCATGGAGCAGAGCTGCGGCACGTCGGGCGTGTCGGCGATCATGGCCTCGGCCGTATGATAGATCAGCTGACGGGCAGCCTCGATCTCGGTCGCCATGTCGGCCAGCATGAAGCTGATGCCCTGGTTCCTGCAGATGGGCTTGCCGAACTGTACGCGCTCCTTGGAGAACTTGACAGCCTCCTCGAGAGCGTGCTGAGCGATGCCCAGAGCCTGGGCGGCAGTGCCCAGACGGCCGCCGTTCAGCGTCTTCATGGCGGTGATGAAGCCCTTGTGGAGGGGACCCAGCAGATCGGACTTGTGCACGCGCACGTTGTCCATGATGATGTCGCTGGTGGGATAGCCGGTGATGCCCATCTTGTTCTCGTGCTTACCTACGGAAACGCCGGGGAGCTTCATGTCCAGGATGAACATGGAGATGCCTCTGGAGCCCTTCTGGGACAGATCGGTCTTCGCGTAGATGACGGCCCAGTCGGCCATGGGAGCCGCGGAGATGAACGTCTTGCGGCCGTTGAGGATGTAGTAGTCCGGATCCTCGGGGTCGGGCAGAGCAGTGGTCTGGGTGCCGCCCGCGTCGGAGCCGGCGCCGGGCTCGGTCAGACCGAAGACGATGATCTTCTCTCCCTTTGCCACGGGAACCAGGTACTTCTGCTTCTGCTCCTCATTGGCGCAGTAGAGCAGAGGACCGCCGCCCAGCGAGTTGGAGGTGTTGGCGTAGATGGCCAGAACAGCGCTCACGCGGGAGAGCTCTTCCATCATCAGGGTGTAGGCCATATAGTCGCCGCCCTGACCGCCGTACTCCTGGGGGATTTTGACGCCGGTGAGTCCCGCCGCCGCGATCTTGTGGAAAATCTCCCAGTTGAACTCGCCGGTCTCCTCGAGTTCGTCGAGGAGCTCAGACGTAAATTCCGTTTCCGCGAACTCGCGGTAGAACTTACGCATCATCTGATATTTCTCAGATAGAATCATATGGTTTTTCCTCCTGCTTTCAGATTTTTCTTTTCTGTATCCCTGCCGGGCGCCGCCCGCCGGAAAGGGGCGGAAAGCGGCCGGCGATAGGCCGTTTCAAGCACGCACAGATGCCCGCTTTTCAACAGATTATATTATAGCTTTTCTCCCCTGAAGATTGTATTATCCTGTTTCATACTTTTTTACGAACGAAAATGTAATAAAAAATGAAAATCTATTGAAATGATACATAATTTTTGGTAGAATTACGAATGAAACAGGAAGGAAACGAGTTCGTTTGCCGTCTGAACAGGTGAAAAAGGGGGAGTATCCTTGAGTTCCGCGCTGTTTGATTACGAATGGCAGTTCCTGGTGCAGATGCTGACCAGGATCTTCTGCTGCGAGACGTATACCGAAGCCTGCGACACCCTGCTCCGGCAGCTGCGTACGCTGATCCCGTTCGACGCCGCCACCATCTTCCGCACCGGACGGAAGGACGGGCAGGCGGTGGTGTCCGATCCCGTGAGCATGGACCTGCCGAACACGAAATCCGACGATCTCGCGTTCATGACGGGCGAGTACCCGCGCTGGAGCGAGTTCATCATGTCCCCCTACAGCATGGTGTTCCGGCAGTCCGACCTCATCCCTCCGGGAAAGTGGGAGACGACGCGGGTGTATCAGGAGATCTGGAAGCCGAAGGGGATCTTCTGGGGGCTGTTCATGTCCGTCGTGGCCAACGACCGCCCTCTGATCATGCTGTGCATCCACAGGGAGAAGGACGACGAGGATTTCAGCGCGAGGGACATCTATCTGATGAACGTGCTGAAGGATCCGCTGGAGAAGAAGTTCAGCCAGCTCCTGGACGAGTCCAGGCGCGTTGTCGCCAGCAACCCGCCCGGAAAGCTCAGCCGCGCGGCGGCTTCCTACGGACTGACGAAGCGGGAAACGGAGATCGTCTACATGGTGTGCGCCGGCAAATCCAGCGAGGAGATCTGCGAGAAGCTGTACATCACGGCGGCGACCCTGAGCAAGCACCTGTCCAACATCTACGGGAAGACGAAGGTGCGCAACAGGACGCAGCTGTTCGGCATGTTCCACGATATCATACAGTGAAGACCGCAGTCTCTGCGGAACAGAGGAAAGCCGCCCGGAACGGGCGGCTTTTTCGCGTGAAAAAATGATGATGATCAGTGCCTGCGGCGGCGGATGACGATGCCGGAGGGGATGGAGAGGAGAAGGATCACCGCCATGGCCATGACGGCATATTTTGCCCTCTCCTTCTCCGACCTGGTCAGCGCCCAGGAGCGTTCGGCCAGCCGGCGCAGTCCGGGATCGCGGTCGTGAACGGCGGCCAGCGCGGCGGCGTACGCGTCCTCGGCGGCGTCGACCGCCTCAAAGCGGCGGGCGGCCAGCGCGGAGAACTCCTCCTCCGCCTTCTGCAGATAGAAGACGGCATCGGCGATGCGCAGCGTTTCGGCGTACTGGGGAAGCACCAGTTCCTCGGAGCCGTCTTCGCCCGTCACCCAGTACGGGCTCGTGCCCAGCACGACGACGATCAGCCGGTGCGCGCCGTTGTCGAAGCAGGAGGCCAGGCAGTTTCCGGCCGGAGTGGAGGATCCCGTCTTGATCCCGGTCGCCATGGGGCTGTAGTAGGGATTGGGAACGTAGGTCCCGCCGGAGTCTCTGACCTGCTCCAGGAGCAGGCGGTTGGTGTTCTCAAGTTCCCGGGAGCCGTTCAGGTTGGTGGCGGGCATGGTGTACCGGACGGTGGAGACGATGTCGCGGAAGGTCTGATGGGTCATGCACTCCCTCGCGATGATGGCCAGCGACCGGGCATTGGTCGTCATCTCGGGATCCGGATATCCGGAGGGGTCGGTAAAGTGAGTGCCGGTGCAGCCGAGCTCCGCCGCGCGTTCATCCATCCGCCGGCAGAAGACATCCACCGGATCTCCGAGGACCCAGCCCAGGACGCGGCTGGCCATGCAGTCGGAGGAGACCATGTGGGCATAGAGGAGCTCTTCCACCGTGAACTCCTCGCCGGGAACGATCTCGACGTTCATGCGGCTCGCATCGTACGGTATCCCGGCGAGCATCCGCTCCTCCACCGTGACCCTGGATGAGAGGGAGCACTCGCCGCGTTCCACGGCCTCCAGGATCAGGAGGGCGGTCATCATCTTGGCGGTGCTGGCCGGTTCCCGCGGGTCGTCGCCGTGCCAGGAGAACAGGATCTCTCCGGTGTCGGCGTCCATGGCGACCGCCGCGGCGGCTTCCACATCTCCGACCCGGTCCGCGGCGTCCACGGCGAGAGCTCCCGCGGGAAGCAGGAGGAGAAACGCCAGGAGCAGAACGAAAGCGGCAAGCTTTTTCATCGGAAAACACCTCTGTCGGACGGATACGGTCCGTTTTTTTCAGTATACCACGCGTGACGGGGAACACAAAGGGCGGAAGGACAAAAATCTTGCCCTACGGGACGATCTTGGATATACTGGACCGGAAAGGAATCAGGACTGCTTTTATTTGGAAGGTGACCTGTTATGAAGAAATGGAACATCGGAGGCCCAGGCGCGCTGAGCAAGAGGTGGCCGAAGGACGAGAACGGCGTCGAGATCACCCCCGCTTTCTTCCAGCACGTGGGAGGAAGCGAACTGGACGTGGAGATGGCGGCGAACCTGATCGAGGCCTACGGGATCCCTGTCCTGCGCAAGCCCGTGCTGGACGGAGACCTCGGACGGGTGATCATCGGCTACTCCGGGCCCGGCGTGGATCTGTACGTTCCGGAGACCATGCTGGAGGACGCTCAGAACATCGTCTCAGCGGATATCGTAGAGGATGAGGAAAGCGCCGATGACGCCGAATGACAGATACCGTCTGTGGCGGGAGCGGGCGGGAGCGGAAAGCGGACCTGCCGCCGCCATGACGGAGGAGGAGATCGCCGCCGCCTTCGACGGGCTGATTTCCTTCGGGACTGCCGGCCTGCGCGCTGTGATGGGGCCGGGTTCCGCCAGGATGAACGTTCATACGGTCCTGCTGACGGCCCGCGCCCTGGCGAAGGCCATTCCGGAGAGACCGGAGACCTTCTCGGGCACCGGGGTATGTATATGCTACGACAGCCGCAGGAACAGCCGGCTGTTTGCCGAGACCTGCGCCGCCGCCATGGCGGAGGCGGGGTTTCCCGTGCTCTTTTTCGAGGATCTCCGGCCGACGCCGGAGATCTCGTTTGCCGTGCGTTTTTACGGATGCGCGGCGGGCATCAACATCACGGCCAGCCACAATCCCAGAGAGTATAACGGGCTGAAGGTGTACGGGAGCGACGGGGGCCAGCTGGTGCCGGCGCCCGCGGCGGCGGTGGCCGCCCATATGGACGAGGAGGATCTGTTTCTTCCCCCGCCTGCCCTCACGTTCCGGCAGGCGCTGGAGGAGGGGAGGATCCGTCTCCTGGGGAAGGAGACGGACGAGGCGTTCCTCTCACGCGTGCTGGAGACCGCGGAGCCCTGCCGGGCGGACCTTTCCGGATTCCGGATCGTATACACGCCCTTTCACGGGACGGGGGCGAAGGTGATCCCCGAGGCCCTGAGGAGAATGGGAGCGGACCGGGTGTTCTGCGTGGAAGAGCAGATGACGCCGGACGGGGATTTTCCCACCGTGGATTTCCCGAATCCGGAATACAGGGAGAGTTTCCGGCTGGCGGAGGAACTGGCGGACCGGGTGGGGGCCGACTGGATCATCGGCTCTGACCCCGACGCCGACCGCGTCGCCGTGGAATACCGCACCGGAGAGGGGACGTTCGAGCATCCCTCCTTCCAGGCCGTGGGCTCCGTGCTTTTCGAGTGGTATGCCCGGCGGCTGAAACTGGCCGGCTGCCTGCCGGACAGGCCGGTGCTCATGAAGAGCATCGTTACCGGACGCCTGGCGGGGGAGGCCGCCCGCGCCATGGGATTCTCCTGCCGGGAGACCTTTACGGGCTTCAAGTACATCACGGCGGAAAAGGACCGGCTGGAAAAGGCCGGGGAGGGCCGCGTGATCTTCTCCTTCGAGGAATCCTACGGCTGCATGGCCGGGGACTACTGCAGGGACAAGGATGCGGTCGGAGCCTCCGTGCTTCTGTGCTGCATGGCCGCGGAACTGGCGGAACGGGGGCGCACCCTGGGGGACGCCATCAGGGATCTTTACGGGAAATACGGCTACTGCGCCGAAAAGACGGTCAGCATCACCTGCGCCGGGCCGGGCGCGGCGAGGAGGATCGCCCGTGTCATGCAGGATCTGCGGACAGAGCCGCCCGCGGAGGCGGCGGGACGCAGGGTCCTGCAGTGGGAAGACATGCTCACCGGGACGGCCGGAGGTCCCGAAGCTGACCGGGAAACGCCCTCCGGCCTGAAAGGGGAGGACGTCCTGAGGTACCGTCTGGAAGACGGATGCGGGATCCTGCTCCGGCCGAGCGGCACGGAGCCGAAACTGCGGATCTATCTGTCCGCGCTGTGTCCGCAGGAGGAGAGCGGAAGAGTGCTCGCGGAGCTGGAACAGTGGGGAAGGGCTCTGATCCCCGACCCCTGAAAAGCGGCGACGGGCCTGTTTTCGTTTTGTAGGCGACGGGCCTGTTTTCGTTTTTTCTTGCGTTGAGCGGTCCCCGGGGGTATACTGACAAAATCACAAAGAGCGGAGGCGGCGTATGACCGAGCGCTTGTATTATGAAGACAGCCACCGGCAGGACTTCACAGCCCGCGTCGTCAGCTGCCGGCCGGAAGGGACCGGCTGGGCGGCCGTGCTGGACAGGACGGCCTTTTTCCCGGAGGGGGGCGGTCAGCCCGGGGACACGGGTACGATCAACGGCGTGCCGGTCACGGACACCCGGGAGACAGAGGGGGAGATCCTTCATTTCGTGGCGGCTCCGCTTGCCGAGGGCGCGGTCGTGACCGGAGCCCTGGACTGGGACCGGCGGTTCGCCCTGATGCAGAACCATTCGGGGGAACACATCGTCTCCGGAACGGCCAACCGGCTTTTCGGATGCGACAACGTCGGATTCCACATGTCCGGCGGAGAGGTGACCATCGACCTGAATGCGGAAATGACTCCGAAACAGCTGGACCGGCTGGAGGAGGAGGCCAACCGCGTGGTGTTCGAGAACCGCGCGGTGCGCACGTATTTCCCGAAGCCTGAGGTGCTGGAGAAGATCCGGTACCGCAGCAAGAAGGAGATGACCGGCAACGTCCGCCTCGTGGAGATCGAGAACTGCGATCTGTGCGCCTGCTGCGCGCCTCACGTGAACCGGACCGGCGAGATCGGCATGATCCGTATCATAAACGCCATGCGGCACAGAGGCGGTATGCGCCTGACCGCGGTCTGCGGCGTAAACGCCTTCGAGGACTACCGGAGGATGTGCCGGGCGGCGGAGGAGATCTCCGCCATGCTGTCTGTGCCCAGGACCGAGACGGTGCGGGGCGTGTCGAGGCAGTCGGAGGAACTGGAGCGGGCAAAGAGCGAGACGGCGGCTCTCCGCCGGCGTCTGCTGGAAATGAAGATCGCAGGGATGACGCCGGACGGCGGGGACCTTGTCATCTTCGAGCAGGGACTGACCGGGGAGGACCTGCGGCGTCTGGCCGATGCGGGAGCAGACCGGTGCACCGGCGTGTGCGCCGCTTTCAGCGGCGGCGGCGGTTTCCAGTACGCGGTTGCCAGCCGGCACGTGGATCTGAAGCCGCTCGCAAAGGCATTCAATGAACTCATCGAAGGCAGGGGCGGAGGATCGTCCTCCATGATCCAGGGTTCCTGCCGCGCGTCCGAAGATACCATACGAGAAGCCGTCGCGTCCGTTTTCGGGCGCGCCGAGGAATAACAGAGAGGAAGAGAGACAATGATCAGAGATCAGTACGTTCTGGTGAAGGACCTTCTCCCCAGGAAGGACGATCCGTCCGCTGACGGCATGCCCGTACGCGTCAGGGGATGGGTGAAGACCAACCGCGGAAACGCGCATGTGGGATTCCTTGCCCTGTCCGACGGCTCCTGCTTTGAGAACATCCAGATCGTGTACAATATGGACGAGCATCCGGAACTGGCACCCGCCGCGAAGATCAGCACCGGGAGCAGCATCGACGTTACCGGCCGCTTCGTTCTGACGCCGGAAGCCAGGCAGCCCTTCGAAGTGCAGGCGGAGAAGATCGTCCTGCTGGGGGACTGCGACAGCGATTTCCCAATGCAGAAAAAGCGCCACAGCCTGGAGTTCCTGCGTGAGGTCCCGCATCTACGGCCGCGCACCAACACGTTCAACGCCCTGTTCCGGGTCCGCAGCGTCCTGTGCGGCGCCATCCATGAGTTCTTCCAGACCAACGGATTTCTCTACATCACGCCCCCCCTCATCACGGGGAACGACGCGGAAGGGGCCGGAGAGGTGTTCACGGTGACCACGGGAGAGGGAAAGGAGACCGATTTCTTCGGAAAGAAAGCCTGCCTGACCGTGTCCGGACAGCTCCACGTCGAGCCCTTCGCGCTGGCATACGACCGGGTCTACACGTTCGGGCCCACATTCCGCGCGGAGAATTCCAACACCACCACCCACGCCAGCGAGTTCTGGATGGTGGAGCCGGAGATTGCCTTCGCCGACCTCGAGGACGACATGGCCTGCATGGAGGCAATGGTGAAGTACTGCATCACCAAGGTGCTGGAGCGCTGCCCGTCGGAGATGGCATTTTTCAACGAGATGTTCGATCCGGAGCACAGGCTCATCGAGCGGCTCACCGCCGTGGCGAACAGCGAGTTCAAGGTGATGACCTATACCGAGGCCATCGACCTGCTGAAGGCATCCGGAAGAGATTTCCAGTATCCGGTGGAGTGGGGCGTGGATCTGAAGACAGAACACGAGCGGTACATCTGCGAGGAGGTCGTGCAGGGACCCGTGTTTCTGATCGACTACCCGAAGGACATCAAGGCATTCTACATGCGCCTGAACGACGACGGCAGGACCGTGGCTGCCTGTGACTGCCTGGTGCCCGGCGTGGGCGAACTGATCGGCGGATCCCAGAGAGAGGAGCGGTACGACAATCTGGTGGCCAGAATGAAGGAACTCGGCATCGAGCAGGAACCTCTGCAGTGGTACTGCGATCTGCGGCGGTTCGGCTCCGTGAAGCACTCCGGATTCGGCCTCGGACTGGAGCGGTTCATCCTGTATCTGACCAACATCGGAAACATCCGCGACACCATCCCCTACGCCCGTACCCCGCGCAACCTGATATTCTGAGGACGGGCCGGATGGAAAAGAGAAAGCTGGACCGGATCAACGAACTTGCCAGGAAGAAGAAAAACGGGGAAGTGCTGACGGAGGAGGAACTGGCCGAACAGGCGGTCCTGCGGAAGGAATACATCGAGGAATTCCGCCGGGGGACCATCGCCACGCTGGAAAACACGTATCTGCAGCGGCCGGACGGCACACGGGAAAAACTCCGTCGCAGGGACTGACGGGGCCGATGCCGGCACAACCGGGAAAATGCCGCCTTCCATGCGTTTTCAGAGTTCCCGCACCGCCTCATTCTGAGCGCGGGCGGGAACTCTTTTTCTGCTCTGATCTGACGCGGTGCCCTGTGTCCGCGGAGGAACGGACGAGCTGCTTTTTGATAATCAAATCGGTTGACAAAGCAAACCGATTGTGCCATACTGACAAATCATGAGGATGTGGCCTGAGAGAGGCAAATCGGGGAACCCGCCCTGGCTTCATTGACAGCGTGGACGGTTTTTGCCGCTGTACAGACTGCTCCGCAGCAGTCATCTTCATCGGAGAGACTGCGCAGTTCAGAAAACAGAGAAAGACGGAGGAAAGAGAAGTATGGCAAAGGCAAACAAAAAGCCAGTAAACAAGAAGAAAGCGCTGACGATGCTCGCAATTGCCGCGGTGATCATCATCCTCGCGCGCATTCTTCCCCTGCCGGCGGGACTGAGCCGTGAAGGCCTGACCGCTCTGGCAATCATGATCGCGGCTCTGGTACTGTGGGTTTCCGAGGCCATGAATATGGCCGTAACCACCATCCTGCTGTGCTGCATGCTGCCGTTCCTGGGCGTTATGACTCCCCGGGATATGTTCAAGGGCTTCGGCGGTTCGGTGTTCTTTTTCATGATCGGTACCATGTCCATCACCACGGCCCTGGCGTCCACCACCATTCCCAACCGGATGGCTGGCGCAATCCTGTCCTGGTCCAAGAACAATCCCCGCAAGCTGGTCCTGGGCTTCACGCTGGGCACTGCGGTCCTGAGCTCCATCATGTCCAACATGCCCACCTGCGCCCTGTTCGCCTCTCTGGGCATCGCCATCATGAGAGCCAACGGGGATCCCAAGCCCGGCACCACCAATCTCGGACGCTGCCTGATGATCGCCATCCCTGCGGGTTCCGTCATCGGCGGTTTTATGACGCCCGCCGGCGGCCCGACCAACATCGTTGCGATCAACGCTCTTGAGGACATCGGCATCCGGGTCACTTTCCTGGACTGGATGATCGTGGGTTACCCCATCGGCATCGTCTGCGCCATCCTCTTTGCGTTGTGGATCTGCCTGTTCTACAAGCCCGAGAAGATCGACGAGAGCGCTCTTACCATAGCCCATGAGATGGTCTCCGGCTCCGGCCCCCTGACTGCCAGGGAGATCAAGTGCCTCTGTGTTGTCGCCCTGATGTTCATCACCTGGATCCTCAGCACCTGGATTCCCATTTTCAATACCACCGTGGTCGCCCTGATGGGTACCTGCCTCTTCATGATCCCCGGTATCGACGTCATCTCCTGGCATGATTACATGGACAACGGCGGCTGGGACGGCACGTTCCTGGTCGGCGGTGTCGGCGCCATGGCGGATGCCTGCCTCGCCACCGGCGCGGCCAAGTGGATCATCGACACCACTCTGGGCGGCGCTGCCGGCTGGACTCCCTTCGTGGTCTGCCTGGGTGTCTCTGCCCTCATCTGCGTTCTGCACTGGCTCTGCCCCTCCGGACCTGCCGTGGCGGGCTTCGCCGTTGCCCCCATCATCATGCTGGCCCTGCAGGCGGGCGCATCTCCGGTGGCTCTGGCCATCATCACCGCCTTCTGGAGCGGCGTGACCTTCCTGCTCCCCACCGACGCCGTACCTATGTTTACTTACAGCTTCCGGTACTACACCATCATGGACATGGTGAAGGAGGGCTGGGTCCCATCCGTTGTTTTCGTGGTGTTAGTGGCCGTCGCGGTGCCGCTGATCTCCGGCCTGCTGGGCTACGGCCCGATGGATCCCGGCGCTGCGAAGGAAATCCTGGCAAGTCTGGGCTGACCGGCGTTCCGAGTTCCCCGGCGGCGATGGCCGCCTGAGGATCGCCCGATCAGCGGACGGTACGATTCAGAATACTGTCACTATCCGCGGGAACCGCTTTCGAGGCGGTTCCCGCGGTTTTCGTGCGCCCGGCATGGGCGACAACTTGGTGGTGAAAGTCCACTACGGACTCGGTAGCAGGAACCGTTAGCCGAAGGCAAGGGTGTCCACTGCGAGGTGGAATCTGAAGGAAGCCGGATTGCGGAGGTTGAAAGGTCCA
>JAFYAU010000034.1 GCA_017540565.1 Oscillospiraceae bacterium
CATGACAAAACCTCCTGTTGTTTTTCTTGTGGTTGTCAGGCCACCTGAACTCTACCACAGGAGGTTTTCTCTGTCTTTTACTAAAGTCATTTTTATCCTCCCCCAGTTGAACTGGGGGTTTATTTGTCTCTAAAGAGCCAACAGAAAGGCAGCCGAGAGACCGCGGTCTCCCGGCTGCCTTCGTTTCTCCGTTCCTACTCCTGCACCCACTGGCCGTACATGGTGCGCATCCAGTCGTACACGTCCATCTCGTACACCCCGTTGATATGCCCGGGGGTCATGACGTCGCCGATCGGGCCGAAGTCCACCGCCTGCCCGTGCTTCATCAGCAGGGCGTGCGTCCCGTAGGCTCTGGCCAGACTCAGATCGTGCACGACGGAGATCACCGCGCCGCCCGTTTCGTCCATCCATTTCCTGACCAACGCAAAGACCTGCTTCTGGTAGATCAGATCCAGATGGTTCGTCGGCTCGTCCAGCAGCAACATCCGGGGATCCTGCACGAACAGCTGGGCCAGGAAGGCCCGCTGCAGCTCTCCTCCGGAAAGCGTGAGGACGGACTGTTTCAGGAACCGCTCCATCCCCGTTTTCTCCACCGCGTCCGCCACGCGGGCCTCGCTGTCGTCCCTGCCCTTTTCAAAAAGGCCGGGGCGGTGGGCGTAGCTTCCCAGGCGGATCACTTCCTCCACCGTGAACCCGTAGCCCACGTAATGGTTCTGCGTCAGGACGCCGACGCACCGGGCCAGGTCCCGGCTCTTCATCGTCTTCAGGTCCGTCCCCTCGAACAGCACCGTCCCCGTGTAGGGGGCGCCCTGGGAGACGGCGTTGATGACCGTGGTCTTCCCCGCCCCGTTGGGTCCTATGATCATCAGCCACTGCCCCGCTTCCACCGAGAAGCTCACGCCGTCCAGGATCCGGCTGCTCCCGTAGCTGACGGACAGGTCGCTGACCTGCAGCATGCTCATTTCCGCGTCACTTCCTTTCCCGTCGCGCTCATCGTCCGCGGGAGCGGAAGAAGATGTATACGAACACGATGGAACCCACGAAGGATGTGACCACCCCTATGGGCAGTTCCCGCGGGCTCAGCACCGTCCTGGCCAGCAGATCGGCCAGCATCAGGAATACGGCTCCGCCGAAGACGGAGGCCGGCAGCAGGCGGCGGTGGTTCGGTCCCGTGAGCCGCCGCAGCATGTGGGGCGTGACCAGGCCGACGAAGCCGATGGTGCCGCTGACGGACACGCACACGCCGATCAGGATGCTGACGCAGATCAGCACCGTCAGCTTGACGCGGCGGACGTTCACTCCGATGTTCCGGGCGTTGTCCTCCCCGACCGCGAAGGCGTTGAGCTCCCTTCCGTGTGCGAGCAGGACGGCGCCGCAGACCGCCAGAGTGACGTACAGCATGGCGGCGTTCTGGTAGCTGCTGCCCTGCAGGGATCCAAGGGTCCAGAACATGATCGTCTTTACCCGCTCCCCGGCGAAGGTGATGATAAAGCTCGAGATGCTGCTGGCGAACATCGAGAAGATGACGCCCAGCAGGATGATGGTGTTGGTGGAAAGGGAGGAATCCAACCGGTAGGCCACCCCCAGGATCAGCAGGAGCGATCCGAACGCGAACAAGATGGCGAGCACCGTAGTGCCCGCAAAAGGCAGCCCGGGGATCGCGACGCCGAAGGCCAGGGCGATGATCGCCCCCAGGGAGGCCCCGGAGGAGACTCCCATGGTGGAGCCGTCGGCCAGCGGATTCTTCAGCAGGCCCTGCATGGCCGCGCCGCACAGGGACAGGGCCGCGCCCACCGCCGCCACGCAGAGCACGCGGGGCAGGCGCACCGGCAGAATGATGCTCGGCGCCAGGGACTCCGCGTCCTGCGCCCGGCCCAGCACGGCGCTGACCAGCGTGCGCACCGTATCCTTCAGCGGCAGGCTCACGCTGCCCAGGCACACGCACAGCAGCAGAGAAGCCGCCGTGACGGCCGTGAACAGAACGTATATGGCGGGGCTGAACCCCTCTCCGCGCTGTTTCATACTCTTCACTCCGATATATGAGGGGACAGGGAGCTGTCAGGGCCCCCTGTCCGGTTCACGGGGCGGTCGGGGCCGCCCTTATTCTCCGTACATGAAATCGTACAGCATCTGAGCGCCTTCCGCCAGCCGCGGTGCGGGGCGGGACAGCTCGTCGTTCTGCAGATTCAGGATCTTCTCATTCGCGACGGCGGGGATGACATCCCAGCCGGGACGGGACAGGATCTCCTCCACGGGCGTGGGTCCCTCACCGTAGTACATGGAGATGGTAACGATGGCATCGGGCTTGCGCTCGATCACCTGCTCTTCGGAGATCTCGCCGTAATAGCTTACGTCGTCAAATACGTTCTTCAGGTTCAGCATTTCGGCGATCTCATTATAGAAGGTACCGGTGCCGGCCGTCCACAGTCCCCATTCCAGCGGGGAGATCTCGAAGTAGACGGACATCTGCTCGCCTTCATAGGCGTCAGCCTTGGCTTTCAGGTCCGCAAACGCGGTCTTCATGCCGTCGACGATCTCGGCCGCATCCGCCTCCTTGCCCATAAGGGTGCCGATGATGCCCACGGAGGTGTAGATGCCCTCGATATCCATGGCGTCGCTCACCACGACCCGGATACCGGCATCCTCCAGCGCCTTCACCTGCTCCTCCGTCTGCGCCATGGTGCTCATCAGCAGCACCTGCGGCTTGAGGGCGATGATCTGTTCGATGTTGGTGTCCGCTCCGGACTGGACGACGGGCACCCCGAGGATCTCCTCGGGCCAGTTGCAGTACTCGCCGCGTCCGACGAGCGCGTCACCGCAGCCGAGCGCGCACAGCACTTCGCAGTCTGCGGCGGAAAGCGCCACCACGCGCGTCGCGGGCTCTTCCAGAGTGATCTCGCGGCCGGTCATGTCCGTGACCGTGACGGCGGCCGCCGGCTCCTCCGGACTCTCTTCCGCCGGAGTCTCGGTCTCCGGCTCTTCGGGCGTTTCCGCCGGCTCCGGCGCCGTATCCCCGGCCGGGACCGTCTCTTCCGCGGGAACCGCATCCTCCGCGGGCTTTTCCTGCTTTCCTGCGCAGCCCGTGAGCGCGCACACGCACAGCAGGGCAGCCAGCAGAAGAGCGATGATCTTTCTGCTCATTTCGTTTTCCTCTTTTCTTCTGATCTTTATCTTTGACAGCAGGCCCGGCGTCTTTGCCCGCCGGGCCTGTCAAACAATACCACGCATATAGCGGTATGTCAACGGAAAGCGCGCTCTTTCACAGTTTGTCAGCCGTCCCGTTTTTCTCTTCCGTACCCGTCTCAGAAGCTTCCCAGCGGCGGGCAGTGATGCTCGTAGAGGGCGTAGTTCACGACCGCGAGATCGTACTCCTCCCTGTCCAGATAGAAGCGGACGATGCAGTCCGTCAGATCCCCCGGCGCCAGCGCGAAGCCCGCCTGCCGCAGCAGGTCCTCCATTTCCGGCAGACTGAGCTTCAGGGCGATGCCCAGCGCCAGCACGGTATTCTTGGACGGCTTGTAGTCCTCCTTGCTGCGGATCTTGGAAAACACCTGCTTGCTCAGGTAGGCGCGCTTGTATACCTCCGGATCCTTCAGGCCCCGGGCGTCGATGATCTGGAACAGGCGCTCCCGGAAGGCGTTCGTCTTTTTCCCGGGAAGATAGCTCTCCAGTCCCGGAGCGGCCGGCGCCTTCGCCGTTTTTCCCGCCCCGTACAGCTGTCCGAAGGTATCGAAGGAGGCCGACGCCGCCGGTCTCGGGGCGGATGCCTTCGACGGCCGCTGGAGCATCGTGTTCTGCATACGGCGGCGTTCCCGCGCAGCGCGGTCGCGGCTGTACTCCTCCTCCCTGAGGGCCTCCACCTCGGCTTCGCCGATGTACTCCTCGATGCCGTCCATCACCCGGGCGGACAGCGCCGTCGCCGAGCTGCCGAACACGACCAGCGTGACGCGCAGTTCCTCCTCCATGCCCATCAGATGCTGCTCGATGGCGCTCAGCGCTATGGTCAGCGCCTCGCTTTCCGGAAAGCCGTAGACGCCGGAGGAGATCAGCGGGAACGCGACGCTGCGGCATTTCAGCTGTTCCGCCAGTGCCAGGGACTTCTCATAGCAGCTGCGCAGGAGTTCCCGCTCCCCGCGGGTCCCGTCGATCCAGGCCGGCCCGACGGTGTGAATGATGTATTTTGCCTTCAAGCCGAAGGCCGGAGTCCAGGCCGCCCGGCCCCGTTCGATGGGTCCGATCTTCCTGCGGGCTTCCAGCAGTTTCTCCTCGCCCGCCGCCTTGTAGATGGCGCTGTCCGTGCCTCCGCCCACGACGGGGTCCGGGTTGGCGGTGTTGACGATGGCGTCCGCTCTCACTCTCGTGATATCGTTCCTGATGATCTGTAACGGCATAGCATCTGCTCCCATCCGGTAATCTTCGGGGATATTATATCATTTTCCCCCGGGCAATAACAACATCCCGCCGGATCTCCCCGGCGGGATGCCTCTTCTTCCTTATGATTCTCTTTTTGTCAGCCGCCGGTCCGCAGGACGAACCGGTCCACGGCCTCCTTCACGCCCCAGGATCTTTCCGCGGCGGAGATGTAATCCGCGGCCCGTTTCAGTTCCTCCACGCCGTTGGCCACGCTCACGCCCAGGCCGGCCCACTCCACCATCTCCCTGTCGTTGGTGTTGTCTCCGCAGGCCATCACCTCTTCCCGGGCGATGCCGCACTCCTCAGCGAAGCGCTCCAGCGTATTGCGCTTGGACACGCCCTTCGGCATGATCTCCAGCAGATAGTCCTTGGAGGTAGCCAGGTAGAAGCGGCCGGGGAACGCGGCCTCCAGTTCCGGCCGGATCTCCGCCAGACGCTCCGGAGTGTCGAAGATCATCATCTTCGGCGACGGCAGCAGCTCCGCCGCCGTCAGGTCCCCCATCTCCCGGATGGCGGTTGCCCGGCTGTCCGGGTCGGCCAGCGTCTTGTCCACCGTCTTCTCCACGACGATCTCGTCCTCGGCGTAGGCCTGCAGATACAGGCCCCTGTCCCGGCAGAAAACGGCCATCTCCCGGATCGTCTCCGGCTCGTGCTGCCACGCCCGGATCACGCCGCCGTCCGGACTCCTTATCATGGCGCCGTTGTAGCACACCACCGGGCTGTCGGAACCCAGCAGTTCCGCGTAGGACCGAGCGGAGGGGAAGATGCGCCCGGTGGCGATTACCACCTTCACACCCTTCGCCGCCGCCGCTTTCAGGGCATCCACCACTTCCACCGGCACCGACAGGTCCGGCATCAGCAGCGTGTCGTCCAGATCGAGTGCGATCATTCTGATCATTCCGTCCACCTCATCCCTGCAGCGCGCAGACGACAGCCACGACGACGTCGATGGCCATCAGCAGGACAATGATGCCCAGCAGCACGTTGTAGAATATGTCGAAATACTTCTTGGTGCTGCGGCTGTCCACCACGTTGTGCCTGTCCACCCTCTTGTTGATGTCGAAGCAGTACAGGGGCATGGTCTCCAGCTCTGCGGCACTCTGCCCCTCCTTCAGTTTGAAATCCTCCTGAAAGGCCCTCTTCGTCACCTCGTATTTCAGTTCCTCGTCGTCCGTCTCGGTGACCGTCAGATCCGCGGGCATCAGATGCGGATCGTCCTTGAGTCCGCGGTCATTGAGTTCGAAATTGCTGCGGTGCAACAGATAGTAGCAGGATCTGGCGTAGAACATGTGCCGGTCGAACGTCATGTTCCAGCGGGTGTTGAGCCGCTTGCACAGCACCAGCACCAGCAGCGTGACGCCGAGGATGAGCAGTATGGTGGCGAATTCCAGTGCGGACACCAGTATATCCCGGTCAGACGCCTTCTCCATGGCCGACGTGAGCATGCCGCCGCCCACGGCCAGAACGCCGGCGACCAGAGCGGCGATCCCGACCAGCAGGCTCATGCGTTCGTTCTCCACGTGGCGGGCGTGGTTCAGGTTCTCCTGCATGACCGTCTGGATGAAGCTCTCCTGGCTCTCGTCATAATCCTCCCCGTGGGTCAGTTCCCACAGGTAGGGCTTCCTCATAAACATAGGGCACTCCTCCGTTTCCCCGGGATCAGTCTTCCCTCGCCGCCGTATCAGAGCTGTTCCGCCAGGGACAGGATCATGTCCCGGCTGTCCTCCCAGCCCAGGCACGGGTCGGTAATGGATTTTCCGTACACATGCTCTCCGATCTTCTGGCTGCCGGGCTCCAGGTAACTCTCCACCATCAGCCCCCGGACCATGCCGCGGATGTCCGCGTTGTGGCGGCGGCTGTGCAGCACCTCGTTGGCGATGCGGACCTGCTGCTCATACCGCTTGCCGCTGTTGTTGTGGTTGCAGTCCACGATGACGGCGGGGTTCTTCAGTTCCCGCTGCGCGTACATCTCCCAGACCAGGGCAAGATCCTCGTAATGGTAGTTGGGCAGGCTGTTGCCGTGCTTGTTCACGTACCCCCGCAGGATGGCATGCGCCAGCGGGTTCCCGTCCGTGCGCACCTCCCAGCCTCCGTAGATGAATGTCTGCGGAGCCTGGGCCGCATATATGCTGTTCATCATCACGCCCAGATCCCCCGCGGTCGGGTTCTTCATCCCCACGGGCACGTCCATGCCGCTGGCCGTAAGACGGTGCTGCTGGTTCTCCGTGCTGCGGGCACCGACCGCGACATAGGACAGGATATCGTCCAGATAGCGGTAGTTCTCAGGGTACAGCATCTCGTCCGCCGCGGGCATGCCGAACCGTTCGATGGCGCTCATGTGCAGCTGGCGGATGGCGACCAGGCCGGCCAGCATGTCCTCCGCCTTTTCCGGATCCGGCTGATGCAGGATCCCTTTGTACCCGGTGCCGGTGGTGCGGGGCTTGTTGGTGTACACGCGGGGAATGATCAGGATCTTCTCCTCGACCTGCTCCTGCACCCGTTTCAGGCGTTCCAGATAATCGTACAGGGCGTCCGGACTGTCCGCGCTGCAGGGCCCGATGATCAGCAGGAAGCGGTCATCCTCCCGGGTGAATATCCGCCGGATCTCCCCGTCCCTCTGTTTTTTCACGGTCCCGGCCTCTGCATTCAGGGGCATCTGCTGTTTCAGCTCCCCGGGGTCGGGCAGCCGTCCGATGAAATGCATGCTCATATCGTTTTCTCCTTCTTCGCGCGGGTCTCCGTCGGCAGACGGAATACCTGATTATTGTAATACTGACGGCGGTTTTCTGCAAGCGGCGCGGCGCGTTTCACACGTCGAACCAGGCGCGTCTCTCCGAAGAAAGGCGCATCTTTTTCCTCATGCCCTCCCGATCCTCCGAGGCGATCATTTCCCGGAGCTCCGTGAATTCCTTCAGGAACAGATCCATCTGCTCCAGAAGTGGCTCCCGGTTCATCAGAAAAAGCTCGCTCCACATCCCGTCATTGATGCGGGCGATCCTGGTCAGGTCCCGGAACGAATCTCCCGTGTAGTCCACGAGATGGCGGTCGTCCGAGCTCGTCATCAGGCTCACGGCGATGCAGTGCGTCAGCTGCGAGACAAAGGCGATCATACGGTCGTGTTCCTCCGGGGAAAGGACGGAGATCTTCCGGAACCCCAGGATCCGTCCGAGATCCGCGCACCATTCGACGGCCTCCGGCGTGTTCCTTTCCGTCGGGGTGACGATGTAGTTTGCCCCGCGGAAAATGCCGTCGTCGCTGTTCTCCACGCCATAGACCTCGCGTCCGGCCATGGGATGCGCGGCGATGAATTCCAGATCGTCACGCAGCATTCCCTGGATGTCATAGACCACCGCGCTCTTGACGCCGGTCACGTCGGTGATCATCGTGCCCGGGCGGAACAGATGCTGCCCGTTCTTCAGCCATTCGGCGAGCCGCTTCGGATACAGGCCGAAGATGACGGCGTCCGCCCGCTCCGCCAGTTCGGGACTGACGGAATCGCTTCCCTCCCGGATCAGGCCGTTGGCGAGGGCATATTCGATGCTCTCCCGGCGCGTGTCGATGGCCGTCACGTGATAACCAAGCCTCGAAAGCGCCCGGGCGTAGCTTCCGCCCATCAGTCCGAGTCCTACGATGAGTATGTTCCCCTTGCTGATCCACTGCATGCGCGCGTCCTCCCGCCCGATCAATCAGATGGCGGCAGTTTATCGCTTTAAAGTGCTGAAGTCAAGCGCCGTTTTTTGTTTTTTCTTCGCTTCACCGGACCGGAGAACCATGATATAATGGAGAAAAAACGGAGGGATCCATCGATGATCTTTACTTTCAGCGGAACGGGCAACTCCCTGTACGCCGCCGGACAGCTGGCGGAGGCGGGAGAGGCTGTAATCGACATGGCGAAATGCTGCCGTGAAAAAACGTTCTCCTTCGCTCCGGCGCCGGGGGAGCGAGTGGGCTTCGTGTTCCCGGTGTACTGCGGGGGACTCCCCTCGCCGGTGCGGTATTTCGCCCGGCGCCTGGAACTGACGGAGGAACCGGCATATATCTGGGCCGTGATCACCTGCGGCGCGAAGATCTTCGCCGCCGGAGGCATGCTGCGGGACCTGCTCGCGGACCGGGGCATCGTCCTGGACGCGGTGTTCCCCCTGAAGATGCCGGACAACTGCGTGACCCTCTATGAGCTCCCGCCGGAGGAGATCCAGCTGCAGACGCTGGAGGACGCCGAGAAGGAGCTGCGCGTCCTGAAGGAACGGATCCGGGTGCAGGAGCTGCCGGACGATGCTCCCACGCTGGCGGACAGAGCCGCGACGGCGGCCATGTATCCCGCCTACGCCAACAGCCGCAGCGTGAAGAAGTTCTGGTCGGACGACAGCTGCGTCGGCTGCGGTGTGTGCGCCGGCCGCTGTCCGGCGAGGGTGATCGAGATGATCGACGGCAGGCCGCACTGGGTGCATGACCGGTGCGCGCGGTGCATGGCCTGTCTGCGGTGCAATGCCGTACAGTACGGAACGAAGACCGTCGGCCGCACACGCTGGGTCCACCCTTCTCTGAGGAAGAAAAAGCACGCGCACGAATAACGGCTCTATTGCGCCGAAACGGAGGAATAGGCCGCCTTATCCCTCCCGGCTGACGATGTACCATCCCTCCCGGCGGATGTATCATGTCCCCCGTAGCAGGCATGAAAAGCCTGCGGACAGACGATCATTCCAGACTCATTTCAGGGAGGTAATCATATGAAAAGACTGACCAAATCTTCTGCTGACCGCAAGCTCGCCGGCGTGTGCGGCGGAATCGCGGAGTATTTCGATATCGATCCCACGATCGTGCGGATCGCATGGGTCCTGTTCTGTTGCCTCGGCGGCAGCGGCCTTCTGGCCTACATCATCTGCGCCATCGTCATGCCGGAAGCGTAAAGCCCGAACAGGCTCAGGCACCGATCACCCAAACGCGCATGGATTGCCGGTTCGAAAGGCCGATGAGCCACTGCTCCTGAGGAAATGACAGTAAAATGAAAAAAACCGTTTTGTTTGCACTGCTGCTGTGTTTTGTCCTGACGGGCTGCGTGAAACAGCCCGCCCGACCGGCGGTTTCCGTGGCCCCGGACATGTCCGCGGGGGAACCCTCCCAGTCAGAACCGGTACCGGAAGCCCCCGCCGGCGCGGAGATCCGTCCGGCCGCGCCGGAGCCCGAAAATCAGCCGGAGATCCCATACTCCGAAGATGCGCCCGTACAGCCGGAACCGGTGCCCGCCGTCATCGACGAGCTTGAACGGATCCGGGATGCGGCAGGAGCGGAGGGCTGCCTGATCTCCGTCGCCTACGCGGGTTTCGAAGTCGACACGCTCGCAGAGGAACTGAATGTGGCCGGCATCATGGCGGCCTTTCCGTGTACGGAAGAGACGGCGTTCGTTGACGCGGGCGGAGAAGAGGTCTACGTCCTGATCCCCACCGATCCGGAGGCGAAGATCCGGATCTGTTCCGTGACGCTGACGGAGGACGGAGAGCTCCTGCCGGCAGATGACGCGCTGTATGCGGGCAGCGGCGCACCCGTCATCCTGCGCTGCAATGTCAGCGACATCGTGCCGAACGTCATCGTGCAGGTGGAGGACAGCGAGGGCCGGAGGCTGGATGCCAGCCCGTCCCTGAGCCTGCGCGACGGCAGCGTTTCCATGGAAGGCGCCTACGATTTCACATCCTATCCGGAGGGCTTTGTGCGCGAGGGAAACTGAAGGCCGCTTCCCGTTCCGATGACAAGGCAAACAGCCCCGCTGCGAAAAAGGCCCCTGACAGCTTCTGTTCCCCGGCGGCTGCGGGCGCAGCGGAAGGAAGCCTTCAATAAACGATCCGGGCGGAGCGTTCTTTTCGAACGCTCCGCCCTTCTTTTTCTCTTTACCGCTCCTCTCCGGAGGCGAACTCCTCCGCGTCCACGACACGGAAGCCGTTCTCCATCAGCAGGCGGGCGAATATGCCGCTTCCGCCGGTCAGCCGCCCGGAGAACGTGCCGTCATATACGCTTCTCACCCCGCACGACGGGCTCCTGGGCTGGAGCACCGCCAGGTCTATCCCCTCCTCGCGGGCCTTTTCCAGGCAGATCTCCGCTCCTTTCCGGAACGCTTCGCCCACGTTCTCGCCGCGGTCGTTCATGACGGTATCTCCGACGATCTCGCAGGGGCGCCGGGGAACGCCCAGGCCGCCGGCCACCTCGGGACAGACGGGGACGAGTTCGTGCCCCCGGAGGAGCGCGGCCGTCCGTTCATCGAAATTGTCCCCTCCGCTGTACTTGCACTTCCGCCCGATCAGGCAGGCGCTCACCATGATCTTCATGTCCGTTCCTCCTTCCGCCTTCTCTCTGCCGTCCATTATATTACAGTACCCATGGAAACGGAAGCCGTGGTATAATGACGGAAAGGAAAGGAGCATTGCCATGGAACCGATCATGATCTTTCACATCACCATCGACGGAAAGGGCGTCAGCGCCCTTCAGGCGAAAACGGGCGGGGCGGTGATCATTCCCTTCGGCGGATACGTGGAGAGCCCCCTGTTCAGCGGCACGGTCTGCCCCGGCGCCGCGGACGTGCAGACTGTCAACGCCGCCGGCGTGCGCCACATGTGCGCCAGTTACATGTTCGACGGGAAGGACAGCGAGGGGAATCCCTGCCATCTGTTCGTCCGGAACGACGGTTACTTTCCCCGGGACAGCAGGCCCGGTCCCTTCGACGCCACCCCCACCTTCCTCACGGACAGTCCGATCCTCGGCGCTTATCTGCATACGGCCAGGTTCCGGTCCGAAGGCCACATGACCGAGGCCGGCGTGGACATCCGCGTCTTCGACGTTGAAAAGGAATAACGGCTGCCGGAACGCACGCAGCCCCCTCCGACCGGAGGGGGTTGCTTTTCCATTATGAACTCATCCTTCGACGGAGAGCTTTTCGTAGATGCGGCTCATGACCTCCTGATAGTAGGCCCGGTCCGCCTCGCTGAGGCTCGCAACGTCGATATCGTTGATCTTTTTGAATATCGCCTCGCTCTTCTCCACATAGGCCAGATACTGGCTCATCATGGACATGGGATCCGCTGAATTCTGATACTCCTCGATGAAGCCCGCGCACTCGTCGAAGAAGGCCTCATAGCCGTCCATCATGGCCCGGAAGTCCTCGTCCTGCTCGTCCGCGTCCGGCTCCTCCGGCTCCTCCTCCGCTTTCGCCGCGCGCTCCGCCTGCCGGTGCTCCAGCTCTTCGGCGCGCTCCTGCGCGAGGCGGCTCAGGATCGGGGCGATATCCGTATCCCCGGCAGCCAGGGCGGCTTCCACCGCCTGCTGCTCGGTATGCATGGCGTTCCACCCGGCGGTATAGGCCTGAAAACCGTCTGCCCAGCAGGTCTCATACAGCTTCGACACATCACCGGACAGGGAATCCCTTCCCTTCTCCCGCAGGCTGTCCCAGCCCGTGTAGTAGCGGTCCACGGACTCGTTCCACAGGGCGTTGAGCTCGGTCATCGCCGTCTTCCAGTCTATGTGCTCGTCGTTGGCCAGCAGCGCCGCCGTCAGAAGATACCCGTCCTCCGTCCGGCTCAGGATGCGTCCGTAGGCCGCGTCGGCCTCGTCGACCAGCGTCTGCGTCCAGGCCTTCACGTCCGGCTTCTCCGCGGAAAGCTCCCGCTGCTGAATCGTCTCCAGCGTGTTCAGGGAAGCGGTGACCTCCTCCCCGACGGCCGACCGGATGTCGCCCAGTTCCACCGCCACCGGCTCCTCCGGCTCCTCCGGCTCTTCCTCGGGCTTCTTCTCCGCCGGCCCGGGTTCCTCCGGGGCGGGCTCCGCCGTTCCCGGAGCCTCCTGCGGGACCGGTTCCGGTTCTTTCGGTTCCTCCTGCTTCTTTCCGAAAAGGTCGCCCGCCAGTCCGGTCAGGCTGCACCCGGCCAGACTCAGCACCATGATCAGCGCCAGCATCAGCGCCAGTCCTTTTTTCATGACGATCCCTCCTTGTCTTTACGTCCTTTGACGGGGAAGGTCCCCGTTTGTTCCCTTATATTATACTCCCGATCCGCTGACGCGGGCAATACGCCTCCCCGCGGGATAGGACCCCTTATTCCGCGGATCCGTCGGATTGGCAGGTCCGCCCTTCCCGTTCCGCAGTTGCCTTTCTCCGCCGGGGAGAGTATAATGGCCGGCATGTGAAGTCAGGAGGTGACGCACACGTACGCCTATGTATACAGCCGTCCCATGTGGATGATCTTTGCCGCCATGGCCGTTCTCTTCGTGGCCTGGACGGTCGCCGCGGCCGTACTACGCCGCCGTTCTTTTTCCGTGCAGTCCAGATGGAAGCTCGTGAACGTCATTGTTCTCGTCATGGCTCTGCTCGCCGTCGTTGCCGGCACGCTGCTGTCCCGCGAAGGGCGGGAGCGGTGCATCATCTGGCAGCTGGGCAGTATGTTCCGCATGTACGGCGTCAGCAGCGAAGCCTGGCGCCTGCTGATCATGAACTGCCTGCTCTTCTTCCCCCTGGGTCTGGCGTTGCCCAACGTCCTGCCTCACGGCATGCCGCCGGTTTGGCGTGTGCTGCTGACGACGATCGTCTGTTTCCTGATCAGCAGCGCGTTGGAACAGCTGCAGTATCACTTTTCGCTGGGCGTGACGGAGTTGGACGACATCGTCTGCAATACGGCCGGAGGCTTTGCCGCTGCCCTGCACACCCTCGCCTGGGGGAAGCGCGAGAAAAGATAGTATACAGATCCCACGGGAGCCCCGTCCGGGCTCCCGCTTTTGTTGTCTCCCGGACGTGGTTTCTCAATATCGTAAATTTTTTATCGTTTTTCGTTAATTTATAGTTGATATTCGAAAACTTCTATGGTATATTGGCGGCAGTGAACGGCAGAGGCCGTCAACGATCCCATTCAAGCAAGGAGATATCTGTCATGGAAAACACGAAACTGAACCGCGGCGCAGCCGTCATTGACCGCATCCTCAGGATCCTGCAGGGCTTCGCCATAGCCGGCGTGATCGTATCCGTCATCTTCATTCCCCTGACTCTGATCCTCAAAGAGAAGATCATCGCCGACGCCTCCGGCCTGAGGCTTGGCGCCGTCACCCTGAAGCTGGCGGGCGACATGTCCGGCTGGCTGGACTTTCCCCGCGTCAGGACCGCCATCGTCTGCAGCCTGATCTGCATGGCCGTCGCTGCGGCAGCCGTCTGGTACTGCCTCAGGGTTTTGCGCTCCGTCCTCCGTCCCATGAAGGACGGCTCTCCCTTCACCGCCGGCATCTCCGCAAAGATCCGGAAGCTGGCATGGACCGTCCTGGCCGGCGGCGGTCTCGTGGAGATCGGCTCCGTGGTCTCCTCCGTTCTCGAGACGAGGGCCTATCATCTGGACCGCCTGCTGAACATGGACCTGATCTCCTCCGTCACTTTCAACTGGACGATCAGCCTCTGGTTCGTCGCCGCCGCCCTCATCCTTTTCTTCCTCTCGTTCATCTTCCGCTACGGCGAAGAACTGCAGCGGGAAGCGGACGAAACGCTGTGAGGACGGGGTCATGGGAAGGATCATCCTGCGGCTCGACCGCGTCATGGCCGATCGCAAGATCAGCCTCAAGGATCTGTCGGACAGGGTGGGCGTCTCCAACGTCAACCTGTCCAAGATGAAGACGGGAAAGATCAGCGCCATCCGTTTCTCCACCCTGGAAGCCATCTGCGAGGCGCTGGACTGTCAGCCGGGAGATATCCTGGAGTACGACCGTTCCGCCCCCTCCGAAGAGGACTGACGGAATCGCCGCGGACTCAACCGCCGCGCGAGCCGTCTCTCTCGGCAGTCGCTGGTCTTTCATTCCGGGACCCGCTATGATGAGGCCAGAACGAAAAAGGAGGAAACCCGTATGGAAATGGGAAAAGAGATCCGACGCCTGCGCGGCGCCCGCGGCCTCACGCAGGAGGCCCTTGCGGACGCGCTGAACGTCACCCCTCAGACCGTCAGCAAATGGGAACGCGGCAACAGCGTTCCGGACGTGCAGATGCTGCCGGAGATCGCCGTGTTCTTCGGAGTCACCATCGACCAGCTCTTCTGCATGACGCCGGACCAGCAGCTGGACAGGATGGAGAACCGCATCGATTCCGGCGGGCTGTTCAGCGAGGCCGAGCAGCGGCAGATGGAGCAGCAGCTCCGCGTCATCGCGGAGGCGCCGGAACTGGAGGGCAGAGCCGAACTTATCCTGACGAAGCTGTACGGCAGCCAGGCGGAGCAGTTCCGGGCGCTCGCCGTCGCGCACGGGAAAAAGGCGGTGGAGATCACCGGAGGAGACCGTGACGCCGTCAGCGAGCTCGCCAACGCCTGGAACAGCTACATTCCCGACTGGTGCTGCCGCAACCATCACGCGCTCATCGAGTGGTTCGGCGATTACTGCGGACGCCATCCGGACAACCGCGCCGCCCTGATGTGGCTGCTGGACAATCTCATCGACGACCGCCGCCTCGCGGAAGCCCGCGTCTGGCTCGGCAAGCTGTCGAGGAGCGACCGCACGTTCCGTACCGTCATGTACCGCTATCTCATCGCGCAGGCGGAGGGAGACGCGGAAGAGTCCGCGGCGCAGCTCCGCCTTCTGGAGTCCATGGAGGACCAGGAGTGGAGCTGGGCGGTCACTCTGGGAGACATCCATACCCTGCGGCAGGAATACGACACCGCGATCGCATGGTACCGCAGGGGCCAGGAGATGCAGCCCTCTCCCAAGTACGTGGACAGCGCGGAGAGCATCGCGCACATCTGCGAGATCTGCGGCGACAGGAAAGGGGCCATTGAGGCCTACCGCGAAAAGCTCCGCCTTCTGTCCGAGGAGTGGGGCATCGTCAGTGGCATGGAGCGGGAGGAGACGGAACGCGCCATCCGGCGCCTGCAGGCGGACGCCTGAACTCCGGAGAACAACGGTCACAGGATCCCGGCAGGGCAAAGAAGCCCTGCCGGGATCTTTCCGTTCCCCTGCCGCGGCTGCCGCATCCCTTACGAAATCATTGCGCCACGCGCGGCCGCCTGTTATAATGAGATGTTAAAGGAAGTGACCGGTATGGCAAGATTCTTCGTATCCGCCTCCAACATTTTCGGAGGAGTGGCCTATCTGAGCAGCAGCGACACCGAACATCTGCGCTCCCTGCGCATCCGCAACGGGGAGGTCTTCACCGTGTGCGACGGCAACGGCACCGACTACAGCTGCGTGCTGACGAAGACGGACCGGGACGGCGCCGAGGCGAAGATCCTCGGGACCTCTCCCTCGGTGGGAGAACCCTCCGTACAGGTCACCCTGTTCGTTGCTTACGCCAAAGGCGACAAGAACGATCACGTGGTCCAGAAGGCCGTGGAACTTGGCGCTTCAGCCGTCGTCCTCTTCCCCTGCCGGCGCTGCGTCGCCAGGCCGGAGGGAAGCGCCCTCGTGAAGCGTGTCCTCCGTCTGTCCCGCATCGCGGAAGAGGCTGCCAAGCAGTGCGGCCGGGGAAGGATCCCGACCGTTACGGCGCTGGACTCCTTCGAAGAGGCTGTGGAAAGGGCGGCGGAGGCGGACGTGCCCCTGCTGTGCTATGAGAACGAGACGGACACCGGCCTGAAGCAGATCCTTGACGCCCGTGCGGAGATCCGGACCGTGTCCGTGATGTGCGGGCCGGAGGGAGGTTTCGAGTCCGCGGAGGCGGCACTCGCCGTGGAGCGGGGCCTTCGCAGCGTGACCCTCGGAAAACGCATCCTGCGCTGCGAGACCGCGCCGCTGGCCGCGCTCACGGCCGTCATGTTCCAGACCGGAGAACTGTAAGGAAATCATCCCCGCGCCCCGTCGCCGGGGCGGATATACAAGACAAAAGAAGAGAAAAGAGGTACCCCTATGCTCGATCGCATGATCCGGAAAGATGACCGCCCCGTGGAAATCCGGGACGGCCGCCCCGTCCCCGCCTCCGCCGCCGGCGCCGCCGGCCGTGAGAAGACCATGGCTTACCGCATCCTGCGGGCCCACGACACGGACAGGGGCGACGGCCTGATGCACATCGCCTTCGACGCCATGGTCAGCCATGACATCACCTACGTGGGCATCATACAGACGGCCAGGGCTTCCGGCATGACGGAGTTTCCCCTTCCCTACGCGCTGACCAACTGCCACAACAGCCTGTGCGCCGTCGGCGGCACCATCAACCAGGACGACCATGCCTTCGGGCTGTCCGCCGCGAGGAAGTACGGCGGCATCTTCGTGCCCCCCAACCAGGCGGTGATCCACCAGTACGCCAGAGAGAAACTGGCCGGCTGCGGAAAGATGATCCTGGGCAGCGACAGCCACACCCGCTACGGATGCTACGGCACTCTCGGCGTGGGCGAGGGCGGCGGCGAACTGGCAAAACAGCTTCTGAAGAACACCTGGGATATCGAGCCCCCGGAGGTCGTGCTGGTATGGCTCACCGGCGAGGTCCCCCACGGCATCGGCCCCCACGATGTGGCCATCGCCCTCGTCGGAGCCACCTTCCCCGGCGGCTGGGTGAAAAACCGCGTGCTGGAATTCGCCGGCCCCGGCGCGGCGCAGCTGAGCATGGATTTCCGCATCGGCATCGACGTTATGACCACGGAGACCAGCTGCCTGACCTCCATCTGGCAGACCGACGCCATGACGGAGAACTGGTACCGCACGATCGGACGTCCGGAGGATTACCGTGAACTGAAGCCCGAGGATGGCGCCTGCTACGACCGGATGATCACGGTCGATCTGAACGCCATGGAAAGCATGATCGCGCTCCCGTTCCATCCCAGCAACGCCGTCACCATCCACGAGCTCCAGGCCGATCCGGAGCGCATCCTGCGCGAGACTGCAGAGGCCTGCAACGCCTCCCTGGGCGGTCAGGTCACCATGGATCTGACCCACGTGATCGACGCGCAGGGGCGCGTCACCTGCGACCAGGGCGTCATCGTCGGCTGCGCCGGCGGAATGTACGAGAACCTCCGCGAAGCGGCCGCCATCCTGAAGGACGCCTCCATCGGCAGCGGCTTTTTCGAGATGTCCGTCTACCCGTCCTCCGCTCCCATCAGCCGTGCGATCCTCCGCGACGGGACGGCCCAGACACTGATGGACGCCGGCGTACTGCTGAAATCCGCTTTCTGCGGCCCGTGCTTCGGTGCGGGGGACACTCCCGCCCACAACAGCCTGTCCATCCGCCATGCCACCCGGAACTTCGCCAACCGCGAAGGCAGCAAGCCCGCCAGCGGGCAGATCGCCGCCGTGGCCCTGATGGACGCGCGCAGCATCGCCGCCACGGCGAGGAACGGCGGCGTGCTGACCGCCGCGACGGACATCCCCTATGAGGTCGAGCCGAAGGCGTACGAATATGACGACGGCATCTACGAGAAGCGCTGCTACAACGGATGGGGACATCCCATCCCCGACGAGCCGCTGCGGCTCGGTCCCAACATCACCGACTGGCCGAAGATGCCGGAGATGAAGGAGGATCTGCTGGTCCGGCTCACCGCGGTCATCCACGACCCCGTGACGACCACGGACGAACTGATCCCCAGCGGGGAGACCTCCTCCTACCGCTCCAATCCCATCGCCCTGAGCGAATTTGCCCTGTCCCGGCGCGTACCGGAGTACGTGGGCCGCTGCAAGCAGGTCCGGGACCGCACCGGCGACGTGCCGGAGGACCTCTCCCGGGTGCTGGCCGCTCTGGGCAGGTCCGAAGAGGATCTGTCCGTCGGCTCCTGCGTCTTCTCACGCAAACCGGGCGACGGTTCCGCCAGAGAGCAGGCCGCCAGCTGTCAGAAGGTGCTGGGCGGATTTGCCAACATCTGCTATGAGTACGCCACCAAGCGCTACCGTTCCAACTGCATCAACTGGGGCCTCGTGCCCTTCACTCTTCCTGACGGTGCGTCCTTCGACCTGCAGCCCGGCGACTGGGTGTATGTCCCCGGCGTCAGGAGCGGGATCCTGGAGGGACGCGAGGAGTTCCCCGCCACGGCCGTACGCGCCGACGGCACCGTCACCGGGCTCACCCTCATCTGCCGCGGCCTGAGCCGTGAGGAGCGGATCATCCTGACCCGCGGCTGCCTGATCAACTACTACGCCGCCGGCGGCATGGCTTAAACCGGCAATCAATAAGAAATACAGGAGCGTGACCATGGAAAAGATCCGAATGACCACTCCTCTCGTGGAGATGGACGGCGATGAGATGACCCGCGTCCTCTGGACGATGATCAAGGATACGCTGATCCTGCCCTTCGTGGACCTGAAAACGGAATACTATGACCTCGGGCTGCTGCACCGGAACGAGACCGGAGACCGGGTGACCGTGGAGGCCGCCGAGGCCACGAAAAAATACGGGGTGGCCGTCAAGTGCGCCACCATCACCCCCAACCGCCAGCGCATGGAGGAGTATCCCGAGCTGACGGAGATGTGGAAATCCCCCAACGGAACCATCCGCGCCATCCTGGACGGCACCGTGTTCCGGGCTCCCATCCTGATTCCCGCCATCTGCCCGGTGGTGCGGAACTGGAAGGCCCCCATCACCATCGCCCGCCACGCCTACGGCGACGTGTACCGCTGCGTGGAGATGAAGACGGAAGGACCCGGCGAGGCGTTCCTGACCTTCCGGGGCGACGACGGCATGGAGAAAACGATGTCGGTCCAGCGCGTCGAAGGCGGTGCCGTATGGCAGGGCAGCCACAACAAGGACGCGAGCATCCGAAGCTTCGCCCGCAGCTGCTTTCAGTATGCGGCGGATACCCGGCAGGACCTGTGGTTCTCCACCAAAGATACCATCAGCAAGGTGTACGACGGCCGGTTCAAGGAGATCTTCGAGGAGGAGTTCGAGGCCTGGCGCGCCCGCTTCGAGGAACTGGGCATCACCTATTTCTACACCCTGATCGACGATGCGGTCGCCCGCGTCATCCGGAGTCCCGGCGGTTTCATCTGGGCATGCAAGAACTACGACGGCGACGTGATGAGCGACATGGTCAGCACCGCCTTCGGCAGTCTCGCCATGATGACCAGCGTACTGGTCTCCCCCGACGGCAACTATGAGTACGAGGCCGCCCACGGCACCGTCACCCGGCATTATTACCGCTGGCAGAAGGGCGAGGAGACCTCCACCAACCCGATGGCCACCATCTTCGCCTGGTCCGGCGCCCTGCGCAAGCGCGGGGAGAAGGACGGCCTGGACGATCTGCGCGTCTTCGGCGACCGTCTGGAGCAGGCGTGCCTGGACGTGCTGAACGCCGGATACATGACCAAGGACCTGGTCGGTCTGGCGGAACCGGGCACCGAAGTGCACGCCGTCAACAGCGCGGAGTTCCTCGACCGGATCGCCGCCCGCCTGCGGGAGCTTCTCTGATCTTCCGTGTACTGGCACAGCTTCAATGAGGAGATGCGCGCCCGCTTCGGCCGCAGGATGTACAAGGTCGCCCTGGACGGCGGCTTCACCTGTCCGACCCGGGACGGCACGCTCGGCACCCGGGGCTGCATCTTTTGCTCCGGCCGCGGGTCCGGGGACTTCACTTTTTCCGGAGAAGAACCTGTCCGCCAGCTGGAATACGGCGCCGCCCTCATCGCCCACAAGAACCGGGGCGGCGGCATCATCGCCTATTTTCAGAGCTTCACCGGAACCTACGCTCCCTCCGAGGAACTCAGGCACCGGTACGGGCCGGTGTTCCGCCATCCGCTGACGGACGTCTTTTCCGTCGCCACCCGGCCGGACTGCCTGCCGGACGACACGGTCGCCCTGCTTGCGGAGATGAACCGTGAAAAACCCGTATGGGTGGAACTCGGCCTCCAGACCATCCACCCCGCCTCAGCGGCGTATATCCGCAGAGGCTACGATCTTCCGGTCTTCGACGGCGCCGTGCGCCGCCTGAAGCAGGCCGGGCTCGAAGTCGTCGTCCATATGATCCTCGGCCTGCCCGGGGAATCTCCGGAGGACATGGCCGCCACCGCGGAATATGTCGGAAACAGCGGCGCCGACGGGGTGAAGCTGCAGCTGCTGCATGTCCTGCGGGGCACGGATCTGGCGGACGACTACGCCGCCGGCCGCTTCGATGTCATGGACCGCGAGGCCTACTTCGACGCCGTGTGCCTCTGCCTGGAGCATCTGCCACCCCGCGTGACGATCCACCGGATGACCGGGGACGGCGCCAAGGCCGACCTCATCGCGCCCCGGTGGAGCGCGGACAAGAAACGCGTATGGAACGCCCTGCAGGCGCATCTCCGCCTGCGGGACGTATGTCAGGGAAGCGCCCTGATCTGACCGCGGGACCATCCCGCGGTTCCCAATCCGTGTGCGGAAAGAAGGAGATCGCCATGGTCTTTTCCGAACTGAAAAACCCTGTGTTCTACAGGAAGACGCTGCATATCATGGTCCCCGTCATGCTGCAGTCCCTCATCAGCGTGGGCGTCAATTTCCTGGACAACATCATGATCGGCCGTCTGGGGCAGACTGCCATCTCCGGCGTCTCCCTGTCCACGCAGTTCTTTACCATCTTCCTTTTCATCTTCATGGGCATCGGGAGCGGGGCCAACGTGATCTCCAGCCAGTACTGGGGCGCAAAACGGTACGATTCCATGAAGGTGATCGCGGCCACGGTGCTGCGCATCGCCGTCGTGATCAGCATGGTCTTCCTCATCGTCACCGTGGCGTTCCCCCGCAGCATCCTCCGCATCTATACGAACAACGAAGGGATCATCGAAACGGGCTTCGGCTATCTGCGGCTGCTCGGCTGCACCTTCGTCTTCAACGGCCTGTGCACGACCGTGACGACGCTGCTGCGCAGCACGGGGCACGTGAAGGTCCCGCTGATCAGTTCCCTCGTCGCCTTTTTCCTGAATCTGTTCTTCAACTGGGTGTTCATCTTCGGCAAGTTCGGCGCTCCCGCCCTGGGAGTCATCGGCGCGGCCGTGGGCACCGTCATCGCGCGCACGTTCGAATTCCTGTTCATCTGCGGATACTTCGTGCTGTTCGAGAAGAACTTCGGCTTCCGTCTCAGGCACGCGTTTCTGCGCGACCGTGCCCTGACAAGGCAGTACATACGCTTCAGCCTTCCCGTGATGATCTCGGATACGCTGCTGGGCATCGGCCTCAGCCTCACCGGAGTGATCGTCGGACACATGCAGGAGGAGTTCATTACCGCCCATTCCATCGTGAATGCCGGCAACCACATGATCACGGTGACCAACACCGCCATGGCGGCCGCCTCGGCCGTCATCATCGGGAACACCATCGGCGAGGGGGACAAGGAACGGGCCTACCGGGAGGGCATCGCGTACATAGTGATCGCCGTGCTCCTGGGTGCGGTGTACTCGCTGATCATCTTCGCGCTGAAAGGTCCCTATCTGACCCTGTACTCCGTATCCGACGACGCCCGTTCCGTGTGCATGGAACTGTTTCGGTACCTGATCTATTTCTCCCCCCTGGAGATGCTTGCCTACTGCGTCAGCAAGGGCGTCCTGAGAGGCAGCGGCGACACCCGCTTCCTTATGGTCGCGGATATCGTTCTGCTGTGGGTGTTCAGCCTGCCGCTGGGCTATCTGGCGGCGCACGTGTGGAAGATGGCCCCCTTCTGGGTATACTTCTTCCTGAAACTGGAATACGCGGGAAAGGGCCTGCTGTGCACGGCCCGCTTCCTGAGCAAGAAAGGCATCAAGGTCGTGGGCTGACCCGCGGCCCCGAGAAAAGGAGGTCAAAACGATGGCTTTGTTTGAAAAAAAGACCTGTGACATCTGCGGGAACAAGCTGGGTCTGTCCGGCCGCCTGAAGGCCGCCGACGGCATCGTATGCAAATCCTGCGCCGCCCGCCTGTCCCCATGGGCCGGAGACCAGAAAGGCGCCACCCTGTACGAGCTCCGGCGTCAGCTGGTGCACCGGGAGGCCAACCGCCAGCTGGTGGCGGACTTCGACACCTCCCGCAGCTACGGCGATAAGGACCGGATCTGCATGGACGCCGGACGCCGGCAGTTCATGATCGTCCGCACGGACAACGTGACGCTGGAAAACCCCGACGTCATCCCCTATGACAAGGTGACGGACTGCTTCTACACCGTGGAGGAGGACCGGGTGGAGGATCTGCAGAAAGACGAGCGCGGGAAGACCGTCAGCTTCGACCCTCCCCAGTTCCACTATCTCTTCGACTTCGTCGTGACGATCAATGTCCGCGACCAGGACTTCGATTCTCTCACCTTCCGCCTGAACAGAGACAGCGTCAGCATCCCCGGCGGGGATGCGGGCGTCCCGGCCTCGGAGCGGGATGCCAACATGGACTACCGCAGATACGTTCACGCTGCGGAGGAGATCGACGGGATCCTTACTTTCCGCCCCGACCAGGGCACAGTCCAGGCCCCGCTGATGGCCTGCCCCTCCTGCGGAGGCGTCGTCACGCCGGATGCCGCCGGATGCTGCCCCTCCTGCGGAACACAGATCACAGAATGAACCACCCCGAAAGGAGATCCGACCAATGACCCTACAGGAAGCCCTCGACCAGTTCCGTTCCATCGTCAGGAACGCCCACGCCCTTCAGCACGCGATCGGCGTACTCTCCTATGACGCGATGACCGTCGCCCCCGCGGATTCCGCCGAAGGACGCGGCGAGACCCTCTCCTACCTCTCCGGCCTGTTCTATGAGCAGATGACGGGGGCGGAGATGAAAGAAGCCACCGACGTCATCCGCGCCCACAGGGAGGAACTGACGGATCTGCAGCGGAGGGAGATCGAGCTGTTCGACCGCGGCAACGAATATCTCTCATCCATCCCTGCGGACGAGTACGTCGCCTATACCGCCCTGCTCAATGAGGCCGACGCCGTATGGCACAAGGCCAAGGCCGCCAGCGACTACGCCTCCTTCTGCCCGCTGGTACAGAAGATCTTCGACACGAACCGCCGCTTTGCCGGCTATTACCGTCCGGAAATGAAGGCATACGATGTCCAGCTGGACCAGTATGAAAAAGGCCTCACCATGGAGCGCACGGACGCTTTCTTCGCCGCTTTGAAGGAGAAGATCGTGCCTTTGCTGCACCGGGTCATGGAACGGCCCCAGGTGGACGACAGTTTTGTGAAGGGCTTCTTCCCCATTGAAAAGCAGCGGGAGTTCTCCGACTGGCTCATGCAGGTGGAGACCATCGACCGCGGCCGCTGTTCCATCGGGGAGACCGAGCACCCGTTCACCACGGGCTTCAACAAGAAGGACGTGCGCATCACGACGCACTACCACACGGATGAGGTCCTGGACTCCATGTTCTCCGTGATCCATGAAGGCGGCCACGCGCTGTACGAGCTGCATTCCGGCGACGAACTGGAGGGTACGCTGGTGTCCGGCGGCTGCTCCATGAGCATCCACGAGAGCCAGTCCCGCCTGTTCGAGAACCTGATTGCCCGGAGCCGTCCCTTCATAAAGGTGCTGCTCCCGAAGCTGAAGGAGCTGTTCCCCGAGGCCATGGCGAACGTGACGGAGGAGATGCTGTACCGTGCCGTGAACCGCGCCGAGCCGTCTCTGATCCGCACCGAGGCCGACGAGCTCACCTATTCCCTGCATGTGATGATCCGTTACGAGATCGAGAAGGCACTGTTCGCCGGAGAGATTACCGCGGAGGATCTGCCGCGCGTTTGGAACGAAAAATACAAGGAATATCTCGGCGTAGACGTACCCGACGACCGCCGCGGCGTACTGCAGGACAGTCACTGGTCCGGCGGCAACGTAGGTTATTTCCCCTCCTACGCTCTTGGCTCCGCGTACGGCGTGCAGATTCTGGAGACAATGAAGCGGGATGTCGATGTGGACGCCTGCGTCGGCGCCGGGGATCTGGCCCCAATCGCCTCATGGCTGGAGGAACATCTGTGGAAGTACGGCCAGATGATGGATCCTCTGGAACTTCTGGAAAAATGCTGCGGCGCCCCGTTCGATCCGTCGTACTACACCGACTATCTGGAGAGGAAATATTCCGAGATCTACGGACTCTGATCCGTGAAAACGCGCAGGTTCTGACAGGGGACGGTGGTCAGTCTTCCCCTGCGTGAAAATATCCGTCCCGACCGCAAAGATAAGGAGGAACCCCATGTATCAATTCAGCCCATCGACAGAGCGCATCAACCATATGCGCGAACTGATCCGCGACCGCGTGATCCGCAATGACGCGGAGCGCATGCGCATCATCACCGAATCATACAGGAAAAACGAGTATATGCCGCCGCTGATCAAGCGCTCCCTCGCCTTTAAGGATCTCTGTGAACAGATGACCGTGTTCATCAAGGACTTTGAATTGATCGTCGGCGGGAAAGGCCCTCATTTCTTCTCGGCTCCCGTTTACCCCGAGTGGGGTGCAGGCGTTCCGTGGCTGCTCGAGCCGGTCGCTTCCGGCGAATGGACCATCCGGGAGGACGGGCTGTATCACAACCCTGACGGTGAGGAACTGAAGCACACGGTCAGCCCGGAAGACGTCGAGACCATAAAGGAGTGCTGGGAGTTCTGGAAGACCCGCACCACGGGCGTCATGGCCGATGCGTGGCAGCCCGACCATCATGCGGAGCTCAAGCGCCTGAACGTTTCCAGCTACGCCGAGGGAGGCATGCCCATCGTCGCCCTGCCCGCCGGACATCTGATCGCCGGCTATCCCAAGATCATCAACAAGGGATACGCCGCCATCCGGAAGCAGGCGCAGGACTGGCTGGATGAGCATTACGGCTTCACCATGGGCGAAGACCTGGAGAAATATCTGTTCTACAAGGCTGCCGTTATCACCTGCGACGGGTGCATGACCCTGGTAAAGCGTTACGCCCGCTGCGCAGCAGAGAAGGCCGCCGCATGCACGGATCCGGGCCGCAAGGCGGAGCTTGAGATGATGGCAGACGGTCTGGAGTGGATCTCCGAGAACCCCGCCCGCACCTTCTGGGAGGCCTGCCAGGCCACGATGATGTACCAGGTATGCCTGCAGATCGAATGCCTGTTCCCCTCCCCGGCGCTCGGCCGCTTCGACCAGTACACCTGGCCTTTCCTGAAGAAGGATCTGGAGGAAGGCCGCATCACGATGGAATACGCTCAGGAGATCACGGACGCGTTCTTCCTCAAGGCCAACTGCTACTACGGCGCAGGTCCCGCCCGTCTGGTAAGCACGACCGGCATCGGCAACACCTACCAGCACACGACACTGGGCGGCGTGGATCCCGAGACCGGGGAGGACGCCACCAACCCCGTCACCTATATGGTGCTGGAGACCGTCGGCCGTCTGAAGCTCCACGATCCCACCATCTCTCTGAGGTTCAACAGGAACAGCCCGGACAAGCTCTGGGACTGCGCGCTTGCCACCAGCAAGCTGGTCGGCGGCCTGCCGCTGTATCAGAACGATGAGGTGATCATCCCCGCCCTGATGCAGGAACTGGATTTCGAGCTGCGCGATGCGCGCGACTACGGCATCATCGGCTGCCAGGAGATTGTCGGCTGCGGCACCGACTATCCGGCCCCGAACGGCATGCTCCCGCCGCACGCCAGCGTATGGTGGGGCAGCATTTTCAACATGGCCATCAACAACGGCATCAACCCCTTCAACGGGGAGCAGGCCAGCGTGACGACGGACTACCTGTACAACATGACGAGCATCGAGCAGGTCCGCGAGGCCGTGGAGAAGATGGGACGCCACATCATGGGCATGTTCATCTCCACCAACAACTACGCGGAGTACGTATCCTCCTTCACCTGCCCGCAGCCCATCCTGTCCATCTCGATCGAGGGCTGCATGGAGAAGGGAAAGGACGTCGTCAACGGCGGCGCCAAGTACAACTCCTACGGCGGCACGGCCACCGGTCTCGCCACCCTGGCGGACTCCCTGACCACGATCAAGTACATGTGCTTCGACAAGAAGCTGCTGACCACGCGTGAACTGTACGACGCCTGGATCGCCAACTGGGAGGGCTACGAACCTCTTCGCCAGCGTCTGCTCAACGAGGTGCCTCACTACGGCAACGCCGATCCCTACGCGGACATGGAGCTGAAATGGTGCGTGGACCTGTACTACCGCATCTGCCAGGAGTTCCACTCCACCCGGAGCAAGGTCTACAAGTGCGGCCTGTACGGTGCCTCCGACCACGTGCAGCAGGGACATATCACCTTCGCCACGCCGGACGGCCGGAAGACCGGAGAGCCCATCGCCGACGCCATGTCCCCCGCCCAGAGCCGGGACAAGAACGGCCCCACCGCCGTCTTCCAGTCCACCCTGGTGTTCGATCATCACCACTACCTGGGCGGCATCGCGCTGAACATGCGCATGCACCCCTCCGTGCTCTCCAACCAGGAGGGGATCGACAAGCTGCGCGACATGACGAAGTCCTATTTCGAGGACGGCGGCATGGAGGTCCAGTACAACGTGGTGGACACCGTCACCCTGCGCGAGGCGCAGGAAGAGCCTGAGAAGTACCGCGATCTGGTCGTCCGCATCGCCGGCTACTCCGCCTACTTCATCGAGCTGGGCACCGACCTGCAGAACGACATCATCTCCCGCAACGAAAACCGGTTCTGACCTCCGATCATCTTCAGAAAAAGACCTCATATGCAAGACGCGGCCCCTTTCCCTCAGCGGGAAAGGGGCCGCTTGCCGTTGTCTTCCTCAGACGTCCGCCCAGGCGGAACGGAAGCCGATGTCAGGATAGATGAAAGCGCGGGTCTCACGGAGATACAGTTCCCAGATGCCTCCCCAGGGGCCGTCGAACCAGCTGCCGCCGCGGGCGGCGATCCTCTCCCCGTAATTGCGCAGGAAGAAGACGCTGTCGTCGCTGCAGCCTCCGGGAGCCGGAGCTGCGCCGAGGAGCTGCAGCACCTGAGGCACCGTCACGCCCTCCGCCGCGGCAAGGTCCCGGAAGAAATTCCAGCCGTACGCGCGGTGGGAGATATCCTCCTCATGGCCGGTGTAATTGAAGTTCACCATTTCCGTGTTCAGGCGGTAACCGCCGCGGATGCCTATATCCTCCGGGGAATCTGTTCCGGGAGAGACGGCGTCGTATTTCAGCGTTCCCGGTGTCCCCGGCGCCACGAGGCTTCCGTCCTCCAGCACCGCCCGCCAGCAGGGGCTGTCCGCGCTCTCGTCCACGTTCATGGCGCTGTCGTTGTCCGGGATCACCTGGATCTCCCCGTCGAACGTGCGGATGCCGGAGACCCAGTCCCACGCGTTCCCCACCAGGTCGGATACGCCCCAGGGGCCTCCGTCATGGTTCCAGTTGTCCGGTCCCGTACCGGTCAGGGTGCGCATGGAATCCTCCAGCCCCCTGCCCCGCGGCTGCTCCGCCAGAACGCCCCGGTCCCACGGGCGCTTCGAATTCTCCCCGAAGGTCGTGTTCCCCCTGGGCACGGTGCCGTTCCGGATGCTCCAGTGCGCCAGGGCGCACCATTCGGCGTTCGTCAGCAGGTGCCAGCCCTTCCCTTTGGCGGCGCAGGCCTCCCTGGCCTCGTCTATGGTAAGGGTGTGGGCCGGATCCCTTCCCGGCAGGCTGTATGCTCGGCCGTATTCGATGACGTTCATGTATTTGCTTATATAGATCTCGTCGAGCACCCTGCCTCCGACGACGAAGGCGGAACAGGGTTCCTCCGGCGCTCCGTCCGCTACGTCCGACCAGAGGAACATGGGGATGCGGACCATGACGGAAGGCCGCCCCAGGTCGTCGAACAGCAGCGTGTTCTTTCCTCCGGAGGCCGCCTCCAGCGCGAACCCGGCGCTTTCATAGCCCGCCCGCACTGTCTTCGGATCCTCCTGCGGCAGAAGCACCGGTTCCGGCTCTCCCACTTTCTTCAGCACGGGAAATCCGAGGTCGTCCTTAACTCCGGTCTTTATGATCTCCATTGCTTCAGCTCCCTTCCGAATACTGTTTCCGACTGCATTATATCCCTGATCTGCGTCCGGCTCAACTCCCGTTTCATGTCCTTCCTTCGGAAGCCGTCCGTTCCCGGGAAAAGCCCCTGCCGGATCTGATATCAGGTTCGGCAGGGGTATTCCGTGTTGAAAACGTATTGAAGTCCGTCAGGGCAGCACGCGGTTCTCCGGCTTCGTAAAGAAATCCTCTCTCTCCGCCAGGGCCTTGTCTACAGCAGCTCTCAGTCCCGGAACGGTACTGTTTCCCAGAGGGAATACAGCGCCGCCGCGGCAGATCAGGTCGATGCGCTCTGCCGTCAGGCGGTCGATCTCCTCCTGGGTCACACCGCGCGCCTGCACTTCCGGCGTGTCCATGCAACCGAAGAAAGTCATGCGGTCTCCGTAGGTATGCACGATCGTCGGGATGTTGTTCATTCCCTGGCACGACGACCAGTGCTCGAGGCCGATGGCGATCATCTCGGGCAGGAGCGGCTCTATCTTTCCGCAGGAATGGACCTGGATGTGGATCCCCTTCTCCTTGCCGTGCCGGATGATGCGTCCCATCGGCTCCGCCAGCAGTTCCTTCCAGGTATCGACGGACATGAAGGTACTCTTCTGCGTACCCCAGTCGTCGTGCAGGTCGATCAGGTCGATAGGATAAGCCTCCGCCAGGCGGTCGATCAGCTCGATCTTGTGATCCGCCACGCGGTTAAAAAAAGCGGCGCAGGCCTCCGGCTCCATGAGCAGGGCGCACAGGGCGTCCTCGGTGGACATCAGGGAGAGCAGGCGCTCGAATGGGCCCTGCATGATAGTCACCTGATTGAGCTTGTCCGGGTCATACATGGGGGAATTGAGTTCCTTCTCCGCCTCCGCCTTGAAATCATACTTCGACAGATCCGGGAACTTCACCACGGTCTCCCATTCGGTGATGTCGTCCATCATCGGCGGGTAATTCGGGTCCACCATCGGTGCCCCGCTTACCTCTTCATACTTCCAGTGTACGCCGAACCAGTCCACACCGTCGCTGCCGTAGGGCCTGCCGGGGACGGCGGGCGCTCTCTCGGCCAGGATGTAGGTGGCCAGCATATTGGCATCTTTCAGCAGATTGACGATGCGCTCAGGCACCCGGTGCTCCAGGGCCGTCAGCGCGTTCTCCCTTGGGGTCATCGCCATATTCATCTCCTCTTTCCTCTCCGTTTGCCCGGAGAAAGCCAAAATGATCCCGGGGAACAGCCGTGGAGCGCCGCTCCACAGCCGGTCCCCAGGGGGGAAGATCATCGGATCTTATAACTGCGGTACATGATCGCTGCGTCGCCGTGAACGGCGCGCATGCAGTACTTTTCTCCGTCGGGTAGTCCCGACTCGACTTCGCGGCAGTCGGCCGTGCCTGCCAGGATCTCGTCCGCGCAGTCCGCGCAGTCCTGCAGGAAGGACCGGGGCATGACGCACTGGTCGTGTCCGCTGCAGAAGCCCTTCACTCCCTCCAGCGCCGTGAGCTTGTGCATGCTCCGGGCATAGCACTCGACGGATACCGTCTGCGGAACGACCAGGAGCACATCCATGGCCTTGAGCATGCAGTCCCCGCAGAACAGGAGGCCGTTGGCCCTGTCAAACAGAGTGATGTCCCCCGGCGTATGTCCCGGCGTCTCGATCACCTCGAGCTTCCGGTCTCCCAGATCGAACACATCTCCCTCGCGGATGAACTTGCGCTCCGTGGGTTTCTCCTCCATCCGCTTCCGGATCGAGGCCAGTTCCTCGGGAGAGGCTACCATCTCCGTCATCTCCATGGAGATGTCCGCGCTCGGCGCAGCCGCCTCATGCATGTAGACGCAGTCGAACGCATAGTTTCCGCCGGTGTGGTCTCCGTGTCCGTGGGTATTCACCACTTTGTACGGAAGCTTCGTCAGTGCTTCCACCTCGGCGCGCAGATCGCCGATCCCGAGGCCGGTATCGATGAGCAGAGCGGATTCGCTCCCCTCCACCAGCCAGATGCAGCATTCGAAATCGATGCCCTTGATCAGCGTTACACCTTCGGCGAGCTTCGTTGCTTTTCTTTTTTCAGCCATGCTTCCAACTCCTCATTTCCGGTCGAAGATGACCTCGTCCTGATACAGGATCGCCGTAGGCACCGTCACACCGTCCAGCTTCCAGCAGACCACCGGGGGCTGGCCGGGCGGCGACGGCATCTCCGGATGATACGGCCTGGCGGTCCCGTCGATGATCGACTCCGCCATGCGGATCAGTTCCCGCAGATACTCCTTGCCCAGAATGTACCTGTCATGGCCTCCCAGGAATCCGTCGTAGGCCTCGTCCAGTTTCTCCACCTTCCGCAGGGAGCGCAGATAGCACTCCATGGACACGGTGGAGAAGGTGACCCAGGGCAGGCTCCGCAGCATCCATACGTTGTGGGCATTGCTGCCGATCATGTCTCCGCCGAAGATCACCCGGTGCTTCCTGTCGAGCAGGCAGATGCAGCCGGGAGTGTGGCCCGGGGTCTCGATGACCTCCAGCGTCACGCCGCCGAGATCGAACACGTCGCCCTCATGGACGGGGATCCGCTTCGTATTGTAACGGGGAAGATCCTCGTATTCCACTTCCCTCGGGCAGGGAGAGGACTCCGTATCATCCTGATCCGGCCAGCATGCCGGGTGCATATACACCTCAGGGAACTGGAAATTGCCGGCGGAGTGATCAAAATGGCAGTGGGTGTTGATGGCGATGACGGGTTTTCCCGGGGCGAGTTTTTCGACCGCCCGGTGCAGATCCCCGGTGCCCATGCCGTTGTCGATCAGGACGACCTTCTCCTCACCTTCCACCACGTAGATGCAGCATTCTTCGGAAAAGCCGTACAGCACCCAGATGCCGGACATGATCTCCTGGCTCTGGTATTCCTTCTGTTTCATGCGATACTCCTCCTTTCCGGACGCTTATGCGCGGCCGGACTCAGAACCAGTTCAGCGTCAGATATCCAATGACCGTGAAGACCACGATGCCCATGACGATCTGGGGAGCGGCCTCCTTGAGGATCTCCTTGCTGTCGATCCAGCCGTCAGGCTCCTTGGCGTACAGCAGGGTGAGCAGCGGGGAGCAGGCGGGCAGCAGCATGCCGTAGGCGGCCGCCTTCATCATGATCGCCTGCAGGCCCAGATGGTTCACGCCGATGGTGTGGGCGATGGTCATGGTCAGCACGCAGAACACCAGAGAGGTGATGGCGCTGTCCAGCAGATTGGTGACGACCACGGCCAGGATGACCAGCAGCAGGACCGCCACGAACGGGCTGACGCTGCCGAGGATGGGGGAGAACAGGCTGACGAGCCAGTCGGACACGCCGTACTCGGGCGCGCTCATGGAGCCGCAGATGACCTGGATGGCGGCCAGCATGAGGATCAGCTGCCAGGACAGGCCGCTCTTCTCGATCTCGGCGAAGGGCATGAACGGGGTGCCGTTCTTCTTATGGATGATCAGGGCGACGATGACCGTCAGGAAACCGAAGCCGATCAGGCCCCACTGACCTTCCAGCACGTTGCGGACGGCGCTGCCCTGGGGCAGGAACGCGGGGATAAACACCAGCAGGACGAAGCAGAGCATCAGGATGCCGGCGATCTTCTGGTCCGTGGTGAAGGGTACCTTCTCCTGGGGTGCCTTGTAGTCGCGCAGCTTTTCGACGTCGGGCCGGAATACGAAGCGGACCAGCAGGACGTTGCAGACAAGGAACACGGCCAGCATGACCAGAGATGCACCGGTGTAGGTCAGAGGCTTCCAGACAACGCTGGGATCCATGGCGGTGATCATGCCCACGGCGGGGATAACGCCCGTGGACAGGTGGGAACTCATCATGCCGACGGTGGCGGCAGAGCAGATGGCGATCAGCACGACTTTCGGGGTCTTGTCGCCCTTCTCATAGCCGCAGCTCTCGAAGATGCCGTAGGCAAGGTCCCAGATGACTAGAACGACGGCCATGCCGGGGAGCACAAGGCTCAGCACCGCGGCGACGACCATCAGCAGCGTGATGATGACCCAGGGCTTGCCGTTGGCAAACTTGGTGTTGACCATCTTCATGGCGATGGCCTTCGTAAAGCCGGTGCTCATCATGATGCCGCAGATCATCAGCAGCGGCAGCAGCATGACGACGATGTAGCTGCCAAGGCCCTGCATGAAGGAACCGGCGATGCCGTTTCCGCTGATGAAGCCCATGGCAATAAAACCGATCAGCGTGGGGATCACCATATCCAGGGTGCACCAGCCCCACACGCAGGAAACAAGCAGCGCCAGATTCTGCAGGCCCTTGCGGGTCAGCGGACCGTCGGCTGCCAGCGGCAGATTGGAAATGACCAGATACAGAATGATCATGATCAGCAGACTGCCGTAAAACTTTGTGTTCTTACCGAGTTTTCGCATTTCGATCCTCCTAGTGATTATCTTTTCCTCTCTTCAGACCGCGCCTCTTCGCCTCTGGGCTGACAGGGGCAGTCTACGGATAAATGTTACAATAGCGCGTCGTTCAAAGTCAATGCGGCGGGGCCGCCGCGCTTACCAATTATCCGTTTCGCTTAAGCAAAGTACAACTTGATACCCCTCTGTAAAATATGGTAAAATGGAACCGGTCAGATTCAGGAAATCCGCCAGAGTAAGGAGGTATCCCGTGCTTTCTTTCGAGTATATCCGCTACTTCCTTGAGGCCTGCGACTGCGGCAGCATCCAGGCCGCCTCAAAGAATCTGTTTCTCTCCGCCCAGGGTCTTGGCGCCGGGATCCAGCGTCTGGAAAACACCCTCGGCATCAAGCTTCTCAACCGCTCCAAAGCCGGCGTGACCCCGACGCAGTTCGGGAAGGAGTTCTATCTGTACGCCTCCCGTCTGGCCGAGGACATGGACCAGCTGGAACAGTTCTGCCAGGAATTCCGGAAGAGCCAGGCGACGGACACGCTGATCGGCGTGGTGGGAGACAACAAGTTCTCCAGTGCGGTAACGCTGTGCGCCGAACTGTACAGCCACGATCATCCGGACAGGCCGACGAATGTGTCCGCGATCTCCTTTGAAAGTTCCGACGCTCTGCAGGAGGCCCTGCGGGCGGGCGAACTCGACGCCGCCTGGGTCTTTCACCGGGAGGAGAAATCCGGTTTCATCTACCGGAGGATCGACGAGTACAGTCCTCTGGTCCTGATCTGCAGCGGTGACTGCGCGCTGGCGGACCGGACATCCGTGTCCATCCAGGAACTGGGTTCCCTGCGCTTCATTCAGGCGGGAAGGGCGGATTCCATCACGGAGCTTGTGAGCCGCCTGTTCGAAGAGGCCGGCGTGCGTCAGGAGATCTTCATGTATTCCACGGAAAACAGCATGATTGGGAAACTGATCGACGGGGATATCGCCGCCATCCTGCTCCGGGAGTGCTACGCCCCGGCGGTGACCAAGCACTGCGGGAACTGCGCCGTCATCCCGCTGGAGCCCGAGATCCGGGTCGCCAGCTCACTGATATCCAAGGGCCCGCGTTCGCGGCATTCGGTCCAGAACCAGTTTTTCGACTATATGGCCGACTATCTGCACCGGCATCTGTTCACCTACCGCTGACCCTTTTGCGAATCCTCTGCCGTCCGGGCTTCCGGGCGGCAGTTTTTCGGTTACCATCAACAAATAGTTTTCTTTCCCACAACAAATACATTGTTTGTCCCCGGCGTGAATTCGTTTAGTATATAAAAGGAAATCCGCGAAGGAGCATGTCATTATGTATGAACTGAAACCGATCTCCGACCGCGTCGCGAAGATGCGCGAAAAATACAGGACCACCAAGCCCAGGATCTGCATCGAGCGCTACCGTCTCGTCACGGAATTCTATCAGGCCAACCCCCAGCTCAGCGGCCTGCTGAAAAGGGCGCTGGCTCTGAAGACCATCTGCGAGAACATTCCTGTGAACATTTACGAGGACGAGGTGATCGTGGGCGAGCAGGGCTCCTCCTACCGGTCCAGCGCCCTGTATCCGGACACGCACTACATCGCGTGGCTGAAGGACGAGGCGTATACCGTGGAGACAAGGGAGTTCGACTCCTACGAATTCCGCGAGGAGGACCGCCGGTATGTGCTGAGCACGATCGACTACTGGATCGACGAGGGCGGCATCGGCCCCAAATGCGACCTGCTCATGCCGGAGTTCCTCAGGGAGCATGAGGGCAACGGCGTCTCCACTTTCAGCTTCAAGCCGGGCGTCCGTGCCCCCATCGGACATTTCACCGCCAATTTCAGGAAAGCCCTCCGTGTCGGCTTCGGCGCCATCAGGGACGAGGCGGACGCAAAGGTCCGCGAGCTGGAGGCGCAGGGCATCCCCGGAAGCACGATCGAAAACTACAATTTCTACCGCGCCGTATCCATCGTGTGCAGCGCGCTGATCACTCTCGCAAAGCGCTACGCCGCCGAGGCGCGCCGTCAGTATGAGGCGTGCGCCGACCCCGGCCGGAAGCGTGAGCTCGGCCGCATGACGGACACGCTGGAGCATGTCATCGAGAAGCCGTGCCGGACATATCTGGACGCTCTGCAGTGCATTTTCCTGTACCAGACGGCCATCGCTCTCGACGGGCAGCTGCACGGCCTGAGCTACGGGCGGCTGGATCAGTATCTCATCGAATACTACCGCAGAGACCTCGCGGAAGGCCGGATCACTCCCGCCTACGCCCAGGAACTGCTGGATCTTTTCTATCTGAAAGTCGCAGAGATCAACAAGGCCGTCGCCATGTCCATGTGCGAGGCTGCCCCCGGCTATGACAGCGGTCAGCTCATGACCCTGGGAGGCGTGGACAGCGAAGGCAACGACGCGACCAACGAGATCACCTACATGATGCTGCAGGCCGCCGGACGGCTGGTGCTGCACTCCCCTCCCCAGGCGCTCCGCATCCACAGGGGAACGCCGGACGCGCTGTGGGAGGCGGCCATCTGCACGACCCGCATCGCGGGAGGCGTTCCCTCCTTCGAGAGCGACGAGGCCATCATCCCCTCCCTCATGGCCAGAGGCCTTCCTCTGGAGCGAGCCAGAGACTACTGTCTGATCGGCTGCGTGGAGCCCTCCGGGTGCGGCGACGAATGGCCCGCCTGCGGCGGCAACGGCGGCGACGCCTATTTCAACCTCGCCAACGCCCTGAGCCTGGCCATCAATGACGGGTACAACATCATGCCCGCCCGGGACGGAAAGAAGCGCGACCAGAGACTGGGTCCCTCCACGGGCTTTCTCCGGGACATGAAGAGCCTGTACGAGGTGTTCGAGGCTTTCAAAACGCAGGTCGCCTTTTTCGTGAAGCTGCACGTTGCTTGCACCAATGCGTTCGAATACGCGATACGCCGCATCTCCCCCCTGCCCCTGATCTCCGCCACCATCGAAGGCTGCATGGAGAGCGGCAGGGACGTGACGGAGGGCGGAGCGAAATACAATTCCACGGGCATGGCAGGCATCGCTCTCGGCAACGCCGCGGATTCCCTCCAGATGATCGGTCATCTGGTGTTCGAAAAGAAGATCTGCACCGCCGCCGAACTGCACGACGCCCTGATCAACGACTGGCACGGCTACGAGAGCCTGCATGAGTACATCAACACCAAAGCGCCCCATTACGGCAACGGGGACGCACACGCCGACCGTTTCGTCCGCCCCATCTGCGACTGGTTTGCCGACTGCGTAAACGCCTGTACCGGGCCGAGGGGCAACCGCTATGCCGCCGGGATGTACCCCGTGACCACCAACGTGATCTTCGGCCGGATCACGCCCGCCACCGCGGACGGACGCGTGAGCGGGCAGCCGCTGGCCGACGGCATTTCCCCGCGGCAGGGCATGGATACCGAAGGGCCAACAGCGCTTCTGAGATCCATCCTGCAGTTCGACAACCAGCACCGCTTCTCGAACGGCACGCTCCTTAACATGAAATTCGATCCGCACACCGTGCGGACGGAAGAGGATATCCGCAAGCTGGCCACCCTGATGAAGACTTATTTCGCCAACGGCGGCATGGAACTCCAGATCAACATCGTCGATTCCGCGACCCTTCGCGCCGCGAGAGAGCACCCGGAGGAATACCGGGATCTGGTGGTCCGCGTCGCAGGCTTCAGCGCGTATTTTGTGGAACTCAGCAAGGCGGGCCAGGCGGATCTCATCAGCCGCACGGAACTCGGCCTGTAGGACATGACCCTGTCAACTGGAGGAAAAGACCATGTATGAACTGAAACCGGTGACCGACCGAGTAAAGAGAATGCGCGAAAAGTACCGCACCACAAAGCCGGAGATCTGTATCGCCCGATACCGGCTGGTGACGGAATTCTATATGAACAACCCGCACCTGACGGGTATCCTCAAGCGGGCGAAGAACCTGCAGAACATCTGCGAGAACATCCCCGTGAACATCTACGAGGACGAGGTGATCGTGGGCGAGCAGGGCTTCAAGTACAGGTCCTGCGCCCTGTACCCGGAGACGGGCTTCGCCTGGATCAAGTCCGAGATCGACACCCTGCCCACCAGGTATGTGGATCCCTATGACATCTCCGAGGAGAACAGACAATATATCCTCGACACCTACGACTTCTGGCTGACCCACACCCACGGTGCCCAGGCGGACGCCTACGTGCCGGACTTCCTGTACACGCACGAAGGCAACGGCGTCACCACCTTCCGCTCCAGGGGCGGGCACGCCGCTCCGGTCGGACATTTCTGCGCCAACCACAACAAGGCCATCCACAAGGGGTTCGGCGCCATCCGCTTCGAGGCGGACAGAAAGGTGAAGGAACTGGAGGCGCAGGGCATCCCCGGCACCACGATCGAAAACTACAACTTCTACCGCGCCGTTTCCATCGTCTGCTCCGCCGCCATCACCCTGACGAAACGCTACGCGGCGGAAGCCCGGCGTCAGCTGGAGGCGTGCACGGATCCCGTGCGCAGAGCGGAGCTCGCCATGATGGCGGACACGCTGGACCGCGTGATCGAAAAGCCCTGCGAGACCTTCTACGACGGTCTGCAGTGCCTGTTCATGTATCAGACGGTTCTGGCTCTGGACGGCAATCTGCACGGCCTGTCCTTCGGCCGCGTCGACCAGTACCTGATCGACCTGTACGAAGCGGACATCGCGGCCGGCCGCATAACGCCGGAGTACGCCCAGGAACTGCTCGACCTCTTCTATCTCAAGGTCGCAGAAGTCAACAAGGTCGTCGGCCTGATCCCCACGGAATCCGGGCCGGGCTACACCAGCGGCCAGCTGATGACCCTGGGAGGCACGGACAGGGACGGAAACGACGCCACCAACGCGGTGACCTACATGATGCTCCAGACCGCCGGACGGCTGGTCCTTCATGATCCCCCGCAGGCTCTGCGCGTCCATCCGGGCACCCCCGCGGAGCTCTGGGAGGCGGCAATCCAGACGACGAAGATCTCCGGCGGCGTGCCCACCTTTGAAAACGACGCCGTGATCGTTCCAGCGCTGATGAAGCGCGGCCTGTCCGCGGAGAGCGCCCGCAACTACTGCCTCATCGGCTGCGTGGAGCCCGCCGGATGCGGAGACGAATGGCCTGCCTGCGGAGGTCCCGGCGCCGAGAGCTACTTCAATCTGGCGAATGCCCTGTATCTCGCCATCAACGACGGCTTCAATCCGATGCCGAGCCGCGGAGGCCCTCCGCGGAAGGAGCGTGTCGGGCTCCCCACCGGATATCTGAAGGACATGCCGGACATGGAGCATGTGTACGACGCCTTCCGCCGCCAGGTGGAATTCTTCGTCAATCTCCACTGCGCCTGCGCCAACTCCTATGAATACACCACCCGGGAGGCCATGCCCCTGCCCGTGGTTTCCGCCACCATCGACGGCTGCATGGAGAAGGGTCTGGACGTCATGTACGGCGGGGCGAAGTACAACTCCACCGGCATCGCCGGCATCGCGCTCGGAAACGCCGCGGACTCCCTGCAGATGATCGAGCATCTGGTGTTTGACAGGAAGATCTGCACTGCCGCGGAGCTTCAGGATGCCCTGGCGAAGAACTGGGAGGGGTATGAAGCGCTGCACGAATACGTGAAGACGAAGGCCCCCCACTACGGCAACAACGATCCGGAGGCGGACAAGTACGTCGCCCCCATCACGGAGATGTTCGCAAAAGCGGTCACCTCCCATACGGGCCCGCGCGGAAACCGTTTCGCCCCCGGCATGTACCCGGTAACGACGAACATCCTCTTCGGCAAGCAGACACCGGCTACCCCCGACGGCCGTTTCAGGGGCGAGCCCCTTGCGGACGGGATCTCCCCCGTACAGGGACAGGACAGGCACGGCCCGACGGCGCTGCTCTCCTCGATCCTGCATTTCAGCAACCAGAGCGACTACTCCAACGGCACCCTGCTGAACATGAAGTTCGACCCCAACTCCGTGAAAACGGAGCAGGATATAGGCAAGCTTGCCACCCTGATGAAGACCTATTTCGCCAACGGCGGCATGGAGATGCAGATCAACGTGGTGGACACCAGGACCATGCGCCGGGCCCAGGAGCATCCCGAGGAATACCGGGATCTGGTGGTCCGCATCGCAGGCTTCTCCGCCTACTTCGTGGAGCTCGCTCCCGAAGGCCAGCGCGATCTCATCAGCCGTACGGAACTGAATCTCTGATCCCTCCCGGGATCCGTCATTATTAGAAATCACTATTTGCGACAAGGAGCGTGAACCCATTGACTGACAGACTGCAGCGGATGTACAGCCAGATCAAGACCAACTACCAGCACATCGGTATCGAAAAGTTCAAGATCATCACGAAGACCGAGGCGGAATGCGCCGGATATCCGGCGATCCTCCGCCGCGGCCAGACCTTGAAAAACGTGCTCGAGCAGTTTCCCATCTTCATCGGGGACGATGAGCTCTTCGTGGGCAACCCGGCCAGCAAGCCCTGGGGACTCGAGATCGAAGCCGGACTGGGCAAATGGAGCCGTGAGGAATGCGAATATCTGCGCGAGGACGGCTTCGACTTCAGCGAAGAGGATCAGGAGGAGATGCTCCGCATCAACGAGCAGTTCCATCCCTTCGGCATGTACCAGGGAGCGAACCTGATCATTGCGGAGAACGACCGCCTCGACGTGTTCGCCCGCAGCGGCATGATGCTGGCCCCCTGGAAGAAGGACAAGAAGCTGGGCAACCGCGTCGGCGGCGGCGCCGCCTGCTCCGGGCTGGGCAACGGCCCCGGCTGGAAACTGCTGTGCATCGATTACGGACTGGCCCTGAACAAGGGCCTTGACGCCATGATCGCCGAATGCGACGAGGAGATCCAGAACAACCGCTACTTCGACAAGCGTTCCTTCGAGCGCGGTATCACCCTGCAGGCGATGAAGCTGTCCCTTCAGGGCCTGGTCAACTACGCGAAGCGTTTCTCCGTCCTGGCCGCGGAGATGGCCGAAAAGGAAGCCGATCCCCGCCGGAAGAAGGAACTCGAGGAGATCTCCGCCATCTGCGCCAACGTGCCGGCGAAGCCCGCCCGCACCTTCCGCGAGGCCATGCAGTGCTTCTGGTTCATGTTCATGATGGTGAACCCGGCGCCCACCCCCACCATCGGCCGTTTCGACCAGTACATGTACCCCTTCTACAAAGCGGACATCGAGGCCGGACGCATCACGGACGACGAGGTCCTGGAACTTCTGGGCATGCTGCGTATCCGCTGCATGGAGATGAACCAGCAGTCCGGCCGCGAAATCCGCAAGCGCACCTCCGGCGGCGCCCGCTGGATGAACATGACCATCGGCGGCGTCAAGCCCGACGGCAGCGACGCCTGCAACGAGCTGACCCGTCTGATCCTTCAGGCCGTGCGCGACGTGCGCACCCCGCATCACACCGTCACGCTGCGCGTGAGCGACTCCACCCCGGACGACGTGATGCTGCTCGCCCTGACCTGTCAGGCCGAGGGCTGCTCCATGCCCGCCTTCGTCGGCGACAAATCCTACATCGACTATTTCACCCAGGTCCACAATCCGGACGACGGCCTTCCCATCGAGGTGGCCAGGGATTACTGCATGACCGGCTGCATCGACGGCAACGTGCAGTACCGCACCCGCACGATGGGCATCACCATGTTCGTCTGCCCGCTGATGCTGGACATCTTCATGAACAACGGCTGGGACAGAAACATCGATGAGCAGGTGGGCCATCCCGTCTCCGGCGACCTGAGCAAATACGAGACCTTCGATCAGTTCATGGCGGACTTCCTTCCCGAATACAGATATTTCGTCGAGACCGCGGCGGAGAAGCTGAACATCGAGAGCGCCGTGTTCAAGGATCTGCTCCCCGATCCCTTCCGCGCCGCCTTCATGGCCAACGGCATCAAGTCCGGCCTCGACTGCTACGCGCAGGAATACCCCTTCGAAAGCAATCAGCTGCTCAATCCCGTGGGCATGGTGAACCTCGCCCAGTGCCTGTATGCCATCAAGAAACTCTGCTTCGAGGAAAAGGTCTGCACGCTGCCCGAGATGAAGAAGGCCATGGACGCCAACTGGGTCGGCTATGAGGATCTGCACAAGCGCTGCCTCGACCTGCCCCATTACGGCAACGGCAACGACGAAGCAGACGACATGGTCCGCCAGTGCTACCGCTGGTGGGTGGATATCGCCAACCAGACGCCCTCTTCTCTGGGCGGGCATTTCCGCTGCTCGGCCATTTCCGTCACCAGCCATCAGCCCGGCGGCGCCCTGTGCGGCGCCATGCCGGACGGCCGCTACAAGGGCGACATCCTGGCCGATGCCTGCGCGTCCCCGATGGCCGGCTGCGACCACGAGGGTCCTCTCGCGGTGTTCACCTCCGCCATGAAGATCCCCCAGGATGAGTTCCAGGCCATGCTGCTGAACATGAAGTTCTCCCCCAGCGCACTGTCCACCGACCGCGACAAGATGAAACTGGCCAGCGTCATCAAGGCGTATTTCGCCAATGGCGGCAAGCACGTGCAGTTCATCGTGGAGGATCAGGAGACTCTGAAGGATGCCAAGGCTCATCCGGAGAAGCACAATGACCTGATGGTGCGCGTGGCCGGATACAGCACGTACTTCGTGCAGCTGACGCCCGGTCTTCAGGACGAGGTCATCGCCCGCACGGAGAATACCCAGATCTGATCCCTCCCCAAGGAGCTGATTCATTTTGACCGACAGATATATGGAGCTTACAGCCCCGGTTTTCAACGTTCAGACATATTCCATCCATGACGGTCCCGGCATCCGCGTGACGGTCTTTGTGAAAGGCTGCCCGCTGCGCTGCCGCTGGTGCGCAAACCCGGAATCCAATCTCGCAAGGCCGCAGCTGATGACCTACGCCGCCAAATGCACTGCGTGCGGACGCTGCGTCGCCGCATGTCCGCAGAAGGCCGTTTCCATCGGAACGCTGCACGACAAGCCCTGCGCGATCACCGACCGGGAGCTCTGCGTGGAGTGCGGGGTCTGCGTGGACGTCTGTCCCTGCGAAGCCCGCGAGATCGTCGGTCGGGAAAAGACCGTGCGCGAGGTCCTGGAGCAGGTCCTCAAAGACAAACTGTTCATCGACGCGTCCGGAGGCGGAATGACCGTCAGTGGCGGAGAATGCCTTGCGCATCCGGATTTCACCGAGGCTCTGCTTTACGCCGCGAAGGAGCAGGGGCTGCACACGGCCATCGAATCCTCCTCCTTTGCCTCCGAAGCCGTTTTTGACCAGGTGCTGCGCTACGTCGATCTGGCTCTGCTGGATATCAAGCACATGGACTCCGACATCCACCGCGAGCTGACCGGCGTGCCCAATGAGCAGATCCTCAGCAACATCCGCCACGCGGTGCACGATCTGAAGAAGAACGTCACCGTCCGGGTGCCCACGATCCCCGGATACAACGATTCCGAGGAGAACATCCGGGCTACGGCCCGGTTCGTGAAAGAGGAACTCGGCCCGGACGTCGGCATCCATCTCCTCCCCTACCACCGGCTCGGAGAATCGAAAAACGAAAGTCTCGGCAAGGTCATGGATCTTTCCGTTTCCGTTCCCTCCGACGAGCACATGCAGGACCTGAAGCGGATCGTGGAATCCTACGGTCTCTACTGCCAGATCGGCGGCTGACATCCCTCAAATACCGTACTGTATTCATACTTCATACATTTTCCTCAGAACGGCGGAGCCGGCGTGTGATCTTCCCCATCACGCGCCGGCCCCGCCGTTTTCCCATCATTCACTTGATCAGGCCGTCTCAGAATATCCGGTCGAAATTGTCCGGTCCGAGCTGCTCGTAGACGGAATGGATCTGTGCCAGGCCTCCGTGGGCGGTCTCGCGGTACTTCTCATTCATGTCGATCCCCGTCTCGTACATCGTCGCGATGACCTCGTCGAGCGAGATCCGGCGGGTATCGGAGAGGAAGCGGGAAATGTTGACCGCGTTGACGACACGCATGGCGCCGATGGCATTGCGTTCGATGCACGGGATCTGGACAAGTCCCCTGACCGGGTCGCAGGTCAGTCCCAGCTGGTGTTCCATCGCGATCTCCGCCGAGTACTCGATCTCGCCCATCGACAGATGAAACAGCTGCGCGAGTCCCGCGGCGGCCATGGAGCATGCGCTCCCGATCTCCGCCTGGCAGCCGCATTCCGCCCCGGACACGCTGGCGTTCGTGCGTATAATGTTTCCGATCAGTCCGGCGACCGCCAGGGCGTCGACGATCTCATCATCCGAAAATCCCCTGTCGTGTTTCATGTAGTAGAAGACCGCGGGGATGATCCCGCAGCTGCCGCACGTCGGCGCCGTGACCACGACCTGCTCGTCCGCGTTCTCTTCGCTCACGGCAAAAGCATAGGCGGCCAGTTTGCGGTCGAACGTGACGTCAGACGATTCGTTGTGGCAGCGCATGCTGTACAGATGCCTGGCCTTTCTCGTAAGATTCAGCCCTCCGGGAAGGACGCCCTCCGCATCCAGTCCCCTCCGGACCGCCTCCTGCATCGCGTTCCACACGGTGAGCAGATACTCCCGGATATCCGGACTCTCCTTTGAGTAAATATACTCCAGCAGCGTCATGCCCGTCTGCTGGCAGGTCTCCCTGAACTGATGGAAGCTCCTCTCGGCGTAGACCTCGGTGTCGTCTGGAGACGTCTCCCCCTCGATGCGGATGGACCCTCCGCCGACGCTCATGATCCGCAGCGCGCCGATCTCCTCTCCGCCCCTGAACGCGCGGAAGAGCATGGTGTTCGGGTGGGGCAGATCCTTCTCCGTTTTGTCCGGAACGATCTTCGCGCCGGGTATCACAGTCCGTATCGCCTTCCCCGTTCCGTGACCCTCCCCGGTATACGCGAGAGAACCATACAGGATCACTTCGTACCCGTCGGCGGCGGGATAGCGCGACAGAAACAGGCGTGCCGCGTTGTACGGACCTACGGTATGCGAACTGGACGGTCCGTTTCCTATCTTGTAAACGCTTCTGATGCTTCTCACAGATGGACACCTCCACAGTTTCCGGCCGGCAGTGACGCCCGGCGGCAGCTGAAAAAGAAATAGAAAAAGGGCTGCGCACTGCGGATCGGAGATCCATAGTGCGACAGCCCCTTCTGGTACGCCCGATGCGATTCGAACGCACGACCTTCAGAGTCGGAGTCTGACACTCTATCCAGCTGAGCTACGGGCGCATACCTTTTTGCCGCCCGGTCATTATAACAAACAAGCTCCGCCGTGTAAAGAGGAATTTCCCCGTCTTTCCGCGACTTTTCAGGTGGGGATCGCGGCCTCCAGCGCCTTTCTTCCCAGTTCCTCTGCCTTCTCTTCGGGGATGAAGAAGACGATGGCGGCAAGGATGATGGAGACACGCTCCTCAGGGGCCGTCTTGATCATCACGTCCTCCTCAGTGACGGAGAACATCTCCGTCTGCACCTTCTCCGCGGAGGCCTTGATGTGACCGATGACGCCGCCCATCTCATTGACGGCAGCGGCAAACTGCTTCAGTCCCTTGCCCAGCCCGAGGCGGATGGCATCGTAGTCCCCGGTCAGTTCCAGACTGCCGGACACCACCTTCGCGTCGTCATGCAGCTTCACCTGGGTATAGACCACCCCGGGGATCTTCTGCTCGTATGTATGCTCATGCTCGTGTTCATGGTCGTGACCGCAGCCGCAGTCTTCGTCGTGATCATGATGATGCTCGTGTCCGTGATGGTGTTCGTGGCATCCGCATTCTTCATCATGTTCATGATGATGGTGATGATGCTCATGGCAGCCGCAATGGTCTTCGCCCTCATGATCATGGTCATGGTGATGGTGTCCGTGATCGTGATGGTCGCGGCCGCAGCCGCAGGATTCTTCCAGCTGCTCCCCGCGGATCTCTTCCTCGCTCATTCTCCCAGCACTCCCTTCCACACGGCTCCATCCACCGGCTTCAGGCCGGAGATGTGATAGATGTTGGCCTTCGGCTCGAAGAACAGGATGTCCTTGTCCACGGCCTGAACGGTGGCTTCCTCCACCAGATCGATCTTGTTCACGAGCACGGCGTCGGAACCCTGGATCTGTCCCATGAGCAGGTTCTCCATGGGGATGCGAAGCCGCCGCCAGCGGGAGGCGTCGACCAGCACGCCGATGCGGGACTCGATATCCAGGGCGATCTTGAGATTCTCCTGGATACGGATCGGATAGGCCAGGCCCGTGGTCTCCACGATCAGCCATTCCGGATCGTACTCGCTGCGGATCCGGCCGGCCGCGGTGACCATCTCCCCGGACACGCTGCAGCAGGCGCAGCCGGCGAACAGGTTGTCCACCTGGAAGCCGCCTCCCCGCAGGAACGCGTCGTCGATGCCCACCTCACCGATCTCGTTCTCAAGAATCATCACCTTGATCTCCTTGTCCGACTTGCTGTTCTCCACGACGTATCTGGCCAGCTGCATCAGGCAGGTCGTCTTTCCGGAGCCGAGGAATCCGCCGAAGATCAGTACTTTCATCGTCTGTTCGCTTCCTTTCCGAAAGGGATTCTCAAAACGCGCAGGCCCGGGTCCCGGACCTGCGCGCTCTACACAGAGATATTATTTATAGAAGGTGTGGGAGATCTCCTCGAAGGTCTCGTTCAGCACCTTGTTCTTGTGGGCGCTGACCGTATCCTTGGGTCCTGTGCCCATGAAGCTGCCCATCCAGCAGAAATCGCCGTTGGGGGCCAGCATGTTGACGGTATCGTAGACCGACTGCCGGATCTCATCGTCCGTGCAGTCTGCGCTCAGCAGGCGCCCGTCGGCATGCCATCCGCCGTTGATCGTCAGCCTGCCTGCATAGTCCTCTTTGATCTTCTTCAGATTGTTCATGGGCTGGGCGGGATCCCAGGCCGTCACGCCGAAGTCCACCATGTCGGGGATGACCGCTTCGCAGTGGCCGCAGTTGTGGAACGTGATGGGAAGGCCGCGCTCGATGCCGAACTTGGCCTGGCGCTTGTAGCAGGGCACCAGGAATTCCCTGTACATGTCAGGGGAGATGAACATATTGAGGGCAGAAGCCGTATCGTCCATCATGGTGTACACGTCGGGTTTCACGTAGTCGATGATCTTTTCGGCCACAGTGCAGTAGAACGTGCAGATGTAGTCCAGCAGGGCTTCGACCTCCTCGGGCTCCTCGTAGAACATCATAAGTCCGTCCTCGAAGCCCATGAAGGCCATCAGGTTCTGGAAGAACCCGAAATGCAGGTTGAAGGCAATGGCCGTCTCCTCGCGGTTGACGCCGCAGTGGTCGAGGCTCTTCTTGGCCATGGCTTCCCAGTCGATGCCCTCCAGGGAAGGCGCTTTGATGACATCGCGCCATTTGGTGATGTCCGGCAGGATATAGTCCCACGTCTTGGGGATGAGCGCCCCCGCGGTCTCCGGACTGGAGATGTATTCCACGCCCCAGTGGTCCTTGCCGCCGCCGCGCCAGCGGTGATCGGCCAGGATCTCCGGCTCAAGGATGCAGTTGGGGGGATTCGAGGGATCTCCGGGCAGGATGCCGAAAGTATACTTGGGGATATACTCCGGGATCTGGTGGTGCAGGGTGCGGAGATAGTTTTCTTTCTGATTCAGCATAGTGTTCACTCCATCCGGCTTGACAGCCTTTTTGATTCTGATATTTCGAAAGATCTCTTTCACTTAGTCTTTTTATTATACCCCACCGGATACGCCCGCGCAAGTGAGGGGCGAAAAGACGTTTCCGGCGGTCAGGGATGACCGCTCATTCCCGGTCCTCCGGTTCCGCGAAGGCCTTCTCCATCAGGCGGCAGGTGCCGGAGAACTCACAGTCCGGATACAGGCAGTCGGTGCTCCACTCCCCGTCTTCATATTCAAGGCAGAGCACGCGGTTTCCGTCGAGCTTGCGGCAGTATCCGGTGACGATGCGCTCTTCGTTCATTCCAGCAGGAAGCATCCCGTATAGCAGATCGTGTCCTTCCCGTGGTTGTAGGGAACGCCGTTGGCGGTGCAGACCTCGCTCACCACGAGGCCGCAGGCCTCCATGGAGCTGACGAGCTCGTCGGGGAACCGGCAGGGGGCATCGGGATAGGTGCAGGTCTTGCAGCGGGTGCAGGTGCCCGTGCCCATGCCCATCATGTCCGGGTACATCTCGCGCATGATCTTCCACATCTTCGAGTAGTTTTCGCTCTGCTTCTCGGCGGTCTCCTGGATGGTCTCAAAATCGAAGCTGTCCTCCATCTGGCCGACCGTCTGCACGAGGATGCCGGCGGAATACTTTTTCACCTTGTCCCGCATCTCCTCCAGCGATCCGCAGCCGGGAGGGCAGGCCCAGGACTTGCCGTACATGCCGCAGGTGTTGGCCGCGCACATGTCGCGCACCTCGGGCAGGAACCTCATGGTGGATACGTCCAGCTTCCCATAGGAGTTGAAGCCGCATTCCTTCGCGATCTCAAACAATTTCTCGTAGTCAAGCATAACAGATCCTCCTCCGGCGTTTCCGCCGCATGTATTATTTCCCCTTTGTTCCTCTTTATCCTCTTTCCTTTTCAGGCGCCGGTTCAGGCCTCCCAGTCCTCCTCCGGGATGAACATCATCTGCTCGATGAACTCGTCGTTGAACGTCCGGCTCGTGGAGAGCTCTATGTAGGTGCACCTGGCGCACAGATCCAGTACCCGGCGGCGGTCCTTCTCCGACCACACCGCAAGGGCCGCGCCCTCGCCCGCCGTGTTGCCCATGGTCTTCGCGACCGGCAGAAATTCCTTCGGAAACAGTCCTATCCGCGCGGCGCTCGTCTTGTCCATATAGCTGCCGAATCCGCCGCACAGGAGAAAGCTCTTCACCTCGGTGACGTCGGCCTCCTTCATCATGGTCTGTATGCCGGCGGCAATGGCGGATTTGGCCAGCTGCAGCTTGCGCACGTCGTCCGCGGTCACGCACACGCCGGTGGAGCGGTCGGCGAAGAACACGTTCTTCCCGTCCACGGTCCCCATGTAGTCCGTGACGGGGCCCTCCAGTTCGTCGGCTCCCAGCAGACGGCCGCCCTCGTCCACGACCCCGTTTTCCAGCATCACGGCAAGCATGTCGAGAAGGCCGGATCCGCAGATGCCCGTGCTGGGCCCATTCCCGATCACGTCGATCTCCAGCTTCCCGTCCGCCCAGCGGGCGTGGTTGACGGCGCCTGGCACCGCGGCCATGCCGTACGTGATCTCCGCGCCCTCGAAAGCCGGTCCCGCGGCGGTGGCGCACACGTACCACTCGTCTCCGTCCTTCAGACCCATCTCGCCGTTGGTTCCGATGTCCAGATACACGACAGGGCCGGCCTCCTCGTCCAGGTTGCAGGCCATCATCCCGATGGTGATGTCGCCGCCCACGTAGGAGTGCACGCAGGGAGCCATGAAACACATGGTCCCCGGCGCGACGGGCATGTCGTCGCCGGCCGGGATCTCCTCGCCGAACAGGCTCACCGGGGTGAACGGGACGACTCCCATCCCCACAGGCGAATAGCCGGCGAACAGATGCTGCATGATGGTGTTCCCCGCGATGGACAGGTAGGTGATCTCGTCCTGCTTCACGCCGGACTTCCGCATGTTCTCTCGGATCAGATCGGCCAGCTGTCCGCGGATGGCCGCCGTCAGCTTCTCATGGCCGTGGGCGGCGCAGTACTGGATGCGGCTGATCACGTCCGCGCCGAACGGGCGCTGGGCGTTGACGCCGCTGGATGTCGCCACTCTCTTTCCCGTGGGCAGATCCGTCAGGTGCGCCACGACCGTGGTCGTTCCTATATCCACCGCGATGCCGTAGGGGCCCGTCGTCCCCTCTCCGGAGGCACCGGCCCCGTGGCCTTCCTCCGCGATCTTCATCTCGTTCATCTCGTCGGGGAGATAGATGTCCGTATCCCCCTCCAGGAGCGTGGTGCAAGCCTTCACCTTCTCCCCGTCCGGGGCAAGCTGCACCAGGCACTTGCCGCATTTGCCCTGTCCACCGCAGGGGGCGTCCAGAAACTCTCCGGCTGCCGTCACGCAGTGGAGAAGGGTATCCCCCACCTTCCCGACGGTCTCCTTCAGCAGCACGCCGTCGCGGTACAACCTGATCTTTGCGTCCATAGAGTCCTCCTTGTTACCGGTCTTCCGGTTGCCCGGTCAGCGCCCACGTGGTGCTGTCCGTGATCTTTACGTTCAGAAATACGCCGAGCGGCAGTTCCCCCGGGATCCGCACCAGCCGTCCGCCGTCCGTGCGGGCGGTGGTCTCCGGGAACCCGGATCTGCCCGTTCCCGTCCCGTCCGTCAGCACGCGCAGCGTGCGTCCGATGTATTCCCGGTGCTTTTCCGCGGAGATCCGGTTCTGCGTCTCCAGCAGCCGGTCGAACCTGGCCTGCTTCTGTTCCCTCGTAAAAGGATCGTCCATCCTGGCGGCGGGAGTCCCCGGCCGCGGGGAATAGATGAACGTGAACAGCGCGTCGAAACGCACCCGTTCGAGCAGGCTCAGCGTATCCTCGAATTCCTCTTCCGTCTCGCCCGGGAATCCCACGATGATGTCGCTGGTCAGCACCAGATCCGGCATCAGGGAACGGGCGAGCTCCACTTTCTTCAGATAATCATCCCGGGTATATCCGCGGTTCATGGCCTTCAGCACCCGGTCGTTTCCCGCCTGGAACGGCAGGTGGATCACTCTCGCGACCTTTTCGCATTCCGCCATGGTCCGGAACAGCTTCTCCGAGGCGTCCTTGGGATGGCTGGTCATGAAGCGGACGACGAAATCCCCGGGCAGATCGTTGATCATGCACAGCAGATCGGCGAAATCCACGGGATCATCTAGGTCCTTTCCGTAGGAGTTCACGTTCTGTCCCAGCAGGGTAATGTCCCTGCGCCCCCCGGCAATGATCTCGCGGGCCTCCTCCAGGACTTCCTCCGGCCGCCGGCTGCGCTCCCTCCCGCGCACGTAGGGAACGATGCAGTAGGTGCAGAAATTGTTGCAGCCGTGCATGACGGAGAGCCACGCTTTCACGCCGTCCTTCCGGCACACGGGCAGTCCCTCGGCCACGGAGCCGGGCTCGTCCGGGACCTCGAACACCCTTTTTCTCCCCGCCAGCCGGCGCTCCAGCAGTTCGGGGAAGCGCCACATCGCCTGCGGTCCGAAGACCAGATCGACATAGGGGTAGGACCGGCGGATGCGCTCCGCCATCCCCGGCGCCTGGGCCATGCATCCGCAGACCACGATTATCTGGTCGCGGTTGGCCTTCTTCGTGTGGCTCAGCGCACCGACGTTGCCGAGCACGCGCATCTCCGCGTGCTCCCTCACGGCGCAGGTGTTCACGACGACGATGTCCGCTTCGGCCTCGTCCTCGGTAAATCCGAATCCCATCTCCGCCAGCATCCCGCGCAGGCGCTCGCTGTCCGCCTCGTTCTGCTGGCATCCGTAGGTGTCCACCATGGCCAGCGGGGCGTGGGGCATGGCCGCGAACCTCTCCCGCAGACGCAGGCAGATCGTCTGCTGACGGCGGATCTCCTCCGCCGGTATCTCCGTTCGCTGACTGCTCATAGGCTTCCTTTCTGATACGGAAACGATCCGTGCTGTTGTCTTAGCGATTGTAGCATTTTTATGTGGAACTTTCAACCGGATTCGTGTATAATGTTCCGGAACAGCGAACGACAGGAATGCCTGATCATATGAAAGGATCTCGCTATGAAAAATCTTGTGATCGACCGGCGCGTGATCCGCAACAACATCCGCGCCGTGAAGGAAAAGGCCGACGGGTCCACCATCTATGCCGACCTTTCCGCCAACGCCTACGGCATGGGCCTGCTGGAAATGGCCCGCCTGCTGAGGGACGAGGGGATCTCCGATTTCATCATTTCGGACGTCCGGGATGCCCGCCAGCTGCGCTCCAGCGGCTTCGAGAAAGAGCGTCTGATGATGCTCCGCTCCACCGCCGACCCGGAGGAACTGGACGCCCTGCTGGAACTGGGCGTCATCTGCACCGTGGGCTCCTATGATTCCGCCGTGGCGCTCAACGGCATCGCTGACAGCCGCGGGATCATTGCCGACGTGCAGATCAAGATCGACACCGGCCTCGGCCGCTACGGCTTTGACCCCGCCCAGCTGGACCGGGTCGCCGCCGTCTACAAATACATGCCCAACATCCGCATCATAGGGACGTTCACCACCTTCTCCTGCTCCTGGCGGAGCAAACGGCAGACCGCCGCCCAGCTGAAGCTGTTCGAGGACGTGCTCGACCGTCTTGAGGCCATGGGTTTCGACGTGGGCATCGCCCACTGCTGCGACAGCGCCGCGCTCTTCAAGTATGATTTCGGCCGCATGGACGCCGTCCTGATGGATCTGGCCCTCTCCGGGCGCATCCCCGGCAAGGCCATCCCCGCGCTTGCCAGGGTCGGCTATATCGAGGCGGGGCTGGAGGAAGTGGGTTGGTACAGCAAAGGCCACCACATCGGCGCCGAACATGGCATCAACATCCGGAAGCCCACCAAGATCGCCGTCCTCTCCGTCGGCTACTACCACGGGTTCGGCGTGGACCGGCACAAGGCGGAGCGCAGCTTCATCGACCGCATCCGCAGCCGGGGCATCGGGCGCTATGTCCGCGTCAACAACAAGCGCGCGAAGGTGCTGGGGAACATCGGCATGCAGCACACCCTGATCGACGTGACGGACATCGACTGCACGGTCGGGGACGTCGCCTACATGGACGTGGATCCCGTGAACGTGAAAGGGCTCCCCAGAAGCTATCAATAGCATGAATACGCGGGTCCTCCCCCGCCGGAGGGCCCGCCGAACTGTTACCGGAGGCTTTCTATGCCAAACATCATTCAGCTTGACCGCCACACTTCCGACCTGATCGCTGCCGGCGAGGTGGTGGAACGCCCCGCCAGCGTCGTCAAGGAACTGGTGGAAAACGCCATGGACGCCGGCGCCTCCCAGATCACGGTAGAGATCCGCTCCGGAGGCATGGCCTACATCCGCGTCACCGACAACGGCTCCGGCATCCTGCCCGATGAGGTGGAGACCGCCTTCCTGCGGCACGCCACCAGCAAGCTCAGGGACGCCAAAGGCCTTGAAGCCATCGCCACGCTGGGCTTCCGCGGAGAGGCGCTGGCCGCGATCTCCGCCGTGTCCCGGATGGAAGTCCTCACCTGCTGCAGCGACGACGGCGAAGGCCGCCGCGTCCTGAACGAAGGCGGGCGGATCGTGTCAAACGAGCCCTTCGGCTGCCCGAGGGGGACGACCATGATCGTGCGCGACCTGTTCTTCAACACCCCTGCCCGGCTCAAATTCATGAAGACCGACCGTGCGGAGGGCTCCGCCGTGACGGGCGCCGTCATAAAGGCTGCCCTCTCCGACCCCTCCGTGTCTGTCAAATACGTAAAGGACGGCTCCGTGGAGTTTCATACGCCCGGGGACGGCCGTCCGGAGTCCTGCATCTATGCCCTGTTCGGGCGGGATTTCTTCAACGGACTTCTCCCCGTCAGCCTCGACGACGGCACCGTGTCCGTCACGGGCTACATCTCCCGTCCCTCCCATGTGAAGGGAAACCGCAGCAGCCAGTTCTTCTTCGTCAACGGGCGCAGCGTGCATTCCCGGACGCTGCAGGCGGTCCTTGAGCAGGCCTACCGGAATAATCTGTTCACCGGCCGCTTCCCCGCCTGCGTTCTGTTCATCCGTCTGGGCTACGGCTCCGTCGACGTGAACGTGCACCCCACCAAGCGCGAGGTGAAATTCTCGAATGAAAAGGCAGTGAACGACGCCGTCTACTACGCCGCCCTCGGCGCTCTGGAGCAGGCGCGTCCCATCGCGGACAGTCCGAAGGCTTCCGCTTCTCCTGCCCCGGCTCCCGTCCCCCTCTCTCCGGTCTCCCCCCTGCCGAGGCCGGCGAAAGCCGCCGGCTCCGCATCCCCGGGGGGCGGCTTCGCCTCCATGAGTGCAGAGGAGTTCCGCAGGCGCACGGGGGCCTCCGGGGGATTCCGCGCGACGGGAAAGGAACCGCCGTCCGGAACTCCGCTTCCCCGCAAGGCCCCGCCCCCTCCCGTGACGGAAACGTTTTCCGCGCCGCGGGAGGATCCCGATCAGGCCAGACTGGATCTTCCCGTACCGCCGGCACCCCTTCCCGAAGCAGCTGCCGGCACCGCCGCGGAGGACGGTCCCGGCTACCGCGTGATCGGGGAAGCCCTTCAGACATATATCCTCGTGGAACAGGGTGACAGTCTCTGGCTCATCGACAAGCACGCCGCCCATGAGCGCATGCAGTTCGACCGCCTGAAGGCGCAGGACCGGGAGACGATGGTGCAGCCGCTGCTGCTCCCCGTCATCTGCTCCTTCTCCCCGGAGGATACCGACCTGCTGCTGGAACATGAAGCCGATCTCGGCGAGCTGGGCTTTTCCGTGGAATCCTTCGGGCGCGGGCGCCTGGCCGTTCGCCAGCTGCCGTCCCACGTCCGTCAGGACGATGCGGAGACCGTGCTCAACGAACTGTGCGCCGTCTTCCGCAGGGGCGGGCGCCCCGAAGACAGCCGGTCCGACCGCATCCTCGCGACGATGGCCTGCAAATCCGCCGTCAAGGCCGGCAGCGTTTCCGACCCGGAAGAGCTCGCCCTGATTGCGGAGAAGGTCATGTCCGGAGAGATCAGATACTGTCCCCACGGCCGTCCCGTGGCCGTGGAGTTCAGCAGGACAGCGCTGGACAAAAGCTTCAAGCGGACCTGACCGAGGTCAGGTCTGGCCGCCGGACGGGCGGCCGGAACGGAGGATCATGCCCCCTCTTGTACTTGTGATCACGGGCCCCACCGCCACGGGGAAGACAGCGGTGGGCGCCGGCCTTGCCCGGGTGCTGGACGGAGAGGTCGTCTCCGCCGACTCCATGCAGGTCTACCGCCTGCTGAGCATAGGCACCGCCAAGCCCTCTCCGGAGGAGACTCTGGGCATTCCCCATCATATGATCGACTGCGCGTCCCCCTTCGACCCCTATTCCGCCGCCCGCTACGTCGCCGAGGCGTCCGCCTGCTGCGACGACATCCTCCGGCGCGGGAAGCTGCCCGTGATCGTGGGGGGCACGGGCCTGTACATCGACGCCCTTCTGGCCGGCAGAGAATTCGCCTCCGGGGGCGACCCCGCTCTCCGGGAGCGCCTCGGCCGCGAATACGACGAGGCCGGCGGACAGGCCATGCTGAAGAAGCTGGCTGCCGCGGATCCGGAAACCGCTGCCCGCCTGCATCCCAATGACAGGAAGCGCATCATCCGCGCTCTGGAGGTCCACGCCCTGACCGGCGCCACGCTGACGGAGCACGACCGCGCCAGCCGCGCTGTCCCTCCGCGGTATGATTCCCTGCGCTTTGCGCTCACCTTTGCCCGCCGGCAGGATCTGTACGACCGCATCGACCGGAGGGTCGACCGGATGATGGAAAACGGCCTGGCCGAAGAGGTTCGGTCCCTGCTAGCGCAGGGGCTGACGGCGTCGCACACGGCCATGCAGGCCATCGGCTACAAGGAACTGGCCTCCGCCCTCGCGGAAGGATCTTCCGTTGAACAGGCTACCGAGGACATCAAGCGTGAATCCCGTCGCTACGCCAAACGCCAGCTCAGCTGGCTGCGGCGGGACGCGGACCTGCGCTGGATCGAATGGGACCGCGTGCCGGATCCCTCTGCTGCCGTCCGTCAGATCGCCGGCGCATATTACGAATTCACTGGAAAGGAGCCGCCATGCAAAGAAGCAACGCACTGATCCGGGCCGTATTCTGCCTGTTTCTGGCGGCCATACTGGCATATTTCGGTTTTTACATCTACCGTACCTTCATCCATCCCCTGAAAACGGTGCAGGCGGTATCCGCCACCGTAGCCGACGCAGCTTCAGCCGAGGGCTATGTGGTGCGCGAAGAGAAGGTCCTGACCGCCCAGGGCGTCATCTCCCCCGTGGCCGACGGCAAGAAGATCGCCGCCTACGGCGTCGTGGCCGTGTGCTATACGGACGAGTCCGCGCTGGAGCAGGCGGACCGCATCCTCGCCCTTCAGGAACGGATCGCCGCCCTTCAGACTGCGCTGGGCGAGACGGAGACGGCGAGTCCCTCCGACGTGGTGGCCGACCTCTCCGCCGCGGTCGCCATGCGCCGCTTCGACGAACTGGACACCCTTGCCAGCCAAACCCGCTACGTGCTGTTCGGAAGCAGCAGTTCCGTGGAGCAGGCGCAGCGGGAACTGGAGGAGGCCCGGCAGGAACTGGAGACCCTCCAGGCCATGCAGAGCGGATACTCCCTCGTGACGGCGGAGTCCCCCGGCCTGTTTTCCAGCGTGGTGGACGGCTATGAGACCGTCTCTCCGGACGATCTCGACTCCCTCACGCCCGGCCGGCTGCTTCTCCTGTTCGACGGGACGAGGACCAGAAACGGTTTCGGCAAGCTCATCAGCGGGACCCGCTGGTATTATGCCTGCGTGCTCGACAGCAGCCGCGCCGAGGAACTGACGGAAGGCCGCACCGTCACCCTGGAATTCACCGACGGCTACACCAACACGGTGCGCATGCAGGTCGTCAGCGTCAGCTCCGCAGACAGCGACGGAAACTGCGCCGCCGTGTTCGTCTGCGACACCGGTCTGGCCGACGTGAGCGCCGTCCGCAAGGCGTCTGCCAACGTGGTCTTCTCCCGCAGCACCGGCATTCTGATACCGGATGAAGCCATCTGCGACCGCAGCACGCGTCCCCACGTCTTCGTGCTGGCGGGGCTGCAGGCCCACGAGGTCGAGGTGGAGATCCTGACCGGGGCCGGGGACGGCTACACTCTCGTCAGCGCCCCGGAGGGGAGCATGCTCAGCGCGGGAGTCACGGTCATCACGACCACGGAGGGCATGAGCGACGGCAAGGTCGTCCGCTGAAGCCAGATCGCTTTTTTCCCGTTTTTCCGCACTTGTTGTTGACAGTTGCCGAAAAAAATACGATAATATACGATGTATTGATATAATGTCCGCCGTGTTTCGGCAGGTCATCCCATAAAAGAAATCTGCAGGAGGCATCTACCATGGGTTTTTTCGATGAAATCAAGAAATTGGCGCGTCCATACGATGACGATGAAGAGGAATTCGACGATTTTTCCGCCAAGGCGCCCGAACAGATCCCGGTAACTCCCAAGACTCCGCGTCAGGCCAGGAGCTCCTACGGCGGCTTCGAGGAAAAGCGTGACAGCAACAAGGTCGTCAACATCCACGCCACCGCCGCCCTGAAGGTAGTCCTCGTCAAACCCGAGAAGTTCGAAAACGCGGCGGATATCGCCGATCACCTGCGCGAGAAGCGCACCGTCGTCCTTAACCTGGAAGAGACCAACAAGGACATCGCCCGCCGTCTGATCGATTTCCTCAGCGGCGTCGCCTACGCTCAGGAGGGCAAGATCAAGAAGGTCGCCGTCAACACCTACATCATCACGCCCTACAACGTGGATCTGATGGGCGACCTGATCGACGAACTTGAAAGCAACGGGCTGTATTTCTAACAGAAAGGTTGATGCATTATGCTTACCCCCCAGGAAATTTCCGAGAAAGAATTTGTGAAGGCGGTTTTCGGCGGCTATGACATGGCCGTCGTTGACGAGTTCCTGGAGCAGCTGAGCGGGGATTACAGCTCTCTGTACAAGGAAAACGCCATCCTGAAGAGCAAGATCAAGGTCCTTGTGGAGAAGGTCGAGGAGTACCGCTCCACGGAGGATGCCATGCGCATGGCTCTGCTCACCGCCCAGAAGATGGGCGACAACATGGTGAAGGAAGCCAAGGAGAAGAGCGAGGCCATGATCACGGACGCGACCGCCGAGGCGGCGCAGCGTCTGGCCGAGATCACCCAGCAGGTGAAGGAGGAGGAAGCCCGCCTGAAGGTCGCGAAGGAGGCCACCACGGCCTATACCAGAGAGGCCGCCGGGCTGACCGAGAAGATCGCAAGCTTCCTGGCCGCCGTTCCCACCCTGGAGATGGAGAAGCGGGCACGCGCTCCCAAGGAGGAGCCCACGCCCGAGGAGAAGCGCGAAGAGGAGATCATGGATGCCGTCCACGACATCGACGGCGCCGTTTCCAAGATCACCGAGGAGGAGATCCCCGAGGAACCCGCGGCGGAGGGCGAAGCCCCTGCCGAGGAGCCTGCTCCCGCCGGGGAAGCGGAGCCCGAGGCTCCCGCGAAGCCGAAATATGACGATGAAGGCGAGTATACGATCCGTCCCAAGTTCGATTTCGACAACCTGCGCTTCGGAACCAATATGAACGGTGAGAACGACTGATCCAAAACGACACTGACACGTACGGAAAGCGCCGCTCCTGCGGCGCTTTTTCGGACACCGAACCCAATCATAAGAAACTTCAGAGGAGAGAGCCAAATGGCCAAGGACTACAACGCTACGCTGAATCTTCCCAAGACCGACTTTCCTATGCGGGCCGGTCTCCCCAAGCGGGAACCGGACATGCTGCAGAGCTGGTACGACATGGATCTGTACCATGAGATACTGAAGAAAAATGAGGGACGGCCGGCCTTCGTGCTGCACGACGGTCCTCCCTTTTCCAACGGATACATCCACATGGGCACGGCGCTGAACAAGTGCCTGAAGGACTTCATCGTCCGCTACAAGAACATGAGCGGCTTCCGCGCTCCCTATACTCCCGGCTGGGACAACCACGGGATGCCCATCGAGAGCGCCATCATCAAGCAGCACAAGCTGGACCGCCACAAGATGACCGTCTCCGAATTCCGGAACGACTGCCATGACTTCGCGCAGGACTTCGTGGAGAAGCAGATGGCCCAGTTCAAGCGCATCGGCGTCCTCGGCGACTGGGATTCCCCTTATCTCACGATGGATCCGGCGCTGGAGGCGGAGGAAGTCCGCGTCTTCGGAAAGATGTACGAGAAGGGCTACATCTACAAAGGCATGAAACCCGTGTACTGGTGCCCCTCCGACGAGACCGCGCTGGCCGAAGCCGAGATTGAGTACTCCGACGACCCCTGCACCACCGTGTACGTCAAGTTCGCGGTAGCCGACGACAAGGGCCGCCTGGCTCCCTATACCGACCTGTCCCGCACCTATTTCGTCATCTGGACCACCACCACCTGGACGCTCCCCGGCAATCTCGCCATCTGCCTGAATCCCCGGCTGGAGTACGTCCTGATGAAGGTCCCCTCCGGCGAGACGTACATCGTCGCCAAGGAACTGGCGGACAAGGTCGCCGAAGCGGCGGAGATCCCGTCCTACGAGACCCTGGCCGTCCTCCCCGGCAGCGAGTTCGAGATGATGACCGCGCATCACCCCTTCCTCGACAGGGAGTCGGTCATTCTCAACGGCGAGCACGTCACGCTGGACGCGGGCACCGGATGCGTGCACACCGCTCCCGGCTTCGGCGCCGACGACTATGCGATCTGCCAGAAATACGACAGGGAGCGCGGGACCAACATCGGCATCACCGTTCCCGTGGACGACCGCGGCATCATGACCGACGAGGCCTTCGGCGGCACGCACATCAACAAGGCCAACGAGGTCATGCTTCCCGTAATGGAGGTGAGCGGCGCGCTGCTGGCCCGCTCGGAGATCACCCACTCCTATCCCCACTGCTGGCGCTGCAAGAAGCCCATCATCTTCCGCGCCACGGAACAGTGGTTCTGCTCCGTGGACGCGTTCAAGGAGGATGCCGTCCGCGCCTGCGGCGACGTTACCTGGATCCCGTCCTGGGGTCATGACCGCATGGTCTCCATGATCCGTGAAAGAGCCGACTGGTGCATCTCGCGCCAGCGTCACTGGGGGCTTCCCATCCCCGTCTTCTACTGCCCCGACTGCGGAAAGCCGCTGTGCACGCCCGAGACCATCGAGCAGGTGGCGGCGATCTTCGCAAAAGAGGGCTCCAACGCCTGGTTCGACCGCGAGGCCGCGGATCTTCTGCCGGACGGCTTCACCTGTCCGCACTGCGGATGCGCGCACGGCTTCACGAAGGAGACGGACACGCTGGACGGCTGGTTCGATTCCGGCTCCACCCACATCTCCTCCATGGAGCGCAACGCTCCCGGCTGCTGGCCTGCCGATCTGTATCTGGAGGGCGGCGACCAGTACCGCGGCTGGTTCCAGTCCAGCCTTCTCACCGCCGTCGCCATCCGGGGCAGCGCCCCGTACCGCGCCGTGCTCACGCACGGATGGACGGTGGACGGCGAAGGCAAGGCCATGCACAAGTCGCTGGGCAACAGCGTGGCTCCTGACGAGTTGATCCCCAAATACGGAGCCGACCTGCTCCGCCTGTGGGCAGCTTCCGCAGACTACCATCTGGACATGCGCTGCTCCGACGCCATCTTCAAGCAGCTGAGCGACAAATACCTGAAGATCCGCAACACCGCCCGCTACATTCTGGGCAACCTGGCCGGTTTCGATCCGTCCCGGGCGGTCCCCTTCTCCGATATGGATCCGCTGGACAGATGGGCCCTTACCCGTCTCAACGCCCTGACGGAGAAATGCCTGGCAGCCTACGACTCCTACGAGTTCTTTGCCGTGACCTACGCCATCCACAATTTCTGCGTGGTCGAGATGAGCAACCTGTATCTGGATATCATCAAGGACCGGCTGTACTGCGAGAAGGCCGACAGCCTGAAACGGCGCAGTGCCCAGACGGCCATCTGGCATATCCTTGACACCATGGTCCGTCTGCTGGCTCCGATCCTCGCCTTCACCTCCAATGAGATCTGGCTCGCCATGCCTCACGCCGCCGGGGACGATCCCCGTCACGTGATGCTCAACGACATCCGCCGTCCCGATCCTCAGTGGGTCCTGGACGATGAGACGCTGGACTCCTTCGACCGCATGTTCCGCGTCCGCGCGGACGTGAACAAGGCGCTGGAACTCGCCCGGGCCGAAAAGCAGGTCGGAAAGCCGCTGGATGCCGAAGTGACGATCTTTGCGGACGCTTCCGTCCTCGCCGACCTTGAGAAGATGACGTCCGAAAAGCTGGCCGAGTACTGCATCGTGTCCAAGGTGATCATCGAGCCGGGCGCAGGCGCCGGATACGAAGGCACCGAATATCCGGGCATCACCGTTGCCGTCGTTCCCAGCGAAGCCCCCAAATGCGTGCGCTGCTGGTGCCACGACGAACACGTCGGAGAGAACGCGGCCCATCCGGAGCTGTGCCCCCGCTGCGCGGCCGCCGTCACTGAATAAGGAGGTTTCGACATGATCTATTTCATCATCGCGTTCCTGATCATCCTGTGCGACCAGGCTGCCAAGTACTTCGTCACCCTGAAGTTCGGCCTGGGCGGGAGCCTGGATCTGATCCCGGGCATCCTGCGCATCACCTATCACACCAACTCCGGCGGAGCCTTCTCGATGCTGGACAACTACACGCTGATCCTGACCATCGTGTCCGCCGTCGTCGCCGTCGCCATCATCGTACTGCTCATCGCTTCAAAGTGGTCCGGCTTCGGCAAGCTCAGCCTGGCCTTCATCCTGGGCGGCGCCATAGGCAACCTGATCGACCGCGTGGTCCTGAAGTACGTGGTGGACATGTTCTACCCCCTGTTCGTGAACTTCGCCATCTTCAACGTGGCCGACATATTCATCACGATCGGCGCGATCCTGTTCATCCTGTTCATCCTGTTCGGCAACAAGCACGCCGGTGACCAGAAGCTGTCCCCGAAGGAGCGCAAGAAGGAGCGGATGACCAGAAAGTACGGCCCCGATGTGGATGAGAGCACGATCACCATCCCCGCTGAGGAGATCCGGGCCGCCGAAGAGCGCGCGCTGGAGTCCGCCGACGAGATCGAACCCGAGGGCGACGACGTGACCGTCGTCTACAAGAACCCGATGGTCACCGATGCGGATATCGCGGCCGCCAAGAAGGACGCGGAAGAGAAAAAGGAATACTCTCTGGAAGACATCATGAGGGAATATGGACACGATTTTTGAGGTCCCCGCCGACTGTGACGGCGAGCGCCTGGATCTTGTCCTCGGGCAGCAGCTGTCCGGTCTTTCCCGCAGTGCCGCCCAGAAACTGATGGATAACGGCCTTGTCACCTGCGGTGGCAGGGCCGTTAAGAAGAATATGCGGGTCAGAGCGGGCGATCTGATCTCCGTTTCCCTGCCCGAGCCGGAGCCCGCGGAGACCCGTCCGGAGGATATTCCCCTGGATATCGTCTGGGAGGACAGTGACATCATCGTCGTCAACAAGCCCCGGGGCATGGTTGTCCACCCGGCTCCCGGCCACACCGGCGGCACTCTGGTCAACGCGTTGCTGTACCACTGCGGAGCGGAACTCTCCGGCATCGGAGGCGTGATACGTCCCGGAATCGTGCACCGTATCGACAAGGACACCTCCGGGCTCCTGGTCGCCGCGAAGAATGACGCGGCACACGCGTCGCTCTCCGCCCAGCTGGCGGACCGGAGTCTGTCGCGGATCTATCAGGCGGTCGTGTGCGGCCGTCTGCGCGACGATGAGGGAACGGTCGACGCCCCCATCGGACGCCATCCCACGGACCGCAAGCGCATGACCGTGACGGACAGAAACGGCCGGCCGGCCGTCACCCACTACCGGGTTCTGGCAAGATACAGCGGCTACACGCACGTTGAGTGCCGTCTGGAGACCGGGCGCACCCATCAGATCCGCGTGCATATGGCGTATATCGGCCATCCCCTCCTGGGCGACACTGTATACGGGAGAAAAAAACCGGAGAAGGGACTGGACGGCCAGTGCCTGCACGCCGCGCAGCTGAAACTGATCCACCCCTCCACGGGGGAGCCGATGTCTTTCAGCGCCCCTCTCCCCGACTGGTTCACCGATGCGCTGTCCCGGCTGGGGCCGACGGAATGATGAAGTACGCGGAAAATGCCATTTTCCGCCCGCTGTGATAGACTTTCCCTGTACCGCCGCATTCCGGCGGCACACAGGATCAGAATTACGAATACAGGAGGTTTGCTTATGGCTTATTGCGTACAATGCGGCCAGCAGCTCGAGGACGGCATGAACTTCTGCCCCGTCTGCGGCACGGCCGTGACAGCCGCCGGCACGCAGCAGGAGCAGCCGATCCCCATCGCCGAGACCGCCCCCGCCTATGATCCGGCCACCGCGACGGATTACCGGGTGATCCTGTTCAGCCGGGGAAGCTGCAGCGCGGCGAACGCGCGGGCCCTGCTGAGAGACATCCTCGGCTATTCCTCCTCCGAGGCCAGGAACATCCTGACCATGGCTCCGGTGGAGATCGCGTGCAACCTGAACATGGCTCAGGCGCTGTATCTGGCCCAGGCACTGACGGAATACGGGATCGAGGTCACGGTATGCAACTCCCAGGGCTACGTCAACGTGCCTCAGGCCGCCGCCACCTCCGTCTACGACCGGACCGGCAATTTCGTCCCCGCCGTTGCCAGTGCGCTGGCGGCGCTCTCCGTTGCCAACCGGGTCCGCGAGATCCGCCGCTGGAACGTCGGGCCCCGGCCGAACCTGTACAGGCTGAGTTTCCGGCCGAGTCCTCCTCCGAGAAGCGCCCGCCGCTACAGCAGTTTCGGCATCTTCCATCCGGCTCCGCGTCCGGCGCCCCGGCCGGTGTCCCCCCGTCCGGTCGTCCCTCCCGTTCCGAAAGGCATCTTCGGCGGCAGGCCCTCCGGCACGCCGGTGCGTCCGTCCGGCGGAAGGCCTGCGGGCGGCGCAGGAAACCGGCCGCCCCAGAACGGCGCTCCCAGGCCGGGCGGACCCGGCAGTTTCGGCGGCAAACCCGGCGGCGGTTCCCGTCCCTCCGGCGGAAAACCGGGCGGGCGCGGCGGACAGCGCTTCTGACGGCGTCTGTCCGATATACCAGAACAGGAAGTGATCCCCACGAAAGTAGAAAAGAGAAAAATGGGTGACCGCAAGGACGGCCGCCTGATCCGCGAACTGGATCCCATGCATTTCATCACCCCGCTGCTCTACCCCAACCGGTGCGACAACGAAGCCTACATCTCCGTCAAGGTGGATCTGGAGGCCATCAACCGGTACGTGGCGGAACTCAACGAGTCCGATCCGGATTTCAGATACACCATGTTCCACATCATCGTGGCGGCGATCATCAAGGTCATCACCCTGCGCCCGAAACTGAACCGGTTCATCGCGAACAAGAATTTCTACCAGCGCAACGAGGTCTCCGCCTCCTTCGTGGTCAAGAAACAGTTCAATGACCAGGCGGAGGAGGGGCTGGCCTTCATCCACGCCCGGCCGGACAGCACGCTGTTCACCATCCGGGACGATCTGAAAAAGCAGATCACCACGGTGAAGAAGGAGGGCGCCGTCGACGCCTCCTCCGACGCCATGGACATGTTCAACAAGATGCCGCGGTTCCTGTCCAAGTTCATCGTCTGGGTCATCACCCGCCTGGACAAACACGGCTGGGTGCCTCAGTCCCTGATCGACACGGATCCCTACTACAGTTCCGTTGTCCTGTCCAATCTTGGTTCCATCAGGCTCAAAAGCGGCTATCATCATCTGACGAACTGGGGCACATGCTCCCTGTTCTGCATCGTCGGCGAAAAGAAGACTGCCCCGGTATACGCCCCCGACGGGACCTATGCCATGAGGGAGTCCCTGGACCTCGGCCTCACCGTGGACGAACGGCTGGCCGACGGCTATTACTATGCAAAGTCCATCCGCCTGCTCAGTTATCTGCTTCAGCACCCGGAGGAACTTGAAAGACCAATGAGTGAGGAAGTAGCATATGAGTGAGACAATTCCCGTAAAGGCGCCGTGGCTCGCGTTCCGCGGCGAAGTACCCGCAACGCTGGAATACCCCGACTGCAGCATGGCGCAGGCGGTGGAGCAGGCGGCAGAGCTGTATCCCGACAAGACGGCCTACGTCTTCATGGGAAAGAAGACCACGTACCGGGCCATGGTGGAATCTATCCACACCTGCGCCCGCGCCCTGAAGGCGATCGGCGTGCGTTCCGGCGACCGGATCACCATCGCGATGCCCAACTGCCCGCAGGCGGTCAGCCTCTTCTACGCCACCAACCTGGTGGGCGCCGTGGCCAACATGATCCATCCTCTGTCCAGCGAGAAGGAGATCGAGTTCTTCATCAAGGAGTCCGGCTCCCTTTACGCCGTCACCCTGGATCAGTTCTACGGCAAGTTCGAGGCTATCCGGAAGAACGTGAACCTCGAGAACATCATCATCGCCTCCATCAAGGACGCCCTGTCCCGCCCTGTCAAGGCGGGGTACATGCTGACCGAGGGACGGAAACAGGAGAAGATTCCCAAGGACGCCCCCGTGATCCGCTGGCATGAATTCATCCACCGCGGCATCAGCAACTACTGGAAATACCGGGACGACAAGAAGGGCGACGACGTCGCCGTCATCCTGTACTCCGGCGGCACCACCGGTACCACCAAGGGCATCCTGCTGACCAACCGCAATTTCAACGCCCTGGCTAGGCAGATCGTTGCCACCAACCCCATGTTCCGTCCCGGGGACAAAATGCTCGCCGTCATGCCCATGTTCCACGGCTTCGGCCTGGGGGTCACGATCCATTCCATGCTCGCCAGCGGCGGATGCTGCATCCTGGTCCCCAGATTCACTCCCGCGAGTTACGCCAAAATGATGGTGAAATACCGGTGCAACCTTATTGCAGGCGTTCCCACGCTGTATGAAGCCCTGCTGCGTCTCCCGAAGATGGAGAACGCTGACCTCAGCTGCCTCAAGGGCGTGTATTCCGGCGGCGACAGCCTGTCCATCGAACTGAAGAAACGGTTCGACCAGTTCCTGTTCGATCATCACGCCAGCATCCAGGTGCGCGAGGGCTACGGCCTGACCGAGTGCGTCACCGCCTCCTGCCTCACACCGTACCACCAGTCCCGCGAGGGCAGCATCGGCATTCCCTTCCCGGATACGTACTACAAGATCGTGAAGCCCGGCACCCAGGAGGAGGTCCCCTACGGCGAGGAGGGCGAGATCTGCCTGGCCGGCCCCACCGTCATGAAGGGCTATCTGGACCGTCCGGAGGAGACCGCGGACACGCTGCAGAAGCACGCCGACGGCCTGACCTGGGTCCACACCGGCGACCTCGGCGTCATGGACAAGGACGGCTTCGTCTATTTCCGCCAGCGCATCAAGCGCATGATCATCACGAGCGGCTACAACGTGTATCCCGGCCAGCTGGAGAACATCTTCGATGCCCACGAGCTGGTGCAGATGAGCTGCGTGATTGGAGTGCCGGACCCGCTGAAGATGCAGAAAGTGAAAGCCTTTGTCATGCTGAAGCCCGGTGTGCCGGCCACTCAGGAGACGAAGGACACGCTGATGGCCTATGCCCGGAAGAACATCGCCAGATACGCCATGCCCTACGACATAGAGTTCCGTGAGGAGCTCCCCAAGACGCTCGTTGGCAAGGTCGCCTACCGGCTGCTCGAGGAGGAGGAACTGGCCAAGCTGGCGAAGGATGCTCCCGCCGAAGAAGAGGCCGCCCCCGAGGCCATCGAGAATCCTGAAAGCTCCGAAGGCACGGAACAGGCCTGACGGGCACCATATTCCCAAGAACAGCGGACCGCCGAGATAACCCGGCGGTCCGTTTTCTTTCCTCCTCCCCCGATACGGTCCCCTCTTGCTATTTTCATCATGGGAAGCTATAATGTGAGCAATAAATTAGCCTTTGCTAACTCATGGCGGCGAGTCCGCTTCATGCACAGGCAGGCGGAAAGCGAGGATGGAAACATGAACAGGATTACGGTTAAGATCGAGGGCATGAGCTGCGGGATGTGCGAGGCGCACGTCTGCGACACGATCCGGAACACGGTTCCCTCGGCGAAAAAGGTCTCCGCTTCGAGGATCCGGGGCGAGGCCTCCTTCCTGACGGAGGCGCCCGTCGACGAGACGGCTCTGAAAAAAGCCATCGATATGACGGGATATACCTGTCTGGGGATCGAATCCTCTCCCTATGAAAAGAAAGGTCTGTTCGCCCGGAAATGAGCACTGTTTTCACGGGACTCCTGATACCCTTTCTGGGAACGGCGGCCGGATCCGCCTGCGTGTTTTTTCTGAGGAAGGATCTCCGGCCCGGCCTACAGCGCGCTCTGACCGGTTTCGCGGCGGGCGTGATGGTGGCGGCCTCGATCTGGAGCCTGATCGTCCCGGCCATCGAGCAGTCCTCGGGAAAAGGGCGCTGGGCGTTTCTTCCGGCTTTCACCGGCTTCTGGCTCGGCATTCTGTTCCTTCTCCTTCTGGATCACGCGATTCCGCACCTGCACAGGAGCGTCGACCGCTCCGACCGGCCGGAAGGCCCGAAGAGCAGGCTGGACCGGACAGTGATGATGGTGTTCGCCGTGACCCTCCACAACATTCCCGAGGGCATGGCGGTGGGCGTCATCTACGCAGGCCTGATCTCCGGCTCGGCGAACATCACGGCGGGCGGAGCGCTCGCTCTGGCGCTCGGCATCGCGATACAGAACTTCCCGGAAGGCGCGATCATCTCCATGCCGCTGTTCGCCGAAGGAAAGAGCAGACGTCAGTCTTTCTGGCTCGGCGCGGCTTCCGGAGCGGTGGAGCCGCTCTTCGGCGGACTGACGGTCCTGGTCGCGACCCTCGTCGTCCCGGCAATGCCGTACCTTCTCTCCTTTGCCGCCGGCGCCATGCTGTACGTGGTCGTGGAGGAACTGATCCCGGAGATGTCCGCGGGAGAGCATTCCAACGTCGGCGTCGTTTTCTTTGCCGTCGGTTTCAGCGTGATGATGGCTCTCGACGTGGCGCTGGGATAGACTCTTCCCCGTTGCTTTCCGCCTCCCTGCGTGCTATTCTTGACATGACATCACACGGGGAGGATGATCCGCATGTCCAGCGATAAATTTGATCTGTTCTCAATTGTCCAGTCTGCCGGCAAGGCTGCCTCGGATCTTTTCGGCAAAACGAAAGAAGCCGCCCGGACGTTCATCGATGAGCACGGTCTGAACGATATCGAAGGCGAGGATGTCGCCGAAGCTGCGGACAAGGCGATGAAGAAGGTCTCCTCCGTTTACGAAGGCATGAAAACCGGCGGCGCGCAGCTGGGCGAAAAGATCGCCAAAGCAAAGCGGGAGGCGGATCTGAAAAAACTGCAGCCCATTTTCGCAGAGGATCTGGGCACACCGGATTTTACCATGTCCAGACTCATCCGCCTTACCCGCATGGACCGCAGACGGGCCTCCAGCGAGGTCTGCCGGGGAGCCGTCGGGCATGATTCTGCCCCCAGAGATGTCCGTGTCGTAAACCTCTACACGGATCACCTGAGCCGTTTCGGTCTCACGTTCTATCCGGACGCCGGCAGCGAGATCTATTATGTGGATCCCTCCGACCGGACGAAATATATCGCCCTGGACGTTTATTTCGAATACATGAAAGCCGTGCGGATTGCCGAACTCCGGAGGATCGCGGAGGATCTTGGAGCCAGGCATTTCCGGATCACGTACAGGGAGGAGAAGCGCGCGCTTACCCGAAAACCGGGAATCTCCGCGGCCGCGACGGATCTTGAACGTCTGGACGCCTCCGGTGCGTCATCCGAGGTCGCCGCGGAGGCGGATCTTCTCGGCCATCCGCCCGTCCGGCCGGCACTGGCATATCTTCGGAAGGATCCCGCCGTCCAGGCACTGATCGATCTCCGGTTCTCTCCCGGTTCCGTTCCGAGCCAGCGGGTCCTCATCCGCCTCGGCGACTCCTCCGGGATGCGGGAAAAGGAGGCTGCCCGGATCGACGCTGCACTTGATGCCATGAAGTGTGCGGGAAATGCCACCGTAACGAGCGAGGCGCAGAGCGAGTCCCGGAGATATCTGGAATATGAGATTGATTTCTGACCAATGACACAGAAAGGACGCCGTTCCGGCCGGAACGGCGTCCTCTTTCTTTCTCACGGTCTTCTGTCATGCCTCCAGCGCCCGTCTGACGGCGCGGATATACTCCGGCGTGGTGCCGCAGCACCCTCCGACGATCCTGACGCCCAGTTCCCGGTAGGGCAGCAGCTGTTCCGCGTATTCCTCCGGACCGACGCTGTATTGTCCCTGTCCGTCCGGCAGGCCGGCGTTGAGCTTTACGATGAGAGGTTTTTTCAGGATCCTTGCCAGGCGCGTGACGGCCGGCAGCATCTCCTTCGGCTCCCGGGAGCAGTTCACTCCGGCCGCCGTCAGGGGCAGTCCGTTGGCCAGTTCTCCGAATTCCTCGATGGAATATCCGGTATAGGTCAGTCCCGTTTCCGAGAACGTCATCGTGGCCAGCACATCCAGTTCCGTATTCTCCGCTGCAGCAATGACCGCCGCCTTCAGTTCGTCGGGTGCGCTCATCGTCTCCGCGCAGATCAGGTCCGCGCCGGCTTTCGCCCCGCTGACGGCCAGCCGGGCGAACCGCCCGTAGGCGATCTCATAGGTGAGCGCGCCGTAGGGCTCCATGAACTCGCCGGTAGGTCCCACATCCAGCGCGGCCAGGGCCTTTCCCCCGGCGGCTCTTTTCGCGATGGCCACGGCATCCGCGACCGCCGCGTCCAGTTCCCCGTCCGTCATATCCTTCAGGCGGCTGCTGAGGGAGAACGTATTTGTATACAGAACGTCGCTGCCGGCTTCCGCATAGGCGCGTTGGATGCTCTCCACCGCCTCCGGATGTGCCTGATTCATCTCGTCCGTACGCATGCCGGGCGTCATGCCTCTTTTCATCAGAAGGCTGCCCATGCCCCCGTCGCAGTATATGATCTTTCTTTCTTTGGGCCACGCTTTCATCCGGTCGCCCTCCCCCCGTTTTCCACATTTTACCATATCCTGTACGTCGCTGTACACGCATTTTTCACGTTCTGCCTTCCGCAAAAACCTGTTTTCTTTCTCCCGTATTTATGCTATAATGACGATACCGCAGAGGTCCTGCAATCCAAATCCTACGGGAGGTATCGCTATGGGCAATCTTATCATTACCATCAGCCGTGAGTTCGGCAGCGGAGGCCGGAAGATCGGCGAACTGCTGGCGACCCAGCTCTGCATCCCCTTTTATGATAAAGAGATCATCCAGATGACGGCGGAAAAGAGCGGCCTGTCCGCTGAATTCGTCGCCGAGCAGGAGGAACACAGCCGCAGGAGTTTTCTCTTCTCCATCGCGTCCGGCCCCTATTCCTCCGTGAGCATGCCCTTCCCCTATGACACCAACGTGACAGACCAGGCCTACTTCTCTCAGACGGATATCATCCGCGAACTGGCGGCTGCCGGCAGCTGCGTCATTGTCGGACGATGCGCCGACTATATCCTCAGAGAAGAGGAGAAGCTTCTCAGGGTCTTCGTGACGGCCGATCCGGAGAAGCGCCGCCAGAGGATCGTGAACGAGTACGGCATCGACGAGAAATCCTCTGCCGAGAAGATCAAGAAGGCGGACAAGGCTAGGGCCAGTTACGTACGCCGCTATACCGGCGAGGAGTGGGGCGACGTGAACAATTACGATCTCGTGATCAACTCCGATTTCACCGGCATCACCGGCGCCGTCGAAGTGATCAAGGCCGCTCTCCGCGCCAGAGAGTACATCCGATGAATCCAGCGCCGCGCCGGGGTTTCCCGGCGCGGTTTTTCACGGCGGCCGATCTGTCTGGCGGCCGCCTTTTTCCTTTGCCGAACGCATAAAAACACAGAAAAGCGGTTGCAAAACGGGCATCCGGGTGATAGAATATTTTGACAGGGTGACTATTGCCTTTGATTAACTTCAAAATTAATTGAGAAAGAGGTTGAAGAACATGTTTGACAATTACATGGGCATCTTCGAGAAGATCGAGGATGCATGCGTTGCGTCTGCCGCAGCGCAGAAGGAGCTGATGGCCAAGTGCTCCACGAAGGACCGTCAGAAGATGATCGAGAACATCAAGAAGCGGGCTCTCGAGCGTCTGGAAGAGATCTGCATGATGAAGTACACCGAGACCGGGTACGGCCGTTATGAAGACAAGGTCCTGAAGAACGGCGGTTCCTTCTCCGATACGCCTGATACCCGGGACGTTCCCGTTCAGGTCTATTCCGGTTCCAAGGGTCTGACCATCGACTACTTTGCTCCGTTCGGTGTCGTCGGCGCCATCACGCCTGTGACGAACCCCGCTTCCACCATCATTGCCAACACCATCTGCAACCTTGCCGTCGGCAACTCCTTGGTGTTCAATCCCCATCCCGCCGGCGTGAAGAGCGCCAGCTGGACCATCGACCTGGTCAACCGCGCCATCGTGGAAGCCGGCGGCCCTGAGAACATGTGCACCGCCGCTGCCAAACCCACCATGGAGACTCTGGATTACATTCTGAAGCATCCGGACATTCACCTGATCCTCGGTACCGGCGGTCCCGCCATGGTCCGCACGCTGTTCATGTCCGGCAAGAAGTGCATCTGCGCCGGTCCGGGCAACCCGCCGAGCATCATCGACTCCACTGCGGACATCAAGAGAGCCGCTTATGAAGTCACCCAGTCCTCCACCTTCGACAACAACATCCTGTGCGTTGCCGAGAAGGAGATCTTCGTCGTGGCTGACGTGTACGACGAGTTCATCAAGGAGTTCGAGGCGGTCGGCAACGTTCATCTGACCGCTGAGCAGGCCGACGTTCTGCGTGACATGTGCCTGATCAAGAACCCCGAAGGCTCTCCCGAGCCCTACTCCGCCAACAAGAAGTACGTCGGCAAAAACGCCAACGTCATCCTGGAGGCCGCCGGCATCCACGTCGAGGGCGATCCTCGTCTGGCCTTCTTTGAGGCGGACAACATGGATCCGTTCGTACAGACCGAGCAGATGATGCCCATCATGCCCGTTGTCAAGTGCGACACCTTCGAGCAGGCCATGGAGCGCGCTCACTACGCCGAGCACGGCAACCGTCACTCCGCCTCCATCTGGACGAAGGATCTGTATCACACCACCGCGTTCGGCAAGATCATCGAGACCACCGTGTTCGTCATGAACGGCCGTACGTTCGCCGCGTTCGGACTCGGCGGCGAGGGTTCCAACACCCCGACCATCGCCACTCCCACCGGAGAAGGCCCGACCGGTCCTCAGTCCTTTGCCCGCCGCAGAAGATTCGCCATGGCCGACGGCCAGGGCTTCGTGATCTGATCGCGGACGCCGCATAAAGCCATAGTGTAATGAACTCGCCGCCGGATTCCCGCGCAGCCCGGGTACAAGTATCCGGCACCGGATTCGGCGGCTTTTTCCCCCCATAACCTTACAAAGGAGTGATTTCCCATGATCAGGAGTTTCAAGGAACTGGCAGACGCCGCGAAGGCCATGGAGAAGAAGACCGTAGTTGCCGTCGTCGAGGCGCAGGACGCCCACACGCTGGAAGCGGTCGTCACCGCCAAGAAGGACGGCATTATCGAGGGCATGCTCATCGGCAATGAGGAGAAGATCCGCGAGATCCTGGCCCAGGTGGGCGGAGATCCGGCCGATTTCACCATCGTGCCTACAGGTTCTCTGGAGGAATCCCTGCAGACGGCCGTCGAGAACATCAACGCCGGCAAAGCCAGCGCCATCATGAAGGGCAAGCTGGAGACCGGTCAGTTCATGAAGGCCATCGTCAAGAAGGAAAACGGCATGATGGCGGGCGGCCGCATCTCTCTGGTGGGCCTGTACGAGCATCCGAAATTCTATCACAAACTGCTTGCCGTTACCGACATGGGCATGAATACCTATCCCGATCTGGAGGGCAAGAAGGACCTGATCAACAACGCCGTCCGTCTGCTGCACGCTCTGGGCAACGATTGCCCCAAGGTGGCCTGCCTGTGCGCCGTGGAAAAAATGAACCCCAAGATGCCCGAAACGGTGGACGCCGACGCGCTGAAGAAGATGAACATCGCGGGCGAGATCCCCGGCTGCGTCGTGGAAGGCCCCATCTCCTTTGATCTGGCCATCAAGCAGGGTGCCGCCGCCATCAAGGGCTTCGAGAGCCCCGTGGCCGGAGACGCCGATCTGCTTCTGGTTCCGGACATCACCTGCGGCAACGTTCTGGTCAAGTGCATGACCGACTACGCCGGCGCGACGACGGCCGGCACGATCCTCGGCGCCAAGTGCCCCGTGATCGTGACCTCCCGTTCCGCGGAAGCCAGCGATAAGTACTATTCCATCGCTCTTGCCGCCTACTCGGCAGCCAGCTACTGATCGGAGGTAATGCTCATGTCCTATCGTATTCTCGCCGTAAACCCGGGCTCCACTTCCACCAAGATCGCTCTGTTTGACGACGATAAGGAGATCTTCAGCAAGGGACTGGTCCACACCAAGGAGGAGCTGAGCCAGTTCAAGGAGATCCAGGATCAGAAAGATTACCGCCGTGCCTGCGTGGAAGCCGCCATGGCGGAGAACGGCTACGCTCTGGAAGACGTCGACGTGTTCGTAGGGCGCGGCGGCGGCCTGCTGGCCCTGATCGGCGGCACCTATAAGGTCACCGATCTGCTGGCCGACCACGCCAGCCGCGGCATGACGGGGCAGCACCCCGCGCAGCTGGCCAGCCAGATCTGCAAGGACTTTGCGGACAAGTACGGCAAGGTCGCGTTCGTAGTCAATCCCCCCGACGTGGACGAGCTGGAAGAGATCTCCCGCGTGACGGGTCTGAAGGGCATTTACAGAGAGAGCCACATCCACTCCCTGAACCAGAAGGAGATCGCCCTGCGGTACTGCGCCGGAGCCGGGAAAAAGTATGAGGAATCCAACCTGGTCGTTTGCCATCTGGGCGGAGGCATCTCCGTGACCGCACATTCCCACGGCCGCATGATCGACTCCAACGACATCATCAAGGGCTCCGGCCCCATGACGCCGACCCGTGCCGGCGACCTTCCCTACGTCAAGGTCATCGAGCTGGCCTACAGCGGAAAGTATACCCAGAAGGAACTGACGAACCGTCTGAACAAGAACGGCGGCCTGCTGGATCACTTCGGCACGGACGACGCCCGGGAGATCGAGAAGAAGATCGCCGACGGCGACAGCTACGCGAAGATCATCTACGACGGCATGCTGTATCAGATCGCCAAATACGCCGGCGCCATGGCCACGGCCATGAAGGGCAAGGTGGACGCCATCATCCTCACCGGCGGCATGAGTCACAGCAAGTATCTGGTGAACTTCCTGACCGAGTACCTGAGCTGGATCGCGGAGATCGTGGTCATGCCCGGCGAATTCGAGATGGAAGCCCTGGCTGCCGGCGCCCTGCGTGTGATGAAGGGCGAGGAGGAAGCAAAGGAATACACCGGCAGACCCGTATGGTCCGGCTTTGAGGGAGAATGAGCCCCTCGATCCGGGCTCGGAAGCTGAATAACGCCTGTTCGAACACGGTACGGTCCATTCACGGCCGTACCGTGTTCCCGTTCCGGGTCTGAAAAAGCCCGGAGAAAGGAGCAAATCGGGAGGGATCCTCATGACGGACCGTGTGAAAAGGATGCTCGAGAGCCTGAAGGTGAACCGGTATCCGTTGTGCATCGAATATTTCAAGCTGGCCAACGAGTCGCTGGATCAGACAGCCGGGGAACCCATGCTGCTTCGGCGCGCCAGGCTCCACGCTCATGTGCTGGACAACATTCCCATCTTCATTGAGCCGGAGGATCTGCTGTGCGGCTCTGGCGCCAGCAAGCCGTTCGGACTGGAAATGCAGTATGAATACGGCGTATGGACAAGGGATGAGGTGGAGTCTCTCAAAAGCGAGATCTACACCATCGCGCCGGAGGATGAGGAGGAGCTGTACCGCCTGAACCGCCGCTTTGCCGCCAATGCTCTCAACAGCAATCTGGTGGACGCCCTCAGCCGTTCCCTCGGCATGGACGACCGCCTGTGGCCGTTCATGAAGTCCGGCGTCATCCTCCCCCCCTGGAAGGATCGAAAGGGCGGCTCCGGCGGTGGTTTTGCCATGTCCGGATACGGTCTCGGCCCCGGGTTCTTCCTCGTATGCGTAGACTATGAGAAGATCCTTCGGGACGGCGCCCAGTCCATCGTCGACGAGGCGCGGCAATGCCTGAAGGACCTGCGCTACACCTCCGGCGACGCCATTGAAAAGAAAAACTACTGGGAAGCCGTCGTCATCGTCTATGAAGCGTGGATCCGCTTTGCCGGCCGATACGCCGACCTCTGCGCCAAGCTGGCCGACGCGGAGACGAATGCTGCGCGCGCGTCTGAGCTGCGCGAGATGAGCCGGATCTGCCGTCGTGTGCCCCAAGGCCCGGCGGAAAGCTTCCGGGAGGCGCTGCAAAGCTTCTGGTTCACCTTCCTGATGGCGCTCCCTTCCCCGACCACGTCCGCCGGCCGTTTTGACCAGTACATGTACCCGTATTACCGGAGGGATCGGGACGCCGGTCTCATCACCGACGGCGAGGTGCTGGAGCTGCTGGAGATCATGCGTTGCAAGGTGATGAAGATCAACCGCGTTTCCGGAAAGGCGAACCGCGCCAAGAACGCCGGCATGGCCAAGTGGTACAACTGGACCATCGGCGGCGTCGACGCCGATGGGAACGACGCCACCAATGAGCTGACGTATCTGCTGCTGGAGAGCGCTCAGCAGACGCATCTTCCCCATTTCACGCTGACGCTGCGGGTCCATCCCGGCACCCCGGACGCGCTGATGAAAAAGGCGCTGGAGGTCGTCCGCACCGGGATCGGAATGCCGGCCTTCGTAGGCGACGGCAGCTACGTCCGCTTCTTCACGGGCAGCGGCATGACGCTGGAAGACGCCCGCGACTACTGCATGACGGGCTGCGTGGACGGCAACGTGCCCGCCCGGTCGCGGACGCAGGTCGTCACCTTCTTCATCATCCCCCAGGCCTTTGATATCTTCATGCACAACGGCTTCTGCCGCTTTACGAAGGAGCGGGTGGGCATCCCCACCGGAGACGTGACGAAGATGGAGACCTTTGAGGAATTCTACGCTGCCTTCTGCCGGCAGTTCCGCCATCTCATGGGCATGGCGGCGGAACGCAACAACGTGGAACTGATCGCCCAGCGGGAGCTGTTCCCCGACCCCTTCCGCTCGGCGCTGATGGAAAATGGCGTGAAGGAAGGCAAGGACATCCTCAACCGCAGATTCGCCATTGAAAACTGCAGCTGCCTCGGCGCCGTAGGCGGCGTGAATACGGGAGATTCTCTGGCGGCCGTAAAGGATCTGGTCTTCGACCGCAGAAAATACACCATGAAAGAACTGCTGACGGCACTGGACGCCGACTGGGAAGGGTATGAGGAGATGCGGCGCGATTTCATCCGCGCCCCGAAATACGGCAACGATCTGGAGATGCCGGACCGTTTCGTGGCGGAGATCTACCGTCTGTTCGCGGACGTATGCGCGGAAAACGCGACGGCATACGGAGGTCACGTGACCCCCAACGCCATCTCCATCTCCGCCCACCAGCCGGGCGGCGCCTGCACTGGTGCGACGCCGGACGGGCGCAGAGGCGGCGACATTCTGGCCGACGCCTCCCTCTCCCCCGACCACGGGATGGACGTCAGCGGGCCCACCGCCGTGTTCCGAAGTGCGATGAAGGTCGACCAGGATCCGTACCAGGGTACGCTGATGAACATGAAGCTTTCTCCGGACGTTCTCCGGACCGACGCGGATCTTATGAAGCTCGGCGCAATGATCCGGGCGTATCTGACCCACGGGGGCAAGCACGTCCAGTTCAACGTGGTGGACCGGGCCGAGATGGAAGACGCCATGGCGCATCCGGAGGATCATCCGGAGCTCATCGTCCGTGTGGCGGGTTACAGCGCCTATTTCGTGCGTCTTCCCGCCTCCATCCAGCGGGAGGTCATCGACCGCTCGGAACAGCAGCTGTGAAGGTGAAACGTGAAAAAGGGCGTGGACAGGACGCTGTCTTCGCCCTTTTTCTTCTTGCGCCTCCGCCGCATTCTCCTACACGCCTCCGCCGCATTCTCCTGCGTTGTCGGTAGCATTCCCGCCGCTCCTGTGATAAAATGGAAAAAATACGTCTGAAAACGGAGGTCCGCCCATGAACCGCTTTTTTCCCCATCTGGGCAGCAGTCTGAAGGTCGGCAATGTGCTTCTGAAAAACCGCATCGTCAACGCCCCCATGGCGCCCCCGGAAATGGGTCCCATCGGAGACATGACGCCGGAAAACATCGGTTTTTACGGTCTGCGCGCCAGAGGCGGCGCAGCTGTGATCACTGTGAGTGAGGGCATCGTCCATACGAAAACGGGCCGCAGCCACACCAAGCATCTTTCCCTGGATAATCCCATGATGCTCCCCTCCCTGGCGGAGACGGCGCGGGAGATCCACTATCATAACGCGCTTGCCAGCATCGAGCTTTCCCATGGGGGAAAATACGCCGGCAACCGCGTACAGGGGCAGGATCCGAACGCCGTGACCCGCTACGGCCCCATCGATGAGGTCCTTTCCGACGGGCGGGTGGTGCACGCCATGCCGGAGGAGCTGATCCTGGAGATCGCCGACTGTTTCGGCAGTGCCGCCGCCATGTGCAAGAGGGCGGGGTTCGACATGGTGCTGGTCCACGCCGCGCACGGGTGGCTCCTGAGCCAGTTCATGAGCCCTGGGACCAACAAAAGGACGGATAAGTGGGGCGGAAGCCGCGAAAACCGCATGAGATTCCCCCTCCTGGTGGTGGAAAAGATCCGGGAAGCGGTGGGCCCGGGCTTTCCCATCGAATTCCGGCTGAGCGGTTCGGAGTATGTGGAGGGCGGTTACGATATCAATGAATGCATAGAGATGTGCCGAATGCTGGACGGCAAGGTCGACATACTTTACATCTCCGCCGGCGTGCATGAAAACCGCGACAGCTTCGTGATCACCCATCCCTCCATGTTCCTCCCCCACGGCAGCAACGTCCATCTGGCCGCCGCGGTGAAAAAGCACATGAAGCACACGCCCGTAGGCTGTGTGGGCGGCATCAATGACCCCGCGCAGGCGGAGGAGATCCTGGCGTCCGGTCAGGCGGATCTGATCTGCATGGCCAGGCAGCTGCTGGTGGATCCGGATTTTCCGAAAAAAGCCCTGTCCGGCCGGGCGGAGGATATCACGAAATGCTGCCGCTGCTTTACCTGTTTTGCCTCCACTCTGAACACCCGGGTCACGTCCTGTGCCCTGAACCCCGCCATCGGGCGGGAACTGGACCAGCGGTACGGCCGTCCCGCCACCACGCCGAAGCGCCTGGTCATCGTGGGTGGAGGCCCCGGCGGGATGCAGGCGGCCCTGACGGCGCGCGAGCAGGGGCATGAGGTGATCCTTCTGGAAAAGGCCGACCGGCTGGGCGGCCAGCTGAACAGTGAGGAGTTCGTGCCTTTCAAGGCGGACCTGTACGCCTACGCCCGTCAGCAGGCGCGGCGGGTACTGGCGTCCGGTGCCGACGTCCGGCTGAATACGGAGGCCACGCCGGAGCTGATCGAATCCCTGAAACCGGACGCGCTGCTGCTTGCGGTCGGCGCCCGGCCGACCGTTCCGCCCATCCCCGGCGTCGATTCCGAAAAAGTAAAGGGACTGGAGGCTCTGCACCGGGCCAATCCGGATCTGGGTCAGAGAGTGGCGATCCTCGGCGGCGGTCTGGTGGGCAGCGAATCGGCGGTCTGGCTCAGCATGCTGGGCCGTGAGGTGACGGTCGTGGAGATGAAGGGCGATTACGCCTCCGAAGCCAACGAGATGCATAAGATCGCTTTGGAACATGAGTTTGCCCGTTACGGCATCCGTATCTGTGTGAACACGGCGGCTCTGGCCGTCACGGAAGAGGGGCTTGTCTGCCGCGGGCCGGAGGGAGAGTTCACCGTCCCGTGTGACAGCGTGCTGCTGGCCGCCGGCATGCGCGCCGACTGGGACACGGTGGAACGCTTGCGGTACGCCGCTCCGTGGTACTGGGCCGTGGGAGACTGCGTCCGGGCCGGTCAGGTGGTCAACGCCACCGAACAGGGACACAACGCGGTATTGGATCTGTAAAGGCAAGGAGGAGCGTTCATCATGTATACGTGCAGATATCCCCACCTGTTTGAACCCATCCGTCTGGGGCGCCAGCTGTTCCGGAACAGGCTTTTTGCCTCCCCCACCGGATTTCAGGATACGAATGAAAGCGGCTGGCTTCCCCCGGAGGCCGCGGCCTACTATGAGCGCAAAGCCATCGGCGGCGCCGCCAGCGTAGCCTCCTGCGAATGCATCGTGGATTCGGAATACGGACTGGGAACGCCGCGCCATTTCCGGCTGGATGACCCCATGTCCCATTTCTCTCTTGCCCGGATCGCGCACGCCGTGTCCCGCCATGGAGCCGTCGCCAGCTGTGAGCTGCAGCACGCCGGCATGTTCGCCAACCGACAGCTGGCCATGTTCGGCGGCGGCAGCAATGGAAACGCCTACGGTCCGGTGGAAACGGAACTCAACGGCCGTCTCGTTCTGCCCATGGATGAAGCGCTGATCGAGCGCACCATCGGCAAATACGCGGACGCTGCCGCAGCGGCAAAGGCGCTCGGCTTCGGCATGGTCACCGTGCACGCCGGCCACGGCTGGATGCTGCATCAGTTCCTCTCCCCTCTGACGAACACCCGCACGGACCGCTGGGGCGGCGCCTCCATCGAAAACAGAGCCCGCCTGCTGCTGTGCGTGCTGGAGGCCATACGCCGCAGAGTGGGCCCCGGTTTTCCCATTGAGGTCCGCATCAGCGGCAGCGAGGCTTACGAGGGCGGCTACGGCATTGAAGAGGGGGTGGCGATCGCCCGTCAGCTGGACGGAAAGTGCGACCTGATCCACGTATCCGCCGGCAATCATGAGGTGGACGAGGTGTTCACCGTGACCCATCCTTCCATGTTCATGGAGGATGGCTGCAACGTGAAATACGCGGCGGAGATCCGAAAGCACGTGCGCACGCCCGTGGCCGCGGTCGGCGCGCTGAGCGATCCGGCCCAGATGGAAGAGATCATCGCCTCGGGTCAGGCGGACGTGGTGGAAATGGCCCGTCAGCTGCTGGCTGATCCGGACACGCCCAACAAGCTGCGCACCGGCAGGGAAAACGAGGTCCGCCGCTGCATGCGCTGTCTGAGCTGCTTCTCCGCTGAACTGACGCACGGAGCGCCCTATTGTGCCATCAATCCGGAAACAGGACGCGAGCTGGAGATCAAATACGATTCCACGCCGGTCAGGACCCGGAAGCGCGTTCTGATCGCCGGCGGCGGCATCGGCGGGATGCAGGCCGCTCTGACCTGCGCGGAGCGCGGACACGAAGTGATCCTCTGCGAAAGAGCCGGCCGTCTGGGAGGCGCCCTTCGCTGCGAAGAGAAGGTCCCCTTCAAGAAAAACCTCGATCGGTATCTCAACGCCCAGGAGCAGGCGGTGAAGGCCGCTCCCATCGATCTGCGGCTGAACACCGCCGTCACTCCGGAACTGGCGCGGGAGCTGGCGCCGGACGTGATCATCGCCGCCACCGGCGCACGCCCCGTAAAGCCTCCTATCCCGGGCGTCGATGGGGACAACGTCCTCAGCGCGGAATACGCTTACGTCCATCCGGAAGCGGTCGGAGAGCAGGTCGTGATCCTTGGGGCCGGGCTCGTAGGAGTCGAACTGGGCATCTTCCTGGCCATGCAGGGGCGAAAGATCACGATCGTGGAGATGGCGCCGGAAATGAACGACGGTGGCAACTTCCTGCACGCCTCCGGCCTGCGGGTACAGATCCGGAAGTACGGCATCGGCATTCACTGCAATACCCGGGCCGAGCGGATCGCTCAGGACGGCGTCACCTGTTCCGCAGAGGGAAAAAGCGTTTTCTTCCCGGCGGATACGGTCGTATACGCCGTGGGTCAGCGCTCCATCGATGAGGATGCCCTGGCATTGAATCTCTGTGCGCCGGAGTTCTTCATGCTGGGCGACTGCGTGACCCCGAGGAACATCGTCAGCGCCACCGGCGCCGCTTATACCGTCGCGCGGGACATCGGCACAAGATGAGCAGTGCAGGCGGCGATCAGCATCAACCAAACGAATTTTGAGGTGATATCATGGAAAAGAAAGTACTCAGCACATCCAGCGCCCCGGCTGCCATCGGCCCGTATTCCCAGGCCATTCAGGCCAACGGCTTCGTCTTCGTCTCCGGGCAGATCCCCATCGACCCGGCCACCGGTGCCTTTGCCGGGGACGACATCGTCAGCCAGACCCATCAGTGCCTGAAGAACGTCCGGGAGATCCTGCGTCAGGCGGGTGCGGACATGACGAACGTCGTCCGGGCAGACGTCTACCTGAAGCACATTTCGGACTTTGCCGCGATGAACGAGGTGTACGCCCAGTATTTTGAGGGCGCCTGTCCCGCACGCGCCGCCGTACAGGTGGCCGCCATCCCCAGAGACGCTCTGGTGGAGATCGAGGTCATCGCGGCGCTGTAAACCAGCCGGAATACAGATCAGCCGCCGCGGATCGTTATCCCGCGGCGGCTTTTTTCATGATCGCAACGTCAGAGGCTGATGTTGTGCTTTTTGCAGATGTATTTTATAAACTTCCGTATTAACTCCGTTTCATTTTCTTCCTTCCACGCCATGCATAGCTCATGGGTGGGCTTCCCGCCGTTTACGGGAAATACCCGCAGATTATGGAATCCGGAAGGGCGGATCTTTCCAACATAGGCGTACCCGTCGTTATGTTCCACACTGTACATCAGGGTTTCAAAATTTGGGACGCTCTTTCTGTTATTGTTCTGGGCTCCGACGGATTTCAGATATGCCTCCACATTGGAATAATCCATGTTGGCAGACAGGGAATAAAACGTCTGCTTATCCAGCGCCGCCATATCGAGGGCGTCGTTCTTCACAGCCGGGTTATCCTTCCTTACGGCAATACATGAGCTCAGTTTCAAAATGGGAACAGATCTGATCTTATTGGCGTTCCTCAGGATGAAGCTCTGCAGAAACACCACATCCACATTTCCAAGACTAATCATCCGATAAAGATTGCCCGCTTCATACAGATGCACGTCCATGTAGATCTCAGGATGGATCTGATTGTATTCCGCAATTATATCCGTCAGATTGGAATATTCCTCGTTAACATTGATCGTTGAAGGCAGTCCGATCTTCAGAATGCTCCGGCTCCCTTCTTTTAGCTCCTTGATTTCTTCGACGGCGTCACAGATGCTGGCAAAGGGGACCTGGATCCGGTCGTAGAACAAGCGGCCCTCCGGAGTAAGCGAGATCCCTCTCGCCCTCCGGTTGAACAGCTTCACGTCCAATCCCTCCTCCAGGCGCTGGATCATTTTGCTCAGTGCCGCCTGAGAGACATAGCTGTTCTCTGCCGCGGCCGTGATGTTGAGCGTTTCCGCGACTTCTATGAAAGCCGCTACCTGCTGGAAAGTGATGCTGTACATATCTTACCTCCAGAGATGATGAAGCAGGGCAGAATGCGGTCATCCTGCGGACGACGCTGCATTCTGCCCTGCCTTCTGCCTGTTCGGCTTTCGGATCAGTCTTTCTTCTCGATCTCGATATAACCGTCGTCTGCGTTTACGAAGATTATATCACCGGTCTCGATGTATTGTAAGGGGTCTTCTTCAAAATCCGTCATGGCGGGAACATGCCCCTGCGTCATGCACCCCACGGTAAGCGGGCTGCTTTTCGTATGCACGAACGCCGCCGGCTTTTTTCCGAACCCGTAGGCCAGAAAGCCGCCGGATCCCCGCGCGGAGTAGAAGCACAGCACCTTATCCGTATACGGGACTCGGTACAGAGGATGGTTTCGCTCTGTCGTATAGCCATTTTCGGCGGAAACGTTCGTGAATCCCTGCAGATACTTCGGCGCAACCAGCGCCTCCGCTTTCACCTTTCCGGGATACTCACAGCGGCCGTAGATTCTTTTTATGCTCATCATTATCCCCCATTCTCACGTTGCGGGAGCAACACGTCTGCGTCCGCCGGCAGACGATCCGGTGATCGCCTGCCGGCCGTAGGGCCGCAGATAACGTCACTTTTCCTTTTTCGTGATCTCGATGTACCCTTCGTCCGCGTTGATGAACACGGTATCTCCGGTCTCGATGTACTTCATCGGATCCTCTTCGAAATCCGTCATGGCGGGAACGTGGCCCTGCGTCATGCACCCCACAGTGAGCGGGCTGCTTTTCGTGTGCACGAAGCCCGCGGGCTTCTTGCCGAATCCGTACTGCAGAAAGCCGCCGGACCCGCGGGGAGAATAGAAGCAGAGGATCTTTCCGGTATAGGGAACTCTGTACAGCGGATGATTCCTCTCCGTGGTGTAGCCCTTGGCAGGGGCAACGTTCGTGAACCCCTGCAGATATTTCGGCGCTACCAGCGCTTCGCCTTCCACTTTGCCGGGGTACTCGCACCGGCCGTAGATCCTTTTCTTTTCTGCCATTGCGCTTACCTCCACTCGCCGTGCCAGGTGCCCGTCAGAGCGGCGTCGATGCAGTCATCCTGCGTGCCGTAGCAGACCTGCAGGAAGTCGCCCTCATCGGCGTAGCAGCCCGTGATGTACTGGGCCTGCTTTGCCGTGTCGACGGCGATGCAGTCCACTCCCTCGGGCACAGCGCCCATGGCGGCCAGGCAGGCGCCGGACATCAGGGTAGCACCAGCGGCCTTGAAGATGTCGACGTAGCCCAGATCTCTGGCGTGATTGTACAGCCAGGGAGCGGTCATGATCCAGAGGGGGATCTTGCACTTCTTGCCTTCCAGCTTCCGAGTCAGCAGCATCAGATCCACGATATTCAGATGCGGGCAGCCCAGATATACCATGTCGACCTTGTCGGTCTTGTGGTAGTTCAGACCCTCGTAGGTCTTCCGCAGGATGCTGTCGTCGATCATGACCTCACGGACGAAGGGCTTTCCGCCGGTGGCGAACTCGATGGTCGGGGCCTCCGGAGTAAAGCCGGGCATGTGGTACATGCTGACGGCGCCGCCGGTCTGGCAGGCGGAGTTGAACTTCTGGTACTGGGTGGTGGTCGGCCGGGTCGTTCCGGTCACGACGGGGACTTCCACGTCGCAGGCCTCGCCGACGGCAAAGCCGTAAACGTCAAATTCCATGTCGGTGTGGATCAGGCGGTCGGTCTTGACCAGGATCGTGCCGTAACGATTCTCGGTCACGCGCATGCCGTAGTGGGGCGCCTTGCCGAGGATGGCCGTGGCAAGGGAGCCGTCGATGTTCGTCCGGGCGCCGAGGGTGGCGTTGCAGTACGGCATCTGGCTGCTTTCGAACCAGGCGCACTGGGCGCCCACGCTGGGCAGATAGGACATCGTCAGGTAGTTGGCACAGGAGTGGGTGGTGATCATGCCCATCTTCTTCAGAAGATCCATCTCTTCCTTATGCAGCGCTTTTTCATGGAACGCGGGATCGTCGTGACGCAGCGCCGGGTTCCGGTAGGAGCAGATGTTGCACTGTTCCCAGCCGTGGATGGGGGCTTCTTCATAGAAGGGGCTCTTGTTGGCGAAGGTGGGCACCTTGAAACGGCCGCCCTGGGCGACGAATTCCGCCAATTCGTCATACGTGAAGCCGATGTACTGGTTCAGGTTGAATCCAGGCGTATGCATGTCGCACGTTCCGTCCAGGTCCACCAGCTTGTCCGCGCCGGAGATGCGGCACAGCTCCACCAGATACTGCATGCATTTCTGCTTGACCGTTCCCTCTTCTCCCTGAAGGATCCGCTTCTCTTCATCAGTCAGAGCAGGCATCGGCCATTTTGTCGCTTGTTCCATTGATTATAACCTCCTAATTATTGATCCGCGTCCGTCGGCCCGATGCCCGCGGAAAAGCGGAACGGTCCGTTTTTCCCGCGGGCGGGCCCTGCAATTGTCATTTTGCCATGGCGGCGGCAATATTGGCCGCTTCTCTCTTCTTCACTCCGAAGTAGTCGATGATCAGAGATACGATGAGCAGTACGCCCTGCAGGATGATGACGTAGTATTCGGACACGTGCAGGATGTTGAGCATGTTCTCGAAGATGTTGATCAGAAATACCGCGATCAGTGGGCCGATCAGTTCGCCCGTCCCGCCGAAGAAGGACACGCCGCCCAGCACCGCAGCGGACGTTGCCGTCATGTTGGGTGCGGAGGAGATGATGGACGTCGGACTGGCCATCTTGGTCTGGCAGCTCCAGAATACGCCGCCGAACACGGCAAGGGTCGAGTTGACGCAGAACAGGATCGTTCTCATCTTCATGGGGTTCAGGCCGCACAGACGCGCCGCGGCGGGGTTGCTGCCGGACATGTACAGGCTCCGGCCGAATTTCGTCTTGAACAGAATGTATTCGACGATAATGAGGATAACGATGGCGATGATGAACATCAGCGGGACCGGGCCAAATGTCTTCTGTCCAAAGGCAACTATGGCCTCGTCGCTGATCTGAACGTTGTCTCCCTTGGAAACAACATTGCAGAGTCCTGTATATACGGACGAGATGCCGATGGTCGCGATAAACGCCGGCAGCTTCACCTCATTGACGAGGAAGGTGTTGATCAGGCCGAACACCAGGGCTACGGCAAGGGTGATCAGAATGGTGCTCCACCAGCTGGACCACGTCTGCTTCAGAACAATCGCAAAGATCAGGGATCCGAGCGTGGCCTGGGAGGAGATGGACATGTCGAAGTTGCCGCTGATCAGGATGCAGGACAGGCCGACCATCATCATGATCTGGATGACCAGGTTATAGAAGTTTGTGACCCAGTTTGTCCGTGACATGAATCCCTTGGTGAACATGGCACTGACAGGTGCGCCTTTCAGAACGCCGCTGGAATACACCATGGTGAAGATCATCATCACAATGAGGATGATCAGCAGCGGGAATGCCTTCTGCCTGACCATCTGCTTAAGAAATCTACGCATTCTTTCCGGCCTCCTTTACTTCTTTTCTCCTCTTCCTCGCCAGCTTGGTGGATGCGAACCTCAGCTTGAGGAAATCGATGGAAAGCGCGCCGAGCAGCAGGATGCCGGAGAAGGTCGTGACCCAGTAGGGGTTGACGCCGACGACGCTCATTCCGATCTGGAAGGTGTTCAGGATAAGAAGACCGATCAGCGCGCCGCCCATTCCTCCGATGCCGCCGCCGAAGCTGATGCCGCCGATCATGGCGGCCGTCAGGCCGGTGAACTGGTTGGTGGAAAGTGCCGTCAGACCGGCCATTCCCAGACGCGCTCCCTGGAACAGGCCGCTGATACCGGCCAGGATGGAACCGTTTACAAACAGTGTGATGACGACCTTGGTGGCGTTGATGCCCGCTAGCCGGGCCGCCTGCGGGTTGCCGCCCACCAGCAGCATCTTCATGCCGAAGCGGGTCTTGGAGATCATGATGCCGTAAATGACAAAGAACAGGATCAGGATGTAGGCTCCGATGGGGATGCCAAACAGGTTGGTCTTTCCGAACCACTGGATAAAGGCGTCCTTGAAGTTGACGTTGGTCGCAACGCCGTTGTTCCACCACTGGCTGTACACATAGGTCAGCCCCTTGACGATGAAGCTCACGCCCATGGTCGCGATGAACGACGGGAATTTCATGACGGAGACCAGCCAGCCGTCCAGAAGGCCGAACAGACCGCAGATGACGATCATCATGAGAAGTGCGATCGGCCCGGGAATGGCCTTCGCGCAGGCGTTGCCGATAACCGTAAGGCCCAGGCAGCCTATCGTCGACATGGCGATATCCATGTTGCCCGAGATCAGCAGACAGCCGGCGCCGATGGTCAGAAATCCGGTTACGATGATCGCCTGCAGAACGTTCTTAATGGTCGAAGTGGCAAAAAAGTTCTTGCCAAGCTGAGAGGACCAGAAAGAAAAGACTGCGATCAGAACGATCAGTATCAGGATCAGTGTAAAGTTCTTGCTTTTCAGTATCTTTTTCATCTTACTATCCTCTTAATCCAGCATGGCGGCGGCGAGGACGTTTTCTTCCGTCGCGTCTTCGCGCGCAAACTCACCGGTGATGTGCCCGTTATGCATGACGAGAACACGGTCGGCCAGGTTGATCACTTCCGTCAGTTCGCTGGAGATCAGGATGATCGAGATCCCCCGGCAGGCCAGCTCGCAGATAAGCTTGTATATCTCCGCCTTGGTGCCTACGTCGATGCCCTTCGTAGGCTCATCGAGGATCAGGATCTTGGTGTCTACGACCTTGTTGATCCACCTTCCAAGAATTACCTTCTGCTGGTTGCCGCCGGACAGCTCGCCGACCACCTTCTCCACCGTCGGAGTCTTGATGTCAAAATCTTCGACCGCTTCCTCTGCCAGATTGCGGACCTGTTTCTTATCCAGGAAGATCCAGTGGCTCAGCTTGTGGATCGACGGCATCGCCACGTTCTCCCGGATCGTCCGGCGCATGATCAGGCCCTGCTCTTTTCTGTCCTCCGGACAGAGCATGATGCCGTGGTCAATGGCGTCCCTTGTGGATTTGAACGAGACTTTTTTCCCTTCCAGGTAGATCTCGCCTTCCAGAATGGCGTCCGCGCCGAAGATCGCACGGACCGTCTCCGTCCGACCGGCTCCGACCAGACCGGACAGTCCCAGGATCTCGCCTTTTCTCAGCGTGAAGCTGACGTCGTGGACGGCAAGGGTCTTCAGATTCTTCACTTCCAGCAGAACGTCCCCGATGTTGGTGTTCCTCACCAGGTTGCTGTAGGTGTCGCCAATATCCCTTCCGACCATGGCCTTGATGAGCATGGCCTCGTTGCACTCGGAGGTCTTCATCTGCGTAACGAAGCCGCCGTCCTTCAAAACGACGATGTCGTCGGCGACCTGGAAGATCTCGTTCATGCGGTGGGATACGTAAAGGACGACCTTTCCCTCTTCCTTCAGCAGTTTGATCAGACCGAACAGGATCTTGATCTCCACTTCGGTCAGAGGGGCCGTCGGCTCGTCAAAGGCAATGATATCCGTATTCCGGCGATACGCCTTCATGATCTCGACCATCTGCTGATGGGCGACGTTCAGATGACCGACTTTCTCATAGGGATCGATGTCCAGGCCGAACTTGTCCAGCAGTTCCTTCGTATCCTTGATGATCTGACGGCTGTCGTAACCCCCGAGCTTGTTCGAGGGAAGATCGCCGCAGAAGATATTTTCCGCGACGGACAGAGAAGCAAACAACTGCCTCTCCTGGTAGATGACGCTGACCCCGCCACGGATCGCGTCTACGGGGCTCTGAAAATGAACTTCTTCCCCGTTGATCAGGATCTGCCCGATATCCGGCTGGATATCGGCACTCAGGATCTTCAGAAGCGTGGACTTGCCGGCGCCGTTTTCTCCCATCAGGGCCATGACGCGGCCGCCTTCCGCCTTGAAGTTGATCCCGTACAGCGCTCTGACTCCAGGGTAGTTCTTTTCAATATCCCGGAACTCCAGCGATTTTTGCATGTTTTTCTTTCACCAACCCATCATTCAGCGTTTTCAGACATCTATCGCCATACGTTTAAAAATGTCAGATAGGCGTCACCGACACCTATCTGACATTTTGGGCTTAATAGATGTTTAGTTGACCGTTCTTATTTCTGAATTTTGAAAAACACAGATTATGAAGACCGGAAAAGCTTAGGAATCAAGCCACCCGTCGGGAACGTCGGGATACGGATCATACATGTCGAGGGTAACTTCCGCGTCGTAGTTGTAGTAGTTGCCACCGCTGTACAGATCGACCCACTCCAGGAACTGGAAGTAGTCGTTCTGACCGATCCAGATGGCGGGGATATACAGCGTGGACAGGGTCCGTCCCTCTCCGCCGTGATCGTTCTTCTTCACCCAGCTAGGCCAGATCTCATCCTCAGTGCAGAAGCCTCTCTTGAAGGCGTACATGGCGCCCATCATCGGCTCTACGCTCATGAAGTAAGAGGTGAAGTAGGCAAAGCGGAAGGAGTCGTACTGACCCGCGTCACACTGGGTCTGCAGACCGGCGCCGCCGATGGCGATGCAGCAGGAGGTATCGGTCAGGCCGGCAGTGCTGATGACACTGGCAGCGCCCTGAGCGGGATCGTCGACCAGGCCGAATACCAGCCAGTACTTGATGTTGTCGTTGGTGGAGATGACGGGGCTCGCGCCGTCGATGCCGGCCTGAACGCCGAGGCCATAGGATACCAGGTCAACGGGGAAGACGTTCTCTTCGCCCATGAGCTCGAGGACCTTGTCATAGCAGCCCTGATACCGCTCGACCAGCTGGGGAGAGGTGGAGTAGTTCATCAGAATGATGCCGACTTCGGATCTGGCGGCATCGGGATAGGTCTCGTTGAGCCAGTCGTACAGCTTCTGGCCGCACAGAACGCCGGCGCCGTAGTAATCCTTACCGGCAAAGTTCTTGAGCAGCTGACCGCCGTTGGGAACGCCGTCACCGGTGGTGCCGTCACGGGGAATGCCCATGTTGCCCATCCACTGCACTTCAGGATAGTCAGCCAGCAGACCTGCAACCGCGGGGTAGATGGTGGTGTCAGGGTCAAGGAGCAGAATGTCTACGCCCTGGTCAAGAAGCACCTGGACCTGAGTCATGAACATGTCGTTGTCATTTTCAGCGCTGGAGAAGCCGAGCCACTGCATGTTGAAGCGCGGAGCCCAGGTCTCGACGGCCGCGGCCGTCTGCTGATACAGAACGGTGGCGGACTGCGCGACGTAGGCGATCTTGTAGGAAGGACCGGAAGCATAGTCAAAGTCCAGATCGTAGTAACCGATCATGTCCAGATTCCGGGAACCATCCTCGTTCATGTGGGGCGTGGCGACCGTCTCAGCGCCCTCGTCAGCCGGGGTCTCGTCAGCGGGCGTCTCCGCATCGTCCTGCTTGCCTTCATCCGGCGTTGCCGGCGTGGTGTCCTGCTTGCCGCTGTCATCTTTGGGGGTCTCGGAAGAGCCTCCGCCGCAGGCGACCAGACAGGATACCATGCACAGAGCCAGAATAAGTGCCAGTACCTTCTTCATTGTTTAATTCCTCCTAATTTTATTATTTACGAATAACCGCTGGATCACGATTATTGATAAACCTTAAACTTGTAATCCTCATACGCCCGCATGACGACCGCGTTCTTGCGTCTGGCGATCTCTCTGCCTCGGTCACTGTTCTCCGGCATGAAGCCTCCGCAGAACGCGTAACCGCCGCCGGGGGCAAGCGTAAGGATCGAATTTTTCACCGATTCGTAGATCAGCTCGTCCGGGGCGTCGTCTGCCAGAAGTTCACCCTTGGCGTCCCAGCCTCCGGCAATGACCAGATCGTTTCCGTATTTCTTCTTTACCGCGACCAGATCGTTGATCGTCTGGGCCGGATCCCAGAGTCGGATCCCGACGTGCTCCATCAGCTCGTCGATCAGCTTTTCCGCCTTGCCGCAGTTGTGGAAGGAGACGGGGATTCCTCTGTCCTGCGCGAATTTCGCGTGTCTCTGGTACAGGGGGACGAACAGCTCCGTGAATACGGAGGGCGAAATGAACGGCGCGTTCAGCGACGCCGTGTCATCCTTCAGGGATATCACGTCCGGCTGATAGTAGTCGATGACCTTTTCGGTGATCTCGCAGTACCAGTCGCAGAGGTAGGAGCACAGGGCGAACACCTCTTCGGGTTCCTCATAGATCGCGCAAAGGCCTTCCTCGAACCCCATGAAGGACATCAGGTGCTGGAAATACCCGAAGTGCATGTCCAGCGACAGCAGCGTTTCATCGCGGTTGTAGTTGCTGTGTTCGATGCTGTCCTTGACGATGCGTTCCCAGTCGTAGCCGGAGATGTCCGGCGCCTTGATCACGTCCCGCCATTTTGTGATGTCGTCAAGGATGAAATAGGTCGTATCCGGCATCGTGGCGCCGTTTACTTCCTTGGAATAGGTGTATCGGACGCCCCAGGGATCGATCCCTCCCACGCCGACGGCTCTGTGCTTCTGCAGAAACTCCGGAGAAAGCAGCTGGATCGGCGGAGGCGGAGCCCCCTTCTGCGGCGGCATGATGGTGTACTGCGGGACCCATTCCGGGCACTCCCCGTTCAGCAGCCGCCTGAAATTTTCTTTTCCGTTGATCATGGAATACCTCGCCTTACGTCATTTACAGATATTGCCGCACCCGGTCGGCAGGATTCAGATGTGGAGCTTTACGTTTGCTTTTTCCAGAACGCTCTGAAGTTCCTTTACATCCAGTTTGCTGAAATCGTCCGTCATCACGGCGGCCGTGCCGGCCGCCTGTCCGGTGACTGCGCACGGTGGGATCACACGGGTAACATCCCACAGGGAATCCGTTACGGAAATGTTTCTGCCGGCACAGATCAGATTGGGCACCTTGGAGGAATACAGCGTCCGGAAGGGCAGTTCAAAACACGGTCCCGGCTTCCTCCAGTCTCCCGTAAGGCCGATGCTGTCCTCAAATCCCTTGCGGTTTTCCGATTCGTCCATCGTATATTCGCCCGCGATTCGCCGGCTCATCCGCACCAGCGGGATCGTGGATACGGTAACAGGCGCGTAATCCGCCTGCTTTTCCCTGTTTGCAAGAATGTCATCGAACATCTTCGCGTGCGCTTCCTGCACGGCTCTGGAGAGCTCCGCGCCGTCCACTCCGGAAAACCGGGTCTGGGTCAGTGAAGTGACGGTGACATTCCCGTAGGGGTTGTCTCCGCGTTTTTCCGCCGCCGGCGTTTGGGACGGCGGGACATCAGCCAGTCCGAACATCTTCAGCTTTACTTTGCCTTCCGTATAATAGTAGTACCAGCTTGCGATGCCGTTGCCCCCTTCGTGCAGGGCGGTCTCCGCCCCGGCCTGAAAAGCGACATCGGCGTCACCCGTGCAGTCCACTACGGTCTTGCAGGTGATAACGCTGCGGCCGGATTTGTTTTCGATGACGACTCCCGCGATGGAATTGCCGTCTTTCACAACGGAGGTGATCAGGGTGCCGTACAGGACCGTGACTCCAAGCTCCTTCAGCGTCTTCTCCATGTCCAGCGCGAAAATATGCGGGTTGAACTGCGTGATAAAACGCATCTTTTTCCGTTCTTCTGCGGACCCATTCTCAAGCCAGGCCTTGGGGTAAGGTCCTTCGCAGCCGTGCCGGATGGACAGTCTGAACAGTTCTTCTCCGATCCCATGGATGACCTGATTGCCCAGTCCGTCGTCCAGCGGCAGATAAATGGCGATCAGCCCCAGCGTAGCCAGTCCGCCCAACAGAAACTCTCTCTCGATGAGCGTGACCTTCGCTCCGTTCCGTGCGGCTGCCATGGCTGCCGCTACTCCTGCGATCCCTCCTCCGGCTACCAGAACCTCAGTCTCTTCCGTCACTGTCAGTTCTCTTGCCGGTTCTACAAACTTGTTCATTTTACTCTTCCTTACGTCACATGGATTTTCGGCTGACGTTCCCCACCGAAGGAAGGAACCCCCCGATTCCAATGATCTTCTGCCATTGTTGTTAATAATATACAATTTCACACCCTGTTTCTGCAATCCCGCTTGTACACCATTTTAGTACCAGCCATAACCAACAGGTTATCGTTTTTCGTCGTTTGCTCCTGCGGTACTGGTCATTATCACCAAGGCCGGGGCTTTCCGGCCGGACAGAAAAAGACCGGGAACGGCAAATGCCGTTCCCGGTCTTCTGAACGATGGAACTTATTTCCACTCGCGGTAGGTGGGTTTCGGCGCAGGCGCCGAGGTGCGGTCATAGGCCACAACCACACGGCGGTTGGGCTCCGTTCCCGTAGAGAACGTCGTTACTCCGTCATACTCCTGCAGGGCGGTGTGGATCACGTGGCGCTCATAGCTGTTCATGGCCTCCAACGTGATGTTTCGGCGGTACTTCAGCACCTTCTCCGCAGTCTTGCGGGCCAGTTTCTCCAGTGCCTCGTTCCGGCGCTCCCGGTAATTCTCGGCGTCGATGCTGATGCGGACCCGGCCTCCTCCGCGGTTCACGGAATAGTTGGCCAGATGCTGGATTGCATCCAGCGTCTCTCCCCGGCGGCCGATCAGGGCCCCAGGATTCTCCCCGACAATCGTCACGCTGATCGTATTCGCGTCCTCGGTAATCTCCGTGTCGGCTTCCACGCCCATATGCTCGAACAGGCCCTTCAGGAACCGTTCGGTCATCTCGGCCTTGCTCTCTTCGAACTCGTACGTGAGGCGGACCTTCGCTTCCACGGCGCCGATGCCCAGGAATCCGCTCTTGGCGCGTTCCAGGATCTCGACGGTGACATCGTCCCGCTCCAGGCCAAGTTCCTCCAGACCCTTGCGGATGGCCTCATCCTCGGTCTTGGCGGCCACTTCTATATACTTAGTCATCAGACTCGGTCTCCTCTTCCTCCGGCTCTTCTTCCGGCTCTTCTTCCGGCTCTTCCTCCGGCTCTTCCTCCTCGGCAGGCTCTTCGTCGAACGCCGTCTCTTCCTTCTCCGGCTCCGGCAGCACGGCAGCCGTCTCCCCGGGGATCTCAGGTTCGGGAAGCACTTCCTCCTCCGGTTCTGCGCCGTCCTCTTCCTCCGCCTTTACGGCATAGCGGTCGGGATCATAGGCGCGCCCGCGGGCGTACTTCCTGTCGTCCACGCGTCCGGCAGATTCATCGTCTGCCTTCAGGCCTTTCTTGCGCTCCCACTCGGCAGTCTTCTCTCTCCTGTCCTCGCGGTCGCTGATGCGCTGTTTTTTCTTGGATGTGTTGGCGTTGCGCTCCGTAGCGTTCTCCGCCTTCAGGCGCTCGGTCTCCTGGCGCTTGGCCTCCAGTTCCTTTTCCTTCTGTGCTCTGAGGGCCATACGTTCGGCATCCTCGATGGCGATCTTCTTGCCGTAATACTTGTTCAGTATGATCTCCTGGATCATGGCAAACACGCTGCTGGCGATCCAGTACAGGCCGAGGGCGGCCGGCATGAGGAAAGCGAACCACAGGGTCATGATGGGCATGAAGATATTCATCATGCTCATGGTCTTCTTCGTGGGATCCTCCTCAGCGTCGGGGTTCTTGGGCATCGTCTTCTGACTGAGCCAGGTCTGCAGCCAGGTCAGGATTGCTGCCACCACGGGGATGATGACCAGCAGAGCGATAGCCTTGGTGGCGCTGTCGCTCCAGTTGGTATCGCCGCTGAAGAACATCTTGATGTTGGGCGTCTTGCCCAGGTCAAGGCCAAGGAAACTGTAATCGATCTGTCGCAGCTTGTCCGAAAGGCCGGAGAAAGCGCTCCAGTTCTTCGTGATGAACTGACTTTGTTCGATCTGTACGTAGGCCGCGTTCGCCGTAGACTCAAATCCGAGTTCGGCGAGCTTCGTGGCGATGGCTCCGCCCTCGTCCAGCAGTTCCTTGCCCACCCCCATCATAATGGTAAGAGGGTAGCGGATGGCCTGATACAGAGCAATCAGGATGGGGAACGGGATCAGGGACCAGATGCAGCCGGACATAGGGTTCACGCCCTCTTCCCGGTACAGCTTCTGGACCTCTTCGTTGTATTTCTGTTTGTTGGCGCCGTGCCGTTTCTCGATCTCCTTGATCCTCCCCTGCAGGCGGGTCTGCTGGATCATGCCTTTCTTGGACTTCATCTGGAAGGGCAGCAGGATCAGTTTGACGATCAGAGCGAAAAGGATGACGGCAACGCCGTAGTTTCCGACAAACTCATACAGCCAGAGCATGAGCATGCCGAACGGTTTCGCAATTGCAGACAGCATGTATCTTTCTCCTTACGTTTACGGAACGGGGTCATATCCCCCTTTGTGGAACGGATGACACTTGCACAGCCTTTTCAGTGCCAGCCAGCTTCCTTTGGCGGCGCCGTACTTTTCCAGCGCCTCCAGAGCGTAGGCAGAGCATGTGGGAGTGAAACGGCAGCAGGGCTGCCGGGCAGGTGAGACGTACTTACGATACGCCTTGACCAGGAAGATCAGTATCTTTTTCATCTTTGACAAGTAGGTCCAGCCTGTCCGCGAGTTTGAGAAAATCCCGCTCCAGGCTGGCATATCCGACAGTTCTGCTTCGTACTCTCGCGACGATGATCACGTCGTATCCCGGACGCAGCCGGTATCTGTTCAGCCGGTAGATCTCCCTCAGGCGGCGGCGGACGGTGTTGCGCACCACGGCTTTGCCCACCTTTGTTCCGACGGTGATGCCCAGGCGGCCGGGCAGGCCAGGCCTTCCCTTTCTGGCATACAGCACCAGCAGCGGGGTGGCGGCGTTCGCGCCTTTGCTGTAGATGCGGCGGAATTCGCTGTTTTTCTTTATGGTAACAGTTTCCTTCACGCCCTCGCCTCCACGGTTCGAACTCCCGGATAAACACAGGTAGGGCGGGTCCTCCCCGCCCTGTTCAACGTTATGACTGACGTGCCCGCCTCACGCGGACAGCTTGTCTCTGCCCTTGGCGCGGCGGCGCGCGAGCACCTTGCGGCCGTTGGCGGTGGACATTCTTTTACGGAAACCGTGCTCCATGGCGCGATGACGCTTCTTCGGCTGATAAGTCCTTTTCATTGTGGCACCTCCTCGGAATTGTGGTGTTATTACTCAGCATCAGCGGCGAGGCTGTGCGCCGCTGAAGTAGTAGGCTCCCATACACATAGGGTTTGTATTATACAATGAAAAAACGCGGCGTGTCAATCGTTTTTTCTCCCCGCCGCCGGTGGCTCCCGTCCTGCCCTCCCTCCCGCCGCCGGCCAAAAGCAACATGCCGTCTTCTTGACCGGAACGCCCGTTTATACTAAAATAGCAGGCAGAGGAAAAACATATTTCAGGAGGTTGCGTTATGATCTACAAACCGTACAAGGATACCGGCAAACAGCTTTCGCAGCTCGGATTCGGCTGCATGCGTCTTCCCACCACCACCGGCAACCCCGGCGACCCCATCGATTACGAAAAGGCCGGTGCGCTGATCGACTACGCCTACGAGCACGGCGTCAACTACTTCGACTCCGCCTATGTGTATCACAACGGAGATTCCGAACACTTCATCGGCCAGGCTCTGGCCAAATACCCCAGAGACACCTGGAACCTCGTCACCAAGATGCCCATCCAGGAAGTTAAGACGAAGGAAGACCTGCCCCGCATCTTCAACGAGCAGCTGGAGCGGGCCGGCGTGGACTATTTCGACTTCTATCTCTGCCACGGCGTCATGGATCTGAACTACGACGCCTTCGCATCCGAGGAGCTGGGCTGCATCGCCTTCCTGGACAGCATGAAGAAGGAGGGCAAGATCCGCAAGCTGGGCTTTTCCTCCCACTGCTCGCCGGCAAAGCTGGCGGCCTTCTGCGATCTGTACGACTGGGACATCGCCCAGATCCAGCTGAACTACTTCGACTGGGACTATCAGGACGCCAAACGCCAGTATGAGATCCTCACCGAGCACGGCATCCCCGTGGTCGTGATGGAGCCCTGCCGCGGCGGCCGTCTGGTCACCCTTTGCGACGAGAGCCTGTCCTTCCTGAAGGCCGCAGCCCCCGACCGCAGTCCCGCCAGCTGGTGTTTCCGCTGGCTGCAGGGCCTGCCCAACGTGCAGGTGGTCCTTTCCGGCATGACGGAGATGGACCAGGTGGTGGACAACGTCGCCACCTTCGAGACTCCCCAGCCTCTGTCAGACGAGGAATCCGCCGCGCTTACCAAGGCGATCGACGCTTTCCGCAGCAAGTTCACCGTGCCCTGCACCGGATGCCGGTACTGCAGCGGCTGTCCCAAGGGTCTGGAGATCCCGGATATCCTCAGCGCCTACAACGACATCTGCCTGACGGACAACCCGTTCATGCGGGGTTCCACCGTCAAACGGCTGCGGGCGCGCGGCAGCGAGTGCGATCCCGCCGAATGCGTGGGCTGCGGCGCGTGCTACAGCGCCTGTCCGCAGGGCATCGACACCCCCTCCATCATGGAGAATTTCCTGAAGATCATCGACGAGATCCCCGCGATCTTCAAATAAGCCCAAACAAATGAAACGCCCGCGAGAAGCGGGTTCAGGAGGTAACGTTATCATGAAAATGAAAGCCGCAGTCGTCTGGGAAAAGGACGGAGATTTCAAGCTGCAGGACGTGGAACTGGCCGAGCCTAAGGCCACTGAAGTGCTGGTCCGTGTTGTCGGCGCCGGCGTGTGCCATACGGACGCCACCGTGCGCAACCAGATCGTGCCCATCCCCCTGCCCGCTATTCTCGGCCATGAAGGCGCAGGTATCGTGGAAAAGGTAGGCGAGTCGGTCAGGGACGTAAAGGTCGGCGACCGGGTGGTCCTCACCTTCTATACGTGCGGACACTGCTCCACCTGCCGTTCCGGCCGTCCCACCGGCTGTGAAAAGTACGGCCCCGTAAACTTCAGCGGTCTGCACAGCGATTTCACGCCCCGCCACAGCATCGACGGCAGACCCGTCTCCTCTTTCTTCGCACAGAGTTCCTTTGCGGAGTATGCCGTGGTGGATGAAAACGCCTGCGTCGTCATCAACGATGAGGATGTGGACATCGGCCTGCTCGGCCCTCTCGGCTGCGGTCTCATGACCGGCGCAGGCGCGGTGGCCAACTGTCTGAAACCCGAAGTGGGCAGTTCCATCGTGGTGTTCGGCTGCGGCGGCGTCGGCCTTGCCGCCGTGATGATGGCAAAGGTCGTCGGCTGCAGCACCATCATCGGAGTCGATGCGGTGGAAAGCCGTCTGGAGATGGCGAAGGAGCTCGGGTGCACCCATGTGATCAACGGCAAAGAGGTCGAGGATATCGCCGGACAGATCATGGAGATCACCGGCGGCGGAGCTGACTACAGTCTGGACACCTCCGCGGCTATCCCGCTGATGACCGCCGCCATCAACTGCCTGCGCGTCTACGGCACCGCAGCCGTCGTCGGCACCAGCGGCGACAAGGTCGTGCCGGTCGTGATGCAGGATATGATCATGGGCCGCGGCCGCACGCTGAAGGGCTGCATCGAGGGCGATGCTGACCCGAAAACCTTTATCCCCACGCTGGTCAGCCTGTACAAACAGGGCCGCTTCCCCTTCGACAGGCTCATCGTCGAGTATCCCTTCGATCAGATCGGCCAGGCGTTCGAGGATTCGAAGAACGGAAAGACGATCAAGCCCGTTCTCCGCATGTCCAAGGCTTAATTTAGAAAATTAGGCTTGACCAACTGCTTTTTCCCGTGTTTTAATGAGCGAAACTCATTGCACTGCACGGAAACTACAGTACAAGCTGAGCAGGCGGCGGAGCTTCGTCTCCGCGTGGCCGGGCCTTTTGGCAGCAGGTTCCTACACCTGCGGGACAGGGTTCTGTTCCGCAGGTGTATTATTATCTTCAGGAGGTCCTGCCCCATGAACAAGACGGATACCGCCGTTGCCGTCAGAGTCTCCCGCAACACGCTGTTTGGGAACCTCGGCCTGTCCGCCGGCAAGCTGATCGTAGGTCTGCTTGCCCATTCCGGAGCGCTAGTCTCCGATGCCGTACACTCTCTGTCCGACGTGCTTGCCGCCGTGATCGTCATCTTCAGCGTCCGTCTGGCGGGCAAGAAGGCAGACCGCGAACACCCCTACGGCCACGAACGCCTGGAGTGCGTATGCGGCGTCATTCTCTCTGTCATCCTGCTGATCACCGGCCTTCTGATCGGCTACCGGGCCATCGAGACCATCCGGGCCGGCGGCACCGTCGAGATCCCGGGTCTGGCGGCTCTCATCGCCGCGATCGTCTCCATCGTCGTCAAGGAGCTGATGTATCACTATACCGCCGGCGCGGCCAAACGCATCCGGTCCACCGCTCTGAAAGCGGAGGCCTGGCATCACCGGAGCGACGCCCTGTCCTCCGTCGGCAGTTTTGCCGGCATTCTGGGCGCCAGGCTCGGCCTTCCCTGGGCCGATGCCGCCGCCAGCCTCATCATCTGTCTGTTTATCGTAAAGGTCGCCGTGGACATCTTCCGCGAATCCGTCACAGGCGTGCTCGACACCGCCTGTGACGAGCCCACGCAGACCAGAATGCGCGAGGTGATCCTCTCCCAGCCGGGCGTTATGGCCGTAGACCTGCTGAACACCCGCCTGTTCGGAAACCGCATGTTCGTGGACGTCGAGATCAGCGCTGACGGCTCCCAGTCCCTGGAGAGCGCCCATCACATCGCGGAGAACGTGCATGACGCCATCGAGCAGAATTTCGGCACCGTGAAGCACTGCATGGTCCACGTAAACCCATTCTCCCCGGAGCAGGACGGTGAAAAGACGGAGGATCCCCCTTCCGACTGACGGCCGTGCTTCCCGCAGTACCCCTTCCCTGACACCGAAAAGGAGGCCCTTCCCGAAACATGGGAAGGGCCTCCTTCTTGTCAATGAATCGCTTCTGTCTTATCCAATCCTATCAAATGCCGTAGGGAAGGAAAGGGGGTCTGTCAGCGGCATCGTACCGCCTGTCCACGTCATCACGTCGTTCTCCAGCGTATACTCCACGGTGCCGTTGTAGGAAAGGCTGCCGCCTGCACTTCCATCAAGGAACAATACGCCATCCTCGATTTTCCAGGTTCCGGTCTCCTGCACAGCCGCGTTTGCGACGCTGCTGCCCATCACGGTCCCGTAGTAGGTGCCGAGTTCTTCTCTGGACATACTGAAGACCGCCTGGAAAAAGTCGTCCTCGTTCGTCAGTCCGCTCATATCCTCCCAGCTCTTCGGGAGTTCCTCGAGCAGTCCATCCTTAACGAACTCCTCCCCCAGCACCGCGACCGCCAGATCACTCAGGTATTCCGAGATGGCCTGTCCCATCTTCTCGTTTTCCTCCTGCATCACGTCGGCATCGGCTTCAAGTACGTAGATACCGTCGTCATTCACGGTAAATCTCAATCCGATGATATAACTGTCAAGATAGTCGGAGAAGGAAAGGCCGTATCCGGCAAATTCCTGCTGAGACAGGGCCGACTGGACGACCTGAGCCATCATAGGGCCCGCTTCGACCCTGTGCAGCCAGACACCCACGAGTTCCTGCCGGGCAGCCTCGAGCCGCGCTTCCTCCAGCGCCTGCTCCAGCTTCGCGCGGGCTTCCTCCAGCACGCCGGCATTGGAAACGGTGCTGCGCTGCTCTTCCGTCAAGGCATCATATGCCGCTTCCGCTTCTGCGATCGCGGACTCGCTTTCCGCCGTCACCTCGCCTATGGCGCCGATCAGCTTTTCCGCCAGCGCCACGTCCAGCGCATCCCGGGCGTCCGTCAGTTTCTGCGCGTTTTCCACCTGCGCACGTTCCTTCTCCTCCAGTGCCAGAAGCGCTTCCTCTGCGGCCTTCACGGCGGTCTCGCTCTCCGCAGACACCTCTCCGATGGCGTCGATCAGCGCCTCCGTCGCTTTGGTGGCCCTGCTCTTGCAGCCGGCCAGCGCAACAAGCAGGACCAGGCACAGGGCGATTGCAAGCACTCTTCTCATTTTCATGGCGATCCTCCTTCGTATCACGGCATTTCTTTTCATATATTCATTGTATGGACCCCTTACAGCATTGTCAAGGATGCCCCGGGACGCAGACAGGCTCCCGGCGCATAGAAAACGCAGGGAGCCCAAAAAACTATATGCTATGTTTCAGCCCATTCTCTCGAAAGCAAGCGGGTAGCTGAGGAGATCCGTCGGAAGGACGAATGTTCCCTCGGACCATGTCATGACATCGCCGCCGATGGTATACGTCACGGCGCTGTCCTCGCTGAGGGCATCTCCTCCCTTGTTCAGCAGGATCTTCCCATCCTCTACCTGGTACTTGCCCGCAGCGCTGATCGCCGACGTGGCCGTATTGATCTGGAGCATCTCGATGAACGTGTTTGCGTAATCCTCCTTGCTCATGCTGTAGGCGAGCTGGAAGAAATCATCCTCGCCCATGCCCAGGATCTCGCCGAGTTCGTCCCAGTTGGCCGGAGCTTTCTCAGCAAGTCCCTGGTTGACGCATTCCTGTGCGGCGGATCTCATCACCAGTTCCCGCAGGAAGCCCAGAGAGGCATCGTACAGTCTCTGGTTCTCCTCCTCCAGTTCGTCCATCGATCCGAGGATTGAGTAGCTGCCGTCGTCCTTCATCGTAAGATCCACCGCCACGAAGTAGTCGGTCAGATAGTCGTACATGGAGAGGTTATACTCGGAGGCCTCGTTCGTGAGCAGTTCGCAGAGCAGGGGGCCGAGGTTCAGTTTGTATCTCCAGGTTCCGACAACGGCCTGCTTCAGTGCCTCGATCCTGGCTTCCTCCAGCGCCTCATCCAGTTTAGCGCGGGCTTCCGTCAGGACGCCGGCGTTGGATACGGCACTGCGCTGTGCATCCGTCAGGGCGGCCAGGGCGCTCTCCGCCGCCGTCACTGCCGCTTCGCTCTCCGCGGTGACCTCGCCGATCGCGTCGATCAGCTTTTCCGTCTTCCTGATCTCCAGGGTGTTCCGGGCCTCTTCCAGAGCAGCAGAGTTCTCCACCGCAGCGCGGTCCTTCTCCCCCAGTGCCTTGAAGGCTTCTTCCGCCGCCGTCACGGCCGCTTCGCTTTCAGCAGTGACCTCGCCGATCGCGTCGATCAGTGCCTCGGTGGCCTTTGCGGCGCTGCTTTTGCAGGCGGTCAGCCCCAGCGCCATGACGAGGCAAAGAACGATGGCCAGGATCTTTCTCATTTTCATAGCAGTTTCCTCCATATGCGCATGAATTGGTTGTATGGCTGCATTCATTCTATGTGCCGCCAGGCGAATTGTCAACCTCGGCAGGCGCTTCGCCGGCGGAACTATTCCGCCAGGCATACTGCAGTATCCCCGTACTGCCGCAGGATCGCAAACATGGCAAATACGAACACGGCCGTCAGAGCGATGTTGACCGTCATCTCGCCGCGCAGCAGGATCATCAGCAGGATAAAGGCCGCTCCGGCAGTGCCGGCTTTCACACAGAGCCGGCCGTATCTGCGGCATCTCGTCATCGCGTGACTCCTTCCGACGGCAAACAGGATGCAGAAATAGAGCACGAACGACCCGATCAGAAACAGTACCTTCGGCAGCAGGTCGACCTCATCCTCCCGCATGAACTGCAGCCCGTTGGTGATGTTGTTCATGGCAAAAACGAGAAAGATGTGCAGAAGCATGTAAGCGAGCCCGCTGGTTTTATTCTCCCGGTCGATGATGCGGTCATAAAAGACGCCGTAGCTCAGGAACAGGCCGACCACGATCAGAAAGGCCATCAGCGCGAAATAGGTGCTCCGAAGCGAGAATTCGCCCTCGAAATACGAAACGACGGCGATGATCATCTCCCCGAAGGTGAAAACCACGTAGAGCATCGCCCGCTCGGAAAGATGGGGAAAATCCACCAGGCTCCCGCTTCCTCGCTGCCCGACAAGAAGAACGGCCCCCATGCCGAACAGGACCGCCGCGAGGGACACCCACGTCGTATGCGTCAGGCGGAACACCGGAATCGCGGCCAGGATGACAGCCGCCTCGACAAACAGGATCGTCATCATCCTCACAGTCTGCTTTCTCGGCGCTCCTGCCCTGCGCTGGACTCTCCATTCGATCAGGTACTGGACTCCTATATTCACGAGGATCAGCGCCCACGCGATATGGTACTGCGCGTGATATCCCTGCCAGTCCGACCGCGTCCCCTCCCCGACAAAATACAGAAGGAACATATTGACGAACAGGAACACGTGCTCCCGCACGCTGCGTTTCCCGTATATGTTGATGTAATAGGTGGAGTAGTTCCATATCTGGATGACGGCCAGCGTCGTCATGACATACGCCAGAAATGCCTCCCCCGCCACGAAGCCGCCGGAAAACACACGCAGCAGCGCGTTGTTGCGTCCGATGACGTATACGAAGATCAGGTCGTAGATCAGTTCGATGTACTCGACCTTCTTTTCTCTGTTTTCAGAAAGCTCCCTTTTCATAGGCTTCTCCTCAGGCGGGCTCTTCGCCGTCTCCGCGTCTTCCCCGCGGTCATCCGTCCCCCAGTTCGATGGAAAAATACTGTTTCAGGATGTCCCGCAGCATGGCTTCGTCCGTGATCTTCCGCTCTTCCATCTGCCCTCTGCTGCGGATCCTGAATATGTCCGCATCGATGGAGTATGCGCCGTCGGCCGTCGTGAGGTTCACCACCGGATCCGGGCGGTCGGCCGCGGCCGGTCCCACGGCGCAGTAGTAGTTGAGCGGGATGAAATCCACGGGGTCGAAGTAGCTGTCGACATAGGAGATCACCGCGACGTCCTCGCCGTCCTTTACCCTGCGCACCTCCCGCTCGTGACCCCGCACGGATATATACGCTCCGTCTCCGGATCTGGAGCCGTATGGTACGGCGCACAGGCCTGCCATACCGCTGGCACCGACATCGGCGAAGTACTTCTCCCCGCCGATCGTCACGATCGAGGCGCGGTGCCCCACGGGCAGCTGCCCGAGCCCCAGCCACATCCGGTAGGCCACCGGATAGACGTCGTAGCCCAGCTCCTGAAGAAGCGCGTAGAACAGGCCGTTGAGTTCAAAGCAGTAACCGCCCCGGCCGTGCGTGACGATCTTGTCGAACAGTGCCGGAACCGTCAGATCCGGACATTTCTTTTCAATGCAGTATGAGAGATTCTCGTAGGGAACGTGCGTGAGATGTGCATAAATCAGCCGGTCCAGATTCTCCCTCGTCGGGGCGGGCGTCTCCCCGATGCCCAGCCTCCGCAGATAGGCCTGCAGATCCGGCAGTCTGTCGTGTACTCCTTCAAACATTGATGTCCTCCCCACGCCGCTTCATTCCTCCGGCTCCGTCCGTGTCAAGTGCTTTTCCGCTGCCTTTATGAGTTTCTTCTTCGCTTCCCTCGCGTTCCGCGTCCAGAACAGCGCATCGAAAGCGTGGGTCTTTCCGTGGAACACGTCCGCATGCGCTTCTACCCCCGCCTCGTTCAGCTTCCGCACATACGCCAGCGTTTCGTCATAAAAGGGCTCCCCGTCCTCCACGTAAGTGTAGCAGGGCGGCAGGCGGCTGAGATCCTCCGCGCGGGCCGGGCTCGCGTAGGGCGGCACGCCGGCCGTGCCGTACAGCCCGCCGAGATACTTGCTCCATCCCCAGTGATTCCGCTTCGTGTTCCAGACATGCCCGTGATTGTCCCGGGAGGAATCCGTATCCTCGCAGTCGAGCATCGGATACAGCGGGATCTGGAAGGCTATGGGGATCTCTCCCCTGTCCCTGGCGTAGAGGCACAGGGCTGCCGCCAGTCCCCCGCCGGCGCTTTCGCCGCCGACGACGATCCTTTTCCGGTCGATGCCGAGTTCGCCGGCGCTTTCGTACATGTACTTCAAGGCCGCCCAACAATCCTCCAGAGCTGCGGGATACGGAGCCTGTCCGGCCAGCCGGTATTCCGGAGAAACTACCGTGCCGCAGAATCTTCTGGCCAGTATCCTTCCCATGGAGGCGTATACCATTCCCGCTGTCCCCAGTGCGTACCCGCCGCCGTGGATCCAGAGGATTCCGGGCCCCCGGCCATACCGGAGAACGATGAGTTTCAGCTTTCCGCCGGGTCCGTCGATGCCCGTTTTCACTTTCCTGATCCCCCGTTCTCTCCGTTTGAGGGGCCTCATTCCTCCGGCCGTATCGTCAGGAAGAACTTCACGACCTTCGGATCACTGTGGTCGACGATCTCGCTGTGTCCGAGATCGAGCGCATCGATCTCTTTCATCTCCTCCCCGGTCAGGGAGAAATCCCAGATGTCGATGTTCTGCTCCATCCTCTCTCTGTGGGTGGATTTCGGGATGATGGACACGCCGCGCTGCACGTTCCATCTCAGCGCAGTCTGGGCGGCCGTCTTCCCGTATCTTTTTCCGATGGCGGTGAGAACGGGATGGGTGAAAATGCCGTGCCTTCCCTCTGCCAGCGGTCCCCAGGCCTGCGGTACAGTGCCGTACTGTTTCATGTTCTCAATGGAATCATACCGCGCATAGAACGGGTGCAGTTCGATCTGGTTGACATGGGGCTTGACACGCACAGTCTCCGCAAACTCGGTAAATCTTCCGGGCTGGAAGTTCGAGACCGCCAGCGCTCTGATCCGCCCCTCCTCATACAGTTCCTCCATGGCTTTCCAGGCTCCGTAGACGTCGCCGTAGGGCATGTGGATCATAAACATGTCCAGATAATCCACACCCAGCTTTCTCACGGAGCGTTCAAAAGCTTTCTTCGCTCCGTCATAGGACGCGTCGCACGTCCACAGCTTCGTCGTGAGGAACAGATCTCCTCGGGTCACCGTCCCGGCGTCCAGCGCTTCCCGGACGGCCGTGCCTACCGCCTCTTCATTGTTGTACAGGGCGGCCGTGTCGATCAGCCTGTAGCCGGCACCGATCGCATCAGTGACCGCCTGCCTGCAGACTTCCGCGTCGGGGATCTGAAAGACGCCGAAGCCCTCCTGCGGCATTTCCACTCCGTTGCTCAGTCTGATCATATCCATCTCCGTATACCTCCTGCAGTATATATCATTCCGTATTTCCGGCTGCTGTCCCGCAGCCGCTGCACACGCCGGTGTGGACGTTGACGGGGCTTCCGCACGTCCTGCACGACCAGTTCCGGCGCTCCTGTTCCAGGAACGCGTCCATTCCCCTTTCGCGGATCATCTTCAGATTCTCCAGAGGGGATTCCCGCAGCGGATACCGGGACGTGTAACGGTTCTCCTTCTCCATCACGTCATCGCAGGGATAGTCCGGGCACTCGTCGCAGTATATATATCCGTTGTCCTTTCTCTTCTCACAGCGCATGATCCCGCACCAGCTGGAGCAGAATTCCGGCTTTTTCTCCGCAGGCCCGTTGCATCCCGGGCATGGATCATCTTTCTTCTGCGCCATAGAGCACAGGCTGCAGTCAAGGCCGCAGGGGGCTATCATGTCAGCGGTAAACATTCCCGTATCCTCCTATGTTTTCATGCGGGGACGCTCCTCTCCGCGCCTGAGCGCGTTTTTCGTAGAAAGGCCTCTTCCCTGTTCACCCGACGATCTTTCTCGCAAACTCAGCTGCCGCTTTCAGATCGGATGCGTCCGGCCTGCCTTTGTGGAGGCCCTTGAACTCGCCCCTGCAGTGGAATTCGCGTTCATCCATCGGCACGCCGGCTCTGTCCGCCTCCGCCTTCACTTTCCTGTAGGTGGAATTCAGCATGGCGGCGGTACCGAAGTTGACGATCTTCCCGACGGTGTTCCGGTCCAGGCTCCTGACGAAATCCCTCACTTCGGGATCGATGCTGAATGCGTAATAGGAGTTGCCCAGAAACAGGAGATCGACCGGCTCCCCGACCGGCTCGCTGATTGGAAGCGCCTCGACGCCGACCGCTTCTGCGATCGCCTCGGCCAGCCTCTTCGTGTTTCCCGTCTTCGTATAGTATCTGACTGCGATCTTCACATTCTTTCTCCTCTGCTTTCCATTTTCGTTCCGCGGGGCAGGAGCCCCTGCCGGTGCTTCCGCCCCGCTTGCTTACAGCGTCCTGCGCTCTACCGCGCCATGGCGGCTCCCGCTCCGTAGGCCTTTTTCAGTTCCTCCGGGAATACCGTGTCATGCCTCTGTTTCTTGGCCTCGGGGTCGAACATGCTCCATGGCCAGTCGGTCTTTCCGTAGTCCTTCAGCTGCAGCGTGTCGCCGCTGATCAGGACCCGGGCACGCCCGACGAATCTGTCCAGAGTCTGCCGGTATCTTTCCAGCAGGTCGGCGTACATGGTGTCCGGTGCGTTGCTGGTCATGATCAGCAGCACGGGGACTTCCGTCTGCCGGCAGCAGGGCGTCTCCACGTTGTAGGTAAGGCTCTGAAAGATCAGCCTCTCATACAGGGCGCGGAAGGAGGCGGTCAGTTCCGACAGGTAGTTCGGAGATCCGATGATCACGCCGTCGGATTCCCGAATGGCATCCAGTACCGGCGTCAGTCCGTCGCGGCAGACGCAGCGTCCCTTGTTCTTCTCCTTCTTGCATCCGAAGCACGAGATGCATCCCGTATACCTTTCCAGCCGGAACAGGTCAAATCTCCGGATCTCAGCCCCCGCTTCCTCCGCCCCTCTGGCGGCCGCAGACAGAAGGGAGTCCGTATTCCATCCCTTTCTGGGGCCGGCGTTTACAACAACGATTGTCTTTCCCATATTCTTTCTTCCTTTCTGTATGCGCCGCTTCAGTCCTCCAGGACGTAGGCGGATACGATTTCTCCGTAATAGACGACGTGGTCCTCCGTCTCATCGGAGTAGAACTTCGCCCGGATATCCTCAGGCAGATCCGCCGCCACCTGCTCCTGCCGGTACATCACCCGGCACTCCAGCGTAAGCGGGAATTCCCGGATGGCAGGAACGGAGACGGTCTCCCCCGGCACTGCGGTCAGGCCGGCCTCGGCGAACTTGTCCATGTCCCGTCCGCTTTTCATGCCGCAGATCTCGAACGCTTTTCTGCTCTGCCCGTTGACGGGCACGCTGACGGTAAACTCCGGATTCCTGTCCAGCAGTTCCCGGGTATAACGGCGCATGCGCACGTAGGCCGCAAAGCACTGCCGGTTCCATATCCTCCCGATATGTCCCCAGCCGATCACCATGGAATTGATCTTTTCCCCGTCCCGGGAATTGAGATACACGCCGCCGTTCTGCAGCGCCCTGGTAATCGTTCCGGCGACTTCCGTCACCTCTACCTTTCTTCTGTTCATACCGCTCCTCCTCCGTCTTGGATCCGTGCTCATGCCCCGCCGTATTTCCTTCCGTATGCCGGAAGCATCGGCATCTCCAGTCGTTGCCTTGTTGTTCAGCCCGTGTGTCTGCGCATGTATTCGATCGTCCTGTGCAGAGTCTCCCCCCGTTCGATCTCATCCAGATGCCCCGCGAAATCCAGGCCGTATTTCCGATGCAGGAGATCCAGCAGATCCTCCCGTCCCTTTTCCCTGTCCGCTGCCTTCTCGTCCAGATAATCGTAGATCGTCATCTGACGGTACTCATCGTCGGAGAGGTTATACACGCCGACCCCGACCAGCCGGATCGGTCTCTTGTCGACGGTCTCCAGCAGGTCTGCCGCCTCCCTGAATATCGCAGCGGCACCATCGGCTGACCATCCCTGCCTTGACCGTGTGATGCCTTTCATATCGGCATAGGTGATCTTCAGCGTCACTCCGTTCCCGTACAGGCCGTGCCTTTTCATCCTCCGTTCCACGCAGATCGCCAGAAGCACGAGGACGTCCTTCACGAGATCAAAATCGCTCACATCCTTCTGAAAAGTGACCTCCCGGCTGATGGACTTCGCATCCTCCGGCCTGTACGGAGTGACCTTCCTGTCGTCCTTCCCAAACGCGAGCGCCGTGATCCATTCTCCCTGCTTTCCGAGAAGGCGGACGACCTCCTCCGGGTTTTCCCGGATGTCCCGGACCGTGCGGATTCCGCTGGTCCTCAGCCTTTCCGCCGTCCTGCTGCCCACGGTATACAGCGTTCGCACGTCACGGTCGATGATGAGGTCCACGAAATCCCCGGGCGTAAGGATCTCGAAGTATCCGTCCGGTTTCTTCTCCTCGCTGGCGGTCTTGGCCGCCGTCTTGGAATAGGCGACTCCGACGGAGCAGCTGAGTCCGAGTTCTTCTCTCGTCCTTCTTTTGATCTCTCGGGCGATCCTTCCGGCCCCTGCGAAGTCGCCGGCGCGCTCCTTCACATCCAGATATGCCTCGTCATAGGCTACGCTCTCCAGTGCCGTGGCGTAGCTGTTCCATATGGCGTGGAGCTGTTCGGAAACCGCCCTGTATTTCTCGATATTCGGGTGCATATAGACGCCGTTCGGGCACAGCCTGTAGGCCTCCTTGATATTCATGGCGGAATGGACCCCGTATCTTCTGGCCTCATAGCTGCAGGTCGCGACGACGCCGCGTTCCGTCGGAAGCGACCCGATGATCAGCGGCTTTCCCCGCAGGGACGGGTCGTCCCGCACCTCAACGGCCGCGAAGAAAGCGTCCATATCCACGTGAATGATGATCTGATCCGCTTTCTCCACCTCCGTATCCATCCTGTCCTTATCTCTTAATCATCAGCGGCATGTCGTACTCGTCCCTGCCGTTCTCCGTGAATCCCAGCGACTTCCAGAACCTGACGGAGTCCTCTTTCTCGCTGTTGATCTCGTAATACAGAGCCCCGTCCGCCTCCGCGTATTTTCTCAGTGCCTCGAAGCATCGGTGCCCCGTTCCGTTTCCCCGGAACCCGGGAAAAACCCAGAAATCCAGGATGAAGCACTTCCCGCCCTCGCTCCGGTACGTGCAGAAAGAGGCCGCGCCGATCCTCTGTGTTTCCCTTACGAACCAGACCATGTGATGCCTGTCCGTCTCCCGGAGCATATGTTCCTTCAGGATTTCCCTGTACTCGTTTCCGGTAAAATACTCAATATCCTCCTCATCGGAGATGATGCCGTCCTCGACCAGATAACGTATATGCGCGTCCCAGAACTCATCAAGTCCGTTCACGGGGATCTCTTCTATCACGACCATATTCTTCCATCCACTTCCTGTATGCATACTTCTGTCATATATCCGGTCAATCCGGAATGCCGCCGCTGCTCCCGCCGCTCAGGATTCCTTGATCTTCGTCAGGCTTTTTCTGAACTGTTCGGAAGCACGGCGAATCTCCTCAATCTGTTTCTGCTCACGTCTGTCCATCTTCCCGTCGTCCTTTTTTGCAGCCATGACCATGGCCGATTCAAAAGAGGACAGATAAGCCAGCATGGTATTGGTCTGCATCGCCATATAAGTGTTCATCTGTTTTCCTCCCGGATTCTCCGTATGCTGACTGCCGGTCTTTCTTTCCCAACAGTTATTATACCATCTGCTCCCGTGAAACACACGGGTTCGCGAATACATTTCACTCTTTCATTTCCGCCTTCGGCTTTTCGGCGGGAAGATCGATGGAATACAGACGCATTGCCGGTCTAATGATAAAGCAAAAGCACAGGCCTGATCCTCTGCGGGATCCTCCCTGTGCTTTTCGTTCACTCTTTTGCATTGCCGCTGCTGTCGCTTCCGAACCCTTCGTCTGATTCAGCCGGCGGGATCAGGCAGGCATCGATTACGTCTTCGAAGTGACGAGATCCGGCGGGCGGATCACCGAGGTGATCAGAAAGACGACGACGCCCGACGGTGAGACAGCACCCGATGCCAGGATCGTTTTCGAGTATTATGATACGTCCGTCGATCCCGCCCGTTATTCCCTGATGATCAACGCCCATATCATGGAGGAGGGAAACAACTTCTATATTTACAACTGGTACTGAACCGCAGGAATGTTTCAGCGCCCGGCCGTCTGGCGGCCGGGCGCTGTCTTTGCGTGCTCCGTAATCATATTTGATCTGCGGGAACCATGTCCGGATTCACTCCGCCAACAGAACAAGCAGTTCGTCCGCATCGCCGTCCAGGCAGATCGACCGCTCTTCGATCTGTTCCGGACAGAAGGCCTCTCCGTGGTTCAGGCAGGCGTAAACGGCCTCCGGCTGCTCTGCTGTCAGCCCCCAGAAGGGATACTTGATGATGACCGGCGTATTCAATCCGATACCGATCTCCAGATACAGCACGCGCTGCCCGGTGTGCTCCCTGATAAATCCGGCGCATGCGGCGGAGGCTCTGTGCCAGCCTTCATCCTCAGTGAAGGAATCGTCCACGCGGAGGTTGGTGGTCGCAGGCGATCCGTCGTCCGGGCACCTCGGGATCAGCTCTGTCGGGATAGACATGCGGAGCGTTCCGTCCTCCGGAATCCGGAACACGCCGTCCGCGCTGCGGACGAACCCCTGCGCCTCCATGGCCTTCATGACCCACGGCTCGTTGTCATACGTCTTCCGGTTCTTCGGATCCGTGCTCTGGAAAAGGCCGTAGTCGCCCTGTGTATAGAACAGGCGGCTCTTGTCAAAACCGGCCCGCTGGAACTGATGATCCACATTGGTCGTGATCACGAAATAATCCTTTCCTTCCAGCACGGACAGGAGATTCCGGAACGTCGGTTTCGGCGGATCGAGATACCGGTTGCAGTAGATGTTTCTCGCCCACCATGCCCAGCGCGTCTCATCATCCGGGAACGGATAAAAGCCTCCGGAATACATGTCCCTGATACCGAAACGGGCGGCGAAATCCGGGAACCAGCGCTCAAAACGCTCTCCGCCGTAGGTGAGGCCGGCCGCCGTGGACAGTCCGGCGCCGGCGCCGATCATGATGGCGTCAGCAGTCCTTAACTCATGTTTCAGGCGTGCGGTCTTCTCCTCGCGGCTCCCCTGACCGCAGGACATTCTGCCGGAAAACGACCGTGCCGCTGCCAGTCCCTTCCGGATCAGTTCCTCATAACCGTTCGGCAGATCCGCACTGCTGCTGTTCATGGTATTCCTCCCGTCTGTTTCCGCTGACATCGGCAGTTATTCTTTCACGTCAAGTATACCACGGATACGGCTGACATTCCACTCCGCCGCCCATTCCCCTTCCGCTGGAGATGGGCAGAGAAAGTTTCGGGGATCATAATGAAAAAGGGCCGTCGTCTTTTTACGGACGCATCACAAAAAGCTGAATCCGTGAGGAGAATGGCCATGAAACAGATACCGGCATCCGATGGGCCGGCGCTGATCCTTCAGCACGCGCCCTTGGCTGCGCTATACAGCCGCACAGTATCTGAAACGCATGCGATTCAGTCGCATCCCCGAGCCGGATAATAGGCACTGCGAACCGGTGTGTTGCTTTTCTCCGGCGCAAAAAAGTTGTTTCGCAGAAGAAGATATGATAAAATAATATGGATGGAAATAACCCCTCAGAAAGGAGAAACGCCATGTATACTTTCAAACCCTATACCGAGCGCGTGGCACGGCTGCGTGACGCGGTGCGCGACAGGCTCATAGTTTCTGACGCCGTCAAGGCGAGACTGCAGCTGGAAGCGCTGAAAAAGTACATCAAGTATCCCCCGATGCTGCAGAAGCCCTACATCTCCCTTTACGTTCTGGAGCGCATGCCCCTGAACATCCAGCCGGACGAGTATTTCTTCGGCGGTCTGGGCTTCAAGGGCTGGGGCGGCGCCGGCGGCATGATGTGGCTGGGCGCTGACATCGAAAACACCTGGCCCATCCGCGAGGACGGTCTGCACCACGCGCCGGAGGACGATCCCTTCTACTCCCACCAGCTGATGGCCATTTCGCCTGAGGACCTGAAGGAACTGCGCGAGATCGCAAAAGAGCGCGCTCAGATCCAGGGCGGCTGGGAAGCCAAGGAATGGCTCCCCGACGGTGTGGACGAGCTGTTCGTCCTGCAGGCCAATCCGTCCGGAAAGATCGGCGGCTGGCCCATCTACATGCCCCCCGGACATCTTACTCCCGGCTATCAGAACATCATCAAGCAAGGCTACGGCGCCATCCGCAAGCGCGCGCAGGACTGGCTCGATGAGCACGAAGGCAACATCATGGGCAACGATATCGGCAAGTACATGTTCTACAAGGCCGCCACGGTTGCCTGCGACGGTGCCATCACCCTGACCCGCCGCTATGCCGATCTTGCCAGAGAACTGGCGGAAAAGGCTGATGATCCCGCAAAGAAGGCCGAGTACGCCAGCCGTGCCGAGAGTCTGGACTGGATCGCCACCGAGACCCCCCGCACCTTCTGGGAGGCCTGCCAGATGGCCATGATGTACGACGTGTTCCTGAAGGCCGAGAACGATCCCGGCGTCATCAGCATGGGCCGTTTCGACCAGTACACCTGGCCGTTCCTGAAGGCCGACCTGGAAGCCGGCCGCATCACGATGGACGAAGCCCAGGAATACGTGGACGGCTTCTTCCTGAAGATCAACACCTTCTACCACGGCGGCTTCGGCAAGACTGCCCAGACCGCCGGCATCGGCAACTCCTTCCAGCACACCACCATCGGCGGCATGGATCCCGAGACCGGCGAGGATGCGGTGAACCCTGTTTCCTACATGGTGCTGGAGACCATGGCCCGTCTGGATCTGCACGATCCGACGGTCTCCCTGCGCGTGACGAAGAACACCCCGAAGGAGATGTGGGACTGCGCCATCGCAGCGGCCACCCGCGTGGGCGGCCTGCCGCTGCTGCAGAACGACGAGGTCATCGTGCCAGCCATCATGAAAGAACTGGGCTTCTCCCTGGAGGACGCACGGAATTTCGCATTCATCGGCTGTCAGGAGATCACCGGCTTCGGCAATGACTACCCCGCTCCCAACGGCTCCGCCATGGGACACAACGGCATCTTCTGGGCCATTGCCCTGGTCATGGCCATCAATGACGGCATCAACCCGATCAACGGCGCCCAGTGCCCCGCGAAGGTGCGTTCCGGCTACCTGACCGATATGGAGACGTTCGAGGACGTGAAGGCTGCGTTCGAGAAGATCTGCACATGGATGCTGACCTGGTCCGCCTCCCTGAACAACCTGTCAGAGCACGAGTATCCGCGGGTATTCCCCTTCCCGAACCTCTCCATCTCCACCGAAGGCTGCCTGGAGTCCGGCAAGGACGTTTCCGAGGGCGGCGCCAAGTACAACAGCTACGGCGGCACGGCCACCGGCCTTGCCACTACGGCGGACAGCCTGACCGCTTTGAAGTACATGGTGTACGACAAGAAGATCGTTTCCCGCGAGGAATTCCTCAAGGCCATTCTGGACAACTGGGAAGGCCATGAGGCTCTGCGTCAGCGCGTGCTGAACGAGGTCCCGCACTACGGCAATGCCGATCCGTACGCCGACGCGCAGATGACCTACGTGATGGATCTGTACTACAACATCACGAGAGCCTTCTCCACCTGCCGCTGCACCACCTACAAGTGCGGCACGTTCGGCGCTTCCGACCACGTGGTACAGGGTGAGATCACCTGGGCCACCCCTGACGGACGCAAGACGGGCGATCCGATCGCCGACGCCTCCAGCCCCTGCCAGGGCCGCGACGTGTGCGGGCCGACCGCGGTGTTCATGTCCGCCACGCAGTTCGATCACAGCCACTACATGGACGGCATGGCGCTGAACCTGAAGATCCATCCCACATCCCTGCGGGGCGACGACGGCATCACCAAACTGGAGGACATGACCAAGGTCTACTTCGACCAGGGCGGCATGGAGATCCAGTACAACGTGGTGGACGCCGAGACTCTGCGGAAGGCGCAGGAGCATCCGGAGAACTACCACAACCTTGTGGTTCGCATCGCCGGTTTCTCTGCGTACTTTGTGGATATGACGCCCGAGATGCAGAACGACATCATCGTGCGCGCCGAGCACAGAGTGTAAACGTACCGACAGAGAGGGAGGCTCCCGTACAGGGAGTCTCCCTTTTCATTTTCCGCTTTCTTCCTGTTCTTCATTCTTTGCATCAAAACGCAAGGATGCTCTGCGCTTTTGTGCACATTTTCAAAAACTATTTTTGTTTCCTCTCTGTTTTTTATGCAGACTGAAGGTTGACTTTCATACCCCGAAAGAGCAAAATTAACGCGACATCAGGTGTCGTTCTTACTGGAGCGGCTGCCAAAAGCAGTCGATAATCCGATGGGAAGCCGGCAAAAGCTTTGCGATGTGTATGCATGGGCTTTTGCCTTTTCTTTTGTCATCAGACCGCTGAAAAGAGGTGATCGATACGCAGGAACAGAATACCGTACTGCTGTCCGGCTACGCCAAGCTGCCGAACAACACCACGGCGGAGACCGTATATCAGTTCCTCGCCGTCGCGATCCTTTTTGACAAGCGAAGCGGGATCATCCTGGAAGCGGAAGCTTCCATGGTCACCAGCATTGCGAGACGGTTCGTCTCCCAGCTGCTGGTCGGCTACAACCTCAACGACGGTCCGGACGATCTGATGGAGACCTTTGAGGAACATTACCACGGCAACGCGAAACGCGCCCTGGAGACCGCCATGCGCATGGTCTTCAGCAAATACGAGGATTACATCGCAGAACAGAAAACTAAACAGTAATACCTGCCGTCGTGTCTACGGGCGTTCCAAAAGAACGCGGAAAGCGGATTATGAGCCGGCTATCGAAGACGGATTGTGTATCTCCGATAGCCGGTTTTTTCTATTTCAAAGGAGAACGGACGCCATGAAGATCAACCGGGATCACCTGGTCCTCACCGTGGAAGGTGAGCTTTGCGCAGGCACGGAAGCCGTCGCGCGGTCTCTGGCAAAAAAACTTCGCATCCCGTGTCATACGGACGAGATCCTTGAAGAGGCGTGGCGCATCAGCGGGATTTCCCGAAAGCTTCTTAAACGATACGAGTCAAAGCCCGTCCGCAGCGCCTTCGATCTGACCGCCTCCGGCGAAGACGAAATGCACATCCCGCCCGCACGCGCGTTCCTGCTCGCCCAGATTGCAGCCTGCAGGGAACTGGCGGAGCAGGGGCCGTGCGTGCTGGTGGATCACCATTCCGGTGCGGCGCTGGCCGATCATCAGGATCATTTCCGTGTCTTCGTCCAGGCGGAAAGAGGCCGGCGCCTCTATGAATATGCACTCCGACGGGGTTTCAGCCTTGAAAAGGCCAGGAGGAGTTTTGACAGGGAGGACCGTCTGCACGACGTGAACTTCCGCCGGGCGTTTTCCAAGTGGGGCAAAGCCTCCAGCTATGACATGACCGTAAACACCAGCACCGTGCCGCCTGAGATCCTGGCAGCGCATATCATCCGGTATCTGGAGACCGTCACGCAGGAGAGGCTGATCCACCGTACCGACGCAAAAACGCAGCGTCTGATCAAACAGGCCGACATCGTCTACCTCGAGGCCTTCCACCGCGAGAAAGACGCCGCATCCCCCGGAAACGCATCTTCCGGCAGCCCGGAACCCCCGGCAGACAACCTCATCGCATTCCCGTCATCAAAATCAAATTGATTTTAATATAAAGACAACCACTATATCAGAATCAGAAAGGCTGGAAAGAACAATGAAAATCAACAAGAACAGCATGATCATCACGATCGACACCGAACTGGGTTCCAACGGCGAGGCTGTTGCCCGCGAGCTGGCCGAGCAGCTGCATATCCCCTGCTACGCCGAGGAGATCCTGGACAAGGCTTCCGAGATCAGCGGCATCCCCGCCCGTCTGATGCACCGCTATGACGGACACCAGGTGCACGCCGCCTATGACCTGCTCGCAGAGGACACCGCTTCCCTGAAGATGCGTCCCGCTTCCGAGTTCGTCACCGCCCAGGTCGAAGCCTGCCGTGCTCTCGCCGCCCAGGGACCCTGCGTTCTGGTCGACCGCCACGCCTCCATGGCCATGGAAGGCACGCAGGACCATGTCAGCATCTACATCCACTCCGACTTCGCCGACCGCTGCGCACGTCTTGCCGAGCAGGAGGGCGTTTCCGAGGAGCAGATGGAGAAGAAGCTCCACAAGGAAGACCGCGCCTACCGGAGATACTACCGCGGCGCCCACAAGACCTGGGGCGAGGCTGACAGCTATGACATCAGCGTGAACTCCTCTGACGCCGGCATTCACACCGTGACCCACACCGTTTTCGGCTTCCTGGAGACCATGACCGGAGAGAAACTGGCTGAGAGCCAGGACGTCAAGGCCGTCTGATCTTTCCCCTTTCCCCGCTATCCGGGGACACGCATTATTATCCTGTAGAATCGAGATGCTTTCTGTTATGGAACTGTCACCCGCACAACTTGCCGGCCTTCTGGTCAGCGTCCTGGGCATCGCCCTTCTGGCGATCTTCAGCGGAATGAGAAAGAAAAGCGCCTCCGCCAAGAGCGGCAGCGTCGTCGTCGCCGGCCTCATCATGGGGACCCTGGTGGGCGGCTCCGCCACGGTAGGCACGGCGCAGCTGGCCTATAACTACGGCATGTCCGCCTGGTGGTTCACCCTGGGAGGCGGTCTGGCCTGCCTGGTGCTCGCCCTGGGCTTTGTCGGCCCCTGGCGCCGCTCCGGCAGCGGCACTCTCATCGGGATCCTGGCGAAGGAGTTCGGCCCCGCGGCCGGTCTTGCCGCTTCTCTGCTCAGCAGCGTCGGCACCTTCATCAACGTGATCTCCCAGCTCATTGCCGGTACGGCCGTCATCGCCGTTGTAGCTCCCGCTCTCGGCCTCGTGCCCGCCCTGCTGATCACCGCCGCCTTCATGACGCTGTACGTGATCTTCGGCGGAACGCGCGGCGCCGGCGTCACCGGCATCCTGAAACTCGCCCTGCTGTATCTGTCCATGATCGGCTGCGGCGTCATGGTGCTGATCCTCACCGGCGGGCTGACTGGTTTCCTGCACCTCGTTTCCTCCATCGACAACCCTGACGCAGTCCGCTTTGGCAGCCTGTTCGCCCGCGGTATCGGCAAGGACGGCGGTGCCGCCCTCTCCCTGATCCTGGGCGTGCTGACCACCCAGACCTACGCTCAGGCAGTGCTCTCCGGAAAGTCCGATGCGGCTGCCCGCCGCGGGACGCTCGTGAGCGCGTTCCTCATCCCTCCCATCGGCGTCGGCGGGATCCTGGTGGGTCTGTTCATGCGGGCCAACCACCCCGGCATCGTTGCTAAGACGGCTCTGACCGCCTTCGCTACCACCTACCTGCCCCCGGTCCTGAGCGGCCTGCTTCTCGGCACCCTGTTCATCGCCGTGGTAGGCACTGGCGCAGGACTTGCCATGGGCATCTCCACCATCATCCGCAGAGACATCCTGCAGCGTTTCTCCGACAGAGTCGCCAATCCGAAGACGGGAAGCCTCGTTGGCAAGGCGATCATCGTTCTGACTCTTCTTCTCGGCGTTGTCCTCTCCTCCGGTTCTCTCGGAGACACCATCCTGAACTTCGCCTTCATGTCCATGGGCCTGCGCGGCGCGGTCGTCTTCGTACCCATGATCTGCGCACTGTGGCTGAAGGGCAAGGTTAACCACCGCTGCGCCATGGCGGGCATCATCACCGGTCCGATCGTCGTTCTTCTGTTCGGCACCGTACTGAAGCTGCCTGCCGGGATCGATCCTCTGTTCGCAGGTATCGCCGCCTCCCTCGTCTGCTGCGGCGTCGGCCTGATCCTCGGGAACCGCGTCCGTCACATCCGTCTGGTCAACCACGAGGTCTCCAGATCCGGCTCCCCGGTCATCACCATCGACAGCGAAGTCTGCTCCGGAGCCGAGGAACTTGCCGCGGCTCTCGCCGGCGAACTCGGGATCCCCTGCTACAGCACTGAGATCCTGGCGGAAGCCGCGAACATCAGCGGCATTCAGGAATCCCTCCTGCAGCGCTACGACGGCCGCAGCGTTGTCGCCGCCTACGACTTTGCCGCTTCCGACGACGCCTCCGTCCGTCTGCCCAGCACCGGCGCCATGGTCTCCGCCCAGCTGGCCGCCTGCCGTTCTCTCGCCGCTCAGGGTCCCTGCATCCTGGTGGACCGCTTCGGCTCCCAGGCCATGCAGAATGAGAACTGCGTGAAGATCTACGTGCACGCGGATCCCGAACAGCGCGCCGCGCAGCTCGCCGAAACAAGGCAGATCGGTCCTGCTGCTGCCCGCAGGCAGCTCAAGCGCATGGACCGTGCGCGCAGCCGCTACTATCGCAACGGCAACCGGAACTGGGGCTATGCCAGAGCTTATGATTACGCCGTGAACGCCACGGACGTGGAACCTGCAAGCCTTGCCTCCGGCCTGGCTGACATGCTTCGGTCCGAAAGCGGAACGGAGAACATCTCCGCCGCGGTTTAACGCGAAATACACAGCCTTTCATTTGTATATCAGCGTAAAAACGGGAGGCTCCCGCATGGGAGCCTCCCGTTTTCATTTTTTCTTCTGGTTTTCCCCGTTGTTCATTCCGGCAGTGCGTTCACACCGAATTTATCCGGCAGTATTTCCTTCGATTCCAGAGGTATCGCAGGATGTCCCACGGCAAGTCCGAGAAGCGGCTGAAACCCTTCCGGAAGACGGAGCTCTGAAGTCCTGTCATATTCCGGATACATGCGCATGGCCTCCAGTGAACCCCACATGAAAACGCTGCCCAGGCCGAGTTCCGTCGCCTCCAGATGCATCATCATCGCCACGCTCATCACGTTGGCATATTCGATGCCCGGCTGCAGATCCTGTACGCGGTGCGAAACGATGAACACAGCCGGCGCCCCGTAGAAGGGATCGAATACATCCTCTGCGGCCGCGCTCCGGTCCGGGATCTTTTCCGTGATGAGCCTCAGCGCCTCCCGGTCCTCTCTCCGCCGCTTCATCGCTGCAGCAAGTTCATCCAGCACAGCCCGGTCTTCCACGACGGTGATATGGATGTCCTCGTTCCGGTTGCTTCCCACCGGCGCCCCGCAGGCCGCCAGCAGCAGCCGGCCGATCGTCTCCCGGTCCAGTTTTTCCGGCGTGAACCTCCGGCAGGACCGTCTGCGTTCCAGAAGGTCAAGGAATCCCGTATGATCCATTATCCACACTCCCTTCTAAGAAGTTCAGGCCGCCGTGAAAACGGCAGTTTTACATGCTCAGTTCGGTACGGGAGATCAGGTCGTTCTGTCCGGTACGGTGCATCTCCACGAAATAGACGGAGAATCCCGCAATACGCACCACCAGATCCTTGTATTTGTCCGGGTCCTGCTGGGCCGCACGCATGGTGGCAGTGGAGATGACATTGATCTGGACCTCCATGCCCATCATGTCGAAGAAATAGGTCTCGAGGAGCTGCCGCAGCTTTTCGATACCGTCGGCTCCGTTCAGGCAGCTGGGACTGAACTTCAGGTTCAGCAGCGTGCCGTTGGCGAACTGGCGGCAGTCGATGTTACCCACGCTGCTCAGCACACAGGTGGGTCCGTTTTTATCCGAACCCTGCCGCGGGGAGATGCCGTCGGCCAGCGGTTCGCCGCTTTTCCGGCCGTCGGGTGTAGCAGCGGTGGTCAGGCCGAAGGCCACGTTGGTGGTCACTGGCCAGAGACCCGCGCTCCAGCCGCCGCCGCGAATACTTGATCCTTTCTTCACGGCCTCTGCAAACACGTCGGAAGCCCAGCGGACCAAGTCGTCCGCCTCAGGGTCGCCGTTGCCGTAGTGCGGCGCTTCATTCACGATGTAGTCATACAGCTCTTCGTGGCCCTTCCAGTTGTTCATGAGGGCGTCATACATTTCCGCGGGAGTGCAGCGCTTCGTCTTCTCGTCGAAGCACAGGCGCTTGATCATCTGCAGGGAATCGGCCAGGTTTCCGATGCCCACGCCGGCGATGCCGGTGGAGTTGTATTTCGCGCCGCCCCACATGACGTCGGCACCTTTCTCCATGCACCCTTCCATGGTGGAGGAGACCACCGGCAGGGGCATGAACTGACGGGCGATATACTCGAAGCTGTTGGTCAGGCTGATATGCATCTTGACGAAGAATTCCACCTGCTGCTTATAGGCGTCCAGCACCTGATCGAAGGAAGTGAAGTCCTTCAGATAGCCGGTGGCCGGACCGGACTGAACGGTGGGAAGCATCTTCTTGCTGAACCAGTCGTAGGCCGGCATGGGATTGACGCCGTTGTTGATGCCCACCAGCAGGGCATTGGCCATATTGAAGAAGTCACCGCCGCCGGTGCCGCCGCACGCGCTCCATTCGTCGCCGCAGCCGCCGGGTTCCACGCAGCCCACCAGGCAGTAGTTCCGGGCGCTCTGCAGGGGCAGACCGCGGTCTAAAAGGGACGGGATGATGACTTCGTCGTTCTCCAGGCTGGGAACTCCGCCGCAGATCTTGGTGGTCTCGATACCGGCCTCCCACAGTTCGTCCGGCATGTTCTTGTGGATGCGCAGAGCCGTAGGGGGATCGTGCAGCACCAGGCGGCCGGAGGACTGCAGGCACATGTAGGTAACGGCATTGGTGGCGTCCTCTCCCGTTTCGGGATCCACGCCGCCGATGGTGATGAGCTGGCCGGAGGTATAGCCCGGTACGCCGTATTCCCCGGAATCGCCCCAGAACTTGTTCATTTCCGCAACCTTGAGGTAGAACAGATCGAGCATCTCCTGCGCGTATTCCGGCGTCAGGGTACTGTCGGCGATGTCCTTCTCATAGAAATCGCCCAGATACTGGTCGAGACGGCCCCAGCTCATGCCGTGCATGTTTCCCTCGAAAGCCAGACAGAGCTGGTAGAGGAACAGCCCCTGCAGCGCCTCGTGGAAATTCCTCGCAGGGTTCTCCGTTACCCAGTTGAGGGATCTGGCCATCATTTCCAGTTCTTTCTTCCTCTCGGGCCGCGTCTCGGCGGCGGCCATCTCCTCCACTTTCCGGGCATAGCGCTTAGTCAGTGTGATCATGCCGTCGCAGACGATGGCGATGGATTTGTAGAAGTAGTATTTCTCGATGCTGTCGCCGTAAGCGCCGGCTTCTTCGATTGCGCGCATCTTCTCCTCCGCTTCGGCCTTGATGGCTCCGAACCCCTTGCGGATGGCGCGGTTGTAGTTGGTGCACAGATGCCCCACGGGACCGCCGTCGGGGTGCGAGGCCCTCTGGGTGGTGACGCCGGAGCCGTCGTGAGCCAGAAATCCGTCCATCAGATAGGCGTTCGTCTTCGCGCGGAGACAGTTCTTGTCCCAGAATTCGGCCGTGTCGATGACATACTGTCCGTCTTCCGGATCAATGGTATAGGGATCGTACTTCCGGCTGGAGATGTTGCCGGTCCTGATCTCGTTGGCAAGCGTGCTTGCGCCGTATTCAGGATAATAGGAGCAGGCGCGGAAGGTGGTGCCCAGGGCGCCTACGATAACATCCTCGTCCTCCACCCTCAGGGGGATGTTCTCGTAGATGTACCTCATGGCGTTTGCTCTGAGGAGCTGCCCGCTCAGGCCGGGGTTCTGCTGATAGAACTCGGTGATGAGTCTGTAGCGGGAAATGTCCACCCGCGGCGTGGTGCTGCGGTATTTCTCACGCGTCTGTTTCACACGTTCCGTCATGGGTTTGAGCTTATACATTGTTGGGCCTCCTTCGGGTCTTTTTTCTTCAGTATAACACAATGTTATGCTGATGTGTCCAGATAATTGTTCGCATCTCATGCCCGAAACCGCTTTTCTTCCCGGACCATGCAGGAAAGGAGACCTCCCGTCAAAGGAAGATCTCCCCATTCTCATCGGATATTCTGTCTCTGCGGCTTTCCGGGTGCCGGTATTGTCACACTTCCTGCTGAACTGTATTACAGCGCATAGAGCGTTTTATCCTGTCATAGGATCCCGCCCTGTCCGGCTCTCTCATACAAACAGGCTCATATCCGACTTCTCTCCGGAACCCAGGAAAGTCGATACGCCGCCAAGCTCAACGCCGTCGATCAGTTCCTCCTTTTGAATCCCCATGATGTCCATCGACATCTGACAGGCCACCAGCCGCACCCCGTGCTCTATGGCTGACTCGATCAGCTCTTCCAGGGAGCTGACGCCTTTGCTTTTCATAATGCTGCGGATCATCTTTGCCCCCATTCCTCCCATGTTCATGCGGGAGAGACCGAGCTTCTTCGTGCCGCGAGGCATCATGATCCCGAACACTTTTTCGATGAACGACTTTTTCACCCTTACTTTTTCAGGCCTGCGCAGGATATTCAGCCCCCAGAAGGTAAAGAAAATCGTGACTTTCCTGCCCATGGCGGCGGCTCCGTTCGCCATGATGAAAGCAGCGATGGTCTTGTCAAGGTCCCCCGAAAAGACGACAAAGGTCTTGTCATTCTGATCTGCCGCCTGTACGGCAGATCCGCGGATGGTGCGTCTGGTGATATCCGCGCGAATTACCCCGTCATTGAACGAGATCGCATCCAGCCGGTTTCCCGTACGTTCGCACCAGATCTGAATGTCGGAATAGAATGCGTCCTCCGTTGCTTCCACATGGACTGCTGTTCCTTCCGGCCTGTCCCGCAGATAGTCCGCGACCTTCACGATGGGACCCGGGCATTTCAGGCCCCTGGCGTCGATGAACACCCGTTCCGCCGTCCCCGGCGTTTCCGTACCGCCGGTTTCCGCAACCCGGCGGTACGCGCCGTAACCGCCTGCCACCTGAGCAACGTCATACCCGCGGGCGGCAAGAAGTTCCGCGATCTCTTCACTGGATTCTCCGGTGTAGCAGAAGACGATCACCGGCTTGTCCGCCGGCACGGTATCGATTGCTCCGGCAAACTGCTCATAAGGGATATTGATCGCTCCTTCGATCCCGCTGACGATCAGGTCCTCGGGGTCCCGCAGATCGATGAGAGTATACTTTGACCGGTCAAGGGCGGCAAATTCTGCCGCTGTGATCGTTTTGAAGCGGTTTTCCATAACTGTCCTCCTTGTCCCGCTGTTCTTGTCTCTTTTCTAATCCGGCAAGATCCCTCATGGCTTCACATGTATTCATCGAACCGTCCGGGGCAATCTCCAGGATGCGTTCTCTGGCGACATTCCCCTTGTATCTCCCAACGGTCTTTGGGTCAACGGTTTAAAGCTCGCTCCAAATGTGTCTGCCTGGAGGGATACGGTTTACCGTTTTTGCTGTCGCCGGAGGAATTCTGCCATCTCCTCCTGGAGCGCAGCGAGGCCGTCCGATACGACACGGTTTTTCTCATCCGCTGTCAGCGCCTGCCGTGGGCAGGCCTGCACGCACAGCGGAAGCTGGCCCCGTCGCAGGCGCTCAGCGCAGCCGTTGCATTTTTCCGCCCGCCTCCCGATCAGTTGGATAGCCTCAAAGGGGCAGGCCTTTTCGCAGCGGCGGCATCCGACGCACCCGGTATTGTTCAGATGCACAAGCCCGGTCTCTCTGTCCACGGCAAAGCAGCCTTTCGGACAGGCCGTGGCACAGGGATGCCCGGAGCAGTGCATGCAGCCGTGGACGAACCAGGTGATGTTCAGCGCCGCGCCGTCGCCGTACTCGTTGCGCTTCAAAAGGCGATACGGCTGCTGTTTCGCAACATCGATGCTGTTCTTGTTGATGCAGGCCATCACGCAGGCGCCGCAGCCGACGCAACGCTCCGGGTGAAAGGTGAAGTGAATCTTCATTCCGCCTGTTCCACCTCCACTCTGCAGCGCACGCTCCGGTAGCCAGGAAACCCGGAATAGGGGTCCAGATGGTTCCGGCCGATGATGCGGTTGACGTCGGCTTCATCGGCATAGCTCTGGAACATGAACACAGTGCCGCGCTTTGCTGCCTTCGTCAGCTCGGCGCGCACATGAATAGTACCCGTGGTCGTTGAGATCGCGATGGCGTCGCCCTGGCGGATACCCAGTGCCTCAGCGTCCGCGGGGTGCAGTTCCGCGGAGGGGGCCGGGCGGAAGTGATCCGCAGAGCGGACGCCGTGGAACCGGGAATGGAAGCGCGTGGAGATGCGCGAGCCCGCCACCAGTGTCAGCGGGTAAGCCGCTTTTCCCTTGCGCGGAAGGCTTTCCCGGTAAGTCGGCAGGGGGTTCAGGCCGTATTCCTCCGGGATCCCCGCAATGGTCTCGGAATACAGTTCGATTTTCCCCGTCGGCGTCCGCAGGCCGAGCCGCAGACTGCTGCCTGGGGAATACGGCACCTTTCCGGGGATTTTCGTCGCTGCGCCGGAGGATTTCAGTTCGTCGAAGGTCAGGCCGATCTTCATCATCACATGACGGACGACGGCCTCATAGCCCCGGCGCAGGAGCGGATCCTCCAGCTCCATCACGTCGGCCAGCTCACATAGGATGTCAGCGTCGGATTTGGACTGGTAAAGGGGTTTGATGACGGGGCTGACGTAGCGGACCGTCGGTCCGGTGCAGACCAGCTCTGCGCGCTCGACTGAGGTACAGGCGGGGAGTACGATGTCCGCCACCTTCGCCGCGTCGGTCCAGAAGATGTCCACATCAACGAAGAAGTCCAGTTTCCCCAGCGCCTCCATGAGCTTTTCGTTTTCGACGAACATCCTGCGGTTCATGCCCAGTGCGAAGACCGCTCGAACGGGGTAAGGCGTGCCCTCCAGGATCTGCCGTGCCAGGTCCATGCTCTGAAACTCGTCCACAATCTGCCCCCAGAGCGGAAAGCGGCCCGAACCGATCTTAGGCTTGCAGGTCCTCCGTCCGGCTGTGCGGAAGCCGGGGTTCCTCCGATGCCAGGCGACGGAGTTCTGATAGCCGCTGCCGTCCTCCGAAAGCGGGCGGGTCTCGTCCACAAACTTGTCCCACTCCACTTTCAGATTCATGGAATCCACCGGGTATTCCACCGGAAGGTTGCCGCCCTCCGCGTCAAAATTGCCCGTGATGGCCAGCAGCGCCTGGATCGCGCGGCAGTTCTGCATGCCGTTTCTGTGGTGCGGGATAGCCGCGCCGGAGATGCTGATGCTGAACACCGGGGAATCTGCGATCATTTCCGCGGCAGCCAGCAGCGTCTCGGCGGGGATATTCGTGAGGCGGGCGGTCTTCTCCAGCGTAAACTGTCTGACGTAGCGCCGATAGGCCGGGAACCCGTGCACATAGGCGGCAATGTAGTCCGCATCTGTCTTCCCGTGCTCGATCAGGTAATTCCCGAAAAAGTGCGCCAGCGCGCCGTCTGTCCCCGGATCCGGCCGCAGATGGATGTCCGCGAACTTCGCTGCGGGGGTGTATTTGGGGTCGACGATGATGACGCGTCCGCCGCGCTCGCGGAAGTCTTTCAGCGGGTTACCCTGAGAGTTGCCGCTGAAAAAAGGGTTGTACGCCCAGCCGATGAAGAGGTCCGAGTTCCGGATATCCGGCATGGTCAGCGCGCCGAAGTTCAGCTCGCTCGCCATGCGGTAGGACTGGTGACAGGCACTGCTCTCCGTTCCGTAGTTCAGCGTGCCGAAGGAGTGGACAAAGCGCTGGAACACCGGGCGGTACCATTTGGTGTAGCCGGTATAGAAGGCCACGGTATCTGCGCCGTAGTCCGCCCGGAGCTTCAAAAGCCGCTCCGCTATCTCCCGGTATGCCTCCTCCCAGGAAATGGGTTCCCATTCTCCCCCGCCCCGCTCTCCCACACGGCGCAGGGGCGTCCGGATCCGGTCCGGGCGCTCGATGTATTCCCTGTAGGCATAGCCCAGCGCGCAAAGCTGGCCGCCCGTCTGGGGATTGCTCGGTGTGATCTGCCCGATGGCGTCGCCGCACATCTCCACATCGATGGGACAGCCCCGGGAACAGATGCGGCAGATGCTTTTTCTGATTTCGATTCCCATGATGGTTTCCTTCTCTTGAAGCTCCGGGTGGCTGCGGACTCACGGCCTGACCGTGATGATCTCCGCCTCCCTGAGCGTTTTTTCCGTCGGCTCATTGCCGATGCCCGGCAGCGTCGGGAGCTCAAAATAGCCGTTCACGGGCTGATAATCGTAAATGAAGCTCTCCGTATTGTGCCGGAAGGTGTTGGTGGTGTGGTGCTCGTGAATGATAAAGTTCGGTATGGCCGCCTCCAGCTGCAGGGCTAGGGCGACGGACAGCGGCGTATTGCAGGTATGCGTCTGCACGGTGGCGCCGAAGGTCTCGGCTAGATCCGCGATCTTGCGCCCCTCTGTAATGCCGCCGCAGTTGCCGAGATCGGGCTGGATCGTTTCCAGCAGTCCCCGCTCCAGCAGGGGGAGGAAGCCCCTCCGGGTATAGATGCGCTCGCCGGTGGCCAGAGGAATATCGACTGCGTCGCGGATGCGCTCGTAGTCAAGCACGTCGGATGGGTTTGCAGGCTCCTCCAGCAGGATCGGATCGTAATTCTGCGCCAGTTTGCCGAACTGGATCGCCGTATTGGCGCCGGTGATGCAGTGATTTTCCAGGATCAGCTCCACATCCGGGCCGATCACCTCCCGCACCGCCTCCAGCTTCTGCTCGATCTCACGCATCGTCCGCACGGAAAGGTGCGTCTTCCCCTCGTTCCGGTCGATCCGGGTACCATCGAGATGCTTTGCCACAAAATCGACCTTGATGCAGTCATAGCCCTCCTCGACCGCGCTGCGGCAGGCGTCCTTCAGGAACTCCAGGTCGCCCGGTGCTCCGATGAAGTCTTCATATTTCCAGCCGTTCTGGAGCTGGCTGGCGTAGGCGCGGATCCTGTCACGATGCTTTCCACCCAGCAGCACATAGAGCGGAACGCCAAAATACTTCCCTTTGATATCCCAGAGGGCTGTATCGACGGCGGAAATGGCTGCCAGTATCACGCCGCCGTTCCCCTGGGCCCAGAAGCCGCTGATGAGCTGTGCGTAGATCACGTCATTTTCCAGCGGGTCCCGTCCGATCAGCTGCCGGGCAAAGCCGCGCAGCAGCTCGATGCAGCCCAGCGAGTAATCTCCGATGGAAACGCCGGCCTCTCCGTACCCGTAGATGCCCTCGTCCGTGTTGATGCGCACAAGCACCGGGGTCTGGCCACCGGAATTGTTGCGGCTTAGTTTCAATATATCGACAGAGATGATCTTCATGATTTTCGCCCCTTCCTCATATCACATATTCCATGGATTCCAGCATGTTGATTTTATTCAGGAACTGCTTCAGCCGTTCATTCTGCGGGTTATCAAATATCTCCCGCGGCGTGCCCTGCGCGACGATCTTTCCGTTTTCCAGAAAGACGATCCGGGAGGCGACGCTCTTCACAAAGTTCATTTCATGGGTGACAAGCAGGCAGGTGTTGCCCTCCTGCGCCGCCTTGCGGATCGTCACCAGGACCTCGCCGACCAACTCGGGATCCAGCGCCGATGTGGGCTCGTCCATCAGCAGGAGCTTCGGCTCCATGGCGAGCGCGCGTGCGATGGCCACACGCTGCTGCTGACCGCCGGAGAGATGCCGCGGATAGTGGTGGAGCCGGTCCAGCATATCCACCTTCTCCAGCTGCGTGAGCGCCCGTCTCCCCGCCTCGTCCTTTGGAAGCTTCTTAACGGTGGTCAGCCCCTCCATGACGTTTTCCAGGACGTTGCGGTTCCGGAACAGATTGAACTGCTGAAAGACCATCTCCGTCTGCTGACGGAGCGCGCGTTTCTCCGCGCTCTTTTTCGTCGTGAGCTGATAGGTTTCGCCGCCGATTTTGAACGTGCCGGCCTCCGGGGTCTCCAACAGGTTCAGCGAACGAAGCAGCGTGGACTTCCCGGTCCCCGAGGGGCCGATGACCGCCACGACCTCGCCCTTTTCGATGTCGAGGTCGATGCCGTCCAGCACCACATTGTCGCCGAATCGCTTTTTCAGGCCGCGAATCTCGATATAGCTCATACGTTCTCCTCCGGCTCCGGCAGCTTCAGCCCATCCCTCGGCGCGGCATTGCGTGACGCGCGGAACGCCCGGATCAGGCCAGCGACCTTTTTCTCCGCCGCCGGCGCCTCCTCCGGAACGGAAAAGCGCTTCTCCAGATACTTGAACAGTTTTTCCAGCGCGATGGTGATGACCCAATAGATGATCGCAAGCGAGCAGTAGGCCTCAAAATATCGGAAATTCCGTCCCGCCAGGATGCGGCCCTGTGCCGTCATATCGATGACGGCGACGGTGAACGCCAGAGAAGTGCCCTTGATCAGGCCGATCAGGGAATTGCCCAGAGAGGGCAGCGCCACCGTCACCGCCTGCGGCAGGATGACCCGCCGGAGGACCTGGCCACCGGTCATGCCCAGCGCCCGGGCCGCCTCGAGCTGCCCATTGTCCACAGACTGGATCGCGGCGCGGATGATCTCCGAATCGAAAGCGGACTGATTGAGGCCGAGAGCGATGATGGCGAAGATCACCGGCGGAATGCTGTTGATATTGTAGTTGGTACCGTGGATCAGGTTGATATACTTCAGGGTGAGCGGAATGCCATAGTAAGTGATATAGAGCTGCACCAGGATCGGCGTTCCGCGAATGATGGAGATAAAGAACGCCGCGAGCTGCCGCAGCACCGGCACCCTGTGGATCTTGACGAGAGCGAGAAGCAGGCCGATCGCATACCCGATAAAGGTCGCGACCAGTGTCAGCTCGACCGTCGTGGGCAGATATCGGAGGATATCCGGTATCTGCGAGAAGACGAGCTTCCAGTCAAACAGAACTCCCATGGCGTGTCACTCACTTGTCCGCGATGCCGGGGGTGAAATCCTTGCCCAGGTATTCCTGGCAGATTGCGGTGGAGGTGCCGTCCGCAAAGATCTCGGCAAGCGCCCCGTTGACATCCGCCAGCAGCTGGTCATCACCGTAGGCCACAACGAAATAGGAGTATTTCGTGGAGGTCCGTCCCTTGAGGCTGAAGGACACAACGTCCAGTTGGTATTCCGGCTGATAGTAACCATTGAACATCGGTGCGTCGATGACCGTAAAATCAATACGGCCTGACTCCACATCCTGCAGGTTCGCGACGATGTCGACGGAGGCATAGTTGATGTTGATCTGCTGGTCTGGATGCTCCTCGTTCCAGTCCTCCAGCAGAGTCGTCTTGTCGTTTCCGGCGCTGCCGTAGCAGCGGAGGCCGGCGAGGTCCTGCAGGCCATTGAATTCCGTAATGCCCAGATCCTTGTTCAGCACGATGAGATAATCATTGACCATGATGGGGTCGGTGTATTGCACGAGTTTCTCGCGCTCCGCGTTTTTCGCCAGATTGTTGAAGCCCAGCTGATAGAGCCCGGAATTCACGCCTGTCAGGATGGAGCCCAGATCGCTCACATGGGCAAACTCCAGCTCATACTGCGGAAGGCGGTCGAACACCGCTTTCAGGATAGCGACATTGTGGCCAGTCAGCTGGTCGTTCTCATCCGTATAGATGAGTGGCCGGGGGCCGCCGGACGTTGCGGCGATGATCTTGCGAACGCCATGTCCTTCGGGAGTTCCCTCGCTCTCGGCCTTTGTATCGGCTGCGTCTATCTTCGGCTGCGCGGCGGAAGTGGAAGAACTGCCGCAGGCGGAGAGAAGCGTAAGGATGAGGACTGCGGCAAGGATCAGTAAAATCGTCTTTTTCATGGTAGTTAACCTCCTGGTTATCTCTTGGAATCAGTTTGAATTGCCGGATAAAAAAGCGCCCGGCAGCGCTGCTGCGCTCCCGGGCTGATGGTCGGTCAGGCAATCCGCCGGCGTCAGCGCCGGCGGAAACAGGGTGCAGCGACGCACCCGGCCCATCTTTCAGCCCGGGAGTGCAGCATTCGTCCACATCGGAAATTGCTTCTGAGCAGCGTCTGGAATTTGCTCTTCATTTCGACTGCCTCCTTTCCTGTGATGCTGGTCTCGAGATCGTCCGGCGTGATGCAACGGCCGAATGAAAGCCGCCGTCGGAACTCTCAAATGTCGGGTTCAGTATACCCGAAGCGTTCGGCGCTGTCTAATATCCTATAGGAATACTTGGCAATAGCGCTAATCTATATCATGATCGAAGATGAAAAATGAGCACATCGTCTCCGATGTGCTCAGCTTCCGGTCATGATTGCAAGAATAGCCGGATCAAATCTGCCTGCAAGTCCATGGGTTCTGAATCATGACCACCCGTTGAACGGGTGGTTTGGCCAAGCCCTATAAGGGCCTATCTCCTGTGGTTGCCCCCTTAAGGGGGCACCGAGAAGGCCTGACAACCACACCACTATTACTGGCAGCCCCCTACTCGGGGGCTGTTAC
>JAFYAU010000035.1 GCA_017540565.1 Oscillospiraceae bacterium
CATCCTGAATGTCCTCCTTTTGCTCTTCTTGCTGCAGTTGCAGACCGCAGCTCGATTATATCGCAAAAGGAGTTTTTTATTCCTTCTTCATCGCTTAAGCTTTCCCGAACCACTCGCCTAGCGAGTGGTTTTACGCTACAAAAAACGGGAGACCGCTGCCGGTCTCCCGTTTATGGCAATCAGTAATTCATTTGTTGAACGCTCCGGTGGCGCCTTCCAGGCCAAGCGTGCGCTCCTCATTATCTCCTGCCGCGGTGGAGGGTTCGATCGTGAAGATTCTGTCAACGCAGGTATAGTCGCTGTAACCCATCCGTGCAAGGGGCTTGATCTTGAGTATGTCCAGCTTGCCGTCGGGCATAATGAACTCGTCCTTGATGTGCACACCTACGACCTTCCCGATGATGATGTCCGCGGAACCGACACAGCTGGTGCCGGGCAGGCGGATGGTCTGTACATACTTGCACTCCAGCTGGACGGGAGACTCCGCCACACGCCAGGGTTTGACCAGTACGGACGGCGCTTTGGTCAGACCGGCTGCTTCAAACTCGTCCACCTCAGGAGGGAAAGCGGCAGCGGTGGTGTTCATCTGCTGCATCAGATCGTAAGTGACCATGTTGTGCACAAACTCGCCGGTGCGCTCAATGTTGTTCGTTGTGTCCTTCCGCAGCGCGTCGATCCCCTGATTGACGGACAGGAGAATATACGGCGGATCGAAGGTCAGGTTGGTAAACTGGCTGTACGGAGCCAGATTAGCGTTACCGTTCTCGTCCAGGGTGGAGATCCATCCGATGGGCCGTGGCACGGCGATGGATTTGAAGGGCGGCCTGGCCAGGCCGTGGTCGTTCTTTTCGGTCTCGTAAAACATGGTCTGCTCCTTTCGCTGTCTCAGTTCTGTATATGTTATTTCGTTATATAGTGCTCAGTCATCAAATCCGACGTCCTGCCAGAAGGGTCTCACATTCTCCGGTATGGATTCGATCTCTTCCGGCGTGAGATATTCCCAGAGGAATTTTTCCGTCTTCGGGTTGGCCTCCTGCACCTCGATGAACATCCACGGGCGGGTACATCTGTTCACATGGTAGAACCCGTGGGGCGTTCCCCCCGGGATACGCAGGCAGCAGCTGCGGGTGATCACATGTTTCTCCATCTCCGGCCCGATGCACATCTCCACCTCCGCGCCGAGATCATACGGATCGTCCGGGTTTCCGCCCAGGAGGAAGATGATCTCGTTCTCCTTGTGCATGTGGGGCGGATGTCCGACCTCGCGCACGCCTTCCGGCAGTTTCGGTTTTGCTGTCTCGTCAAAGGGCATGTTCCAGTGGATGGAGTAGCTGCATGTGAACACCGGCTGGTCGTCCAGTCTGGCCAGCCACGGCAGAGGCCGGGCCGCCGGGTATTCCATGTCCTCCGAGAGGATGATGCAGTCATCCCATTTTCCCATATGCGCTCTCCCTCCCTTTACAGATCCGGGCAGAAGTTCGTCCGGTAATCCTCAAGGTTCTTCTTCAGCAGCGCCGGTGTATCCAGGCCGTACGGGCAGCGGGATGCGCACTGACCGCAGTTGAGGCAAGTCTCGATCTTCTTCATCTCTGTCTTCCACTGCTCAGTCAGCCAGCCGGCGGACGGCGCACGGCGCAACATCAGGCCCATGCGGGCACAGTCGTTGATGCGGATCCCCTGAGGGCAGGGCAGGCAGTAACCGCAGCCGCGGCAGAAATCCCCGGCCAGTTCCTTCTTGTCCCGCTCGATCTTCGCCTTCATCTCCTCTGTGAGCAGAGGCTCATCGGTCCCGTGTGAGATAAACTCGTCGAGTTCGCTCTCGCGCTGGACGCCCCAGATGGGAGCCACGTTTTCGAACTGAGTCATGAATGCGTAGGCAGCGGCGGAATCCGTGATCAGGCCGCCTGACAGGCCTTTCATTGCTATGAATCCCATATCCGCTTTCCGGCAGGATTCCACCAGATCCAGTTCCTGTTCTCCTGCCAGATAGCTGAAGGGGAACTGCAGTGTCTCGTAGAGTCCGGAGGCGATCGCCTCCCTGGCCACGGCCAGGCGGTGGTTTGTGATGCCGATATGCAGGATCTTGCCCTGCTTTTTAGCCTCCAGTGCGGCGTCATACAGGCCGTCCTCTCCCCCGGGCACAGGGCAGAAGGAGGGATTATGGAACTGGTAGATATCCACGTGGTCCGTCTTCAGGTTCCTCAGGCTGGTTTCCAGATCCTGCCAGAAATCCGCCGCGTTCTGGGCTCCGGTCTTCGTACTGATCACGAGCCGGTCGCGTGTGTGGGCGAAGGCCTCGCCCAGCTTCTCCTCGCTGTCAGTGTACCATCTGGCGGTGTCGAAATAGGTGAATCCGTTGTAGAAAGCCTTCTGCAGAAGGTATACCGCTTCCGACGTGCTGATGCGCTGGATCGGCAGGGCGCCGAATCCGTTCTTGCTGACCGTCAGTTCCGTCTTTCCCAGTCTCACTGTTCTCATGGGGTCCCTCCTATCCATTATTCTTTTTCTGCAAGTCTCCGGCCGCTGTTCAGCAGAGCTCGGCTCCGGCGGGGATCGCATCGTCCAGGATCAGAAGATTGAGTTTCCCGTCCTTTTCCGCGGACAGGATCATTCCGTTGCTCTCCTGGCCCATCATCTTTCTGGGAGGCAGGTTGGTCACGGCGACCACCGTCTTTCCGACCAGATCCTCCGCCCTGTAGTATTTCGCGATGCCGGACAGGATCTGCCGCGGCGTGCCGCTGCCGTCGTCCAGGGTAAACTTCAGCAGTTTCTCGCTCTTCTTCACGTTCTCGCAGGTCAGCACCTTGCAGACCGTCATCTTCACCTTTGCGAACTCGTCGATAGTGACGGGTGCCGGTACCGGGGCTGCAGGAGCAGCCTTCTGCTCGAGTTTTTCCAGCTCCTCCAGCTCCTTTGAAACATCGATGCGGGGGAACAGGGTCTCCCCCTTTGTCACACGCGCACCGACGGGCAGTGCACCGAAGCGGGCAGCCGCCTCCCAGGTAACGGTTTCTCCCTCTGCGCCGATCTGCGCGAAGATCTTCGAGCAGCTTTCCGGCATGAAGGGCGTAAGAAGGATCGCCGATACGCGGATGGCCTCCAGCAGGTGGTACATCACCCCGGCCAGGCGGGCTCTGTTCGTCTCGTCCTTCGCCAGGACCCAGGGGGCCGTCTCGTCGATATACTTGTTGGCCCGGGAGATCAGCCGGAAGACTTCCGCCAGAGCCGTCTGGGGCGCGAATGTATCCATAGCCGCAGCGTATCTGTCACGCAGGGACACGATCATCTCTTCCAGTTCCCCGTCCGGTTCGCCGGAGGCTCGTTCCTCCGGTACCGCTCCGCCAAAGTACTTCAGCACCATGGCCGTCGTGCGGGACACAAGGTTGCCCAGATCGTTGGCAAGGTCGGTGTTGATCGTGGAGATGAGCAGTTCATTGGTGAAATTGCCGTCGGACCCGAAGGGGAATGTGCGCAGCAGGAAGAAGCGGAGCGCATCGACCCCGTAGCGTTCGGCCAGCAGATAGGGATCCACGATGTTGCCGCGGCTCTTGCTCATCTTTTCTCCGTTGAGCACCAGCCAGCCGTGGCCGAACACCTTCTTAGGCAGGGGCAGGTCCACGCTCATCAGCATGGCCGGCCAGATGATGGAGTGAAAGCGTACGATCTCTTTCCCCACCACATGCACGTCCGCCGGCCAGTATTTTTCGAAATCATGATGGCGGTCGTTCATATAGCCCATCGCGGTGGCATAGTTGAACAGTGCATCGACCCACACGTACACGACGTGGCCGGGATCGAAGTCCACCGGGATGCCCCAGGTGAAACTGGTGCGGGAGACACACAGATCCTCCAGGCCAGGGTCGATAAAGTTGTTCACCATCTCGTTTACACGGCTCTTCGGTTCCAGGAAATCCGTTGTTGTCAGCAGTTCACGCACCCGTCCCGCATATTTGGAGAGGCGGAAGAAATATGCCTCCTCCTCCGCGGCATGGACCTCGCGCCCGCAGTCGGGACACTTGCCGTCCACCAGCTGGCTCTCCGTCCAGAAGGATTCGCACGGTGTGCAGTACATGCCTTTGTACGTTCCCTTGTAGATGTCACCGTTCTCGTACATCTTCTTGAATATCTTCTGGATAGCTTCCACGTGGTAATCGTCTGTCGTGCGGATGAACCTGTCGTTGGAGATGTTCATCAGCTTCCAGAGATCCAGGATGCCCCGGGGACCCTCCACGATCTCGTCGACGAACTGCTTCGGAGTGATGCCTTTGGCCTTTGCCTTGTCCTCGATCTTCTGTCCGTGCTCATCGGTTCCGGTCAGGAACATGACATCATAGCCGCGCATTCTCTTGTAGCGTGCGAACGCGTCAGTGGCCACGGTGCAGTAAGTGTGCCCTATGTGAAGCTTATCCGACGGATAGTAAATGGGAGTTGTGATGTAAAACGTGTTTTTCTCCAACCTTCAGACCTCCTCTCGCCGGTCCCTCTTCAGGGACTGACTAATTAAGGTATTTTATCACAGGCATCACGTGCAGGCAACAGAAAACCCTCCGAAAAAGACGCAGACCCGAAAGAAAACCTCCGTTCTGAAGCGGCTTCCCCGCTGGCGTCGTCCGGTGCGCTGTTGACGAAACCCGTTTCCGGGGGTAGAATGATATTTATATCAGTATACAGATCTATTCTTCTATTCTGTACCGGGAGGCATCCATGAGCCAGCCAGATCAGGAACTGAATACCGGCTCATCCGCCGTCTTCGACTCCGGACGCCTGCTGCACGCCTATCTCGTAGTGGGACCGGACGGCACACAGCGTGACACATTCACGGACCGGCTGGCCGCCGCTCTGGTGTGCTCTTCCTCCGGGACCGTCCCGTGCGGACTGTGCGCCGACTGCAGGAAGGCGTTCCGTGGCGTGCACCCGGACATCATCCGCCGGGGCAAGCCGGCAGACAAAGCCGTGTTCCCGGTCGAGCTGATCCGCGCCGTCTGTGCGGACAGTGCCGTGATGCCCAATGAAGCCGGCCGCAAAGTGTATATCCTGACGGACGGGGAACGGATGAACGCCGCTGCCCAGAACGCCCTGCTGAAGACTCTGGAGGATCCCCCTCCCCACTGCGCATTCATCCTGCCGGTGGCAGATCCCTCCGTCTTTCTTCCCACGGTGCGTTCCCGGTGTGCCCAGCTCCGGGTCCCCGACGACCCGGCCTTTGACAGTCAGGCGCTGGCAGATGCCGAGCGTTTTCTGGAGCTTCTGGCATCGTCTCCTGCGGAGGCAGCCGCCTTCCTGAGCGGACTGGACATGAAAAAAGAAGGCCGGGAGACTTTTTTCCGCTTCCTGGACGCCGCCGCCGGACTGGCACCGGCGCGCATGGCTGACGGGCGTCTCTCCCCCGCCATGTGGTCCCGGCTGGACCGGGCGCTGGATCGCGCGGAAATGTACCGCGTCCACAATCTGAACACCGGCTACATCGTCGGCATGCTCACCGCCTGTCTGACGGCTCCTGCCGGCAATCTGTGAAATGAGGAACGTATTTTGACTGAGATCGTAAGCATCCGATTTAAAAACAAGGGCAAGACGTATTTCTTTGCCCCTAACGGCAACACCGTCACCGACGGAGATCCCGTGATCGTGGAGACAAGCAAAGGTCCGGAGTATGCCGTATGCACCTGGGGCAACCACTGGGTGGATGACTCCCGCGTAGTGCCTCCTCTCCGTCCCGTCCTGCGGGTCGCCAACGAGGAAGACCGGCGCCGGTTCGAGCAGAATGAGGCCCGGGAAGCCGAAGCCTTCCGCATCTGCCAGGAGAAGATCGCCGAGCGCGGTATGGATATGAAACTGGTGGACGTGGAGTACAGCTTCGACGGCTCGAAGATCCTCTTCTTCTTCACCTCCGAAGGCCGCGTGGACTTCCGTGAGCTGGTCAAAGACCTTGCGAGCGTGTTCCACACCCGTATCGAACTGCGCCAGATCGGCGTACGTGACGAAGCAAAGATGCTGGGCGGGCTCGGCATATGCGGCCGTCCCTTCTGCTGCCGTCAGTTCATGGATGATTTCCATCCCGTTTCCATCAAGATGGCCAAGACACAGGGCCTGTCCCTGAACCCTGCCAAGATCTCCGGCACCTGCGGGCGCCTGATGTGCTGCCTGAAATACGAGCAGGTCGCCTATGAGGACCTCGTGAAGCAGGCCCCCAAGGTGGACGCATTTGTGGACACACCGGGTGGCAAGGGGACGGTCGTGAACATCAACCTTCTCCGCGGTTACGCCAAGGTGCGTCTGGAGGACTCCGGGGACACCATTCCGAAGACCTACCCCTTCGACGAACTGGAGATCCTGGGCGGGAAAGCGCGCCGGGCAGAATATATAGCCGCCCGTGACGCCGGCCGGCTGGAGGAGGCGGGCTTTGCTCCGTCCCGCATCCGGCGCTCCCGACTGGAGGAACAGCCCCAGCCGAAACGGGAAGAGGATCCCTTTGTCTTCGCCGACGGGACCGTGCCCGAACAGCCCATGCCCGAAGAACCGCGGCCGGAGAAACCCTCCCAGGGGAAAAACCGCCGGAACCGGAACAGGAACCGCCGCGGCGCAGGCCAGGGCGGCAGCCGTCCCGAAGCCGCCGGAGAAGCCGCCGCAAAAGCGGCGCCCGAGGCGGTCGCCGGCAAGAACCACCCCCACGCTCAGAAAAGCCATCAGAACCGTCACCGCTCCAAAGGCGGCGCCCCCCGCGAAGGAGCAAAGGAGCAGCGTCCGAAGAACGCCGGACAGGAGCCCGGATCCGACACCGCCCGTCAGGCAGGTGCGAAGCCGGTCAAGAACCGGAACTTCCGGCGCAGGCACCACGGCGGCTCCGGCGGTGACAAGAAAAGCGGCGCTCCGCAGCAGTGAGATCATCCCTCGGCATACCGGTCCCGGGGCATCCGCCCCGGGATCTTTTCCGCCGCGATTCTTCAGCGGTGTAAAGCGCTGAAGAATTGTGTGGACAAAACCCGGACAAGGGGATATAATGTGGTGCATTATCCGGCCGAGATGCGGCCGAAGGAAACGGAGAACACAGGAAATGGTAGTGACAGAACTGCTGGAGCGCAATGCCGCGCTCTATCCCGATGAGGTGGCTCTCGTAGAGCTCAACCCCGAGGAACCCGACAGCCGCCGGCTGTCCTGGAAGGAATTCAGCCTGATCGAGCCCACCCGGTACGCACCGTACCGCAGGGAGATCACCTGGAGCGTCTTTGACGAGAAGGCCAACCGCTTCGCCAACATGCTGCTCAGCCGCGGCATCAAAAAAGGCGACAAAGTCGCCATCCTCATGTACAACTGCCTGGAATGGCTGCCCATCTACTTCGGTGTACTGAAGACCGGGGCTATCGCCGTTCCTTTCAATTTCAGATATGACGCGAGCGAGATCCTCTACTGCGCCGAACTGGCGGACACCGTCTGCCTGATCTTTGACGCCGCCTTCATCGGGCGTATCGAGCGCAACGCCGAGCGTCTCATGAAAGGTCGCATGCTGATCTACTTCGGTGACGGATGCCCGCCTTTTGCCGAAAGCTACCGTGAACTGGTGGAGGACTGCTCCAGCCGTTCCCCCGGTATCCGACTGACCGAGGATGACGAAGGCGCCATCTACTTCTCCTCCGGCACCACCGGCTTTCCGAAAGCCATCCTGCATAAGCACCGCAGCCTGATCCAGGCGGCGGAGATGGAGCAGAAACACCACGCCACGGGACGGAACGATGTTTTCCTCTGTATCCCGCCTCTGTACCACACCGGCGCCAAGTTCCACTGGATGGGGAGCCTGATCGCCGGGTCCCGGGCCGTCCTGCTGAAGGGCACCTCGCCCGATACTATCCTCCGTGCCGTCTCCGAGGAACGGTGCACGATCGTATGGCTGCTGGTCCCCTGGGCCCAGGATATCCTGGACGCTCTGGACCGCGGCGACATCCGGCTGGAGGATTACCATCTGGATCAATGGCGCCTGATGCATATCGGTGCGCAGCCGGTGCCCCCCTCTCTTGTACGGCGGTGGAAGCAATACTTCCCGAACCACGACTACGACACCAACTACGGTCTGTCCGAATCCACCGGCCCGGGCTGCGTTCATCTGGGCATGGAGAACATCCGCAAGGTCGGCGCTATCGGCGTGCCCGGTTACCGCTGGACCTGCAAGATCGTCGACGAGGCCGGCGAACCCGTCGCGCAGGGCAATGTGGGCGAGCTGTGCGTCAAGGGTCCCGGCGTCATGACCTGCTATTACAACAACCCCGAGGCCACCGCTGAAGTGCTGAAGGACGGCTGGCTGTTCACCGGGGACATGGCCATGCAGGATGAGGAGGGCTTCATCTACCTGGTCGATCGTAAGAAGGACGTCATCGTCTCCGGCGGCGAGAATATCTATCCCGTACAGATAGAGGACTTCCTCCGCAATCTCAATAAGATCAAGGACGTGGCGGTGATCGGTCTGCCCGACCCGCGCACCGGCGAAAAGCCCGCCGCCGTGGTGGAGATCAAGGAGGGCATGACCTGCACGGAGCAGGAGATCAATGACTTCTGCATGGATCTGCCCCGCTACAAGCGCCCGCGGGAGATCATCTTCATGGATATTCCCCGCAACGCCACCGGAAAGATCGAGAAGCCGAAGCTGCGCAGGATGCTCGGCGCTGAGAACCTCGTGGCAAAAGAGAACGGCATCTGAGGAGGTACCCGCATGAAAGAACTGATGCTCGGCAACAAAGCCGTGGCACGCGGCCTGTATGAGGCCGGCTGCCGTTTCATCTCCAGCTATCCGGGTACCCCCAGCACGGAGATCACCGAGGAGGCGGCGCTGTATGACGAGATCTACTGCGAATGGGCTCCCAATGAGAAGGTGGCCCTTGAAGCCGCTCACGGAGCGAGCCTGGGCGGCGCCCGCGCGGCCTGCGCCATGAAGCATGTCGGCCTGAACGTTGCAGCGGATCCGCTGTTTTCCATCTCCTATCAGGGACTGAACGCCGGTCTGGTGATCTGCGTGGCGGATGACCCAGGCATGCATTCCTCCCAGAATGAACAGGACTCAAGGCATTACGCCAAAGCCGCCAAGGTCCCCATGCTGGAACCCTCCGACTCCGCCGAGGCCGTGACTTTTGCAAAAGCGGCCTTCGAGATTTCGGAGGAATTCAACACGCCCGTATTCCTGAAAATGTGTACGCGCGTGGCCCATTCCCAGAGCGTCGTGGAACCCGGCAGTAGAGAGGAAGTCCCCCTCGTCCCCTATGTCAAGGACCCGACCAAGGTCATGATGACTGCCAACTCCCGCAATGCCCATGTCCGCGTAGAGAAAAGGACGAAGGATCTTATCGCCTGGGCGGAGACCTGTCCTTTCAACCGGGTCGAAGCAGGCAGGAGGGAGATCGGCGTCATCTGCGACTCCACTTCCTACCAGTACGCCCGCGAGGTGTTCGGGGACGGTGCGAGCTACCTGAAGATCGGTCTGGTGTTCCCGCTGGCAGAGAAGCTGTTCCTGGATTTCGCCGCCTCCGTCGACCGGGTGATCGTGCTCGAAGAACTCGATCCGGTACTTGAGGAACACTGCCGCCGGCTCGGCATCGCCGTCGAGGGCAAGTCCCTGTTTCCCGTCTGCGGCGAATTCTCCCAGAATCTGGTGCGTTCCTGCCTTGGCCTGTCCGTCCCTTCTTCCGTCTCGATCGAAGACCCCATCCCCGCGCGCCCGCCGGTGATGTGCGCCGGCTGCCCGCACCGGGGCATGTTCTATACGCTCAAGAAGCACGACTGTATGGTCTACGGCGACATCGGGTGCTACACGCTGGGAGCACTGGCCCCGCTGAACTCCATGGATCTGAACGTGTGCATGGGAGCCTCCTGCTCCGGTCTGCACGGTTTCAACAAAGCGATCGGTCCCGAGGCCGAGCGGCACAGCGTGGGCGTGATCGGTGATTCCACCTTCATCCATTCCGGCATCACCGGAATCATAGACATCGCGTACAACATGACCAATTCCACCGTGATCATTCTGGACAACTCCATTACCGGAATGACCGGTCATCAGCAGAACCCCACCACTGGGAAGAATCTGCGGGGCGACCCGGCCGGCAAGGTGGACCTGGAAGCCCTGTGCCATGCTGTAGGCTTCCGCCGCGTGCGCGTGGTGGATCCCTACGATCTGGCCGCCGCGGATGAGGCTCTTACGGAGGAACTTGCCGCAGAGGAGCCTTCGGTCATCATCAGCCGCAGGCCATGCGTCATGATCAAAGGCACGGTGCACAAGCCGCCGCTGTCGGTGGATGAGGACAAGTGCGTCGGCTGCCGGTCCTGTATGAAGATCGGCTGCCCTGCCATCTCCGTCCAGAATAAAAAAGCCCGCATCGATCCCACGCAGTGCATCGGCTGCGGGGTATGCACCCAGATGTGCCGCTTCGGCGCACTGGCGGAATGAGAGGAGACGATCGTATGGCATGCACGAATATCATGATCGTTGGCGTCGGCGGGCAGGGCACCCTGCTTGCCAGCAAGATGCTGGGCCGCGTCCTCCTGGATCAGGGCTTCGACGTCAAGGTATCCGAAGTCCACGGCATGAGCCAGCGGGGAGGCAGCGTCGTCACCTATGTCCGCTTCGGCGACAGAGTCTGCTCCCCCGTCATCGACCGTGGCGAGGCCGACGTGATCCTCTCCTTTGAGCAGCTGGAAGCTGCCCGCTGGCTTGAGTATCTGAAGCCCGGCGGGAAGATCGTCACGAACCTGCAGAAGATCGAACCCATGCCGGTGATCACCGGCGCAGCCGTCTACCCCGACAGGCTGGTGGAGAAGATGCGCGCAGCCGGAGCCGACGTGGAGGCCGGTGACTATCTTGCCATGGCCGTGGAGGCAGGCTCCTCCAAGGCCGTCAACATGGTGCTGATGGGCAGGCTCTCCGCCCTTTTCCCTGAGATCCCGGAGGCGGACTGGCTGGCTGCTCTGGATGCCGTCGTTCCTCCCCGGTTCCTGGATCTGAACCGCGCAGCCTTCGCCGCCGGACGGAATGCCTGACGCGGCGGACGGACCGCATATCCCGCCTCATGACCTGCGGCCCTGCGGACATCATCCGCCGGCCGCAGGTTTTTCACGCCCTGCAACAGGAATCCGTACTCTCCGGCGCTTCATTTTTCTTCCTCTTTTCTTCCCCTTTTTTCCTGCTTTCTTCAGGTTCATACCTTCTTTCGGGTAAGCCTCGACGGAGAATACAAATTTTAGCCACAATTCTACAAAAACATGGAATTGACAGTCATTTTTGGCATCGGTATAATGACCATAGAACAGTCTGCACTGGTCCGGCATTGCGCAGGCACAGCAGCTGTTCAATCAGAAAGCAGCCATAATTAAAGAGTACAATATTTGGAAAGGAAGATCACCCATGAATGTAGTAGATATCATGAAAAAGCGTATGGCTTTCTCCTTCGAAGTCTTCCCCCCGAAGACCGAGAAGGGCATGGAAAAGCTCTGCGGTGAGGGCGGCGTTCTGGAGCAGCTGAACACGCTGGATCCCGATTACATCTCCTGCACCTACGGCGCCGGCGGCAGCAACGTCGGTCTGAACCTCGAGGTTCTGAAGCACGTCAAGGAGAACACCAAGGCGATCCCCGTGACCCACTTCACCTGCATCGGCAACACCAAGGAAGGCATCCGCGACCAGCTCCAGACCTATCTGGACAACGGCATCGATCACATCCTCGCCCTGCGCGGCGACCTGCCTTTCGGCTGGAAGGGCACGGGCGGCGATCTTCACTACGCCACCGAGTTGGTCAAGTTCATCCGTCAGGAGTTCGGCGACAAGTTCACCATCGCCGTTGCCGGTTCCCCCGAGGGCCACATTGCCTGCCGCAGCCTGGCTTCCGACATCTCCTACCTCAAGCAAAAGCAGGATGAGGGTGCCGATTACATCATGACCCAGCTGTGCTGGGATATGGATCAGTTCCACTGGTGGATGGATGCCATCCGCAAGGCCGGCGTGACCATGCCCGTCGATGTGGGAATCATGCCCGTTCTGTCCATCGATTCCACCATCAACATGGCTCTGTCCCGTAACGGCTGCGTCATGCCCAGAGAGCTGTCCTCCATCATCTCCAACCACTGGATCTTCCCCAACCCCTTCGCTCCCAACGAGTCCGAGGAATCCATTGCCCAGAAGAAGGCCGACTTCGAGAAGGCCGGCATGGAGTACACCTGCAACCTGATCGACGAGTACAGAGTCAGCGGCATCCAGGGCATCCACCTGTATGCTCTCAACAAGTTCGAGAAGGTCAACCAGATCCTCAAGATGTCCCACATCATGGACTACATCGACTGATCAGTCGAAAGCAAGAAGTAAGCAGTTAGGAGTAAAGATAAATGGGATTCAAATCTGACATTGAGATCGCTCAGGAATCCGAAATGCTGCCGATCACTCAGATTGCTGAGCAGGTAGGCATCCCGGACGAGTACATCGAGCAGTACGGCAAGTACAAAGCAAAAATCGACTACAACCTTCTGACCGACAAACCCAGAGAGTACGGCAAGCTGATCCTCGTGACCGCCATCAACCCCACCCCCGCCGGTGAGGGCAAGACCACCACGACCGTTGGTCTGGCCGACGGTCTCCGGAAGATCGGCAAGAACGTCGTCGTTGCTCTGCGTGAGCCCTCCCTCGGCCCCGTGTTCGGCGTCAAGGGCGGCGCGGCCGGCGGCGGATACGCTCAGGTCGTTCCTATGGAGGACATCAACCTCCACTTCACCGGTGACATGCACGCCATCGGTGCTGCCAACAACCTGATCGCTGCCATGCTCGACAACCACATCTATCAGGGCAACGCTCTGAACATCGATCCCCGCCGCATCACCTGGAGACGCTGCGTGGATATGAACGACCGTCAGCTCCGCTTCGTCACGGACGGCCTGGGCGGCCGCGTCAACGGCACGCCCCGCGAGGATGGCTACGATATCACCGTTGCCTCCGAGATCATGGCTATCCTGTGCCTGAGCAGTGACATCACCGACCTGAAGCAGAGAGTGGCCCGTATCGTCGTCGGCTACACCTATGACGAAAAGCCCGTGACCGCCGGCGACCTGAAGGCCGAAGGCGCTGTCGCCGCCCTGCTGAAGGATGCCCTGAAGCCCAATCTCGTGCAGACGCTGGAGCACACCCCCGCGTTCGTGCACGGCGGTCCTTTCGCCAACATCGCCCACGGCTGCAACTCCGTGATGGCTACCAAGATGGCCCTCATGCTGGGTGACTATGCCGTTACCGAAGCTGGCTTCGGTGCCGACCTCGGCGCTGAGAAGTTCCTTGACATCAAGTGCCGCAAGGCCGGATTCAAGCCCAGTGCCGTCGTCATCGTCGCCACCGTGCGCGCCCTGAAGAACCACGGCGGCGTGCCCAAGGCCGAGCTGAACGAGGAGAACCTGGCCGCTCTGGAGGCCGGTCTGCCCAACCTGCTGCAGCATGTGGAGAACGTGACCAAGGTCTTCAAGCTTCCCTGCGTGGTCGCCATCAATGCCTTCCCCACCGACACCAAGGCCGAACTCGATCTGGTCGAGGCCAAGTGCAAGGAGTACGGCGTGAACGTGGCCCTGAGTGAAGTGTGGGCCAAGGGCGGCGAGGGCGGCATCGCCCTGGCTGAGGAAGTCGTCCGTCTGTGCGAGCAGCCCAATGACTTCTCCTTCACCTACGATCTGGATGCCACCATTGAGGAGAAACTGGAAGCCATCGTCACCAAGATCTATCATGGCAGAAGCGTGATGTACACCGCCAACGCCAAGAAGCAGATCGCCCAGCTGACCGCTCTCGGGTTCGACAAGCTGCCCATCTGCGTAGCCAAGACCCAGTACAGCTTCAGCGACGACCAGAACCTCAAGGGCGCTCCCAAGGACTTCGACGTCACCGTTCGGAACGTAAAGGTCTCCGCCGGTGCCGGCTTCCTGGTAGCCCTCACGGGTGATATCATGACCATGCCCGGTCTGCCCAAAGTGCCCTCTGCCGAGAAGATCGACGTGGACGCCACCGGCAAGATCTCCGGCCTGTTCTGATCCTAGTACTGAAAGCCGGGCTTCCCGAAAGCCCGGCTTTTCTCTTATGAGGTGGAACGAATGAGTTTTCAGGATAAAAATCTGGCAGAATTCAACGCCGAACTGGCTTCCAAAGCCCCTGTCCCGGGAGGCGGCGGTGCCAGCGCTCTGGTCGGAGCCGTCGGAACGGCTCTGGGCGGGATGGTCGCCAGCCTGACGATCGGCAAGAAGAAATTCATCCCCGTAGAGGAGGAGCTGAAGGAACTGCAGGCGAAATGCCTCAGGATCCAGAGCGACCTTCTGACCCTGATTGACAAGGATGCCGAGGGCTTTGCCCCGCTGGCTGCCGCCTACTCCCTTCCTGCTGAGACCGAGGAACAGAAAGCCCGTAAGGCTGCCGTTCTGGAGGAGGAGGGCGTAAAGGCCTGCGATGTGCCTCTTCAGATCATGGAAAAATGCTGCGAGGCCATTGATGCCATCGCAGTGTTCGCGGAAAAAGGCAGCCGCCTCGCCGTCAGCGACGCCGGAGTGGGAGCCCTGTTCTGCAAGGCTGCGCTGGAGGGCGCCAGCCTGAACGTGTTCATCAACACGAAATCCCTTAAGGATCGGTCCGCGGCTGCCCGTCTGGACGCCCGGGCCAATGATATGCTGAAAGAATACGGCGGCAAGGCCGAACAGATCTATCTGGCGGTGGCCGCGTCACTGAAAGTTGAGGAGTGATTCACTATGGCAAACGTATTAGACTGCAAGGTGGTGGCTCAGGCCATCAAGGACGAATGCAAAGCCGCGGCCGACGAGCTGAAGGCAAAGGGCATCGTCCCCAAACTGGGTATCATCCGCGTGGGCGAAAAGGGCCCCGACCTTTCCTATGAGAAGGGCGCCACGAAGACCATGGAAGAAGCCGGCATCGAGGTGGAAGTGTTCGCGCTGCCCGCCGATGTCTCCCAGGAGGAGTACATTGAGCTGTTCCGCAAAGTGAACGCCGATCCCGCTATTCACGGCATCCTGCCTTTCCGTCCTCTGGACAACATCGACGAGAACGAGGCCATTGCCAAGAACCTGAGCCCCGAGAAGGACGTGGACTCCACCAATCCCTCCAATATGGGCAAACTGGTCATCAACGATCCCACCGGCCTGTATCCCTGCACCGCCAGCGCTATCGTGGAAGTCATCGACTACTACGCCGAAGAGATCAAGGCGGCCGTCCGTCCCAAGTACGTGCCCCTGCCTCTGGCCAAGCCCGGCCAGGAGGATGATGTGTGCTGCGGTCTTGACGTCTGCATCATCAACAACTCCAACGTCATCGGCAAGCCAGTGGCCATGATGCTGACCAACCGTTTCGCCACCGTGTCCATCGTGCACCACCTGACCCACGGCGAAGTGAAGAACGACTACACCACCCAGGCCGACGTGGTCATCTGCGCCGTGCCCTTCAAAAACTCTGTAACCGCCGACATGATCAAGGAAGGCGCCGTCGTCATCGACGCCGCTGTCATCCGCGAGAAGGCGTTCGACGAGAACGGCCAGCCCGTGATCAACGAGAAGACCGGCAAGCAGAAGATCGTCACCCTGGGCTGCTGCTCCGATGACGTGGAGGCCAAGGCCAGCTGGAAGACTCCGGTTCCCGGCGTCGGCGCCATCACCTCCGCTCTTCTGGCCAAGAACCTGATCAAGGCCTGCAAGGTGCAGAACGGTCTGATTTAACTCTTTACAATCCGCCGTTTTCTCCCTTATAATTAGATAAGCCTTTTCGATACCCCGGTCCTGACAGGCCGGGGTATGTTTTATGATGTTTATCCCGGTTTCCCGGTCAGGAGGATGCCATGAGTACTATCTATCTGAACGACCCGAAAGGTTATGATCCCAAGATCGGAGGTTTCCTGGAGACCTTCCAGCGCAAGGCCGGCGCGTATCCGCCGGGCACCTGTCCTCTTGTGGTGCAGCAGGCCCTGCTTCAGGCCTCTGTCAGCCAGACCTGCGGCAAGTGTGTCCCCTGCCGGGACGGACTGCCCCAGCTGGCCTCTCTGCTGAAAAAAGTCATCACAGGCAAGGCCACTGAGAAAACGGTGGCAAAGATGCGTGCACTGGCTGAGATGATCCGCGACACGGCGGACTGTGCCATCGGCTATCAGGCGGCCATTGAAGTCCTCAACGGCATGGATGCCTTCCGCGAGGAATACGAAAGCCATATCGCCACCGGCCTGTGTGCTGAATCCGTCGGACAGAAAGTTCCCTGCATCAATCTGTGCCCCGCCCATGTGGATATCCCTGCCTACATCGCGCTGATCGGACAGGAGGACTACGCCGGTGCCGTGAATATGATCCGGAAGGACAATCCCCTTCCCACCGCCTGTGCCATGATCTGCGAACATCCCTGCGAAGAGCGCTGCCGCAGGAGCCTGATCGATTCCCCGCTGAATATCCGCGGCCTGAAGAAATACGCGGTGGATCAGGTGGCTGCTGACACTGTTCCTGTTCCTGCGCCCGGTGTTCCTACCGGGAAGACCGTCGCGGTGATCGGTGCTGGCCCTGCCGGATTGACCTGCGCGTATTTTCTGGCACAGATGGGTCACAAGGTCATCGTCTATGAACGCCAGAAAGCCGGCGGCGGCATGCTCCGCTACGGCATCCCCAACTATCGCTTTCCGAAAGACCGTCTGGATGAAGACATCCGTGCGATCCTTGCGGCCGGAGACATTGAGATCCGCTACGGCGTGTCCGTCGGAAAGGACATCTCCATCGAAGATGTCCGCGCCGGCTGTGACGCGATGTTCGTTGCTATCGGCGCTCAGGTCGGCAAAAAGCTGCGTCTGGACAATGCGGACGCGAAAAACGTGGAATCCGCTGTTGAAATGCTCGACCGCATAGGCAACGGTGACATCCCCGACTATTCCGGCAAAACGGTGGTCGTGATCGGAGGCGGCAACGTGGCTATGGACGCCGCACGCAGCGCACTTCGCTGCGGTGCGGAGGCCGTGCGTATCGTGTACCGCCGCCGTCAGGACGATATGACGGCCCTGGCCAGCGAGATCGAGTCTGCCGTCACCGAAGGCATCGAACTGATCACGCTTGAAGCACCAAAGGCCATCGAGGCGGATGAGAACGGCTGCTGCAGCGCCCTGATCACACAGCCGCAGATGATCAGCGTCTATGACTCCGCCGGACGTCCCAGTCCGATCGATGCAAACAAGCCTGCCAACAGAATCCCCTGTGAGGTCATCCTTATCGCCGTTGGACAGGACATCGTCAGCAAACCTTTTGAGGACTACGGTATGCCTGCGAAGAGGAATGTCTTCCAGGCCGGCCTCGACACGGCAGTGAAAGAACTCCCCGGCGTCTTCGTCGGCGGCGACTGCGCCACTGGCCCTGCCACTGCCATCCGCGCCATCGCTGCGGGAAAGGTGGCTGCCCACAACATCGACGAATACCTGGGATATCATCACAAGATCCCCTGCGAGGTGTCCGCACCTCCAGCGAAGGAGAACGACCGGCGTCCGTGCGGCCGTGCCAACATCACGGAACGTCCCGCATATATCCGCCGCTGCGATTTCGATCATGTTGAGAATGCCTACACCTATGAAGAGGCTATGCAGGAGGCCAACCGCTGCCTGCGCTGCGACCACTTCGGCTGTGGCGTCCTGCAGGATGGCCGCGACTGATTTCCGTATCCGACGCTCCCCCGCCAAGGCGGGGGAGCTCTCTTTTTCCGTCAGGCCGCCGGCTTGACCGTCATGCTATACTGAACTGGGTGAGATTGATGAAAACACTGCTGGAGATATTTGACGACCGCCCCATGGAAAACGTCCTGGCCACGGATACCTTCTGCCCCGAGACTACCGTTTTTCTCTGTGCGGATGCCGTTGCTGCGGACAAAGCCCTGCATGATTCCTACCGCAGGTATTTCCTTCGCCGCGGTCTTTCTACAAAGGTAGTATTCATAAAGACGGATCTGATGGCTGTCGGTCCTGTGATCAACACCCTGCGCCGTGTGACATCTGAGTATGAGGACTGCGCTCTCGATATCACGGGAGGGTCAGACGCCGTTCTGTTTGCCTGCGGCCTTTTCTGTGCAGAGGAACCGCTTCCTGTATTCACCTTCAGCCGCCGCAGCAGCCGGTTTTATAATATACGGAACGCCGATTTCATAGAGCAGCAGCCCGATGATCTGACCTATTCTGTCAGCGACGTGTTCCTGATGGCAGGGGCGGAGATTCAGGAAGGACGGGACCAGGCAGACGCCCTGCTGTCGCATCTGGACCAGTTTTCCGGCTTCTACGATATATGCGACGACTTCCGCCGCGGATGGACAGATGCCGTGAGTTACTTCCAGCAGATCTCTGCGCCGGACAAATACGGCAACGTCACGATGGAGGCTTCCGGCGAATGGCAGGTGAGAGGCCCTCAGGGACACCGTCTGACGGCGAATCCCGCCCTGCTGACCCGTCTCGCCGACCTCGGTTTCCTTCTTGATCTTGAGATGGAAGAAGGCCGTTTCGTGCGCTTTCGCTTCTTTGACGCCGCCGTCCGTTTCTGGCTGCGGGACGTAGGCAGTTTCCTTGAACTCTACGTGTGGGACGTATGCCGCCGGTCCGGTCTGTTCGGCGACCTGCGCGTCAGCACTGTCGTAAACTGGGACGGTCTGCCCCCCAGAGACGCGGTCACCAATGAGATCGACGTGATGGCTGTCAGAGGCATCAAGCCGCTGCTCCTTTCCTGCAAAGCCTGTCCCGTAAAGACTGAGGCCGTAAATGAGCTGGCCGTTCTTCGTGACCGTTTCGGCGGACAGATGGCCGCCGCAGCTGTCATCACCACCTATCCGTGCAGAGCCGTCACCCGCCGGCGCGCCATGGAGCTCGGCATGGATATCATCGACCGCACGGACCTGTCTGAAGGCCGCCTGCTGACCAGGCTCAAGGCGCTTTCCTCGGTGAGCCAGCGCCGCTGACCTTCTCCCCTTTTCAAAAAGCGCATGATATAGTATAATGAGATGTCATTCATTCCGCGGCGTCGCCCGGCGCCTATGAAAGGCAGGTATCATATGAGAACAAAAAAAAGCAGCCGCGCGCTAGGCGCCGGCATCATTTTCCTGCTGCTGTTCATCGCTTTCACTTTCGTCATCAGCCAGATCGATGTCCAGGGCATCGGGCCGGAAGGCTCCCTTGTGGGACTTTCCACCGTCAACGGGCTTGCCCGGGATCTGATTGGGACCAATGACCTGTGCTATACCGTCAGCGAGTGGCTGGGATATCTCTCCCTGCTCGTCGCGGCGCTCCTGTGCGTGGTCGGTCTCGTCCAGTGGATCAGCCGCCGCAGTCTGGCCAGGGTGGACCGGGAACTGCTTTGGATGTACGTTTTCTTTGCGGTCGTCGTCCTTTTGTACATACTGTTTGAGTACGTCGTGATCAACTACCGTCCGGTGCTGGAGGACGGCGAACTCGCCGCCTCCTATCCTTCCTCCCACACCGTGCTGGTCTTCTCTGTGTTCGGCATGGCCATCGCCGGACGCTTCGGGAGCATCTTCGGCTCACGCGGACTGCGCACAGCCGCGTGCTGGATCAGCGGCATCCTGATCGTCGCCATGATAGCGACCCGTCTTATTTCCGGCGTCCACTGGGTGACGGATATCATCGGCGGTCTGCTCCTCTCCTGCTGCGTGGTCTGTTTCTACACCGCCTGCATCCGCAGGAGGCGCCGGCATGTCAGAACTCAGGTGCCGCGTCCCGCGGAACCTGCCGATCCGGAGATCACGGAGGACGATCTCTTCTGACTTCTATGACAGCATAAAGCCCTGACGATTTACCGTCAGGGCTTTTTTGTCTGTTTCTCTTATCCCATGCACTTGACCATGACGGCCTTCTGGGCGTGCAGGCGGTTCTCCGCCTCCTCGAAGATCTCGTCCGCATGGCTTTCGAACACCTCAGCGGTGATCTCCTCTCCCCGGTGTGCGGGTAGGCAGTGCTGGACCATGGCGTCCTTCTTTGCGACCTGCATCAGGCGGTCGTCCACGCAGTAGCCGGCGAAGACGGCAGCACGTTCCTTCGCCTCCTGCTCCTGCCCCATGGAAGCCCACACGTCGGTGTAGACGACGTCAGCATCCCGTGCGGCCTCATAGATATCCGGGCAGCAGATGAATCTTCCGCTTTCTGCGGCCCACTTCATCAGATCGGGATCGGGCTGATGGCTCTCGGGGCAGCCCACCGCAACGGTCATGCCCATCGTGATGCCGCCGGCGATCAGGCTGTTGGCCATATTGTTGCCGTCGCCGATAAATGTCAGTTTCAGCCCTTCAAAACCGCCCTTGAGTTCGCGGATGGTCATCAGGTCCGCCAGCACCTGACAGGGATGGCAGTAGTCCGTCAGGCCGTTGATCACGGGAATGCTCCCGTAACGCGCCAGATCCTCCACCTCCTGCTGTGCAAAGGTCCGGATCATGATGCCGTCCAAATAGCGGGACAGCACCCGGGCGGTATCCATCACAGGCTCTCCCCGCCCGATCTGCAGATCGCGGTTGGACAGGAACAGCGCGCTTCCGCCCAGCTGATACATGCCCGTCTCAAAGGAGACTCTCGTCCTCGTGGAGGATTTCTGGAAGATCATACCCAGTGTCTTGCCGGCCAGCAGCGGGTGGGCGATGCCGTTCTTCCGTTCGAACTTCAGCTGATCAGCGAGGTTCAGCACCTCGTTGATCTCGTTTTTCGTCAGGTCCTTCAGTTTCAGCAGATGTTTCATTTCGCCAGTTCCTCCTTCAGAACGTCGATCGCTTCTGCGAGCAGTTTCATGGGGATATTCAGAGCGGGAAGGAGCCTCACTTTCGTCTTGGCCGTCAGCACCAGAACGCCCCTGCCGATACAGGCAGCGGCCACCTCAGCGGCAGGCCGCACACTCTCGATACCGATCATAAGGCCCATGCCCGTCACGCTCTTCACGCCGGGCGTGCCTTCCAGCTGCTCCCGGATATACGCGCCGCGCACTTCGACGCCGGCCAGCAGGCCGTCATCCAGACGCTGCAGCACGTTCACCGCGCCGGCGCAGCAGACGGGGTTGGCTCCGAAGGTGGATCCGTGGCTCCCCGGTGTCAGTACATCCTGCACTTTCTCCCCAAGCAGGCAGGCGCCGATCGGAAGCCCGCCGCCCAAGCCCTTGGCCGTGGTCATGATGTCCGGCACGAACCCGTAGTGCATCCACGCATACAGTTTTCCGGTGCGCCCGTTGCCGGTCTGCACCTCATCGGTAATGACAAGCAGATCATTTTCTGAGGCGATCCTGAGCACGGCGTCAACATACTCCCGGCTCAGGACTGTGACTCCGCTCTCGCCCTGGATCAGTTCCATCATGATAGCACAGCATCCGTTCTCCTTCACCAGCCGTGCCAGCTGTTCCGTATCCTCCGGGTCGGCATACACGAAGCCGGAGGTGAACGGGCCGAAATCCGTGTGGAAGCCATCCTGTCCCGTGGCTGCTAGCGTGGTAATCGTACGGCCGTGGAAACTGTTTTTCAGCGTGATGATCGTACTGTGGCTCTCGTCCCCGTATTTCAGGAATGCCCGGCGGCGAGCCGTCTTGATGGCGCACTCGTTGGCCTCAGCCCCGGAATTGCAGAAGAAGACCTTCTTCATACCGGTCCTGTCACACAGCAGTTCTGCCAGTTTTGCCCCGGGTTCGTGATAGTACAGGTTGGAGGTATGCTGCACCCGGTTGAGCTGCCGGCTCACAGCCTCGACCCATTCCTCGTCAGCCACGCCGAAAATATTGGCGGCGATTCCGGTTCCCAGGTCGATGTACTCCTTTCCCGCCTCGTCATATACGAGGCTCCCTTTCCCGTCGACGATCTCTACGGGAAAGCGGTTATATGTATGCGCGACATATGCCGCGTCCAGTTCTTTTACCGTCATCTGTCACCCTCCTACGAACATGGTGCCCATGCCTTCATCGGTGAAGATTTCCAGGAGAGTGCAGTGAGGCACGCGTCCGTCGATCACGAACACCTTCTTCACCCCGCGCCGGATCGCCTCTATGCAACATTCCACCTTCGGGATCATACCGCCCGTGATGATTCCCTGATTCATCAGATGCCGGGCATCGCTCACATAGATCTTCCGGATCAGGCTGTCCGGATCGTCCTGACGCTCCAGGACGCCCCGGATGTCCGTCATCATGATAAGGCTTTCAGCCTGCAGCATTCCTGAAATGCGAGCGGCTGCGGTATCTGCATTGATGTTATACACATTGCCCTCGCGGTCACATCCCACGGTGGAAATGACCGGGATATATCCCTTTTCCAGCACGTCATTGACGACATCTATATTCACCTGGGTGATCTCTCCCACATAGCCCAGCCGTTCGTCCTTCACCGTTGCCTCCAGGAGGTGACCGTCGATGCCGGACAGGCCAATGGCCTTGCCGCCGCAGTTCTGCAGGATGTTGACCAGGTCCTTGTTCACTTTTCCCGCCAGCACCATCTGAACGATGCCGGCGCTCTCCTTGTCCGTGACCCGGAGTCCGTCGACGAATTCGCTCTTCTTCCCGATACGCTTGAGCATGTCCGTGATTTCCGGTCCTCCGCCATGGATGATGACCACCTTGATGCCCACCATGCTCAGCAGGACTGCGTCTCCCATGACCATGCGCTTGAGTTCCTCGCTCTGCATCGCGTTGCCGCCGTACTTGATGGCGATGACCTTTCCTCTGTATTTCTGCAGATAGGGCAGCGCCTGTGTAAGCATCTCCGCCCGCATGGCATTGGTCGCGCTGATCTGCTCTTCCATCGTATCCGCCTCCTCAGGTCCTGTAGTCGCCGTTGATCTTTACGTAGTCGTAGGTCAGGTCGCAGCCCCATGCCACGGCCTGTGCGTCGCCGCTGTTCAGTCCGATCAGCACACGGATCTCCTTCTCACTGAGCACGCGCTTGGCCTCCTCCTCAGAGAAGGGCACGCCGCGCCCCATACGGCACACAGCGATCCGGCCGGCGTCTGAAACGAAATCTACATCGATCCTCTCCACGTCCGTCGCCGCTCCGCTGTAGCCGATGGCACACAGCACCCGGCCCCAGTTGGCGTCCGCGCCGAACATCGCCGCCTTGAACAGCGACGAGCAGATGACCGCCTTCGCCACGGTGACCGCGGTCGTTTTGTCCGCCGCCCCCGTCACCTCGCACTGCAGCAGCTTCGTGGCTCCCTCGCCATCCCCGGCGATCATCCTGCACAGTGTGCGGGTGACCTCGCGCAGGGCAGCTGCAAAGGCATCGTAGTCCTCTCCCGGGCCGCCGACAGGGCGGTTGCCCGCCATACCGTTGGCCATCAGGGTGACCATATCATTGGTGGAAGTGTCCCCGTCCACGCTCACCATATTGAACGTATCCGGAATATCCCCGCTCAGTGCCTGCTGAAGCACGGCCGGCTCCACCGCCGCGTCAGTAGTGATGAACACCAGCATCGTGGCCATATTCGGATGGATCATCCCGCTGCCCTTGGCGATGCCGCCCATGCGGCAGATCTTTCCGCCGCACTCGAATTCCACTGCGGTGATCTTGGGCACCGTGTCTGTGGTCATGATAGCTGCACAGGCATCATCACAGGTGTCTGTCAGCGCCTGAACAGCCAGAGGGATACCGGAGCGAATGGGAGTGAGATCCAACGGCTGTCCAATGACTCCTGTGGAAGCTACAACGATGTCCGCAGGATCGATCCCCAGGGCCTCTCCTGTCAGACGGCACATCTCCTCGGCCACTGCCTCTCCGCCGGGATTGCAGGTATTGGCATTGCCGCTGTTGCAGATCACGGCCCGGGCATATCCATCAGCCACATTCTTTTTCGTGACGGCGATGGGCGCTCCCTTGACCAGATTGGTGGTATATACGCAGGCACAGGCGGCCCGCACCTGACTGACGATCAGCGCCAGATCTTTCTTCTCATGGTTTCTGCGCACACCGCAGTGCACCCCGCCGGCGGTAAAACCCTTTGCGGCGCATACGCCGCCTCCGATATGCTTCATAACAGGATCACCTCAGATCAGCCCGGCCGTCTCTTCCAGGCCGAGCATGATATTCATATTCTGTACGGCTGCGCCGGACGCGCCTTTGCCGAGATTGTCGAACAGGGCCGTGACCGTCGTCCGGCTGTCATTCCCGCATACGATCAGGCGCAGCGTATTCGTGCCCGCCATCGTGTCGGCAAAGATCACCGGTTCATCCCCTCCGAAGGGAGCCACCTCCACAAAAGTCTGCCCCTCATACCAGCCGGCCAGCATCTCGCGGATCTTTTCCGCTGTCACGCCTCCCAGCCGCCGGTTATCGAGCATCACCGTGGTCGCCATGCCCCGGTAGTAATCCCCCACTACGGGAGAGAACAGCGGCGGTTCGGTCAGTCCGCAGATCTTGGTCATCTCATTGAGATGTTTGTGAGTCTGCTCCAGCCCGTAGATCCGGCAGGATCCCAGACGTCCGCTGCGATTCGGATCCTCATATTCGGCGATCATCTTCTTCCCGCCGCCGGAGTATCCGGTGAGGGAATAGCATGGCGGCGGAGCATCCGCCGGCAGGACCCCCAGCTTCCGCAGAGGGTATACGCTGCTGATGAAACCACTGGCGTGGCATCCGGGATTGGCGACAAAACGGGACCCGGCCACTGCCAGGCGATGCTCCCTGCTCAATTCCGGAAAACCGTAGGCCCAGCCTTCCGCCGTCCTGTGGGCGGTGGAGGCGTCGATGACCTTCGTGCCCTCTCCGGGAAGCAGCGTCACCGCCTCTCTTGCCGCGGCGTCCGGCAGGCACAGGAACACAAGGTCCGCCTCCGCCATCAGATGCCGCCGCTCCTCCGTATCTTTTCTCTTCTCCGGATCGATCGTCAGCAGTTCCAGTTCCGGACGTCCGGTCAGGCGCTGCTCGATCTCCAGGCCGGTCGTCCCCTCCCGGCCGTCAATGAATATCCGAAACATCGCTCAGAAACTCCTCCACAGCAGCCGCCTGCGCACGTACGGACTCCGGCGCCGTGCCTCCCATGGACACGCGCCTGGCCACGCAGGTCTCCAGGCGGATTTCCTCAAACAGCGCCTCATCCAGAAGCGGGCAGGCTCTCCGGTATTCCTCCAGAGGCAGTTCTTCCAGCGTAACGCCTTTCTCTATGCACAGCGCCACCAGATCCCCGGTGACGCGGTAGGCATCCCGGAAAGGCAGACCTTTCTTTGCCATATAGTCAGCCAGATCCGTGGCGTTGATGAATCCCTCCGCAGCGGCCTTTCGCATGTTGTCCGCGCGCACCGTCATCGTGCGCACCATGGGTTCGAATACCTGAAGGCAGGCCCGGACCGTGTCCATGCTGTCGAAGACGGCCTCCTTGTCCTCCTGCATATCCTTGTTGTACGCCAGAGGAAGCCCCTTCATCACCGTGAGCAGCGCCATCAGATCCCCATACACGCGGCCGGTCTTGCCCCGGCACAGTTCCGCCATGTCGCTGTTCTTCTTCTGGGGCATGATGCTGCTGCCGGTGGTGTAGGCGTCGCTCAGCTCCACGAAGCGGAACTCCCAGCTGCTCCACAGGATGATCTCCTCGGCAAAACGGCTCAGATGCATCATCAGGATGGCGGCCGCCGCGCACAGTTCCAGGCAGAAGTCCCGGTCGGACACACCGTCGATACTGTTCAGGGTGGGTCCGTCGAACCCCAGCGCGGCTGCGGTGGCCTCCCGGTCGATGGGATATGTGGTGCCGGCCAGCGCGCCGCTGCCCAGAGGGGAGCGGTTCATCCGCGCCGCGGCGTCGCGGAACCTTTCGATGTCCCGTGTGAACATCATGGCGTACGCCATCAGCAGATGCCCGAACACGATGGGCTGGCCCCTCTGCAGGTGGGTATATCCCGGCATGATGGTCTCCGCGTGTTCCAGCGCCTTGTCTTTCACGGTCCTCAGCAGTGCCGCGGTCAGAGACACGATCTCATCCGTCTGCCCGCGCAGATACATGCGCAGGTCCAGCGCCACCTGGTCGTTCCGGCTGCGGGCAGTGTGCAGGCGTTTGCCGGCATCTCCCACACGGGCAGTGAGTTCCGCCTCCACGAAACTGTGGATGTCCTCCGCCGCCGGGTCCACGGTCAGCGCACCGGAGGCCAGATCCGACAGGATCCCCTCCAGGCCGGCCAGGATCTCCTCTGCGTCCTGCTTTGAGATGATGCCCTTTGCACCGAGCATGGCCGCATGGGCCATACTGCCCCGTATATCCTCCTGCGCCATCCGGCTGTCAAACCGGATGGAGGAGTTGAAATCGTCGGCGAAGCTGTCCAGCTGGCTGTGGAGATTACCCTCCCATAGCTTGCCCAATGGAATCCCTCCTTCTGCGGGAAATGCCCCCGAAGGGGCAGAAAAACGCTCACGCCATCCCCGCCCCGGAAGAGGCGGAGATGACGCAGCTAACGATCAGTCTTTCTTTGCGTTCAGTTTGCCCTGGTCGACCATCGCCTTCACTTTGATGGGCAGCCCGAACAGATTGATGAAGCCCTCGGCGTCCTTCTGGTTGTAGTCGCTCTCTCCGAAGGTGGCGATCTGCTCGGAATACAGGCTGTAGTCGCTCCAGGCGCCGGCCTTGATGATGTTCCCCTTGTACAGCTTCAGTTTCACGTCGCCCGTCACCGTTTCCTGGGTCTTTTCCACGAAAGCGGCAAGCGCCTCCCGCAGGGGGGTGAACCACTGGCCGTTATATACCAGTTCGGCATAGGTGACAGCAAGTTCCTGCTTTTTGTGCATGGTCATCTTGTCCAGGCACAGAGTCTCCAGATACTCGTGCGCCCGGTACAGGATCGTGCCGCCCGGGGTCTCGTAGACGCCCCGGCACTTCATGCCGACGAGCCGGTTTTCCACGATATCCAGCAGACCGATGCCGTGCTTTCCGCCCAGCGCGTTGAGCCTGTAGATGATCTCCTTGGCGCTCATAGCCTTTCCGTCGATCGCAGTGGGGACGCCCTTCTCGAAGTGCAGCGTCACATACTCCGCCTCGTCCGGCGCCTGTTCGGGCGACACGCCCATCTCCAGGAAGCCGGGTTTGTTGTACAGAGGCTCGTTTCCGGTATCCTCCAGATCCAGGCCCTCATGGGACAGATGCCACAGGTTCTTGTCCTTGGAATAGTTCGTCTCCCGGTTGATCTTCAGCGGCACGTTGTGCGCCTCGGCGTAGTCAATCTCCTCTTCCCTGGACTTGATGTCCCAGATCCTCCAGGGGGCGATGATCTTCATCTCCGGAGCGAAATGCTTGATGGTGAGCTCGAACCGCACCTGGTCGTTGCCCTTGCCCGTGCATCCGTGGCAGATGGCGTCGGCCCCTTCCGCCTTCGCGATCTCCACCAGCCGTTTGGCGATGCAGGGCCTTGCATGGGACGTGCCCAGCAGATAGTCCTCGTAGATGGCTCCGGCCTTCAGACACGGGATAATAAAATCGTTGACATACTCGTCCGTGAGATCCTCCACGTACAGTTTGGAGGCGCCCGTCTTCTTCGCCTTCTCCTCCAGGCCTTCCAGTTCGTCGCCCTGCCCGACGTTCCCGGACACCGCGATGACCTCGCAGCCGGGATAGTTCTCCTTGAGCCAGGGTATGATGATGGAGGTGTCAAGGCCTCCGGAATATGCCAGTACGATCTTTTTGATGGGCTTTTCGTTCATAACGGTCCCCTCCGGTTCAAATTTGGTATAATTATGCATCGCGCGTTGAAGGAAGTCAATATCTTTTTTCTCTTTCTGCGTTTTGCCCTCAGGCGCGCACTATTCTTTGTATTATTTGGTTATTCCGTCTGTTTTTACGCCTGCTCCCCATCCGGTTTCAGGCCTTTCCGGACTTTTCTTCTTTGTTCCTACGGCATATATATTCAATAATATCCCGTAATTTTCAATATTTATGCATCACTGCATGGTCTCCTGCTTCACCTTATGGTCCACGACGTGACGGGAAGCCAGTTCCTTCCGGATATCTTCCGGGGTGATGCCCATGGATACCATCAGTACCAGAACGTGATAGCACAGGTCGGAGATCTCGTAGACCGTTTCCGCCTTGCTGTCCTTCATGGCGCCGATGATCACCTCGGTGCACTCCTCGCCCACCTTCTTGAGGATCTTCTCCTTCCCCTTCTCGAAGAGATAGGTGGTGTAGCTCTTCTCCGGACGCAGCCGGTCCCGTTCCTGCAGCAGACCGTACAGGGCGTCCAGCGCCAGTTCCGGATACTGCGGGTCAGTGAAAAGATCGTTGAAGAAGCAGGTGTCGGAGCCCGTATGGCAGGCGGGCCCGTCCTTGATCACCTGGACCACCAGCGCGTCCCCATCGCAGTCGGCGGCAATGGAGACCACATGCTGCACGTTGCCGCTCGTCTCCCCCTTGCGCCACAGTTCTTTCCGGGACCGGGACCAGAAACAGGTCCGCTTTTCCCTAAGAGTGATCTCCAGGCTTTCCCGGTTCATATAGGCCACAGTGAGGACTTTCTTGCTGTAGAAGTCCTGCACCACCGCCGGGATAAGTCCGTTTTCGTCATATTTCAGCTGGGAAATCTCCATCGTTCCTTTCTCCCCTCTTCAGACCTGCCGGACGTTCACGCTCTGTCCGGCCAGATAGCGCTTCAGCTCCCGGATGTCCACTTCACGGAAGTGGAAGATGCTGGCCGCGAGGCCGGCGTCCACGCCCTTGAGCTGAAACAGCTTGGCGAAATCCTCCATCGTCCCGGCCCCGCCGGAGGCGATGATCGGTATGGTCACTCGCTCCGCAACGTCCCGGAGCATTTCCAGATCGAAGCCGGTTTTCACGCCGTCGGTATCTATACTGTTGAGCACAATCTCCCCGGCGCCCAGATCCTGCCCGCGCCGGCACCATTCCAGCGCGTCCAGCCCGGTGTCCTCACGTCCGCCCTTGGCAAACACGTGGTACGTTCCGTCCACCCGCTTGACATCCATGCTCAGCACCACGCACTGGTCGCCGTATTTCCTTGCGGCGCGGCTGATGAGATCCGGGTCGCGGATGGCTCCGGAGTTTACGCTGACTTTGTCCGCCCCTGCATTCAGGATGCGGTCGAAATCCTCCACGCTGCTGACTCCGCCGCCCACACACAGGGGGATGAAGATGCGTTCGGCCACCCGGCGCAGCACATCGGCGAACAGCCGCCGCTGTTCGAAACTGGCGGTGATGTCATAGAATACGAGTTCGTCCGCGCCGCATTCGTTGTAGAAGGCGGCCATCTCCACCGGGTCCTCAATATCCCGCACTCCCTGGAAGTTCACGCCCTTGACGACCTTGCCGTCCCGGACATCCAGGCAGGGGATGATCCGCTTGGTTAGCATGGCGTCAGCCCTTCGCGGCCTGCAGGGCTTCGCGCAGGTCGATCTTGCCGGTATACAGCGCCTTGCCGATGATCACGCCCTCGACCCCGATATCCCGAAGCTCCGCCACTTCACTGACCTTCGACACGCCGCCGGAGGCGATGATCTTTGCGCTGCATGTGGGCACAAGCCGGCGGTACACATCGAGGTTCGTTCCCTCCAGCATCCCGTCGCGGCTGATGTCGGTATACACTACCGTCTCCACGCCCATGGGACCTGCTCTGCGGCAGTGTTCCTCCGCAACGATCTTTGTCTTCGTCTGCCAGCCGTCCACACAGACGTATCCGTCCTTTGCGTCGATCCCCAGCGCGATTTTCCCCGGGAACTCCTTGAGCATGTCGCGGAGGAAGGGCAGGTTGTTGGTAGCCACCGTGCCCAGGATCACCCGCTGCACGCCGCATTCGATGTAGGCAGCGATGCTGTCGTAATTGCGGATGCCGCCGCCCACTTCAACAAAGAGGCCGGTGGCTTCCACGATGTCGCGGATGACGTCAAAATTCTGCAGGCGGCCGTCCTTGGCGCCGTCCAGATCCACTACGTGCAGGTACTCTGCCCCGCACTCCCGGAATTCCATCGCGGCCTTGAGGGGCGTGATCTCATAGCGCTCCTCCTGTCCGTAGTCTCCCTGGGTCAGGCGGACCACTTTTCCGCCCCGGATATCTATAGCAGGCAATACATACATATCTGTTCCCTCACAGTCTCAAGAATGATTCCAGTATCTTCAGTCCTACGCTGCCACTCTTTTCCGGATGGAACTGGCAGCCGAAGATGTTCTCCCGGCTGACGACGGCCGGCACCCGCACGCCGTACGGCGCCCAGGCGCGCAGGCTGTCTCCACAGTCCACAGCGTAGAAGGAGTGCACGAAGTACACGAAGGATCCCTCGGGGATCCCCGCCAGCAGCGGGCAGGAGGGGTCTTCGAAAGTCAGGCTGTTCCAGCCCATATGCGGGACCTTCAGATCCGCGTCCGGCGTTCCGCGCAGCGCTTCCGTCAGGCTCTCCACCCGGCCGTTCAGCCAGCCCAGTCCGGCGTGGTCCCCGTACTCGCTGCTGGATTCGAACAGCAGCTGCATGCCGAGGCAGATCCCCATCAGGGGCTTGCCGGCCCGCACCTGTTCCTCCAGAACCGGGATCAGCCCGGTGCCCCGCAGCTTATCCGCCGCGTCGCCGAAGGCGCCGACGCCGGGAAGCAGGATGCGGTCAGCCGATGCCAGCAGATCCGAATCCCCGGTGACCGCCGGCTCGCCGCCCAGCGCGCGGACGGAGGAGGTCAGGCTGAACAGGTTGCCTACGCCGTAGTCAACGATCGCCGTGACGCTCATAGCAGGATCCCTTTGGTGGACGGTATCTCGTCCTCGAATCCGGCATCGATTGCCGTTGCCTGGCGCATGGCCCTGCCGAGGGCCTTGAACATGCCCTCGATGATGTGATGCGTGTTCTCACCTGCCAGCTGCCGCAGGTGCACCGCCGCTCCCAGGCTGCGGGAGAAAGCCGCCATGAACTCTTTTACCAGTTCCGTGTCGAATATCCCCAGCGTCTCCGCCGGCAGGGTCGCCTCGAACCCCAGGCATGCCCGGCCGCTGATATCCACCGCAGCGGCGATCAGCGCCTCGTCCATCGGGAGCAGGAAGAAGCCGTAGCGGGCGATGCCGCGCCGGTCTCCCAGGCACTCGGAAAAGGCCCTGCCAAGCACGATGGCGATATCCTCAGTGGTGTGGTGGGCGTCCACATGCACATCCCCCCGGCAGGTGACGGTCAGGTTGAACCTGCCGTGCCGGGTGAACAGGGTCAGCATGTGATCGAGAAATCCGATGCCGGTGTCGATCTGCGCCTCTCCTCTCCCGTCCAGGACCAGAGTAAGGGCGATGTCTGTCTCCGCCGTTTTGCGGGTAATGGTCGTCTGTCTCATTCCTGACTCACACACCTTTCAGTATCTCTTCCGTGGCCTTGACCAGTTCCCGCATCTGCGGCATGGTCCCCACGGTGATGCGGCACCAGTTCTCGATCCGCGGCACGCTGAAGTGCCGGATCAGGATTCCCCTCTCCCGCAGGGCCTTCTGGTATTCCGCTCCCCCGACGTCCGGACTGCTGGCAAACAGGAAGTTGGCCAGGCTGTCGGTCACGGTGAAGCCCAGCCCCCGGAGCTGAGTCTTCGTCCATTCTCTTGCCTCTATGATCCTGTCCCGGCAGGAAAGGAAATAAGCCCGGTCACGCATGGCCTTCTCGCCCATCAGCATCGTGATCCGGTTCACATTGTAGGGGTTGAAACTGAATTTCAGCGTATTCATGTCACCGATCAGTTCCCGGCTGCCGACAGCAAAGCCGAGCCGTCCGCCGGCCAGGGAATAGGACTTTGAGAATGTCCTGGTGATCAGCAGATTGTCATAGTCCGGAAGCAGGCTCACAGCGGACTCTCCGCCGAAGTCCACGTAGGCCTCGTCCACGACCACCAGGCGGTTGCGGTCCTGCTCCAGCAGCGCGCGGACCTTCTCCAGCGGCAGGAACAGGCCGGTCGGAGCGTTGGGATTGGCGATAAAGACCGTTCCCTTCTCACCCCTGTAGTCGGCGACGTTCAGGGTGAGATCCTCTCTCAGCGGGATCTCACGCCCGGCGACACCGAACATCCGGCAGAACACGGGATAGAACCCGTAGGTCAGGTCGGCGAACACGGCCCCGTTCGGGCACAGGCCGTGGAAAATGAAGGCCAGCACCTCGTCGCTGCTGTTGCACACACAGACCTGCTCCGGCGTCACGCCGCAGACGTCCGCCACTGCGTCCCTCAGTCCGGCCGCCGCCAGTTCCGGATACAGCCTCAGCTTCTCCAGTTCCTCCGCGGTGACCGCCGCCACGGCCTCAGGGCTGGGCGGATAGGGATTCTCGTTCGTATTCAGCTTGATCAGCCGCTCCATGTCCGCGGGCTGCTCCCCCGGCACATACGGCTCCAGCTCCGTCAGTCTGAAGAACCTGCTCATAGGCCGTTCTCCCCGAAGCGGATCTGGACGCTGCGGCTGTGGCCCTCCAGCCCCTCATGCTTCGCCAGGCGGCTGATATCGTCCTTAACGCGTCCCAGCGCCTCCCGGCTGTAGCAGATGAAACTGGACCTCTTGATGAATTCGTCTACGCTCAGAGGACTGGAAAAGCGGGCGGTGCCCGAAGTGGGCAGCGTGTGGTTCGGTCCGGCCCAATAGTCCCCCAGCGCCTCCGGGCAGCTGTATCCGAGGAAAACGCTTCCGGCGTTGCGGACGTGCTCCAGCATGGAGAAGGGATCCTCCACGCACAGTTCCAGATGCTCTGCCGCCAGACGGTTGGCGATGGCCACGCCCTCCATCAGGTCCGCGGCGACGATGATCTTCCCGTTGTTCTCGATGCTCGGACGGGCGATCTCCTCTCGGGGCAGACAGGCAAGCTGGCGCTCCAGCTCCTCCGCTGTCCGCTCGGCCAGTTCCCGGCTGTCACACACGAGCACGGCGGTCGCCATTCGGTCATGTTCGGCCTGGCTCAGCATGTCCGCCGCCAGCCACGCGGGGTTTGCGTGCCGGTCCGCCACGATCAGGATCTCGCTGGGACCCGCGATCATGTCGATATCCACCTGACCGAACACCATGCGTTTGGCGGTGGCTACGTAGACGTTGCCCGGCCCGACGATCTTGTCCACACGGGGCACGCTCTCGGTCCCGTAGGCCAGCGCCGCCACGGCCTGGGCTCCGCCGATCCGGAAGATATCCGTCACGCCGGCCACCCTGGCGGCCGCCAGGATATCCCTGGATACGGTCCCGTCTCTTCCGCAGGGAGTGGTCATCACGATGCGGCGCACACCGGCGATCTTCGCCGGGATCACGTTCATCAGCACCGTGGACGGATAGCTCGCGGTACCGCCGGGCACGTACACGCCCACGGTATCCAGCGGGATGACCCGCTGTCCGAGGACGATGCCCTCGCCGCCCTCGAAACGGAATCCCTCCCGTTTCTGTCTCTCGTGAAAGGCGGAGATGTTCGCCGCCGCCTGACGCAGGCTGTCCAGGAAGGCAGGATCCGCCTCAGCAAACGCTCTGTCGATCTCCTCCTCGGAGACCCGCAGCCGTTCCGGTGCGGCGCCGTCAAACTTTCTCGTGTATCTGAGGACCGCCTCGTCCCCTTCGGCCCGGACGTCCTCGACGATCGCGCGGACCGCAGCCTCCGTCTCCTGCGAGACGGTCTGGCCGCCCCTGTCGAAGATCTCCTCCTCGGGGACCTCCGCCGTGTTCAGTATGCGGATCATGTTTCCGCCTCCAATCCGGCCAGCATCTTCTCTATGCTCGCCCTTTTGAACTGATAACTGCTCTTGTTGGCGATGAAGCGGGCGCTCGATCCCACGATGCGTTCCGTCACCTCCAGCCCGTTCTCCTTCAGGGTCGTTCCCGTCTCCACGATGTCCACGATCACGTCGCTCAGTCCTACGATCGGCGCAAGTTCTATGGATCCGTGCAGAGGGATAATCTCAATGGCCCTGTTCTTTCCCGCGTAGTGGCTCTTTGCCGTCCGCGGGTACTTGGTCGCCACACGCAGGGGCGCCTGTTTCGTATCCGTAAATCCCACGGGGGCCGCCACGCACACGCTGCAGACCCCGATGTTCAGATCCAGGAGTTCAAACACGTCAGGATCCGTCTCCAGGAGCACGTCATAGCCTACGATCCCCACGTCAGCGGCGCCGTGCTCCACGTAGACCGCCACGTCGGAGGGCTTGACCAGAATATACCGTACGCCCTTCTCCTCATCTTCAAAAATGAGTTTTCTGTTGTCCTCTTCCATTCCGGGACATCCGTACCCGATGGTGGCGAGTCTGGCGTATACAGAGCTTCCCAGACGCCCTTTCGGCAGTGCGATGCTGATCATTCCGCCACCTCCTCCAGCCGGATCACGCGCGCGGCCCGGAAGCCCTCCGGCGCCTGCCGGCATGCCCGGACCGTGCGGCCTTCCTCTGTCAGTTTCCGGACGGCGTCGAGGATCTGCGCCGCCGGCGCCTTCCCGCAGACCAGCAGGACGTCCGCGTCCGTCTCCGGACGTGTCCGGAGCCTTCGCTCCAGTTCTCCCAGATAGACGGCAAAGCCGATGCCTCCCTGAGGCTTTCCGAACCGGTGCAGCAGGCTGTCGTACCGTCCTCCGGACAGCACTGCCTTCGGCACTCCGTCCATGTAGCCGGCAAAAGAGATGCCGTTGTAGTAATCCGTATCGTTGAGGATGGAGAAATCCACCCGGATCTGTTCTCCGAACCCGGCCTTCTCCAGAACGCCGGTCACCGTCTCCAGTTCTCCGATCGGAGCTGTCAGGCTTCCGTCATCCATGCGGCGCAGAGCGGTCACGGCTTCCCCCGCGTCTCCGGGCAGCGTGACGAGCGTATGCAGTCTGCCTCTCACGTCCTCCGGCACGGGAAGATCTTTCAGCGTGTGCGGCCGGCGCCGGCGGATGGCCTGCAGTACCTTTCTCATGACTTCCGGTTCCCCGGCGTACCCGTTCATAATCGCTGAGACCAGGTCCATGTTGCTGATGCAGAGGGCAAAAGGTCCGCCGATGCATTCAAGGCTTCTGGCGGCGAGCAGCAGGGTCTCCGCTTCCGGATATCCCGTATCTCCTCCGATGTACTCCAGCCCGATCTGACGGATCTCCCGGTATTCCCCGGTATCCCGTTCTTGGCGGAACACATTTTCGCTGTAATAGACCTTCAGCTCCTCATCCGGAGCCGCAGAGCGGACCACGCTCATGGTCACGTCCGGCCTCAGCGCCATCAGCCTTCCGCTGCTGTCAGGAAACGTGATCACGCTGGTCTTCAGATAGTTCTTGTGCTCCGAATATAGTTCGTAGGGCTCAAATTTCTCCATGCGGTAACGGCCGTAGCCGTAGCTGCGGTACAGATCGGTCAGGGCATGTGTGACCCTGTCCTCCCATTCCACATATTCCGTCATTTTCTCACCCCGTTCCCGCGCCCGCCCTCATGGGCAGATAGGCGCTGTTATGGCATTATAATGAATAATTAATTATATATGTTTTGCGCCCGTCAATCAATACGTCGCGTTTTGCAAATTTACACAAAATGGGGCCTTCATGAAGGCCGTCGCTGTTCTTCCTGCAAAAAAGTTCTCCGGAGCCGAAAAAACAGTGGCAATCGTCCGTCGATTTTGCTATACTGGCGGGTAGGAAAATTTTAGCAGTAAAGGGGAATTCATATGCCGCAGCGCACCGACATCCACAAGGTATTGATCATAGGCTCCGGACCGATCATCATCGGCCAGGCCTGTGAATTCGACTACTCCGGCACCCAGGCCTGCAAGGCCCTGAGGAAGCTCGGTTACGAGATCGTTCTCGTGAACTCCAACCCCGCCACCATCATGACCGAGCCGGAGGTCGCCGACGTGACCTACATCGAGCCTCTGAACGTGGCCCGTCTGGAACAGATCATCGCCAAGGAGCGTCCCGACGCGCTGCTGCCCAATCTGGGCGGCCAGTCCGGCCTGAACCTGTGCAGCGAGCTGTACAAGGCCGGTGTGCTGGACAAGTACAACGTCGAGGTCATCGGTGTGCAGGTCGACGCCATCGAGCGCGGCGAGGACCGCATTGCCTTCAAGGAGACGATGAACTCTCTCGGCATCGAGATGGCCCGCAGCGAGGTCAGCTACAGCGTGGAGGAGGCCCTGGCCATTGCGGACAGGCTGGGCTATCCCGTCGTTCTCCGCCCCGCCTATACGATGGGCGGTGCAGGCGGCGGCCTCGTATACAACAGAGAGGAACTGAAGACGGTGTGCGCCAGAGGCCTCCAAGCCAGTCTGGTGGGACAGGTCCTCGTCGAGGAGTGCGTCATCGGCTGGGAGGAACTCGAGCTGGAAGTCGTCCGCGACAGGAACGGCAATATGATCACCGTCTGCTTCATCGAGAATATCGACCCGATGGGCGTACATACCGGGGACAGCTTCTGCGCCGCCCCCATGCTGACCATCTCCGAGGACGTACAGCGCCGTCTGCAGGAGCAGGCGTACAAGATCGTGGACAAGGTCCAGGTCATCGGCGGCACCAACGTTCAGTTCGCCCACGACCCTGTCTCCGACCGCATCATCGTCATTGAGATCAATCCCCGCACCTCCCGTTCCTCCGCCCTGGCCTCCAAGGCCACAGGCTTCCCCATCGCCCTGGTCTCCGCCATGCTGGCCACCGGCCTCACGCTGGACGAGATCCCCTGCGGCAAGTACGGAACACTGGACAAGTATCATCCGGACGGTGACTACGTCGTCATCAAGTTCGCCCGCTGGGCCTTTGAGAAGTTCAAGGGCGTCGAGGATCATCTGGGCACCCAGATGCGCGCCGTCGGCGAAGTCATGAGCATCGGCAAGACCTTCAAGGAGGCCTTCCAGAAGGCCATCCGCAGCCTGGAGACCGGACGGTACGGTCTCGGCCACGCGAAGAATTTCGACAAGCTCTCCAAGGACGACCTCCTCTCGAAACTCGTCTATCCCTCCAGCGAGCGTTATTTCGTCATCTACGAAGCTCTCCGGGCCGGCGCCACGGTGGAAGAGATCCACGCGCTGACGAAGGTCAAGAGGGAGTTCCTGCAGGCGATGCTCGAACTCGTCCGCGAGGAACAGGATCTGCTGGAGTGCAAGGGCCGGCTGCCGTCGGACGAGGCGCTGATCCGCGCCAAGAAGGACGGCTTCAGCGACAAGTACCTGAGCCAGATCCTCGCCATCCCCGAAGACGACGTCCGCGCGCGCCGTCTTGCACTGGGTGTCACCGAGGCCTGGGAGGGCGTCCACGTCAGCGGCACACAGGACAGTGCCTATTATTACAGCACCTACAATGCCGAGGACCGCAGCACGGTCACGGACAACCGCAAGATCATGATCCTGGGCGGCGGTCCCAACCGTATCGGCCAGGGCATCGAGTTCGACTACTGCTGCGTACACGCCGCCATGGCGCTGAAGAAACTCGGCTTTGAAACGATCATCGTCAACTGCAACCCCGAGACCGTCTCCACCGACTACGACACCTCCGACAAGCTCTACTTTGAGCCTCTGACGCTGGAGGACGTGCTGAGCATCTATGAAAAAGAGAAGCCGCTTGGCGTCATCGCCCAGTTCGGCGGTCAGACCCCGCTGAATCTGGCAGCTGATCTGGAGCGCAACGGCGTGAAGATCCTGGGCACCTCCCCCGCCGTCATCGACCTGGCGGAGGACCGCGACCAGTTCCGCGCCATGATGGACAAGCTCGGCATCCCCATGCCCGAATCCGGCATGGCCACCACCGTGGAGGAGGCCGTCTCCATCGCCAACGGGATCGGATATCCCGTCATGGTCCGTCCGTCCTACGTACTGGGCGGGCGCGGCATGGAAGTCGTGTACGACGATGAATCCATGGCAGACTACATGAGCGCCGCCGTGGGCGTGACCCCGGACCGGCCCATTCTGATCGACCGTTTCCTGAACCATGCGCTGGAATGCGAGTCCGATGCCATCTGCGACGGCACGCACGCCTTCGTGCCCGCCGTCATGGAGCACATCGAACTGGCGGGCGTCCACTCGGGTGACTCGGCTTGCATCATCCCCTCCGTCCACATCTCTCCGGAGAACGTGGCGACCATCAAGGAATACACGCGCAAGATCGCCGAGGAGATGCATGTCCAGGGCCTGATGAACATGCAGTACGCCATCGAGAACGGCAAGGTGTTCGTTCTGGAAGCCAATCCCCGCGCCAGCCGCACGGTCCCGCTGGTCTCCAAGGTGTGCAATATCCGCATGGTCCCGCTGGCTACCGACATCATCACGGGCGGACTGACCGGCCGTCCTTCCCCCGTCCCTGCGCTGAAAGAGCAGCATATCCCCTATTACGGCGTCAAGGAGGCGGCCTTCCCGTTCAACATGTTCCAGGAGGTCGACCCCATCCTGGGGCCCGAGATGCGGTCCACCGGCGAGGTGCTGGGCCTCTCCGCCTCCTACGGCGAGGCGTATGTGAAGAGCCAGGAGGGCGTGCAGTCGCCGCTCCCCATGGAGGGAACGGTGCTGATCTCCGTCAACAGCAAGGACAAACCCGAGGTCGTGGAACTTGCCCGTCAGTTTGCAGCCGACGGATTCCGCATCCTGGCCACGGGCAAGACCTGCGAAATGATCCGCGAAGCCGGCATCGAGGCCGAACGTATCAACAAGCTCTATGAGGGGCGGCCGAACATCCTCGACGCGATGACCAACGGGCAGATCGATCTGGTCGTGAACACGCCAGCCGGCAAGAACAGCGTGTACGACGACAGTTATCTGCGCAAGGGCGCCATCAAATACAAGATCCCGTACATCACGACGATGGCCGCCGGAATGGCCGCCGCGAACGGCATTGCCGACGTCAAGAGCGGCCGCCACGGCGAGGTGCACTCCCTGCAGGAGCTGCACGGACAGATCCGGGACAAATAAGGAACAGGCAGAAAAAGAAGCCGGAGGCACAGGGGTGCGCTTCTTAAGGAAGTTGCCTCCCGCCAACGTGTTATTAAGTCAGCCAGAATGATTGTCTTGCAGGGACTATCTTTCTAAGACTATTAAATCATTTTCTTTCTGCTTCAACATCTCATGCTATGGGCGGAAAAGTAAATTATACAAGAATACCACTGCAAAGATATTGCCGCCCGAGATCATATGATCTCGGGCGGCAAAAATATGTATGTCTTTTGATGCTTTCTCTAGTCTTAGAAGGTCGCCTGAGCGTAGACGCTCCCCCTCGTCACCTTCGTGTTGTTCCTGTAGGTATCGTACGTAAACGATGTCACCACGCCCTCCAGAGTGGTCGCCGTCGCTACGTCGTGGTAACTGTCGTAGGTGTACGTGACCTTCGCCTTTTCGGTATTGCCCTCCTTCGTGACCGCCTTCACCAGGTCGTTGTTCGAGTATTCATAGCTCGTCACCTGCTTCTGCAGGTCCGTGACGCTCGTGATCCGGCCTTCGCTGTCGTAAACGTAGCTGTTCCCGTATTCCTCCCTGAAGACCTGGATCCCGTCGAAATATCCCGTGTTCGCGTTATAGTCGTAGCAAATACAGAGGTACATGCTGGAATATGCCTTCTTCGGCACGGCGCGGCCTGCCCCGTACTGCCAGTGGTTCGCCGTATCGGCGTCCGGGTTGAAGTCCAGTCGGAAGTTCTCGGTCGTACCGTCCGTATAATTGAACTTCAGTACCAGGGCGAAGACCGTATTTCTTCCGGAACCGACAGGCACGCTGTCTCCTTTCGCCCAGTCCGCCATGACGTAGCAGTCTCCGGCGGAGCCCCCCTGCATGATCTGCTGGTAAGCCTGTACGTAGGTGTTCGCCTGTCCCGTGATCCGGTACACTGCCGAATCCACCAGCGGTCCCGCTGGAGACTGAGCGGGAGACAGGTTGTTCAGATCCTCTCTCAGCCCCCAGGTGATCGCCGGCGTCGTCGAGCTCCAGCCGTACGCGTTCGAATAGTAACCGGTGTCCGTCTTCACCGCGCCATTATCTTTTCTCCGGCTGAAAAAGGAACATATTCTTTCTCTCGTTTTCTTGGAGTAATTGTTGAATCGTTTCAATTTTACCTTCAGTTATAAGATTTGTGTACAGGTGCCATTCATTGAGCCATTTATTCTTCAGCTCTTGTGTATAATACTTTTCCTTTAATATCATTCTTTCATATTTAACAGCTGTTTTTTGAGCTATCTCATAGTCATTTAGATATAAGCTACTAAAGAACAATAACCTATATAGATGATCCTTTGTGCAAAAAATCTGTTTAAAGAATCTCCTTCCCATGAATTGCGTTCCTTGTTTTGAATAATCAAAGAGGCTTTCTGCAGTGGATAAAAAGCTCATTAGTGGAATAATGTCTTTTTCAATTTGATATAGAATTTGATTAGAATAGAGCTCAATTTCTTGTTTTGACGATTGTTTATTTACGTTAGGAAGTCCAGAATAAATCCTATCAATTCGATTCCCGTAGGTCAGGACAATATTGCCTGAAGATGGTAAAAATAGAGGCATTATTGCAAAATGTAACTGTACATTTCCATACGGGTATGAAAAACAAAATAGTCCAATAATATCTTCAGTTCGTTTGTATAGTATACTTTTTCCTTTTGTTGGCATAAAACCTTGGGCTTGAAGCTCCGAGCGGATGATTAAATATGGTGTTACTTTCATATCATCACCTGTTATTTGATCATACTGATTGGAATTGATAGACCAGATTTCCTTGTCATTACGCTGATTCTACTTTGCGTTAAAATTGCCGAACCAGTCTTATAATCCCATCCCCGAACTATTCTTCCAACTCTATCATAGTAGACAGTATCAAATCGTATGCTATCAGGTTCTCCATACTTTACAATTTGCCCATCTTTAACTGATACCTCCGTCCCTAATCTACTATTGCCTATGTCATTAACATTTTGACTGTAGACGGAGTGCTTTTTAGTTCCAGCAACATGTCCATATCCATCAACTGAGTTGCTTGCGTTATCTGCCGCCCGTTGGAGATCTTTTTCTGGATTCCCCACATGAGTAACTGGAAGGTATCCATTGTACGCACACATATTACAATAGAATGCATAGGCAGTCATTCCAAATGTATAAACCGTACCAAAGACTGCAAGGCCGCTCCCGATCGAATAGAACAACGTATCTGCCCAATCATA
>JAFYAU010000036.1 GCA_017540565.1 Oscillospiraceae bacterium
AGTTACCGCGAGCTGACGGAAGAAAGCAGCATCCCGTTTGACGTTCAGGCGGGTGAAAACGGTTTCCGGGTTACCCTGAAAGAGGGCGCTGCCGTCAATCCGGCGAGCGACAAATACTATGTAAAGCTGACGGTGAAGGATCCGGCTGACGCGGGGCGCTCCGACACGACAAAGGCCTATACCGCCGTGAGCGTGAAAATGGGCGCGGCAAAGCTGACGCAGAGCACGAAGACCGTGGTACTGCTGAAAACGGACGGCAACAGCAGCGGCGCGGTGAGCATCGGCAGCGGCGACGCAGGGCTGAACGGCGTCAGCAGGGTGGTCTTTGCCGACAGCATGACGGAGGTCAGCAAAGACGGCAGGTTCACGGTGGAGAACCTGGGCGGCGACTGCATCGTCCGGTACACGGGCGGAGAGATCCCGGTGAACCTGAAGCCGGCAAAGCTGAAGCTCGCGGTCTTCCTGGAGGGGAATGACGGCGCCAAGGCCAACGCGTCGCTCCCGATCACGGTGAAGATGGAGTAACGCGGCCGCAAAAAGACCCAATCGGTTCAGAATGGTCAGGAGTATCATCCTCCTGACCATTTCCGGATAGAATAAAACGCGGAGGTACGCATGAAAACAATCATCCTCAACGGCAGCCCCAGGAAGAACTGGAACACGGCCATGATGCTGAAGGAAGCGCAGAAGGGCGCGGAGTCGGTCGGCGCGGAGACGGAGTACGTCGACCTGTTTGACCTGACCTATACAGGATGCCGCTCCTGCCTCCTGTGCAAACGGAAGGGCGCGGAGCGCTGCAGGTGCTTCTGGAAGGACGACCTTTCCCCGCTGATCGACCGCATTTTCGCCGCCGACGCGCTGATTGTCGGCTCCCCGATCTATCTGGGGGACATCACCAGCCAGGTGCACGGCCTGATCGAGCGGCTGCACTTCTGCGCGCTGTCCTACGACAACTACGAGAACTACTTCAAGGGGAAGGTCAACGTCGGCATCGTGCTGACGATGAACGCGCCGAAGGCTTTCTACAACCTGTCGTACAGGAGAAAGGCGAAGGAAATCGCGCAGAGCTTCCAGGGCCTGAACGGCACGGTGGAGGTCTGCACTGCCTGCGACACCCTTGCAGGTGGCGGACTACAGCCGGTTCAGCATGGCGGGCTTTGACGAGGCGCATAAGAGGGAGATGCGGGAGAAGCAGTTCCCGCTGGATCTGAAGAAGGCCTTTGAGATGGGCGCGCGGCTGAGCAGGGGTGACGCATGACGTTCCGTCCTGCGGCGGAAAGCTCCGGAGGGAGCGAAATTCTGAGAAGAAGAGGGCGATGAAATGCTGTTCGGGAACATCCGCAAAGGGCTGGAGGAATACCGGGCGACGCCCGGCGCTGTGCTTGTGGACGTGCGGGAGGCCGACGAGTTCCGGGCCGGACACATCCCGGGCGCGGTGAACGCGCCGCTCTCCGCACTGGCGGAGACCGCACTGCCCAAGGACAGGCCGCTCTATCTCTACTGCCTGCGCGGCACGCGGAGCAGACGGGCGGAAGGCATGCTCCGGCGCATGGGGTACCGGGCAAAGAGCATCGGCGGCATCGCCGGTTACAAAGGCCCGGTGGAGGTTTGAATGAGCATTGAGCTGCTGAGCGTTCCGAGCCTGCTGTGCTGCCTCGCGTTCTTCGGCGCGGGCGTGGTCGACTCCATCACCGGCGGAGGCGGCCTGATTACCATACCCGTCATGCTCGCGGTCGGCATCCCGGTCCATTACATCACGGGCACGAACCAGTGCTCCGCGTGGCTGGGCACCGGCGTCGCGGCGGCCAAGTATCTGCGGACCGGGAACATCCACCTGAAGTCCGCGCTCATCACGCTGCCCTTTGCGATCGTCGGTTCGTATATCGGGGCGAAGCTGAACCTGATGGTGCCGGATCAGTATCTGAAGATCTTCATGCTGGTCACGGTGCCGGTCATCGCGGTTTTCGTCCTTCTGAACAAGAATCTGGGCGAGGAAGACAGCGCCGATGAGCAGCCGGCGGCATCCGTGCTGCTGTGGTCCGCGGTCATCGGGCTCGTGCTCGGCGGATACCAGGGATTTTACGGGCCGGGATCCGGGATGTTCTTCATGCTGGCGTACGCGGCGCTGCTGAAGCTGAGCCTGGTGCGGGCGACGGGAAACACCCGGTTTGTCATTGCGCTGGCGTCGGTCACGTCGATTGTCACCTACGCGGCGTCGGGCGCGGTGATCTGGAACCTGGCGATCGCCGCGACGGTGTTCAACATCGTGGGGTCGTACCTGGGCGCGTCGCTCGCGATCAAAAAAGGAGCCAGGGTCATCCGGCCGATCATGTTCTGCGTGGTGGCGCTGCTGATTGTGAAGCTCGTCGTCGACCTCGTGCGGTAATCCGCGCATCACGGGCTGAATATAAGAAGGAAAGAGGAAAAGCGCGCCGACCCGCTGCGGCGGCCGGCGCAGGAGAAAAGAGAATGGAAAAAGAGTCAAAGATCAAGAAAAACCCGGCGCTGCTGGCAGAACTGAAAGAAATCCGCCCGGTATACTTTGTGTTTCTGACGGTGGCGGGCATCATCAACGCGATCGGCGTGACGATGTTCCTCTACCCGGTCAAGCTGTACGACAGCGGGATCTCGGGCACGTCGATGCTGCTGGACCAGATCACGCCGGCCCACTACGAGCTGTCGATGTTCCTCCTCCTGCTGAACGTCCCGATCTTCCTCTACGGCCTGAAGAAGCAGGGGGCGGCCTTTACCGTCTACTCCATCTTCACGATCGGCATCTATTCTTTTGCCGCGTACATGATCATGGAGGTGCTGCCGGTCAACGTCAAGTTCGTATCCCCGCTGGCAGGCTCCGACCTGCTGCTCTGCGCCATCTACGGCGGCGTCATCTCCGGCATCGGCAGCGGGCTGACGATCCGCTTCGGCGGTGCCATCGACGGGATAGACGTCCTGTCTGTGATCTTCGCGAAGCGGCTGGGGATCTCCCTCGGCAGCTTTGTGATGGTGTTCAACACGATCCTGTATATCATCTGCGGCATTGTCATCCGGAGCTGGATCCTGCCGCTCTATTCCATCGTCACGTACTTCGTGGGCTCCAAGACGGTGAACTTTATCGTGGAGGGCTTCGACCGGTCCAAGTGCGCAATGATCGTGACGGACAGGGCAGATGAAATCTCCGCGGCCCTCTCTCAGAGCTTTCAGGCCGCCGGGACCATTGTCAGCGCGACGGGCGGCTATACGAAGAGCAGCAAGCAGATCCTGTATTTCATCGTCAACCACTTCCAGATCAACAGGCTCAAGAACATCGTTCTGGAGATTGACGAGAACGCGTTCATCTCCCTGCACGACGTCTCGGATATCATCCGGAAGCGGAGATGAACCGGCCCGCGCGGCAGGAAACAATGATCAGGGATACGGGGTGATCGGACAATGTGGAAATGCCCGAAATGCGGCAGGGAATTCAGCAGGGAGAACCAGGACCATTACTGCCTGAAGCCGCAGAACATCGATGAATATATCGCGGCACAGGACGAGAAGATCCGGCCGAGGCTCAACGAGATCCGCGCGGTGCTGCAGAGTGCGCTGCCGGAGGCGTCGGAGCGGATCTCATGGTCGATGCCCACCTACTGGAAGGGCAGAAACATCATTCATTTTGCGGCGTTCAAAAAGCATCTGGGCCTGTACCCCGGCGGCGAGGCGACGGAAGTGTTCGCGGAGGAGCTCGCCGGCTATGACGTGAGCAAGGGGACGATACGCCTGCCCTACGACCGGGAGCTCCCGGTTGAGCTGATCCGGAAAATCGCCGCATGGTGCTATGAACAGTATGCGGGGTGAATACGCAGCATGAAGGTTCAGCTGAAGCCGGATCGGGAGATCCGGACGGAAACAATACGGATCGGGCGTATGCCGGTCCTGGTGCTCCGGCCCGCGGAGCGGGAGCCAGCGCCGGAGGCGATCCGGCGCTTTCATGAGAAATTCGAGCGCGCAATGGCGTGCTGCAGATAAGGCCTCGGCCGAATGAGAAGGGAGACAGGATCATGTTCAGAGAAGTGGCAAGAAAAAGACAGCAGCTGCCGCAGGAGGAGTGCATACAGATCCTGAAGGAGCAGCTGCGCGGCGTACTCTCCGTCCTCGGGGACGACGACTATCCCTACGGCATGCCCATCAACCATTATTACTGCGAGGAGGACGGAAAGCTCTATTTCCACGGCGGCGGGAAGGGGCATAAGATCGACGCCATGCGGCGGCATGACAAGGCCTCCTTCTGCGTATACGACGAGGGCTTCCGGAAGGAAGGAGAATGGGCGCTGAACATCCGGTCCGTCATCGTGTTCGGGCGGATCGAGTTCGTGGAGGACCGGGAGACCATGCTGCGCATCGTCACGGAGCTCTGCCGCAAGTTCACGGACGACGAAGAGTATATCCGCAGGGAGATCGAGGGCCACGCCGCGAGGACGCTGATGTTCGCCCTGGTGCCGGAGCATATCACGGGGAAGATTGTCAACGAAGCGTGAGAGACCGCCGGCGGAAGGGAATCAAAAGGGAATCAAAAAGAGGAGACGCACCGTGCATCTCCTCTTTTATGCTTTTGCCGTATCAGGCGGGGATCAGGATGGTCTCCTCGCCCGTTCTGTCGTTGACCCAGTGGAGCTTGCCGTCCTGCAGGAAGAAGCGGCCGGTCAGGTTGTACTCCTCATCCTTCACGTTGTATTCCGTGTCGTTGATGAACTCCTGAACCCAGTAATGGCCGTCGGTATACTCCATAATGTCTTTTATGGTGACGGTTGCCGTCATGGTCCAGCGGGATTTCAGGGCGGCGCCGCCGCTCCAGGTGATGTCCACGTCCTGGACGCCGTCACTCTTGTAGGTCATGACGACCACACAGCGGGCGTTGTTCTCTCCGGCCCAGCGGCCTTCAAAGCCCTGCCGCTGCGTTGTCTGCGTCGGGGCCGGCGAAGTCGTCGCATTCCCGCCCGTGACGGTGATGGTCGCGGAGGCGGTGTTGGTGGTGCCCATGTTGTTGCGGAAGGCGCAGTAGACCTTCCAGCCGTTGAGCTCGGCCGGGATGCTCTTGAGCTGCAGGGTGGGCTTGTCGCCGTTGATGATCTGCAGGGTCGGGAACTCCTTCCCGGCATCGGCGTAGTTCAGGTCGCGCTTGCCGTCCGGGCTTACGAAGTGCCATTCTGCCCAGATGGCGCCCTCGTGCTTGGCGACAAACCAGGCACCTTCGCCGGCCTTGACGGTCTCACCCGTGGGGCTCTTGGTCACCTTCGGCGCACCGGCAGTAGTATCGGTGTTCACGGTGATCTTGGCCGTCTCGGAGTTCACGTAGCCGTTCTTGTTGGTGAAGCGGCAGTAGACCTTCCAGCCGTTGAGCTCGACCGGGATATTCTTGAGCGTCATGTCCTTCGCATAGCCGTTCACGATCTCCAGCGTCGGGAATTCCTTCTCCGCGGCCTTGTAGGTGAGGTCGCGCTTGCCGTCGGGGCTCACAAAGTGCCACTCCGCCAAGTCGGCGTTCTCGTACTTCGTGACAAACTGGCACGCGCCTTTTATCGGGACGGTCTCATCCGTGGGGTTCTTGGTGACGCGCGGCAGATTGGACGGCGTCGGGGTCGGCACCGGCGTGGGCGAGGGCGTCGGGGTCGGTTCCGGGGTCGGGGTCGGCTCCGGAGTCGGCGTGGGCGTCGGGGTCGGAGCCGGCGTGGGCTCCGGGGACGGCTCCACAACGGTTACCGGGGGCGGCGTCTCCACGGCGGCGGTTGCCGCCGGCGCGGGCGCAGGAACCTCTGCCCTGTTGTTCGCCAGGATGCGGAAGATCACCAGAATGGTCAGCGCAATCAGCAGAACAAGAAGCAGGGCCAGAAATGGCATGATCTTTTTCATTCAGTTTACCTCTCACGTATCATAATAAAAATAATAAATTTCGTTGACATACTACACCTTTTTCGTCTTGTTGACAACTTCAAAATGTCATAATTTTTGAAATATCTCCCGGGAAACGGGAACATTGCCCCTTAAACCTTGAAAAAGCGGGGTCATTGCGATACAATAAAACGCAGCATTTCCCAGATATCACCGTGGGCAGCCACGGAGGAGGACGGTGCAGTATATGAAGCTTGTGCTTGACCAGTTGACCAAGACCTTTCCGAACCGGAACAAAAAGGGCCCGGACGTGGTCGCGGTCAATTCCTTTACCTTTGAAATTCCGGACGGCACGCTGGTGGGCCTGCTGGGGCCCTCGGGCTGCGGAAAGAGTACCACGCTGAACCTGATCTCCGGTCTGGAGCGGCCGACCTCCGGGCGGATCCTGTTCGGGGACGAGGACGTGACGGAGCTCCCGCCGGAGAACCGGGGCGTGGGCCTGGTGTTCCAGAACTACGCGCTCTACCCGCACCTGACCGTGCGGCAGAATATCCTGTTCCCGCTGCAAAACCTGAAGGGGGATGCGAGACCCTCGAAGGAGGAGATGCTCCGGAAGGCGGACGAGGCCGCCCGGCTGGTGCAGATCGACTGGCTGATGGACCGCAAGCCCAGCGAGCTCTCCGGCGGGCAGCAGCAGCGCGTCGCAATCGCGCGCGCCCTGGTGAAAATGCCGCGGGTGCTGCTGCTGGACGAGCCGCTCTCCAACCTCGACGCCCGCCTGCGCCTGCAGACGCGGGAGGAGATCCGCCGCATCCAGCGCGAGACCGGCATCACGACCATCTTCGTCACGCACGACCAGGAAGAGGCGATGAGCATCTCGGACCTGATCGTTGTGATGAGCGACGGCGTGGTGCAGCAGATCGGCCCGCCGCAGAGCGTGTATGACCATCCGGACAACCTGTTCGTGGCGAAGTTCCTCGGCACGCCGCCCATCAACGTCTTCACCGGCGAGGTGAAGGACGGCTGGCTCACCCTGGGTGAGGACCGGGTCCTGAAGCTGCAGGGCGCCCCGGAAGGCGCCGTCACCGTCGGCGTCCGGCCAGAGGGCTTCCGCATCGACGCGGAGGGACCGTTCCGCTGCGGCCTGAAGGCGGTGGAGGTCATGGGCAGGGATACCAGCGTGGTCGGGACGCATCCCGCCTGCCAGAGCGAGACCTTCCGCGGCATCATCCCCTCCGAGGACCGGGACGGGGCCGCCGGCGACACGGTGCGCTTCTCGCTGAAGCCGAACAAGATCCACCTGTTTGACCCGGCCACCGAGGCCGTGCTGCGCGACTGGAGCGTGGCGCCATGAAGACGCAGTGGAAAGCCTGGCTGTACCTGCTGCCGGCGGTCGCGTTCCTGGGGGTGTTCATGGTCTACCCGCTGGTGGACGTACTGGTCTACTCCTTTGAGGAGGGCTACAACTTCGCGTCCCAGTCGTATTCCGGCGTCGGCCTGTTCAACTACTCCTACGTCCTGCACGACCCGTACTTCCTGCAGGCGGTGAAGAACACCTTCCTGATCGTAATTATCACGGTGCCGCTGTCCACGGGCCTCGCGCTGCTGATCTCCCTGGGGCTGAGCAGCATCCGGAAGCTGCGGGACCTGTTCCAGACCGTGTTCTTCCTGCCGTATGTGACGAACACGCTGGCCGTCGGCCTGGTGTTCATGATCCTGTTCAAGAAGACCGCGTACACGGACGGCATGGTGAACCTGCTGATCCAGTTCTTCGGCGGCACGGGCGTGGACTTCATCGAGGGCCCGTACTGGGCGAAGATGTTCGTGATGTGCTTCTACACCATCTGGGTGGTCATGCCGTTTAAGATTCTGATCCTGACCTCGGCGCTCGCGTCGGTGAACCAGGTGTATTACAACGCCGCGCGCATCGACGGCACGCCGCGCTGGCGGATGTTCACGCGCATCACGCTGCCGATGATCTCGCCGATGATCTTCTATCTCGTGATCACGGGCTTTATCGGGGCGTTCAAGGCCTACAGCGACGAGGTCGCCCTCTTCGGCACCAACCTCAACGCCGCGGGCATGAACACCATCGTCGGCTACGTCTACGACATGCTCTACGGCAACAGCGGCGGCTATCCGTCCTTTGCCTCGGCCGCGGCGCTGATCCTCTTTGCGATCGTCTTTACCATTACCTGCATCAACCTCCTGATCAGCAGGAACAACGTGCAGTACTGAGGAGGCGGAAGAGATGAACGAGACTTATGCCGCCATCGAGAAGCGCGCGGCCCGCAGCGCCAGGATCCGGAAGTTTCTGACGTACCTGCTGCTGGTGTTCTGGGCGCTGCTGGTGCTGTTTCCGTTTTACTGGATGATCCTGACCTCCGTGAAGAGCTACGGCGCGTACAACACGGAGTATATCCCGAAATTCTACACGCTTTCCCCGACCCTGCAGAACTATATCGAGGCCTTTACCGCGGTGTCCCTCGGCCGGTATTTCTGGAATACGCTGCTCTTCACGGTCGTGACGACCGCACTGATGATGGCGGTGATCATCCCGGCGGCCTTTGCCTTTTCGAGGCTGGAGTTTAAGGGGAAGAACATCGTCTTCGCGCTGTTCCTGTCGCTGATGATGATCCCGAGCGAGCTGGTCATCATCACGAACTTCGTCACCATCACGAACTGGGGCCTGCGCAACAGCTACCTGGGCCTGATCCTGCCGTCGGTGACCTCGGTGTTCTACATCTACCTGCTGAAGGAGAACTTCGAGCAGATCCCGGACGAGCTCTACAAGGCAGCCAAGGTGGACGGCACCAGCGACCTGAAGTACCTGCTGCGCGTGGTACTGCCGATCTCCCGCCCGACCATCGTGACGGTGGTCATCCTGAAGGTCATCGAGTGCTGGAACTCCTACGTCTGGCCGCGCCTCATCACGGACGACCCGTTCTACTTCCTGGTGTCCAACGGCATCCAGGAGATCCGTGAAAACGGCTTCGGCCGCGAGAACATCCCGGCCATGATGGCCGCGGTGGTCGTCATTTCCGTGCCGCTGATCGTGCTGTTCCTGATCTTCCGCAAGAAGATCATGGAGGGCGTCTCGAGAGGAGGGACCAAGGGATGAGAAGACGGAAGCTTCGCATGCTGGCTCTGCTGCTCCTGGCGGCGCTGCTGCTCAGCGGCTGCCATGGGGCGCGGGAGCAGACGGCCTTCGCCCTGCCGGAGACCTTCGACGACGGCGAACAGATCGAGCTGGTCTTCTGGGCAAAGAACGACACCAACAAGGCCCAGACCGAGATCTACCAGAAGGCGATCCGAGACTTTGAGGCGCTGTACCCCAACGTCCATGTGAGTATCCGGCTCTATACGGACTACGGGAAGATCTACAACGACGTCATCACCAACATCGCCACCGACACCACCCCCAACATCTGCATCACCTATCCGGACCACATCGCCACCTATCTCTCCGGCGAGAACACCGTTCTGCCGCTGGAGGACCTGTCGAAGGATCCGCGCTTCGGCATGGGCGGGAGCGAGCTGCGCTTCGACGGGCCGCGGCTGGACGAGGTCGTCCCGCAGTTTCTGAACGAGTGCCGCCTGGGCGGGGCGCTGTACGCGCTGCCGTACATGCGCTCAACCGAGGCCTGCTACGTCAATAAAACCTTCGTCGAGAAGCTGGGCTACGAGCTCCCTGAGGTTCTGACCTGGGACTTCGTGTGGGAGGTCTCCGAGGCCGCCATGAAGAAGGACGCGTCCGGGAACTTCGCCCTGAACGGGCAGAAGGTGATGATCCCCTTCATCGACAAGTCCACGGACAACATGATGATCCAGATGCTGAAACAGAAGAATGCGGGCTACTCGACCGACACCGGCGACATCCTCATCTTCAACGACACGACGAAGGACATCCTGCGCACCTTGTCGGTGCACGCCGCGACCGGCGCGTTCTCGACCTTCAAGATCTCCAGCTACCCTGCGAACTTCCTGAACGCCGGGCAGTGCATCTTCGCCATCGACTCCACGGCCGGCGCCACCTGGATGGGCTGCGACGCGCCGCTGCTGGATATCAGCGCGGACCAGATCGTGCGCTTTGAGACGGCGGTGCTCCCCGTTCCGCAGGCGGATCCGGAGCACCCGTCGATGATCTCGCAGGGGCCGTCCGTGTGCGTGTTCCAGAAGGAGAACCCGCAGGAGGTGCTGGCCGCGTGGCTCTTCGCGCAGTATCTGCTGACGAATGAGGTGCAGGTCGCCTACGCGGAGACGGAGGGCTACGTCCCCGTAACGCGCAAGGCGCAGGAGTCCGGGGAATATCAGGACTACCTCGCGCGGCGCGGAGAGGACAACCGCGAGCACTACGCCGTGAAGATCGACGCCTCGCGCCTTCTGATGGAGAACACGGAGTACACCTTCGTCACGCCGGTGTTCAACGGCTCCACCTCGCTTCGCGACGCGGCGGGGCAGATGATCGAGAACGTAGTCAAATCCACCCGGCGCAAGGAAAAGGTGGACGACGCCTACCTCGAGAAACTCTTTGCCGACGTCAGGGCCCTCTACCGTCTGGACCAGACCGGCGGAAGACCGGCGGGCGTGTCCGGGGCGGACCTCGGGCCGCTGCCGACGACCGCGGTGCTGCTGCTGTCCGGGATCGGCGCGGCGTGGGTGCTGATGGGCCTGGCGCTGCTGATCGAGCGGTGGAAAAAGAAGAAAAGATAAGCGTCGTCCTTCCGCTGCCGAAAGAAGAAATCATCCTTGTTTTCCGTGCGGACAGGGTATATAATACCCGTGTCCGAAAAGAGGATAGGATTTGAAAACAAAACGAAAAATGGAGGAACAACAATGAAAAAAGTTCTTGCACTGCTGCTTGCTGTGGTCATGATCTTCGCACTGGCCGCCTGCGGCCAGTCCGCGGCACCGGCACCGACGCCTGCGGCAACGGAAGCTCCCTCGGAAGAGCCCGCGGCAGAAGCTCCGGCCGAGGAGGCCCCTGCTGAGGAAGCTGAGCCGGCGGAAGCCCCGGAAGTTGAAGTAATGAGCTATGCCGACTATGTCGCGGCGGATCTCGACACCGAGGTCACGGTGGAGACCTATGTTCAGGACAAACAGGGCTGGTGGAACGACCAGGCGACCTTCTACACCCAGAACGAGGACGGAGCTTTCTTCCTGTACAACATGCCCTGCAGCCAGGAGGAATACGACGCGCTGGTTCCCGGCACGAAGATCCGCGTGACCGGCTACAAGAGCGAGTGGTCCGGTGAAGTTGAGATCATCGACATCTCGTCCTTCGAAGTGATCGAAGGCGATACCTTCGTTGCGGGCCCCGTCACCCTCGACAGCATTTACGGCACGGACCAGCTGGCCGACTTCATGAACCAGCGCTTCAGCCTTTCCGATGTCACCATCGTTGCCAAGACGGATGAGAGCACCGGCGAGGAACTGGCGTTCTTCTACGACTGGGACAACTCCGGCGCGGAGAAGCAGGACGCGGACCTGTACTTTGACGGCAGCGTCAACGGCGAGACCTTCACCTTCGTGGTGGAGTACTACCTCCGCGGCGAGGACAGCGACGTGTACCAGACGGTAAAGAACCTGAAGGTCGGCGACGTGATTGACCTGGAGGGCTTCCTCTACTGGTACAACGGACCGCAGCCCCACATCACTGCCGTTACGGTAAAATAAACAGCCCGGGTAAGACAGCGTTCCTGACACATCATCTGAAAACGGAGAAACAACGATGAAAAAAGTTCTTGCGCTGCTGCTTGCCGTGATCATGATATTCGCACTCGCGGCCTGCGGACAGACTGCAAAGCAGGCGGAAGCCCCGGCTGACGAGGAAGCGGCCGCTGCCGAAGCCGAACCGGAGGAAGCTCCGGTCGAGGAGGAGTCGGCGGAGGCTCCGGATGAGGAAAAGCCTGAGGAAGCCCCGGACGAAGAGGAAGAACCTGCGGAACCCGACGGCGTGCTGCGCTTCACAACGGCGGACAGCGACGGGGATGAGTGGACGGACGAGGCTTTCGCAAACGCGAAGGTCACCATGCTGAACGAGTGGGCCTACTGGTGCCCGCCCTGTGTCGGAGAAATGCCGGATCTGCAGAGACTGTATGAGAACTACGCAGATCAGGGCTTCCAGATCCTCGGCGTCTCCTATGAGGAGTATGAGGCGGACAACGTGCAGCTGATGGAGGATCTCGGCATCACCTATCCCTGCCTGCGCATGACGGATAGCATAGAAGAGTATCTGAACACGGGCTATGTGCCGTCGACGATTTTTGTGGACAGCGAAGGAAACGTCCTGGGCGAGGCCATCGTCGGCCCCAACACCTATGAGGGCTGGGCCGAGATCATCGAGGGATACCTGAACTGAGCGCTCCGGCGCGGAACCGGACGCGGGCCGTGCCCGCCCGCACCGACAGCATCTGAAACAAGCGGCATCCCGGGAGGTTTCCCGGGATGCCTTTTCATGTGCCAGCGTGACAGCAGTGTGACAGTAGTGTGACGGTTTTCCGGGTATAATACCCCATATACGGCAGTGCGCTGCCGTACAGGAACGATCATTGTACAAAACTGGAGGAAACGACAAATGAAGAGAACATTCTCTGCCCTCGCGCTTGTTCTGGCACTGCTGATGGTCCTGACGATGACGACCGCCTGCGCGGATCAGTCCGCCCAGACGCAGCCCGCCCCGGTACAGTCCACCCCGGCGCAGCCGGCTCCGGTGCAGACGTCCTCGACACAGACGGCTCCCGCACAGCCGGAGAAAGAGGTCGACCCGCTGGTCGGCGCGTGGCAGATGCCGGAGTCCATCTACGGCGACGACTTCGACTGCTTCGTGGTTCTGAATGAGGACGGAAGCTTCCTGAATGCGACCAACCTGTACGAGTCCGAAGCCAAAACCGGTCCCTATACCCAGATGATCAGCACCAACGAGACCTTCAAGTGGGTCCGGGTCGGCAGCACGATTGTCGAGCTGCACTACAGCTACATGGACGAAAACGGCGAGTTCGTCACGGAGCTGACCTACAACGAGGAGGAAGACGCGTTCTACTTCGGCACCGAGCTGTACGCCCGTCGGGCTGACAACTTCGAACTGGTGAAGTAAACAGCACAGCCCGAAAAAGACCATCGGCGAAAGCCGGTGGCCTTTTATTATCGGCAGGAAATCAACAAAAAGCCTGAGGTGATGTAATATTTCCTGCCGATAATACGATGCGGAATGTGTGCCAGGGAAAGCGTTCCATTAATGTGACAGGAGAGACTATCAACGACAGGAGCGTCTGTGTTGTCGGCAGAGAGCTGAACAAGGAAGTAGAGCCTGGGGCCGCAGGAAATTCGATATATGGCGAATTTGGGCTGCGGCCTGAGAGGGTCATAATAGAAAGAAAAACGGTGAGCATGAATTGCTCACCGTTTTTTAAATATCTACGGACGGAGTATCTTTATCTCCAGATTACCCATAAACGTTAATTCTTAGGGTTATTTTTTTGAAAAAACATATATTTGATCAAGTTTTGCCGCTTCTGCAGTAGTAATCCAGTATTCTCCACCGGAGTGAAACAGTTTAGGGGCTTGTGATTCTCCCCAGCTGACGGGGTTAAAACCTGCGACATATGTTTTCACATCTGTACGGACAGCACAATCCTCCAACGAAGCAGGAACAAAAGCATTTGTTTCTTCGTTGAAACGATATAGGGAAACGCCATAGATGTATGGAACATTCAGACATGAATCAACAATATGAACAAATTGTTGGCCCTCTTGTTGGGGCTCGGATATTTCTACTGCGAGGTAGTAGTGACCATAGTTATGGACCACGCATACTTTCCCTGCCGAGAGGCTTTCAATAAGATGGGAGTAACAGTTATCAAAATGGGCGCCATCATATGAAAGTTTCTCTTGATATTTATTTATTATATAGTTAATTGCGGGGCTCATGCTTTGCCAAGTTGCAACCGCACCTTTATTCTCACTTTCCTCATATAATCCTTCGTAGAGACGCAGGGGAAGGGTTATCAATTTATTCCCTGCGGCATCGGTTCCCTCTTTCTCTATCGGTTCTAATCCAAACCATTGTACG
>JAFYAU010000037.1 GCA_017540565.1 Oscillospiraceae bacterium
ACCGGTGCGCAGGGGGGCAGGGGTAAAAACCCTCCGGGAAGTCCGGATGGCCGGAGTTCCCGGAGGGGCTGCAGATTTGATGGAATCAGAGGGCGTTGGTTTTGGAGACCAGGGCACTTAAGTCGACATACTCCGCTTCGGAGGAGATGGTCTCGTCGGTGCTGTCTTCAAAATCACGGTAGATGTTCAGGCCCGTACCGGCCGGGATGATCTTGCCGATGATGACGTTTTCCTTCAGGCCGTTCAGGCGGTCCACCTTGCCCTTGATGGCGGCGTCGGTGAGTACCTTCGTGGTCTCCTGGAAGGAAGCGGCGGACATCCAGCTGTCCGTTGCGAGAGACGCCTTGGTGATGCCCATCAGCAGCTGCGTGCAGGTGGCGAGCGTCAGGCCCTCTTCGCCGTTGGCCATGCGCTCCCTGACGGCGGCATTGGCGGCCTTGAACTGGGAAATGTCGATCGTGGCGCCGGAGAGCAGCTCCGTGGAGCCGGCTTCGTCCACTCTCACCTTGCGCATCATCTGGCGGACGATGACTTCGATATGCTTGTCGTTGATGTCAACGCCCTGCTGGCGGTACACCTTCTGGACTTCGGAGGTGATGTAGGAACGGACGCCGTAGCGGCCGAACTCATCGTCGTCCACGCCGCGGATGCGGAGCACATCATGGGGATTGAGCGCGCCGGAGGTCAGTTCCTGGCCCTTGTCCACATGGTCGCCGTTGTGCACGAGGATGCCGGCCGAGTGCGGCACGGTGTAGACGCAGGTCTGCCCTTCCGCCTCGCTGCTGACGGAGATGTTGTACATGACGCCCTTCTTCGCCTCGTCGATCGTGACTGTGCCGGAGATCTCGGAAAGGACGGCCATCTTCTTCGGCCGGCGGGCTTCAAACAGCTCTTCCACACGGGGAAGACCCTGTGTGATATCGTCGCCTGCGACGCCGCCGGTGTGGAAGGTACGCATCGTGAGCTGGGTGCCCGGCTCGCCGATCGACTGGGCCGCGATGACGCCGACGGCCTCGCCCGCGTTGGCGGGAAGCCCCGTTGCCAGGTTGATGCCGTAGCAGCGGGCGCAGACGCCCGTCTGTGCCTCGCAGGCCAGCACGGAACGGATAAACACTCTGTGGATGCCGTGCGCCTCGAGCATTCTGGCGTCCGTGCTCATGAGCATATGCTCCGTGTCAAAGAGGAGTTCTCCGGTCTGCGGATCTGTGATCGGATTCACCGGGAAGCGGCCGTTGATCGCCGTGCCGAAATCTTCCACCATCTGGCCGCGGCGGTCATACACGGCGGCGGCCCAGACGCCGTCCGTCGTGCGGCAGTCCGCCTCGCGGATGATCACATCCTGGCAGACGTCGACCATGCGTCGGGTCAGGTAACCGGAGTCAGCCGTACGGAGGGCCGTATCCGCCATGCCCTTTCGGGCGCCTCTCGTGGAAATGAAGTACTCGAGAACGGAGAGGCCTTCACGGAAGTTGGACTTGATCGGAACTTCGATGGTCTTGCCGGTGGTGTTGGCCATCAGGCCGCGCATGCCGGCGAGCTGACGGATCTGGTTCATGGAACCGCGGGCGCCGGAATCGGCCATCATGTAGATCGGGTTGTGCTCGTCGAGCACGTTGGAGAGAGCATCCGTCACGTCCTTGGTCGTTTTCTCCCATTCGGAAACGACCAGGCGGTACCGCTCATCGTCAGTGATGAAGCCGCGCTTGTACTGCCGCTCGATGTTGACGACTTCCTGTTCCGTGGCGGCGATCATCTCATACTTGCTTGACGGGACCGTCATATCCGCCACGGAAATGGTAATGGCGCCCTTCGTGGAGTATTTGTAGCCGAGAGCCTTGATGCTGTCGAGCACTTCAGCGGAGATCGTAAAGCCGTGGGTGCGGATGCAGCGGTCGATGATCTCGCCGAGCTGCTTCTTGCCGACCTGGAAGTTGATCTCATAGTCGAACATGTGTTCGGGATCTGTGCGGTCGACATAGCCGAGATCCTGCGGGATCGGCTCGTTGTAAATGATGCGGCCGACCGTCGTGGGAATGACTTTCTTCATCTCCACGCCGTCAATCGTCTTGGTGACGCGGAGCAGGATCGGCGCATGCAGGCCGATGATGCCTTCGTTGTACGCCATGATGGCTTCGTTGCTGTCTCTGTAGGAGTGGATCGGCCGGTAGGTGCAGGGAGCCTTCCCCTCTTTGGCGGCCAGCTTGTTTGCCTCGTAGATGGCGTCGCCGTCCGTCACGGCGCCTGCCTCCAGGCCGGTATCACCGGGGTCAACGACCAGAAGCTGTTCTGCGCCCTTTTCGTCTTTGCCGATGCGGATCATGGTCAGGTAATAGGAACCGAGGATCATGTCCTGCGTCGGGACTGTGACGGGGTGTCCGTCCTGCGGGCGGAGCAGGTTGTTGGCGGAGAGCATCAGGATGCGTGCCTCGGCCTGTGCTTCGGCGGAAAGCGGAACGTGGATGGCCATCTGGTCTCCGTCAAAGTCGGCATTGTAGGCGGTGCAGACCAGCGGGTGCAGGCGCAGTGCGCGGCCTTCGACGAGGATCGGCTCAAAGGCCTGGATCCCGAGGCGGTGAAGCGTCGGTGCACGGTTGAGCAGCACCGGGTGCTCCTTGATGACGTATTCCAGCGCATCCCAGACTTCCGTGCGCTGCTTGTCCACCATCTTCTTGGCGGATTTGATGTTGTTGGCGATCCCGTCGTCCACCAGCTTTTTCATGACGAACGGCCGGAACAGCTCGATGGCCATTTCCTTCGGCACGCCGCACTGGTAGATCTTCAGATCCGGCCCGACGACGATAACGCTGCGCCCGGAATAGTCCACGCGCTTGCCCAGCAGGTTCTGGCGGAAGCGGCCCTGCTTGCCCTTGAGCATGTCGGAGAGAGACTTGAGCGCACGGCTGTTGGCGCCCGTGACCGCCCTGCCGCGGCGGCCGTTGTCGATCAGCGCGTCGACGGCTTCCTGCAGCATGCGCTTTTCGTTGCGCACGATGATATCCGGCGCGTTGAGCTGCTGGAGCCTCTTCAGGCGGTTGTTGCGGTTGATGACACGGCGGTAGAGGTCATTGAGGTCGGAGGTGGCAAAACGTCCGCCGTCGAGCTGGACCATCGGCCGCAGCTCGGGAGGAATGACCGGGAGAATGTTGATGACCATCCACTCCGGGCGGTTCCCGCTCTGGTTGAAGGCTTCCACACACTCCAGCCGCTTGACGAGCTTCGCCTTTTTCTGGCCGTTGGCGCTTTTCAGCTGTTCGCGCAGATCGGCAGCCAGTGCCTGGCAGTCAATGCCCGCGAGGAGCTCCTGCACGGCCTCGGCGCCCATTCCGGCTTTGAAGTCGTCTTCATATTTTTCACGCATGTCGCGGTATTCGCGCTCGGTGAGGAGCTGGCACTTTTCCAGAGGAGTGTCGCCCGGATCGATGACGATGTAGTTGGCAAAGTAGAGGACCTTTTCCAGCATGCGCGGCGTGACGTCCAGCATGAGGCCCATCCGGCTCGGAATACCCTTGAAGTACCAGATATGAGACACGGGAGTGGCCAGCTCGATGTGGCCGACGCGTTCACGGCGGACCTTGCTCTTCGTCACTTCCACGCCGCAGCGGTCGCAGATCTTGCCCTTGTAGCGGATCTTTTTATACTTGCCGCAATGGCATTCCCAGTCCTTTGTAGGCCCGAAGATCCTTTCGCAGAAAAGCCCGTCGCGCTCCGGCTTGAGCGTTCTGTAGTTGATGGTCTCCGGCTTCTTGACTTCGCCGTGTGACCAGCTGAGGATCGTTTCCGGAGAGGCGATCCCGATCTGGATCGCATCAAACGGTGCGTAGCTCATCACATATCCTCCTCGTCGTCGTAATCATCATAGATGTCGTTTCCGGCATCCATCCCATATTCGTCTTCCGGCACATCCTCGATGGAGAAGCCTTCCGCTTCCAGTTCTTCGTCGGTTGCGAAGAAGTCATCGTCCTGATAGGTCGGGATATCATCGTCTTCATCGTCGCGCAGTTCAACGACCTGTCCGTCTTCTCCAAGGAGGGTGACATCCAGGCAGAGGGACTGCAGCTCCTTCACAAGCACCTTGAAGGCCTCCGGAATGCCCGGACGCGGGATGTTCTGCCCCTTGACGATGGCTTCATACGTCTTGACGCGTCCCGTCACATCGTCCGACTTCACAGTGAGGATCTCCTGCAGGGTGTAGGCGGCGCCGTAGGCTTCCAGCGCCCAGACTTCCATTTCGCCGAAGCGCTGGCCGCCGAACTGCGCCTTGCCGCCGAGAGGCTGCTGTGTGACAAGGCTGTAGGGGCCGGTGGAACGGGCATGGATCTTGTCGTCTACCAGATGGTGCAGCTTCAGGAAGTAGACCCAGCCCACCGTGACGTCGTTGTCGAACTTTTCACCGGTGCGGCCGTCGTACATCTCGGATTTTCCGTCTTCCCGCAGACCCGCCTGTTTGAGCGTGTTGCGGATCGTAACTTCGTTTGCGCCGTTGAAGACCGGGGTCGCAACCTTCCAGCCGAGTGCCTGCGCCGCATAGCCAAGGTGCACTTCCAGCACCTGCCCGATGTTCATACGGGAGGGAACGCCCAGCGGGTTGAGGACGATGTCAAGCGGAGTGCCGTCCGGCAGATAAGGCATGTCCTCGCGCGGGAGGATCCTGGAAACGACGCCCTTGTTGCCGTGGCGGCCGGCCATCTTGTCGCCGACGGAGATCTTGCGTTTCTGTGCGATGTATACTCTGACGACCTGGTTGACGCCGGGATTCATCTCGTCGCCGTACTCGTCGAGGACCTTCACATCCAGACACAGGGACTGGAGCTCCTTGACCATGACCTTGAAGCTCTCCGGCACGCCGGGAGCGGGGACGTTGTGGCCCTTGACAATGGCCTCGTAGGTCTTGACACGGCCCGTC
>JAFYAU010000038.1 GCA_017540565.1 Oscillospiraceae bacterium
CAGATGATCCTTCGGTACCAAGGCATCGATGTCTGTGATCACCGCGTCTCGCCGTGCATCTTTTCTCCATTCTTCCATGACTTCGCCCCCGTTTCTATTTTACCAGAAACGAGGGCGCTAGCATAGTTTTTTGACAGACTGCGGCGGGAAGCTGGAATTCCAGCTTCCCGCCGCTTTGCTATTTTCAGATCATGCTCCGAAGGCGCTCTGCCGCCTGCCGCTCCTCGTCCGCGATTTTCCCGTCACTGACGATGATCAGATCGCAGATCTGCAGCATCATTGTCCGGTACAGTTCCGCCAGTCCCGGATCCAGCTTTCGCAGTACCTCCATGCTTTCGGGGATCTCACGTTCAAACATATATTCGATCCGCTCGCCGGAAAGGCGGTATACCTCACTCAGCTCCTCTGCTGTATAGGAAAACCCGAGCGCATCGTTCAGGTATTTCACTTCCTCGAGGCTGAACCTGCCGTCCGCTGCAATCAGCCGGATTACCGCACAGATCAGATCATTGGCAAACCATGCGTCCATCTCGCCGTTGGTCTCCACATCCCATTTTCCTTCCAGTTCCTGTGCGTCGCACGCATTCAGGAACTTCTCATAATTCAGCCGGAAGCCTTCGCGTTCCGCTTCGCCACGTTCCCAGTCTTTCATCAGGCTGCCCCTTTCATGGTCTGTCCTGCCACCTTCTTCGAGTGACATTTTTCTTTATTATCCTACCACAAGGCGGCGCTCTGCACAAGCATCGTGCCTGCCTCACAGACGCTTGTTCATTACGTTTTGTATAATCTGCAATCCTTCCTTGATTTTATTCACTGGTATTTGTACTTCAGGAATCCCTCCCGAATTTCCCCTGTTCAGATTCACAAGTTACCGTTAATTATGTCCCGAAAGTGTCTCTGTTTTTCTGATAAATCCTTGCGGATCTGTTTATGTTTGTTACCATTTCAGTTGACGATAATCCCCTTATAATCTTCAATTACAAATCGTTATCCACATTCTCCACAGCCTTTTCCACAAGCCATTTCCCCTTGTATTGCAACGGTTTTTTGGAGTTTTCCGGAAAATTGAGAAAAACCGCAATCCAAAAAAGCGTTTTTTCCACCTTGCGGTTATTTGTTTACATAACAGAAGATATTCAGTGCTGTCTCCATATTTTGGATGCTTCCCTGCATCCTGTTTCACAGGTCGTCCGCGAGTCGCTTCCTGCATCCTATCCGGCGGCCTGTCACTCTCTTTTCCTTGGATTTCGCCAAACAGAAACCGCCGCCGGGCAATCCTCCCGGCAGCGGTTTTTCTCTCCTTATTTCTGCTTCATGCGGCGCACCACGGAAAATGGCGGTGCCTGAACAGGTAACTTCATCCGATAGCGCATCATGGGGTGCGGCGTCGAATCGATGGGCGCCCCGGCTTCGTCCTGCATCTCCCCGGCGGTCCAGAAGACCGGCTGTCTTCCTGGCATCATGAGGCTGAGCGCATCACCGGGTGCGATCTTGTTTCTTTGGCTCAGCAGAGCCTGCCCGTCTTCCGCACACGCCTCCACAAAGGCGGCCACATCGCAGCCGGACGTGTACATGGATGATCCGTTGTACTGCCCTGGCCCCCTGCTGTCGAAATAGATGCCCGTGGAGTATTCCCTGTGACTGACAAGTTCCGTCTCCCTTACCCAGACAGGATCGAGGGCACGGCCTTCCATAGCGGCATCCAGCGCCTGACGGTAGGCCCCTGTGACAGCTCCGGCGTAATAGGCGGACTTTGCACGTCCCTCGATCTTCAGACCAGTGACTCCCGTCTCAAGAATCTCAGACAGATGTTCAATCATGCGGAGATCCCGGGAGTTCAGGATATACGTACCTCCGTCCTCCGTGATCTCCATATACTGTCCCGGCCGTTTTTCCTCTACCAGGTGGTATTTCCAGCGGCAGGGCTGTGCGCACTGTCCCCGGTTGGCATCTCTTCCTGTCAGATAATCCGACAGCAGACAGCGGCCCGAGAAAGAAACGCACATGGCTCCGTGCACGAACACTTCCAGTTCCAGTTCCGCCGGAGTATTTTCCCGGATCTCCCGGATCTCCTCCAGCGTCAGTTCCCTGGCGAGGATCACGCGGTCAGCTCCCAGTCGCCGCAGGGCCAGTGCCGTTTCACTGTTGGCGATTCCCGTCTGGGTACTCGCATGCAGAGCACATCGCGGAGTATAGCGCCGGACCATCTCCATCACGCCGATATCCGCCGCGATCACCGCGTCTGCTCCGGCCTCATTCAGAAGCATCAGATACTCCGGCAGCTGCCGGAGTTCCCGATCATGGGGCACTGTATTGCAGGTCACATAGACTTTTACGCCCCGTTTATGGCAGTACGCCACCGCCCGTGTCAGTTCGTCCGGGTTGAAATTCCCGGCACCGGAGCGCATTCCGAAAGAGTGCCCCGCCAGATACACGGCATCGGCTCCATATGCCACAGCCATGGTCATTTTCTCCCAGTCCCCTGCAGGACTGAGCAGTTCCGGCTTATCCGCCATAGGCGTCGCTGTTGACGAAAGCAAGGAAGCTGTCATAGTTCGTAAAGAACTCGTGCCATGTGGTGGTGCCGTCACCCTTGTTCAGCGCGTAATAGTAGTAATTCGTGGATTCGGGATACAGTGCCGCCCTCAGGCTTGCCTCGCCGGGATTGCAGATCGGTCCGGGAGGCAGTCCCTCATGCAGATATGTGTTGTACGAACTCTCATACGCCGTATCCAGCTTCTTGTCCTCATCCCCGTTTCTTGCCATGCCGTACAGGATGGTGGCATCGACCTGCAGATACGGGAAGTTGCTGCTGCTGATACGGTTATAGATAACGGAGGCGATCTGATCGCGCTCGCCTTCGTGGCTGGACGCCTCACGCTCGATCATGGATGCGATGGTCACTACGTCACGGAGGCTGTAGCCTCTCTCCGCCGCTCGCTCACGGTACGTATCGCTGAACTTGTTTTCAAAGTTGTCCAGGAATTTCCCGATCACACGTACCGGATTGTCCTGTGTGTAGAAGAAATAGGTATCCGGGAACAGGAAACCCTCCAGTCTGTACTGGTCCCCCTTGCCGGGGATATTCGTGAGAAAATCATACTCGCTGTCGAAATCATAGGTGGCCGCCGTCTCCCACAGCACATCGGCGCTGCAGACCTCCTTCTCCTCCAGAAGCGCAAATATCCTCTTGAGCGTATAGCCCTCGGGTATGGTCACGGAGACCTCAACGCGGGTCGCGCTGCCGGGCATAGCGGCATAGATCAGGGCGCGGTAATCGTACTTTGTATTCAGCGTATAACTGCCGGCTCCGACTTTGCGGTCGGCGTGGGAGAATCTGCAGTACAGCTTGAACAGCTGCTTGTACTTGATCAGGCCGTTGTCGAACATGATCTCCGCCAGAGTATCCAGATCGCATACGTTGCGGGTCTGCGCCGTGATGTTCCCTTCCTCGTCCGTGATCTCCTCGGTCACCTCGCTGAAAGCGGAGGCGGGAATGGAAACGGTCACCTCGCTGTCCTTGTGTCCGAGAGCCAGCACGTCCTGTGCTCCGAGCCAGAGCAGGCACCCGAAGATCAGTCCCAGGCAAATGACGAAGATACCGTACATCAGGCCGCCCACGAGCCCCGTCTTTTTTTCTCTCCGGATGGAGAGGGGCATGGGATCGGAAGCATTGCGGTATTTTCCTTCAAAATCAAAATCCACATGGAAATCTTTCGGCCCCGTGTCTCCCGGATCGTCATGAGGGAGCTCCGCGTTCTCATCCAGTGTATAGACTGGAATCCCTCCATCCCTCTGCACTTCGGAAGGAATCGGGAATACCGGTGCATCCGCAGCAGGTTCTGCGGGAACTTCTTCCGGGGCCGCGTGAGTGATTCCGGTCAGACGTTCGGCATTCTCCACTTCCTCCCCCGTCAGGCCGGCCTGATCGGGTTCGCTCCAGACGAAGGGCTTTGTCTCGTCTTTATTCTCCGGCCCGGCCGCCTGGCCGGCCGACTCCCGGGATACCTGGAGATCGTTCTCCACGGAATCCCAGAATTCATCCTGATAATCTGCCATCTGTGCTCACCTTCCGTACTGTCAGACAAACCTCTTCGCGCCGCTCTCGGTCACCAGACAGGCCACGCCCTGATCGTGCGGCTCCAGCGGCACGTCATCGCGGATCAGCCTGTCGCGCCCCAGTCCCACGGACACGGCGCCGGACCTGGCCAGGAAGCGGTCGTAATACCCGCCGCCACGGCCGAGCCGGAAGCCTCCGCTGTTGAACGTGACCGCGGGCACGATGATGAGATCGATGCTCTCCTCGTCCACCAGAGGGGCGGTTTCAGGCGGTGCGGGGATATGGAACCGGCCGGGCACCAGTTCGTCCAGGCTTCGGATCGCCCTCGGCTCCATGATGCCCCCCGCCAGGCTGACGGGCAGCGCAACGGTCTTGCCGTCGGCCAGTGCCTGCTCGATGATGCCGACGGTATCCGGCTCACGTCCCTCGCTGATGTACGCGAAGATGACGGACGCTCTGTCATATTCCGGCATGGAGAGAAAACTCTCACGGATACCGGCATTGCTGCTCTCAATATATTCCCCGGGCAGTGCCGCGATATCTGCCAGCACGCCTTTGCGATACTCTTTTTTATCCATGGATCAACCCTCCGCAGATGGACCAGATTTCCTCGTGTATCTCCGCCTGGCTCCGGTCTCTTTCCCCGTCCGTGACGGGGATCCGGCGCCAGCCGTACAGGTCTGCCGCCTGACTGCCGCAGGCGTGGCACAGAGCCAAATACGCTCTGTTCTTCTCGTGTATGTCTTCCGCCGTCCCGGTGGCCACCTGCCGTGCGGCGATGCGGTCCAGCGCCGTCTGCAGCGGTATGTCCATGTACAGCACAAGATCCGGCGCGGGAACCCCGATCAGATCGTACTCGAAGTGAGCCAGCCAGCGGAAGAACTCCTCCCGCTGTTCCTCCGGGAGTTTGGCTCCCTGGTGGATCGCGTTGCTGGTGGTGTAGCGGTCCATGACGATGAGGCCGCCGTTTTCATAGTACTCTCGCCAGTCCTGCTTGTACGACGCGTATCTGTCCACGGCATAGAAACAGCTGGCGGCATAGGCGTTCACGTCGCCCGGATCGGAGCCGAAGGCGCCGCCCAGGTACATCTTAATGAGTGCCGCGGAGGGATTGTCATATCTGGGAAAGGTCACGGACCGGAAGTCCGTCTTCTCTTTCTTCAGCCGGCTGCGCAGCAGCTCGCTCTGCGTGGATTTCCCGCTGCCGTCGATCCCTTCAAAAACGATGAGTCTTCCCATACAGACCGCCTCCCGTTTCGTATGCCGGTGCGTACAGTACCGGAGTCTGCATTATAGCACACGGCCTGCCTTCTGTCCAGTGAAGGAAGTGTGAACGGCCCCCCGGGGCCGTTGCCATTTCGCCATCCGTATAGTATGATGGGGGAAAACCGGTAAGGCGGAAACGATATGAATAAAGCAAAGATCCTGCAAAACAAGCTGTTCCTGTATCTGACGGAATTCTTCGCGGGCATGAGCGTGATGGCGGTCGAACTCGGTGCCAGCCGTCTGCTCGCGCCCTATTTCAGCTCCTCTCAGATCGTCTGGACCATCATCATCGGCACCATCATGATCGCGATGGCGCTGGGCAACCTGTACGGAGGCAGAAAGGCGGACAGGAATCCCGACCCCTCCCGCCTTTACGGGCGCATCCTGTTCGCTGCCGTCTGGATCGCTGCCGTACCCGTGCTGGGAAAGTACGTTATCCTGGCCATCTCCGGCGCTCTGATCTTTACCGTAAACAGCGGCTTCCTCATCGTGGCCGGTCTGGCCGCGTGCATGGTACTGTTCGTTTTCCCGCTGTTCCTGCTGGGCACGGTGACCCCTTCCCTCGTGAAATTCACCGTGGACAGCCTTGATGCCAGCGGCAGCGTTGTGGGACGGCTCAACGCCTTCAACACCCTCGGCAGCATCATCGGCACCTTCGTCCCCACCTTCATCAGCATCCCCGCCGTGGGGACTTCCGTCACCTTCCTGATCTTTGCCGGGATCCTTCTGATCCTGTCCGTGATCTATTTCCTGAGCGCCGGTTTCTCTCTGAAGAAGATGAAAAAGGTGCCCGTGAGCATCGTGCTGTTCCTCATCTGCTGTCTGCTGGGGCACGACACCTCCTTCGCCTTCTGGCAGAACGATCTGACCTACGAGGGCGAGTCGGTCTACAACTATCTGCAGGTGTATGAGGACGACCGCCAGGTCGTGCTCTCGACGAACGTGCTGTTCGGCGTACAGTCTGTCTACCTGAAGGAGAAGGGCTTGACCGGCATGTATTACGACTACGCCATGGCCGCCCCCTATATGGCAGGGCTGCGGGAGAAGGACGGCCTGAAGGTCCTGATCCTCGGAAACGGCAGCGGCACGTATGCCACCCAGTGCGGCCGTTACTTCGAGGACGTTTCCGTTACGGGGGTGGAGATCGACAGTTCCATCACGGAACTGGCAAAGAAGTACTTTGAGCTCCCGGAGGATGTGGATCTCTATACCTACGACGGGCGCGCCTTCCTCAACGCCGTTGACGACGTCTACGACGTGATCATGGTGGACGCCTACCAGGACATCACGATCCCTTTCCAGATGTCCTCGGCGGAATTCTTCACTCTGGTCCGGGATCATCTGACCTCAGACGGAGTGATGGTGGTGAACATGAACATGCGGGGCAGCGGCGAGGACAGTATCAACCGCTATCTCGCGGACACCATCTCCTCTGTTTTCTCCCAGGTCTACACGGCAGATGTGCCCGGAGCCACCAACCGGGAGCTGTTCGCCTCCTGTGACCCGGACATGATGGAGCGGTTCTACCGGAACACGGCGGCCGAGACGGATCCGGAGCTGACGGTCATGATGGGCCGCGTGACATCGGGTCTGATCCCCTATGAGCCCGGGGATCATGTGATGACGGATGACAAGGCTCCCGTGGAGCTCCTCGGCATGCGGGTGATCGATGAGCTGATCCGCGATGAGGTGAACTATTACCGTGAGATCTACCGTGAGGGCGGACTGAAGGCCCTGCTGGAGATGCTCTGAACACAGTAACGGAAAACGGAGGGCGATCCGGCCGCCGCTGCGGCCAGAAAAGCCCTCCGTATTGTTCTGTCTGATACCGGTTTAGTCGCAGCCCGGCAGCGGGCGCTCCTTCAGTTCCTTCACCATGGCGTCGATCTCCGGACGCGCGGCTTCCATCATCGGCTTCCACACGTCTTCGTATTCATACGTGATGTCGTCGATATCCTCCGCCTCCATGATCCGCCTGACGTAGCCGTCCAGCATCCCGAAGTCCTTCTCATAGCAGTGGAAACTGTTGGCTCTGTGGGTATAGGTCCCCATCTCCACGCCCAGCTGCTCCGCCAGACGCTGCTGGAGCATGATCAGCGCGAAGGCATTCATGAACGTGGCCTTGCAGGCGTCGTTGGACCGGAAAAGCACCTTGCAGTGCAGCTTCCCGTCTCTGATGAAATACTGGATGTGCTGCAGACATGCCGGATTCTCGTTTCCCTCTGCGGCGTCGTGGCGCCAGTCGCGGATGTCGATCACGGCTCGGCGGGAGGATGGGTTGCGTGTGAGATCCCTGAGAATGAACGGAATCTGCTCAGCCATGCGGGAATGGTAGGTGTATGCCCAGTTTCCGCGTTCGATTTCAAAATCAAGTATGCCGTCCAGCATCTCAAGCCGATACTGTTCCAGTTCCTTGAACCCGCCGATGAACAGGCGGCTGATCAGAGGTTCTCCCAGAGGCTCCTCCACCACCATGGTCATGCTGCATTCCTTCTGATTGGTATTGTAGTCCGGACACGGGGTATACTCCCCATTCTTCCACAGCTCCAACAGAGCCTGATGGTAGGCCTCCGGGAGGATCCCGGCGCTGACGAGGATCTCTTTCATGGAATAACTCCTTTCACTGTCACAGATAGGCGGCGTCTGCGCCGAACAGATACAGGGCGGCTTTCTCAGGACGGAGAACTCCCCGCTCGCTTACAGAGAGGACAGACGCTTCAGGCACCTGCTTCAGGCAGTCCAGCATCTGAATCTGCGCATCCAGCGGGAGCGGTTCGTCCCCGGGGATGTACCGCCGGGTCGTTCCGAGGCCTTCGGCTCTCATGGCCGCCTCCACCGCCCGGGACAGATCGTCCCCCGCGTTGAACAGGATCTCGTTGACCATCTGATCCAGAAGATAGGCTTCAGGGAAATCGTAGTCAGCCAGGTATTCGTCCATCCGGTCCATCACATTCTGCTCGATGGCGATCATGCAGATCACCTGTTTTTCCGCTTGATCGATTTCCTCCACGCCAGTCACGAGCCGCCGCTCTGGCACCAGGAAGCAGTCGTGGATACGGAGCCTGTCCATGATCTCCTTCATTACATCGGGGAAGATTTCTTCATTATACTCCCATGCAGCGGAACCGGGTTCCACATGCAGACGTTCGTATACTCTTGCTTTGTCATAGCGCGGGGTCAGGGGCGGAATGATCACCATATGAGAAGCCTCTTTTCTTCACTGGCTGACGGATGATGGAATAATTATACCACCGGCAAGAGAAAAAGTCATCATGAGAACGTAGCAGGGCCAACACCATTGACAGTGGCCGGAACCGGTAGTAGAATACGGGCAACTGAACAGAGCCATCAGGGGTGCGAAAGCTGAGACGGGACTTCCCGAACCCTTTTACCTGATACGGATAATGCCGTCGTAGGGAGATGCAAAGAGCAGGACTCTTCTCTTGCCGCACGGATGCGTTCTCTGTGCGGTTTTCTTATTTCAAAAAGAGAGGAAGAATGTAAAAATGAAAAAGATCCGGATCCTTTGCGAATGCGCTCTGCTCCTTGCCCTCGGCATCGTCCTGAGCATGATCGAGCTGTACAAAATGCCCATGGGCGGTGGCATCACCGTGGTGAGCATGCTCCCCGTCCTTCTGGCAGGCACGCGGCACGGCACCCGCTGGGGCCTGTGCGTTTCCGTCCTGATAGCCGCTTTTCAGCTGATTCAGGCCCTGATCCAGGGGAATGTGTTTCCCTACGTCCAGTCCGGGTTTGCCATCATCATTTGCGTTCTGTTCGACTATGTGGTGCCTTTCGGGGCCCTCGGCCTGTCCGGTCTCACCAGCCGGGCGCAGAAGAACAGGAAATGGGTGATCCTGGGCACCTATGCCGTTCTGATCTTTCTCCGGTTCGTCTGCCACTACATCACCGGCGTGGTGATCTGGGGCCAGTGGGCACCGGAGGGCATGGGAAAGTACCTCTATTCCCTGCTGTACAACGGCGGTTATATGCTCGGCGAGTTTGTCCTCACCCTTGCTGTAACCGGCCTTCTTCTCTCCATCCCGGCCAGTGCCCGGCTGTTCAGGAGAGATCCCGCCAGCCGGTGATCTCCGGTTCCGGATCACATCCCGTCTGCGGCCGTCGCAGCCCCCGTGCATATACCGTCCATAAGATATCTTACAATTCACAGATTGTTCAACAACCCGTTATTATTCGTTCAATTTTCGGAGATATCCTGTGTACGTAAAAAGAAAGACCGGCGGAAACCGGTCCGCAGATAAAGGAGTGTTTCAGCATGTACGATCCTTTCGGAAAATCTGTCAACAATGATGAATTCAGGGAGGAACTGGCGGAAAGTGCTCCGGCAGCGCCGGAGACTGAGCCCGAGGCTGTCTCAGCACAGCCTGTCGAGGAACCGTCTGATGTCACCTATCATTACAGTTATGCTCCCGAGGAGCGGGAAGTGACCCGCACCGTGGAAGAGCCTTGGACGACAGAGACCTGGTCCGCTCCGGAGAACACCGCAGTATCTCCCCGTCCGGTCAGGAAAAAGGTGAAGAAGGAAAGGAAACCCGGTCTTACCGCGGGCAGAGTAATCGCTCTCCTGCTGTGCTGCGCACTTATCGGCGGAGCGGCCGGTGTCGGAGGCGCTGCCATCATGAACGGGACCAGAAGCGGCCCGGCCGCTCTCCCCTCGGGCGGCACTCATGAATCCGTCATCTATGAGGGTGACCGTGAAAGCACTGTGCTGAGCATCTCGGAGATAGATACCAGCCGTCTGATGACGGCGGCCGAAGTGTATGCGGCCAACGTGAATTCCACCGTGGGCATCACCACCAGCATCACGACCAACTACTTCGGCTACCAGTCGACGGCGGCCGCCTCCGGCAGCGGATTCATCATCACCTCCGACGGATATATCGTCACCAACTATCATGTGATTGAGAACTCCAATTCCGTTACCGTCACCATGTATGACGGGACCGCCTTCGAGGCCGCCGTGGTCGGCTACGACGACAGCAATGACCTGGCTGTCCTGAAGATCGATGCCACCGGCCTCACTCCGGTGGTCCTGGGTGATTCCTCCAATCTGAACGTCGGCGACAGCGTTCTGGCCATCGGCAACCCGCTGGGCGAGCTCACCTTCTCCCTGACGGCCGGTGCGGTCAGCGCCCTGAACCGGGAAGTGACCCTGTCCAGCAACGTGACCATGAATCTGATTCAGACAGACTGCGCCATCAACTCCGGCAACTCCGGCGGCGCTCTGTTCAACATGTACGGCGAGGTCATCGGCATCACCAATGCCAAGTACTCCGGCAGCGGCAGTTCCACGGAAGCGAGCATCGACAATATCGGCTTCGCCATTCCTATCAACTCCGTCCGCTCTCTCATCGAGCAGATCATTGAAAAAGGCTTCCTTACCAAGCCTTACATCGGCGTTACCATCAGCACCGTGACTGCAGAGATCCAGAGCTACGGTCTTCCCGCCGGCGCCAGCGTCCAGAGTGTAACGGAAGGCGCCCCTGCAGCTCAGGCAGGCCTGCAGGTCAATGACATCATCACTTCCGCCAATGGTCAGGAGATTACCTCCAGCCAGGATCTGGTAAATATCGTCAGTGCCTGTGAGCCCGGAGATAAACTGGAACTCACTGTATACCGTTCCGGTGAGACCATCACCGTGACAGTCACGGTGGGCGAGCCCGTCAAGTCCGCGCTGAACAACACTCAGCAGC
>JAFYAU010000039.1 GCA_017540565.1 Oscillospiraceae bacterium
TCCGGGGTCCCGGGGACCGGTTCGGGCTCCGGTTCCTCCGCGGTCTCTTCCGGCTCCTGCGCCGGGACGTCCGAAGCGGGCGTCTCCTCCTTCTGCGGCTCGGGATTCTCCGGCGCGGCGCTGCCGCCGCAGCCGGCCAGAAGCAGCAGCGCCATCAGGCACGCCGCCAGCCGGATCCATTTACTTCTCATGCTGTCAGTCTCCTTGGTCTTCCTTTTTTCTCCGTGCATCACGCGAGGAATCTCTCCCGCATCCGATCGATCTGCCCGTGCGGGATCTGCATGCCCTCCGCAAACAGGCCTTCGAAGCCGCCGAACAGTTCCTCCGTCTTGTCGTACACGGCGCGTATCAGTTCGATCCTGGCGCCGAACATGTATCCCATGGCCTCCCTGTGCGCCCGGTCGTTGAGTCCGGTCAGCCTGGCGTTGTCCTCCGTCATCTTCCGGATGACCTCCTCCAGATATACGTTGGTGGCCATGTAATCCTCGAAGATGTCGTCACGGCTGACTCCGAGCAGTTCCTGCACGAGCACGGTAGCGAAGCCGGCGCGGTCCTTTCCGGCCGCGCAGTGCCAGAGCGCCGCCTTCTCCCTGTCCTCGGCAACGAGCATCAGGAACTCCCGGTACTTGCCGCGGCAGTAGGGATTCGCCACGAAGTCCTCGTAGATGTGCGTCATGACGGCTTTCGGCTTGTCCGCGTCCTCGAAGAGGGAAAGCATGGCCAGCCGTCTGGACTCCTCGTCGTGGGCGACCGGCCCCTGTCCCTGCAGGATGGGAAGATGGACCTGCCTGACGCCCGGCATCTCGGGATCCGGGACGTTGACGTGCTCGTCCATGTTTCGGAAATCCACAACGAGCTCGATCCTGCGGGACAGTTCCTCCAGGTCCGCCGGCGTGGCCTCCGCCAGCTGGCCGCTCCTGATCAGCATGCCGGGACGCACGGCGCGTCCGCCGTACCCGATCATGCCGCCGAGGTCCCTGGTGTTGGGCAGTTTCTCCATGGGGATTCGTTTGCTCATCGCTCTCGTTCCTTTCCGGTATTTTTCTGCGATTGTACCACACATCGAGCGGGGTTATCAACCGTCGGATACGGGTTCCCCCGTCCCGCGTTTCCGCGATGCAGAATTCATCTTTCCGGACCGTCCCTCCACTTCATTTTTATTGACTAACGAATCCAAATCCTGTAAAATCCTATCAGCGGCGGTACGCCGCAAAAGAAACAAGGAGGATGAATATGAAAGCGAGAAAGATCATAGCTCTGCTGCTGGCCGTCGTCATGGTCCTGGCACTGACCGCGTGCGGCTCTTCCGGCGGCAAGAAGGAAGACTCCGCGGACAAGGGCGGCAAGGCCGGCCCGTATACCATCGGCATCAACACCTGGGGCTCCGGCGTGCCCGTGCTCGACATGTTCGGCGACGCCAAGCAGTACACCCTTGAGACTCTCGGCCACAAGGTCAACCGCATGAGCGACGACTTCAACGGCGAGAAGGAACTCCAGAACGTCCAGAACATGTGCGCGGCCGGCGTGGACGGCATCGTGTTCCAGGCCGCGGCCGTCTCCACCGTCCCCCAGGTCGGCAAGGAGTGCGCGAATGCCAAGATTCCCTTCTCCTTCGACGTCTTCGTCGGTGAGAATCCCGATCTGGCGGCCCTGGCCGACAGCAACGAGTACTACTGCGGCGCCATCGACCTCGACATGGTCTCCGACGGCGCGGCCATCGCCGAGATGGCCTACGGCAACGGCTGCCGCAAGGCGGTCATGATCGGCGGCAACATCGGCGACAACAACATGGACCAGCGTTCCCAGGGCTTCACGGAGAAGTTCACGGAACTGGGCGGCACAGTTCTGGCCGAAGCCCGCTGCACCGACAACTCCGAGTGCGCCACCAAGGCTCTGGACATGCTCTCCGCCAACAAGGACGCCGACTGCATCTACTGCTTCGTCGGTGACTACATCGAGGGCTCCCTGACCGCCATCGGCAACCTGAACATGACCGGGAACATCCAGGTCTACGTCTCCTGCGTGGACGAAGGCACCGCCAAGTACATCCAGCAGGGCGTCGTCGTCGGCGGCAACGACGGCATCTCCCTGGCCAGCTACATCTCCAGCACCCTCGTGCTGAACTATCTGGCCGGCCACAAGATCGTCGACGCGAACGGCAAGGCTCCCCGCCTGAGCACCCACCCCTTCCGCGTGGACCAGGACAACGTGGACAACTATCTGAAGGTCTTCTTCTCCGACTCCGCCGCCCCCTTCACGAAGGGCATGCTCGAGAAGCTTGTCTACACGACGAACCCCGACGTCAGCTACCAGGACTATGTTGATCTGATTGCGAACATCAATCTGGATTACATGCTGGAGGCCAACGGGCTGAAGTAAGTCCCATTGCCGGTGAAAAAGCCTGCCTTTCCGGCAGGCTTTTTCCGAAAGCGCCACACTCATCAAATCGAGGTCGATTGCTATGCGAGCGGATTCACAATCCCGGAACGCGCGGCAGAACCGGTGGCTGTTTCCCGTTGTCTTCATCGCCGTCATCGTCGCCGTTCTCGTGATATTCAACATCATATCCAAGGGACTGTTCCTCGAATGGTCCAACCTGAAGGTCATCATCTCCCACCTGATCTACCCGTGCTTCATCGCCTGGGGCTTCTGCTTCCTCTTCGCCTGCGGATATACGGACATGTCCATCGGCGGCGTCGTGGTGCTGGGCTCCTTCGCGTCCTGCGCGCTCGGCAACGCCATGGGCGTTCCCGGCGTCGTGCTCGGGGGCGTGATCGTGGGGCTGGTCCTGATCTTCATCAACTTCCTCATCTTCACCTACACGAAGATCCCCTCCTGGATCGCCGGCATCAGCCTTGCCATGATCTACGAGGCCGTTGCCGTTTTCCTGAAGCTCGGCCGGCGGACCAAGCCTCTGGTCACCGCGTCCCTCGCTCCGGAATACCGCGTGCTGGGACAGCTCCCCTGGAGCATCCTGCTTCTCGCGGTCGGTCTTGCCGTTATCTATTTCCTGTATAACCGCAGTACCATCGGGCTCAACATCCGGGCGCTCGGCGGCAACAAGGACGTCGCGGAGAAGCTGGGCATCAACGTCAACCGCACCCTTCTGGCCGTCGGCCTGATCACGGGGCTCCTGATCGGCATCGCCTGCTTCCTTCAGCAGAGCTATGCCGGACAGACCACCGTCAAGACCGGCCTTACCAGCATCAACATGATCTTCCAGCCTCTGGCCATCTACCTGCTGGCGCAGATCATCCAGAAGCATATCAATATCGTCATCTGCGTACCCATCTGCGCCTTCATCCTGTACGCGGTGTTCAACGTCCTCACCGTGCTGGGCGTCCCCTCCGGGACCCTGCAGGAGGCCTTCCTCGGCTTCTTCATCGTCATCTTCGGCGTGATCGGCCAGCGCAAAGCGAAGGGGGTCGTGAAGTAATGAGCGAGAACATTCTCGAGATCACCGGCCTGAACAAGCATTTCGGCCCGACATACGCCAACAAGAACATCGATTTCAGCGTGAAGAAGGGCGAGATTCACGGCCTGATCGGCGAAAACGGGTCCGGAAAGAGCACCCTTCTGAGCCAGATTGCGGGCATGTACCCGCGGGACAGCGGCCAGATGCTGGTCAACGGCGAGCCGTACGATCCGGCCAGCCCCATCGACGCCAACGAGCGCGGGATCTCCATGGTCATGCAGGAGCTCGGCGTCGTCGGAGGGCTCCCCGCCGGTGTGAACGTCTTTCTGGGAAGGACGAAGCAGTTCTCCCGCTTCGGCATCATCAACCTCCGCAGGATGCGGAAGGAGGCCGAGGCGCAGTTCGAGAAGTGGGATCTGGAGGCGCCTCCCCTCGGTCAGATGCCCGACGGCATGATGATCGAGTCCCGCAAGATGATCGAACTGGCCAGGGCGCTGTCCGTCGATCCGCAGCTGCTGCTGCTCGACGAGGTCACGCAGTCCCTTTCCCTCAACAACCGTGAAAAACTGTACGCGCTGATCCGGAAACTCCGCGACATGGGCCGCAGCGTCATCGTCATCACCCATGACATCGAGGAGATGGTCGAGATCACCGACTCCATCACCGTCCTGCGCGACGGCGAGGTGATCGGGACCGTGCGCTCCGCGGACACCACGCCGGACGAGATCCGCATGATGATGGTCGGCCGCGAGATGAGCGGGCACTACTACCGGACCGACAACGCCCCCAGCTACGGGGAGCGCGTCGTGCTGGATGTGTCCGGGGTCTCGGTCCCCGGCGAGCTGGATGACGTCTCCTTCCAGGTGCACGAGGGCGAGATCCTCGGCTTCTGCGGCCTGAGCGACTCCGGGATCCATTCCGTCGGCACGGCGGTCTACGGACTGAGCAGGATCAGCGGCGGGTCGATCCGTCTGGCAGATACCGGCGAGGAGATCTCCTCCCCGACCCGGGCGCTGAAGAGCAACGTCGGCTACGTCCCGAAAGACAGGGACAACGAGGCGCTGATGATCCACGCGAGCATCCGCGACAACTTCTGCCTGCCCTCCCTGACAGAGCTCAAGGGTCCGCTTGGATTCCTGCCGCCCGGCAGACTGAAGGGCCTGTCCGCGGACATGGTGGAACAGCTGAGCGTCAAATGCACCGGCATCGGCCAGGCCATGGACGCCCTCTCCGGCGGCAACAAGCAGAAGGTCAACTTCGGCCGGTGGCTGGCCAAGGACCTGAAACTCCTCATTCTCGACTGCCCGACCCGCGGCGTCGACGTCGGCGTGAAGGCCTATATCTACCAGCTGATGAACGAGGCCAAGGCAAAGGGCATCGCCATGATCCTCATCTCCGACGAGCTCACCGAGGTTCTCGGCATGGCCGACCGCCTGATGGTGATGAAGGACGGGCGCGTTACGAAAACGATCCTCCGCGGAGACGACTTCACGGAGCAGGCTGTGATAGGGGTGATGATATGAACGGCAGCGGACGGAAAAAGGTCAACATCTCGGATATCGTCCCCTTTGCGGCATTCGTCATCCTCTTCGTGTTCTTCACGATCGCCAGCGGCGGCCGCATGGTGTCCGCCTATTCTCTCAAGATGCTGCTCGAGCAGAGCATCCTCACGATGGTCTGCGCGTTCGGCGTGCTTTTCGTCGTGGCGCAGGGGTCCATCGACCTGTCCGTGGGCGTCAACGTCGCCCTGTCCGGCGTGGTCGGCATGCACATCGCGACCGCCACCGGCATGGGCTGGCTGCTCATCCCCTGCTGCATGATCATCGGCCTGCTGATCGGGCTGCTCAACGGCTTCCTCGTCAGCAAATGCCACGTTCCGTCGTTCACCCTGTCGATTGCGATGCTGATCGGCCTGAGGGGCATTGTGAACTACATCCAGACCATCATCGGCATCGAATACGTGCCGCAGTCCATGCTGTTCATGACGTCCTCCGCGTTCCGCATCATTTTCTTCATCGTCATCGCCGTCGTGATCGGCTTCGTGTTCGAATTCACGAGGGTTGGACGCTACAGCCAGGCGATCGGCGAGAACGAGACCACGGCGCGTTTCGTGGGCGTCCCGGTCAGCCGCATGAAGATCCTCGTCTTCGCCGTCTCCGGCCTCATGGCCGGCCTGGGCGCCGTGTTCTCCATGGGCACGGTCGGCGGCACCACGATGACGATGGGCGCCTTCCTGGAGATGAAGGTCGCTATGGCCATCTTCTTCGGCGGCGTCCTGGTCACGGGCGGAAGCTCCGCCAGGTTCTACAAGGTGATCCTCGGCTCCCTGTCCATCACGGTCATCGTGTACGGCCTGTCGCTCATCGGCATGTCCGACAGCCAGATCTCCGAATCGGTGGAGGGCGGCCTGCTGCTGATCATCCTGTTCATCACGATCCTCACCAACAGAAGGCGCTCCGCCTGGAAGAAGGAATCCTCTGTCCGGGAAGACGCCGCCGGATGACGGCTCCCCACCCAACAGCAAGGAAAAGCGCTCCGCCGATGCGGAGCGCTTTTCTGTTTCTATTCCTATATGAGCGCGGATGTGGTATACTGTGAAAAAACAAACTTCGAGGTAGATGTGATGAAAAAGGATTTCAGCCGCAGGCCGCTCGCGGTCTTCCTGTCCTATTTTGGGCCGCACTGGAGGCCGTTCCTGATCGACATGCTCTGCGCCACGGCGGTGGCCGTGATCGACCTGGTCTTCCCGATCGTGTCCCGCTCCTCCATGCAGCGCCTGCTGCCGGAGCGGCTGTTCACGACGTTCTTTGTCGTAATGGGGATCATCCTGATCGCCTACGTGGTCAAAGGCCTGCTGTATTACGCGATCACCGTCGTCGGCCACGGGATGGGCGTGCTCGTCGAGGCGGACATGCGCCGCGACGTTTTCTCCCACATGCAGCAGCTGAGCTTCAGCTTCTACGACAGGAACCGCACGGGCGTGCTGATGAGCCGGGTGACCAACGACCTGTTCGACATCACGGAGCTGTCCCACCACGGCCCGGAGAACGTGCTGATCTGCACGCTGACCATCGTCGGTTCGCTGATCGTCATGTTCTTCATCCGCTGGGAGCTCGCTCTCGTCCTCCTGGTCATCCTCCCCCTGTGCCTGATCTTCACGCTGAAGCAGCGCACCCGCATGACGGACGCCAGCGTTGAAGTGCGGAAGAAGACGGCGGAGATCAACGCCGCCATCGAGAGCGGCATCAGCGGCGTGCGCACGGCCAAGGCCTTCGCCAACGAGACCGAGGAGATGCGCAAGTTCGACAGCAGCAACGACATCTTCAAAACGGCGAAAAAGGGCTACTACCGGGCGATGGGCCTGTTCCAGAGCGGCATGGAGTTCTCCACCGGCGCCATGCAGGTCATCGTCATCCTCGTCGGCGGCATCCTCATCATGAAGGGGCGCATGGACTACATAGACCTGGTCACCTTCACCCTGTACGTCTCGGCCTTCGTCTCCCCGCTGCGCAAGCTCGTCATGTTCATGGAGCAGTACACGCAGGGCAGCGCCGGCTTCTCCCGCTTCCTCGAGATCATGCGCACCGAGCCCGAGATCCGCGACGCCGAAGACGCCGTGGAACTCACCGGCGTGAAGGGCGGGGTCGACTACGAGGGAGTCAGCTTCCGCTACGGTGACGGTCCCTGGGTCCTGAAGGACATCAATCTGTCGATCCGTCCGGGCGAGAGCTTCGCCCTCGTCGGCGCGTCCGGCGGAGGAAAGACGACGCTCTGCCATCTGCTCCCGCGCTTCTACGACGCGACCGAAGGCCGCGTGCTGGTCGACGGCCGCGACGTGCGCTCCGTCACGCAGGAGAGCCTGCGCCGGGCCATCGGCATCATCCAGCAGGACGTGTTCATGTTCGCAGGCACCATCCGGGAGAACATCCGCTACGGGCGTCCGGACGCCACGGACCGAGAGGTCGTCGAGGCCGCGGTGCGCGCGGAGATCCACGAGGAGATCATGGCGATGCCCGACGGGTACGACACCTATATCGGGGAGCGCGGCGTGATGCTCTCCGGCGGCCAGAAGCAGCGGGTCTCCATCGCCCGCGTCTTTCTGAAGGATCCTCCCATCCTGATCCTCGACGAGGCCACCTCCGCGCTGGACAGCGTCACGGAGCAGAAGATCCAGGCCAGCCTCGACCAGCTGAGCCGCGGACGCACGTGCATCATCATCGCCCACCGCCTGTCCACGATCCGGAACGCCGACCGCATCGCCGTCATCGAGGGCGAGAGCATCGCGGAGCTGGGCTCCCATGAGGAACTGATGGCGAAGAACGGCATCTACGCCTCCCTGAAGCACGCCCAGGATCTGGCGCAGGACTGATGCTTCAATGATACAGGAAGCCGGTACGGAGTTCTGACTCTCCGTACCGGCTCTTTTTCCGTCTTCCGTTCAGTTGTCCGCCCGGCTGTAGCCGTTCTTCATGTGCTCGCTGACGGTCTGCAGGACGTGGTTGAGCGCTGCCGTCGTCTCCTTCTTCGCCATCGCGCACAGCTCTTCGTTTGCCTTCGCGATGACATCGTCGCCGCCGGCGGCGATCTTCGCGTCGTACTCCCCGAGCAGCTTCCGCCCTTCGGTGAACACCGCGCTGTGGTATCTCTCGATATGCTGCACACAGGCGCCGAACTGGCTGTCCGCCAGCGCCCCGAGCAGGCGGCTGGACCAGTACAGGTCCTCCGTGCTCACGTCGAGGGTCACCCCGCCGAGGTATTTCGGGATGCGGTCCGTATGCGCGTAGAAGGGCATCAGGGCGGAGAAGGCCGTAGATCCGAAGCAGATCCACTCGATCCCCTTCGCCGCCTCCGGCGCGTACGGCCGGATCTGGCACACGGTGGTCACGCCCGTCCGGTTGATGCCGATGCTGCGGTAGATCCCGCGCTTTCCGGTATCCCTGGCGGAGTAGGGATCGTAGGGCGTCCCCTGGTAGTGTCCGGACAGCAGGTACTTGACGTCCTCGACGGCGACCTTCCGGTCGGGAACGAGGCACCAGGGGATGTTGTCGCTCTCCGGGCCGTATTCCGCGTTCTCCCCGTCCCAGGTGTGGGAGTACGGGGCCAGGTACCGCCCCATGAACCAGGCGCGCGGCGTGTTGTATACGTGGTCGGAATCCGTGCGGGATCCGAACACGTCCCTCGGGTTGAATCTACCGTTCTGATTCAGGTCGAGCCGGTTGTCCGCGATGAACTCCCTGAGATCGGCAGAGCACATATGCGCCTTTTTCGCGCCGAAGGCATCGTCCAGATCGAAGCTGTCCATCCCGAACTGGTTCGGGGCCAGCACGACGGCCCCGTCCGGGACCCGCCGGGCCATCCAGTGGTGGCCGCCGATGGTCTCCATCCACCAGATCTCATTTTCGTCATTGAAGGCGATGCCGTTGCTCTCGTACGTTCCGTACGTCTCCAGCAGCTCCGCCAGCCGCAGCACGCCTTCGCGCGCCGTGCGGATATACGGCAGGACGAGCACGACGATATCCTCCTCGCCGATCCCGCCGGGAACGTCCTTCTCCCCCCGCTTCGCGGCCTTCCTGTACCCGACCAGGGGGTCGGCGGCCAGCACGCGCGGATTGGACGTGATCGTCTCCGTGGCCGTCATGCCCACGTTCGCCTCGTTGATCCCCGTGGCCGCCCAGATCCCCTGGGCCGGATCCACGCTGGGGCAGGCGGTATATCTCATTGCTCTTTCGGGCAGCGGTATCTCCGCGTGGGAGATCACGCTCCTGTATTTCTTTCCGGCCTTCTTCGGATCGACCGTCACGAGCTTCTTGACGTCGAAATGGCCGTCGTCCGTCCGGGCGATCATCGTCGACCCGTCGCAGGACGCCTTCCTTCCTACCAGTACCGTTGTGCAGGACATGCTGTAAGGGCTCCTTCCTCAGATAGATGATCACAGTCCGTGATCCTCCCGCATTATATGTGAACGTTCTGTAAAACTCAAGACAAGACGGGGCCCTTTTTCCGGCCCGCGGTTGCCAAATCCGGAGAGGAAGTCTATAATACGGCAGAGAAGGGGCCATTTCTTTCCCCTTCCACTATCCTGACAAGGAGGAATTCCGGGCGCTCCGCGTCCCGGACGATACACATGAAAAAGAATTCACTGACAAGGACGATCCTGTGCCTCCTGCTGACGGTCCTGCTGACCGTATCCCTGGCCGCCTGCACTTCCGGCAAGTACGGGCCTTCCGATGACAAGGCCCCCTCCGGTGACGTCACTCCCGCCGACGGAGGATCCGGCGGGGAAAAGAAGGATGCGGAACCCGCGCCGCAGCCTGAGCCGCAGCCTGAACCGCAGCCCGAGCCGCAGCCCGAACCCGA
>JAFYAU010000040.1 GCA_017540565.1 Oscillospiraceae bacterium
GCCCTCGAACTTGTAGTAGATGTGGGCCGGGGTGTCCAGCTTCTTCTCCAGGCAGTATGCCCGGACCAGAGGAGAGGGACGGTACATCTTGTAGAAGTCCCGGATCTCCTGGGGGATCTCGATGTAGGGGGAATCGTTGTCCAGCTCCTGCGCGACCAGTTCCTCGCAGAACACGCCGCTGAGCTCTTCGGCCGTCATGGGCTGGCCCGTGCCGGGGTTCAGCAGGGGGGCGGGCTTGTTCTTCATGTCGGCGCGGACGTTGTACCATGCCTGGGGCATCTCGCTCTCTTTCAGATAGATCTTGTAGGGGATGTTCTCGTTTGCCATGGTGTTTTCTCCTTTCTTTTTCGGGATCGTCGTCCCGTTCGGTGATTTCGGGACAGAAAAAAGACCCTGTCCCAGTTTATTTGCTGGGACAGGATCTGTAAAAATCCTGCGGTGCCACCCGGCTTGACGCGCTCACGCGCGCCCACTTACGCATACTACCATATGCAGGCCTTTGATTACGGAGAGCCGCCTCCGTCTCGCATACTCCGGACCATCCGTTTCCGCTCGCCCTCAGAAGTCCATTCGATCCGGTCTGCTCCGCCGCCTTCACAGCACCGGCGGCTCTCTGGGGAAGCAGGTGAGGGATCTACTCACTCTTCTTCAACGGTTTAAAGCGAATATAAAGCGAAGTTTGGCATTTGTCAATGATTTTTTTCATTCAATTCTGACGGTTTTGCAGGAAGGCGCCGGCGCAGGGGTCCCGCGAAAAAAACAGCGCCTGTTAAGAGTGAACCCCGCCGGAACGAAAAACTGCACAGCGAAAGGAGCGATGTCAATGAAGGAAAAACGCGGAACGGAAGGTAACCGGAGGTAACGGCCGGTCACTCCGGGTTTATGTTCCCATGCCGGTTCCGGAATTACAATAGGACGGTAGAGAACGGAATCCGGACGTAAAAAGGGTCACCCTCATGAAAAATCTTGGAAAACGCATCAAACAGGCGCGGATACGGGCGGGGATCACTCAGGAATACGTCGCCGAGATCGTCGGCGTGTCCCGTACGGCCGTGACGCGGTGGGAACAGGGGGAGATCGAGCCGAGGCTCGACCATCTGGCGGCGCTCGCCGGCCTGTTCGGGGTCACCGCGGACCATCTGCTGGGACTGGAACCCGGACCTGCGTCCCGGGAGCCGCCTCTGACGGAAGGCGCGCTGAACGCGCTGTGGGCGTTCGTGCGCGAAATACGAAAAACAGACGAAGCACCGAAGGGAGAAGACAGATGAAAAAGATACTTGTGCTGACGCTGGCAGCCCTGCTGCTGCTGTCCCTCGCCGCCTGCGGCGGTTCCGGAAAGAAGGCGGAACCGGCGCCAGCAAAGGAGAAAACGGAGGAAGCGTCAAAACCGGAACCAGCGGCACCTGCAAAAGAAGAACCGAAACCTGAGCCGGAACCGGAACCCGAACCGGAACCCGAACCGGAACCCGAAACGGAACCCGTGCCGGAACCCGAACCGGAACCCGAGCCCGAACCCGAGCCGGAACCTGAGCCTGAGCCGGAACCCGAACCGGAACCGGATACGAGTTCTGTGATCCGCCCGGAGATCAAAAAGGCCATCGACAGTTACGAGGATTTCGTGGATGAGTACTGTGCCTTCATGAAGGACTATGACATGACGGATATAGGGAAGCTTTCGGATTATCTGGAACTGCTGGAGAAGGAAGAAAAGATGGCGAAGGAGTTCGACGCGCTTGATGAGAAGGATCTGACGGATGCGGAAGAACTGTATTACCTCGAGGTCCTCAACCGCTGCAGCGAAAAGATGCTGGCTGCCGCCAACAGCCTGGGCTGAAAGACCGGCGGACCGGCGGGAAAGAACCGCCCGGGACACGGGCCCATGCCGGAACAACGGAAAACCGCGCAGCAAAAGCCGTCATTTTTGGTGAAAAAGTCCTTTGAAACAGACGGAAGGAAACGGTAAAATATAGGAAAGTGAGCAGCAGATTGCGTAAGTCCGGCTTTGTCCGGCGCAGTCTGCTGCTTTTTTCATCCCGTTTCCGGAGGTGCTTCTGCATGGAACAGAAAGCCAATCGTTTTCTCGAGACCGAACCCGTCGGCACGCTGATGCGGAAATACGGCGTGCCCTGCGTCATCTCGCTGCTGGTGGCCGCGCTCTACAACATTGTCGATCAGATCTTCATCGCCAATGCAAGTTATCTCGGTTCGTACGGCAACGCGGCGAACACCGTGGTGTTTCCGCTGACCGTCGTTGCGCTGGCGGTGGCCGTCATGATCGGCGACGGTGCCTGCGCGTCCGTCAGCATCCTCCTGGGGAGCGGGAAGAAGGACGATGCGGGGAAGACCATCGGGAACGCCGTCGTGCTTTCGGCTGCCGCCGGCATCGCGGTCACGACCGTTTATCTCCTGTTCTCCGACAGGATCCTCGCCCTGTTCGGAGGCACGGTCAATGCGGAGACCTTCCGGCAGTCCAGGCAGTATTTCTTCTGGATCACGCTCGGCATCCCGTTCTACATGTTCGGCCAGGCGATGAATCCGGTCATCCGCTCGGACGGCAGTCCGAAGTTCGCCATGGTATCCACGCTCGCGGGCGCGGCGTTCAACATCGTCTTCGACCCGATCCTGATCTACGGGCTGCGCTGGGGCATGATGGGCGCTGCCGTTGCGACCATCCTCGGTCAGGTCATCACCGCCGTGCTGGCGGTCTGGTACCTCGGGCATCTGAAAGCTGTGCGGCTCACCGGGCATTCCTTCCGGCTCGACGGACGGCTGATCCGCCGCTTCCTGCCGCTCGGCCTGACGAGCCTGCTCTCCCAGCTCTCCCTGGTGGCGGCCATGGCGGCGATCAACAACATGATCCGGAAATACGGCGCCCTCGATCCGGTCTTTTCGCAGACGGATTTTGCCCAGATCCCCATGGCCGTCGTCGGCATCGTGATGAAGTTCTTCCAGATCGTTATCTCCGTCGCGGTCGGGATGGCCGCCGGCTGCATCCCCGTGGCCGGGTACAATATCGGGGCAGGCAGGCGCGACAGGGCCAGATCGCTCTTCCTGCTGCTCCTGAAGTGCGAGGCCGTTCTCGGACTCGCCGCGCTTGCCGTCGTCGAACTGTTCCCGAAGCAGCTGATCGCGCTGTTCGGCGCCTCGAACGAGAGCGTCCATTATACGGACTTTGCCCTCCGGTCCTTCCGGATCTATCTGTGCATGATGCCGCTCGCCACCGTCAACAAAGGTACGTTCATCTACCTTCAGGCCATCGGCAAGGCATTTGCCTCCACCATGATCTCCATGATCCGCGAGGTCGTGTTCGGGGTGGGCTTCGCCCTCCTCCTGCCGCTGTTTTTCGGCCTCGACGGCGTGCTGTTCTCCATGCCGGTCTCCGATCTTCTGACCTTTGTCATCGCGGCGTTCGTCATCCGGGCGACGCTGCGGGAACTGAGCGTGCCGATGATCGGAGAGAGCGGGGTGACGGTATGTTCCGGGCTGGAGATATGATCATTTACGGGCGCATGGGCGTCTGCCGCGTGGAGGGGATCGAAGACAGAGAGGGCCAGCTGTATTACCGCCTGCAGACGCTGTATCAGGAATGCACGATCCACACGCCCGTGAACGGCAGTACCTTCATGCGTCCGGTCCTGACCCGGGCAGAAGCCGACGAGCTCATCGACAGCATCCCGACCGTCCCCGTCAGACCGGCTGAGTGCCGTGCCGCAAGGGAACTGACGAGCCGCTATCTTGAGTCCATGAACACCTGCGACGCGGCGGAAGTCCTGGCCATGACGATGTCCATCTACGCCCAAAAGAAGCGGGCGGAGAAGGACAGCAGGAAGTTCGGAGCCGTCGACGAGCGGTTCCTGCGGGAGGGAGAGGCCGTGCTGCACGCGGAACTGGGCGTTTCGCTGGGCATTCCTCCGAAGGAGGTCCCGAGATACATCCGGAGGCGCCTGGCGGGAAAGGCCGGGGACGGCCATGTCCCTGCTGCGGCGGAAGACGCCGGGGATCACGATTGAACGCGGAGAGGAACGCCTCCCGGAAAAGACAAAACTGCGCGGCTGCAGCCGCGCAGTTTTCATATTCCGTCGGTATGATCAGCCGTTGTACTTCTTCGTGTAGTACTCGCGGCCCAGTTCGTAGAACCTGTCGTAGGCCTTCATCATGAAATCGAGGTCCGGGACCTGGGGCATGAAGAAGGAGATGTAGGTGCCCTTGCAGCCGATGGTCTCGATGTTCTCCCGCAGCATGCGGTCGAGCTCCTCGTCGGAGACGACCTCCGTCAGGAAGAAGTTCGTGTGATGGATCAGCTTGTCTCCCAGACGCTGCATCTGAGCGGCCTTGTCGTTGGCATTGTCCTGGCCCTCCCAGGAGTCGAAGCCGGCCTCGACGTAGCCGTCCAGCAGCAGGTCCACGTTGCCACAGGAGTGGAAATTCGTGTACATGCCCATCGCGTGGATGGCGTCGTTCATGCGGCGGTAATGGGGGAACAGGACCTCTTCGAACACGTCCCTGGAGATGAAGGGACTGCGCTGCGTGCCGAGATCGTCGTGGAAGGTGATGATGTCCGCGTGGAAGATCTCATGGGCGATGCGGGCCAGCTCGATGTGGAAGTCCGTGAACTTCTCGAAGAGCTCGCCGACGGCCTCGGGTTCGATCAGCAGCCAGGACAGGGCGTCCTCGAAGCTGGACAGGTCGGCCAGGCGCTCCATGCAGCCGTTCACGATGACGAACTCCGTCGCCTTGTCGGGATCCAGCTTGCCGGCGTAGTTCTCGTCATAGTAGCCCTGCCAGTCGATGGCGCTCAGATCCGGGAAGGTGAGCTCCTCCTTCCAGGTCAGGATGTCCTGCATGCGGCGCGTGCCGGGCTTGACCATGGCGGCGTTGGATTTGGGCTCGTACTCCCACTCGATGCCGAACCAGTCGATGCCGCCGTAGTTGCGGGCCTGGGCGTCGGGCATGCAGAGAGGCTGCAGAAGGTTCATGTCCTCGATGCAGGAGGGGACCCACATGGGCTCCTCATGGCGGTAGACGCGCAGCACGTTCTCGCGGGACGTGATGGGCTTGTTCAGCTTGCGCATCGGAGGCAGCGTGGTCCCGTAGTAGGACAGGTACTGGGCGGTGTAGCCGGTGACCTGCATTTCCTTTTCGCGGTCGAAGGGGATGATGCTCATTGTGTATTCCTCCAGGATCTTTGTATTTTGGCGCCTGCATTTTACAATATTTTCCATCCGTGCGCAACAGAGAAGATGGGCCCGGGACCTCCGTTTGTGGTGGAAAACACAACGGAATCATGATAAAATGCATTCGGAATGATAAGAACCGGAGAGGGAGGTCATGCCTGTGTTCAGGGAAATGATGAGGAAGAAATCCGCGCTGCCGGAAGAGGAGTGCGCGGAGATCCTGAAAAAGGAGCTGAGAGGCGTCCTGTCCGTGCGGGGGGACGACGGCTATCCGTACGGGATGCCGCTGAACCACTACTACGAGGAGGAGGACGGGTGCCTGTATTTCCACAGCGGCCCCGCCGGCCACAAGATCGACGCGATCCGCCGCTGCGGCAAGGCCAGCTTCTGCGTCTATGACGGGGGCTTCCGCCGGGAGGGCGAGTGGGCCCTCAACATCCGCAGCGTCATCGTGTTCGGCCGGATCGAGATCGTGGAGGACCGGGAACGGGTGTACGAGATCGCCCGCCGCCTGTGCCGCAAGTTCACCGACGACGAAGAATATATCGAAAGGGAGGTCCGGGCCCACGGGGCGCGCACCTTCATGTTCCGGCTCGTACCCGAGCACATGACCGGCCGCATCGTCCACGAGGAGTGACCGCTTCCCGGCGGGCGGCGCAGGGTCGCCTGACGGTTGACCACCTGACGGAAACGGTGTGATACAATAAGGCCGTAAACAAAACGACAGGAGGATGATACTATGTTGGGAAGCATTATAGGAGACGTGGCGGGCAGCCGGTTCGAGTTCAGGAACCGCCTCAGCAAGGATTTCGAGCTGCTGCACGAGGACTGCAGCTTCACGGACGATTCGGTGATGACCTGCGCGGTCGCGGACGCGCTCCTGGCGACGGGAGGCAGCGCCGAAGGCCTGCGGAAGGCGGCCGTGGAGTCCATGCAGCGGATCGGCCGGCAGTTCCCGTACTGCGGGTTCGGCGGACGGTTCATCGGCTGGATGTTCACCGACGACCCCCAGCCGCTGGACAGCCTGGGCAACGGGGCGGCGATGCGGATCTCGCCCGTATCGGACTTCGCGCGCACCTTGGAGGAGGCGAAGGAGCTCTCGCACGAGGTGACCTGCGTGAGCCACGACCACCCCGAGGGACTGAAGGCGGCGGAGGCCGCGGCCGTGGCCGGCTTCATGGCGAAGACCGGAAGCGCGATGGAGGAGATCCGGGCCTGCATGACCGGCTACTACCCCGAGATCGCGGACATGCACGTGCCGGACCTGATGAAGAACTACATGCGGGAGATCGGGGACAGCAGGTACCGCGAATGGGCGCCGTACAGCGTGCCCCAGGCGCTGGTGTGCTTCCTCGAGAGCGATTCGTTCGAGGACGCGGTGCGCAACTGCGTCGCCATCGGCGGCGACTGCGACACCACGGCGGCGATCGCCGGCGGGATCGCCGAACTGTATTACGGCATCCCCGGCGAACTGCGCCTGAAGGTGCTGACCTTCCTGCCCCCGCAGCTGCTGGATCCTCTGGAGAGGTATTACGGCAAAGAAGCACTGTACCGCGGAGCGGGCGAAGGATAACATTATGTAAACCGAAAGGGCGAAACGCGGAGACCGCGTCTCCGCCCTTTCCCTGTTGATGGAGACGTCTCCGTCTGATAAACTGTTCACGGGAAGAAAACAGCGGCGGAGGCGCGGGAGGCACGGATGACAAAGAGAGAACTGGCGGACAGGATCCTGGCGATGCTGGACACGCAGGAGTGGGAAGAACTGGAAAGCGGCAGTACCCACGTTCCTGTCAACCCGTACAATCGGGAGGTGCTGCTTCGTCTGCGGGAGACGGCGGACGAACTGACCGGGGACACGGACGGTGAACGCGCCGGCGAGATCGAAGAAAAGGTGCGGCGCCTGCTGGACGGGATGTGGCCGGAGGAGCCGGACGCGCATAAATACGTCGTCGCGGCGTGCCTGATCCTGACGCTCCTGGAGGAGAAGCCCATGCATCCGCCGGCGTCGGTGAAGTACCATACGGTGGTCCGGGAGGGAAAGGCGGTCTATTACTGTCCGGCCCGGGTCCCGGACGGTCCGGTGTGCGCGCTGTGCCTGGCGCGTCCGTGGGACGAACTGGAGGAGCGCCGCCGGGAGGCGGTCAGCACAACGGAAGAGACGTACGGCCCCCTTTCCGCAGCCGTGCAGAAGGAGATCCTGGAGGCCGGGTTCGGAGAATCCGGCGTGATCCCCGTACCGGAGCTCCGTTTCCATGAAGAGGTGCGGAAATGCTGCGAGGAGAACCGATGCGGCGCCTACGGCACCAGCTGGGCATGCCCTCCCGCGGTCGGAACGCTGGAGGAGTGCCGGGCGCGGACGGAGAGATACGCGTATCTGCAGCTGTTCTCCCGGGCTTTCCTCCTCGAGGACAGCATGGACTTCGACGGGATGAAAAACGACATGGCGGAGTTCAAACAGACGGTGTCGCGTCTGGGAAAGAGGCTGCGGGAGATCCTGCCGGACGCGCGGATCCTCTCCAACGAATCCTGCGGACGGTGCGCGTCCTGCACGTATCCGGACGCGCCCTGCCGGTTCCCGGAGGAACTGTATCACTCGCTCGAGGGGTACGGCTTCAACGTCTCGGAACTGGCCGGCCAGGCGGGGATCCGGTACATGAACGGTCCGTCCACGGTGACCTTCCTCGGGGCCGTGCTCTACGGAAGCCCCGGGGAGGAGAAAGAAGGGACATGACCGGCCGGAGCGCCGGAAGACATACGATCAGAATCTGAAGGAGGGCAAAGGCATGCTGAAGGACAATCCAAGAGGACGGTACGGCATCGACCAGTACCGGCCGCCCCTGAACTACGAGCTGGCGGGAAGGACGTTCACGTTCGTGATGGACGACGGGATCGACGAACACATCGCATTTCTCGACGGAAAGACGCTGGAATGGAACTTCGAGGGCGAGGAGCCCCGAAGGGAGCCGTACGAGTGCCTGAAGGCCGACGATACGACATATCTGATGTGCTTCGAGATCGAAGGAGCCGAGAAGCGGACGGGGCAGACGTTCGTCATCGACCTGCAGAACATGCTCGTGACCCGTCTGACCGCCGTCAACGGGGAGGATCCGAAGGACCCCTATGTCAACAACTCGTATTTCACCTTCGGGGCGATCCAGCGGCCGGACGGCACGGCGGAGGCAAGGCGCCACAGTTTCACCGACGAGATGGTGGGCACCTGCGTCCAGTGGTGCTACGGCATCTATACCACGGTGCACGTGTATTACTGCACCAGCTTCTACCGGATCACGTTCCCCCGGGACAGCGCGGCCAGCATCCCGGCCAACGAGCAGCTGAGCAGTCTCGGCGCCCAGATGCCGTCCTCGGACGAACCGGCCACATACATCCGCATCAAGGACAACATGTATTTCGTGAACATCACGGAGAGGAATATGGAACGCGTCCTTGGAGAGAAGGGAAAGTTCCGCTGCAACGCCATGTGCTTCCTGCAGAACTACGACCGGATGTACATGGTGGGAAGGGCCTTCGGGGCCATGACGGAGGAGGGGAAGGATTCCCGGATCCGTCTCACCTTCGGCGCCTACGGCAAATTCGCGGAGGTCCCGGAAAGTTTTTTTACGGATCCCAATCCGTTCATCGTATGACGTCCGGCGGCAACGGATGAGAAAGGAAAGGAACGATATGGAAATGACCTGGAAACAGCCCGACGACGGCTGCAGCTACTATACGCCCGAGGAGTTCGCGCAGTTCGGCGACGTGTTCTCGCCCGTCGAATTCGATTCCTCGTATATCCGCAGAAAACACCTGGATATCCCCTACGGAACGCTGCCCGAGCAGAAGCTCGACCTGTACCTGCCCGACGAGGGCGAGGGCCCCTGGCCGGTGATCTTCTACGTCCACGGCGGCGGCTGGTCGATGGGCACCAAGACGCTGGGCGCGGTCACCTGCGTGATCGGGGCCCTGGAAAAAGGGTACGCGGTCATCGCGCCGGACTACCGGCTGGCGCCGGTCGTCACGTTCCCTGAATTCATCTTCGACATCAAGACGGCCGTCCGCTGGGCAAGGGCCCACGCGGCGGACTACGGCCTCGACCCGGAGCGCTTCGGGATGATCGGGGACTCAGCGGGAGGACATATCACGCTGATGATGGGCTTTACCGCGGGTCATCCGGAATACGAGGGCGAGCAGTACGGCTGGCCGGGCGTTTCCAGCGCGGTGCAGGCGATCTGCGACATGTACGGACCGTCCGACCTGGCCGCCGACGAGACGGCGTGGTACCGTGAATCCAAAGTGAAGCGCTTCCCGTCGCTGTTCGGAGGAAACATATACCTGACGGCGTTCGGAACGGACAACAGGAATCTTCTGAAGCTGATCAGCCCGATCTCCTTTGTGACGGAGGACATCCCTCCCGTGATGATCCAGCAGGGGCATGAGGACGGCATCGTGCCGTATCAGCACAGCGAGATCCTGGCGGAGAAGATCGCCGCCGTCTGCGGCCCCGACCGGGTGGAATGCCACATATACGAGGGCCGCAACCACTCCGACCCGGCCTTCCTGACCGAAGAGAGCGTCCGCCAGGTGGTGGACTTCTTCGACAGAAAGCTGAAGAATTGACGAACCATACCTGCAGGAGGCAACGACAGTGGAAAGAACGATCAGAGTGACGGGCCGGGGAAAGCTCTCCGTGCCCCCGGATACGATCCGCCTGCCGGTCACGGCGGAGGGGCGGTATCCCGATTACGCGGAGGCGATGAGGCATTCCGCGGAGGATACGGAGTCCGTGCGTGCCGCCGTCGTTGCGGCGGGCCTCGACCCGAAGGACCTGAAGACGGCGCATTTCGGGATCAATACCGAATACGAGAGCGTGCAGGACAAGGACGGCAACTGGATCCAGCGCTTCGCCGGATACCGGTACGAGCACCGGATGACGATCCGGTTCCCGCTGGACAGCGACCGGCTGTCTCGGGTGATGGAGCGGATGTCGCGCTGCCCGGCCGCCGCCAGTTTCTATATCGAGTACACGGTAAAGGACCCCGAGAAGGTCCGGAACCGGCTGCTGAAGCAGGCGGTCTCGGATTCCCGTAAAAAGGCGGAGACGCTGACGCGCGCGGCCGGTGTGACGCTGGGGGACGTCGTCAGCATCGACTACTCCTGGGGAGAACTGGAGATCCGGTCGCGGCCGATGAACGCGGTCATGATGGACAAGGCGGCCATGCCCGAAGAGGCAGGCGGCTTCGGCATGTCCATGGAGCCGGAGGATATTTCCGTAGAGGATACCGTCACGGTCGTCTGGTCGATCCGGTAAGCGCATGGCGGAAGGATCGGAGAGAAAGACCGTCCGGGTCGTTGCTGCCGTCATCCTGAAAGACGGCCGCGTCTTCGCCACCCAGCGCGGCTACGGGCCGTACAGGGACTGGTGGGAGTTCCCGGGAGGGAAGATCGAAACAGGGGAGACCCCCGAGGAGGCCCTGCGGCGGGAGATCCGTGAGGAACTGGACACAGAGATCCGCGTGGGGGATCTACTGGAGGAAGTGGAGTACGACTATCCCGAATTCCATCTGAGCATGATATGCTTCCTGGCGGACGTGATCTCCGGGCATCTGGTGCTCCGGGAGCATGAGGATGCGCGGTGGCTGCCGCCGGACAGGCTGGACGAGGTTCACTGGCTCCCCGCGGACCTGGCCGTCATCCGGCACCTGAAGGAACTCATGAAAAGGGAAGAAGAACTATGATCAGAGCGGCGCAGACATATTCATGTCCTGCGCCGCCTTTTCAAAACCTCCAAAGCAAAATAATACTTGATTTGCTCCAGCAAATGCATTATAATTGCATTTGGTGGTGAAAATATGATAAATACTACTTCAATGCTCCTTCAGAAGTACCGTTCCTACAATAACCCGGCGGCAAAGATCGGAAGGATGGTAAAGAAGGGAGAACTGATCCCGATCATCCGGGGGATTTACGAAACGGACCGGTCAGTACCCGGGTACTGCCTTGCGCAGATCATATACGGTCCGTCCTATCTGTCTTTCGAATATGCGCTTGGATGGCATGATCTGATCCCCGAAGCCGTGTATGTCTATACTTCCGCGACATGCGGAAAGCGGAGAAAGAAGCAGTATCACACGCCCTTCGGCGTTTTTACCTTCCGGGATGTGCCTGCCGCCGCCTTTCCTTACGGAACGACCCTCCATGTAGAGAATGAATACGGGTATGTGATCGCCACACCGGAGAAAGCGGTATGCGACAAGCTCTATACCGTCTCTCCCTGCGCGAACAGAAAGGAACTGAGCGAACTTCTGTTCGATAATCTGAGGATCGATGAATCGGATTTCCGGAATCTGGATCTGAAGGAGATGGCGGAGCTGGCCGGCTTATATCAGACGGCGAACCACCGACTGCTGGTATCACTGATTAAGGAGATGGAGCGGCATGGATAACATCATCAGACAGATGCTGGGTCAGTATGACGCTCTGGATCTGAACGAGAAGGAAAACCGGATCAAGGAGATCGTTCAGGAGATCATTCTGTGCGGACTCTCCCGCGCGGGATTCTTTCAGACGGCGGCATTCTACGGAGGCACGGCGCTGCGCATCTTCCATGGCCTCGACCGTTTTTCGGAAGATCTGGATTTTTCCCTGGCCGCTCCGGACACTGGGTTTCAGCTGGAAAAATACCTGCCGGCGGTGGAAAAGGAACTCATGACATACGGTCTTCGTTTCAGTTTTGAAACGAAAATGAAGAAAAACAGATCGGACATACAGTCGGCATTTGTCAAAGGCAATACAAGAGAGCACATCCTGCTGTGCTACGCAGACGAGACGCTGGCGCGGTCGGTCGCGGGATCCAGGATGATCAAGGTCAAGTTCGAAGTGGATACGACACCGCCTCCGTATGCGGGGTTCGAGCATCGCTACAGACTGGTGCCGATTCCTTATGAGATCACGCTGTATGACATGCCGTCGCTTTTTGCAGGGAAGATCCATGCCGTGCTTTGCCGCGCATGGCAGAACAGGATCAAAGGAAGGGATCTTTACGACTACGTTTTTTATCTCTCCAGATCGACCCCGGTGAATCTGAGACATCTGAACGCCAGACTGATGGACTCAGGATTCAAGGGGGCGAGGGAAGATATGACGCTGGAAGAGATCAAGGAGATCCTGTGCCGCCGCTTCGAAGTCCTGGACTATGAGAGCGCGAAAGCCGATGTACATCCCTTCATCGGCAGTGATGCGCCGCTCGCCGTATGGAGCAGCGACTTCTTCCGGTCCATCACCGGAGATCTTACGGAGCAGAAAAGAAACGACAGGGTTCACGAGCGCTGAAACGGGACAGATGGGACGGGAATTCTGTGATACAGAAAAGCGGACACGCCGGAAATCGGCGTGTCCGCTGTCATATATCCCTGAAAAGGCCGGTCAGAAGATGTCCCTGACGGCCGCGTCGGCCATGGCGGTGGCCTGCATGATGTTCTTCGGCGTGACGCTGTCACCGATCACGAAGAACTGAGGCGCGCACTCCCGCAGGGACCAGGCCTCTTCGGAAAGCGGCCTCTGGCCCATGGCGCACACCACGGTGTCCGCTGGGACGAAGACGCCGCCTTCGCCCTCCACGCCGTCCGGCCGGACGGCTGTGGCGCGGACGCCGAGACGCGTCTCGATGCCCAGTTCGCGGATCTTCAGGTCCAGGGCGGTCTGATGCAGGATGTTCCCGCCGCTGTTGAGCGCGTGGGCCATCTCCACGATGCAGACCTTTCTGCCCAGCTGGGCCAGGTAGATGGCCAGCTCGGTGCCCACCAGCCCGCCGCCCAGGACGGCGACGCGCCCGCCGGCCAGCGAGGTATCCGCATAGATCTCCTCGGCCGTAAGCGTGCTCTCGATGCCAGGAACAGGCGGACGGAAGGGGACCGCGCCCACGGAAGCGATGATCACGTCGGCCCCGACGGAGTCGGCGTAAGCTTTCGTGACCTCCGTGTTCAGGCGGATCTCCGCGCCGGAACTCCGGACCTTTCTCTCCTGGTACTCCAGATAGGCCCGGATCTTTTTCTTGAAGGGGACGGACTCCTCGCACTTCAGGGCGCCGCCCAGACGTCCGGACTTCTCGCACAGGATGACTTTATGGCCCCGCTCCGCGGCCTCGATGGCTGCCTGCATGCCTCCGATCCCGCCGCCGGCGACGAGCACGGTGCGGGAGGGAACAGCGGGGGATTCATGTTTCTTCTCCGCCTCGCGCCCGATCTCCGGATTGACGGCGCAGAAGATCTGCCCGTTGGTGATCAGGTGGCTGAAGCAGGCGAGGCACCGCAGGCAGGGGCGGATCTCCTCGGGACGTCCGGCGCGGGCCTTGCGCGGCAGATCGGGGTCCGCCATCAGCGCGCGGGCGATCTCGATGACGTCGGCCTTTCCGGAGGCAATGATGTCCTCCAGCAGATCCGGGTCGGAGTGGGCTCCCACGGTGGCGATCCGGCTCTCCCGGATGTGGGGCTTTATGGCCGCGGCGTACTTCACGTTGCAGCTGTCCTCCATGAAGATGCTCGGATGCGTCACGGTGAAGACGTCGGGGTTCTCGTGGTGGCCGGCGGATACGTGGATCAGGTCCACGTGCCCGTCGAGCATCTTCGCGATGGCGATGCCCTCGTCCAGGTCGTAGCCCGCCGGCGTCACCTCGGAGCCGGAGATGCGGATCTCGACGGGGAATCCGGGGCCGACGGCCTTCCGGACGGCGTCGCAGACTGCCAGCGGGAAGCGCATGCGGTTCTCGAGGCTGCCGCCCCAGCGGTCCTTTCTCAGGTTGACTTTGCTGGACATGAACTGACTCAGCAGCCAGCCGTGGCCGCCGTGGATCGTGACCATGCCGCAGCCGCAGGCTTTGGCGAACGCGGCCGCGCGGGAGTACTTTTCCACCGTCTCCCAGATCACATCCTCCGGCATCTCCAGATACTCCAGGCCGTTGGCGTCGACGCCGGCGCAGGGCCCGTAGATCGCGTGCCCTTCGCCCGCAGAATGATAGCTGTACCGGCCGCCGTGCTGCAGCTCGACGGAGCAGACCGCCCCGTGGCGGCGCACCGCCGCGGTCAGGCGGTTGAGCGGCGTGTGGTTCGACGGGTCGTCCAGACGGATCATGGGCTCTCCGAACATGCCGTGTACGGAATCCACCACGCAGTCGCCGAGGCAGACGGAGGCGGCGCCTCCGATCGCCTTGCGCTCATAGAAGGCGGTGTAGTTGTCGTCCGGATGGAAACGGGGATCCAGATTCCTGCCGGACATGGGGGACGAAAACAGGCGGTTGCGGAACACGGTCCGCCCCAGCGTGACCGGTTCGAACAGGTGTGGGTATCTGAAGGTATCGGATGACATGGGAGAGTCTCCTTCCGCTGCGGATGTCGTGTCGGGCGCTCAGCGCTCCTCGTAGACGGCCTTCACGGCCCGGTAGGTCATGTAGCAGTCATTGACGGCGACGGCCTCATACGGCGCGTGCATGCTCAGCACGGGCACGCCGGCGTCGATCGTCTCGATGTTGCGGTTGGCCATGAACTTGGCGATCGTTCCGCCGCCGCCCTGGTCCACCTTGCCGAGCTCCGCCATCTGCCAGGTCACCCCGGCCTTAGCGAAGATGCGGCGGACGGTGCCCACGGTCTCGGCGGACGCGTCGTTGGAGCCGGACTTGCCCCTGGCGCCGGTGAACTTCAGGATGCCGACGCCGTAGTTGCACTTGGCGTTGTTGCGCTTCTCGGACACCTCGGGGAAGTTGGGGTCGAAGGCGTTGCACACGTCGGCGGACAGGCAGAAGCTCTGCTCGAAGCAGCGGCGCAGGCTGACGCCCTGGCTCTCGCACAGGTCCTGCATGAAGAACTCAAAGGCCGTGGACTGGCTGCCGGTGACGCCGTCGGAGCCGACCTCCTCCTTGTCCGTGAGGATGCAGACCGCGGTGCGCTCGGGCACGGGGATATCGAAGATGGCCTTCAGTTCCGCCCACGCGCAGGAACGGTCGTCGTGGCCGTAGGAGGCGATCATGGAGCGGTCGAGGCCCAGGTATCTGGCCCTGAAGGCGGGCACGGCGCAGATCTCGGCGGAGATGAAGTCCTCCTCGCACAGGCCGCAGCGCTCGTGGATCAGCTCGAGGACCTTCGCCTTGAAGCGCTCATCGCCCTCGGACACGGGCGTGCTACCGATGAACACGTTCAGGTTCTCGCCGGTGAAGAGGTCGGCGGCCGTCTTCTTGACCTGGTCGGCGGCCAGATGGGGCAGCAGGTCTGTGATCATGAAGATGGGGTCGTCCTCGTCCTCGCCGATGCTGATCTGCACGGTAGAACCGTCGGCCCGCACGGCCACGCCGTGGAGGGCCAGGGGGATGGTGACCCACTGGTACTTCTTAATGCCGCCGTAGTAATGGGTCTTCAGCAGGGCCATCTCGCCGTCCTCGTAGAAGGGGAGCTGCTTGAGATCCAGACGGGGGGAATCGATGTGCGCGCCGGCGATGTTGCAGCCGTGGCTCAGGTCCTGGCGGCCGATGACGGCGAGGGTCATGGACTTGCCGCGGTTGACGGAGTAGATCCGGTCGCCCGGCTTCAGTTCCATGCCGGGGACGTAGGGGACGAAGCCGGCCTTCTCCGCCTCCTTCACGGCGTACGCGACGCATTCGCGCTCGGTCTTGCCGGCGTTCAGGAAGGCGATGTAGGAGTCGGCGTAGGCGCCGGCCTCCCGTTTTTCGCTTTCGTCCATCTTTTCCGCCAGATGGGTCTGTTTGTAGAAGATGTTTTCGCTCATTTGAATTGCCTCACTTTCTCTGTGAAAAAACCGCGGCAGTAGCTCTCGAATTCTTCCGCGGTCCTGTAGTCGTTGACGAGCACGCAGTCGCAGTTCTCCCGGAACCACGCGTCGCTCTTCTGCGCGCGGATGCGCATCAGGGCGTATTCATGACCGATCCCGTCGCGCGCCATGATCCTCGCGGCCCGCGCCTCCTCCGGCGCGGTCACGGCGACGGTGCAGTCACACAGGCGCCCGAGCCCGCTCTCGATCAGGGCCACGGCGTCGACGGCGGCGAGCGTTCCTCCGCAGGCCTCGTGCTCCGCCAGCAGGCGCTCCACCTTCCGGCAGACGAAGCCGTGGGTGATGGCGTTGAGATCCTTCAGCGCGGCCTCGTCGGAAAAGACGACGGCTCCCAGCGCCTTGCGCTGCAGTTCGCCGTTCACCACGGTGCCGGGGAATCTCGCCTCGATCCCGGACAGCATCTCCGCGCTGGTCTGCGTCAATCCGTGATAGACCTCGTCGCAGTCGATCACGAGGCCTCCCAGGTCCCGGATCGCGTTGAGCGCCGTGGTCTTTCCCGTGCCGGTCCCTCCGGTCAGTCCGAATACGGTCATGCGATCACCTCCGTGCCGAGTACATGCGAGATCTCCTCCGGTTCCAGGCCGCCCCTGCGCAGGATGCGGGGGACGGGGCCGGTGAGGTCGACGATGGTGGATTCTATGCCGACGGCGCAGGGACCGCCGTCCAGGATGAACGGGATCTTTCCTCCCAGCGCCGCGAGCACCTCCTGGGCTGATTTGGGACTGGGTTCCCCGGACATGTTCGCCGAGGGGGCGGCCAGGGGCCCGCCGAAGGCGCGCAGGAGCTCGAGCGTCAGGGGGTGCAGCGGACAGCGCAGCCCGACGGTGTCCCCGCCGGCGGTGACGATGCCGGGCACCGCCGCGCTCTTCCTCACGACGATCGTGAGAGGGCCGGGCCAGAAGGCTTCGGCCAGCTTCAACGCGGCGGCGGGCATCTCCTCGCAGAGCTCTGCGCACGCGTCCAGGCCGGGCACCAGCAGGCTGACGGGCTTCCGGGGAGGACGCCCCTTCACTTCATACAGTTTCCTCACGGCGGCGGCGTTCCGGCCGTCGGCCGCCAGGCCGTACACCGTCTCGGTGGGGACGGCCGCGAGGCCTCCGCGGCGGAGAGTCTCCGCGACGGAGGAGATACAGGTGGTAAGACAGGTCTCCATAAACGGTCCTTTCACGCCTGACTTTCCAGGCGGGCTGCCTGGTCCGCCATCGTCAGCGCGTCGATGATCTCGTCCAGGTCCCCGTTGAGGATCTGGTCCAGCTTGTACAGGGTCAGGCCGATCCGGTGGTCCGTGACCCGGCCCTGGGGGAAGTTGTAGGTGCGGATCCGCTCGCTGCGGTCCCCGGTGCCCACCTGGCTCTTCCGCTCGGCGGCGTAGGCGGCGTTCTGCCGCTGCACCTCCGCGTCGTACAGCCGGGAGACGAGGATCTTCATCGCGCGGTCCTTGTTCTTGTACTGGCTCCGCTCGTCCTGGCACTCCACGACGGTGCCCGTGGGCAGGTGGGTGATGCGGATGGCGGATTCCGTCTTGTTGATGTGCTGGCCGCCGGCGCCCGAGGAGCGGAACGTGTCGATCTTCAGGTCGTTCGGATCGATCTGGAACTCCACTTCCTCCATCTCGGGGAGCACGGCCACGGTGACGGTGCTGGTGTGGATGCGCCCGCCGGACTCCGTCTCGGGGACGCGCTGCACGCGGTGCACGCCGCTCTCGAACTTCAGGCGGGACCAGGCGCCGGACCCCTCGATCAGGAAGCTGATCTCCTTGATGCCGCCGAGCTCCGTCTCGTTGAGGTTGGCGATCTCCGTCGTCCAGCCGCGGGAATCCGCGTACATGCTGTACATGCGGTACAGGCTGTGGGCGAACAGCGCGGCCTCCTCGCCGCCGGCTCCGCCCCGGATTTCGACGATGACGTTCTTCCCGTCGTTGGGATCCTTCGGGAGCAGCAGGATCCTGAGCTCCTCCTCCAGGCGCGCGGCGTCCGCTTCGGCCCGCTCCAGCTCCTCGCGGGCGAGATCCTTCAGATCCGGATCGCCCAGCAGGGAGAGGGCTTCCTCGCGGTCGGCGAGGCTCTTCCGGTACTCCCGGTAAGCGTCCACCAGCGGAGCCAGATCCTTCTGCTCCTTGGACAGCGTGCGGAACAGCGCCGGGTCGGCGTAGACCTCCGGCTGCTGCAGGCGCTCCTCGAGGATGCTGTATTTACGTTCGATCTCTTTCAGTCTGTCGAGCACGGCAGAACACCTCCCTCCGCGGGACTTCACGACTTCCGAAAAGACAATATACCATATTCCGCGGAAAGTGTAAACCGGAAGGGCCGCCCGGCGGGACCGCCGAAAAGGAAGAAATCCGTTTGTTTTTCCGCACGCCCGTGATATAATCCAGACAGAAACGAAGGCCCGCGCGCGGGCCGGACAGAGGGAGGAACACCGTTCATGAGCGAAAAGGAAAAGAAGGAGAACCGGTACGCGATCCCGATGGAGGACATCCGGGAGGTATCCGAAGGCCTGGAGATGAAATTCTACTCCAACCGTTCCCCGAAAAAGGGGTACAGCTGGGAGACGCCCCCGGACCCCGTGCCCGAGGCGGATATCGCGGAGAGCGTGACGGCCGACGTGATCGTCATCGGCGGCGGCATCAGCGGCCTGGCGGCGGCAGCCAGGTGCCGGGAGCGCGGCCTGGACGTCATCGCGCTGGACAAGAACAAGAGGCTGATGGCGCTGGCCGGCCAGATCGCCGCGGTCAACAGCCGCGTCATGGCCGAGAAGGGCCTGTTTATCGACAAGAAGCAGCTGGCGGCCGACTGGCTCAAGATGAGCGGCAGCCGCGTCCAGGAGGACCTGCTGTGGCTGTTCATCAACCGCAGCGCAGAGGGTTTCCACTGGATGCTCGACCTGGCGGGGGACTGCCTGCACGTGGGCGTGTTCGAAGCCTACAAGGGCCCCATGTTCAGCGAGTATCCCGGCACCCACCACATCTTCCTGAAGCCGGGCAGCGACAAATATGAATTCCGGGGCGGCGGGCTGCTGGCCTGCGAGATCTTCCAGAAGGCGTTCCTGGAAAACGGGGGCACGCTCCTTCGCGACACCGCGGCGCTGTACCTCGAGAAGGACGGCGAAGGCCGGGTCACCGGCTGCATCGCGAGATGCTCCGACGGGAAGATCCGCCGCTACAGCGGGACGAAGGCCGTCGTGCTGGCCACCGGCGACTGCAGCGACGACCATGAAATGGTGGAGGCGTTCTGCCCCATCGGCCTGCGCCCGTCCAAGCAGGTCCCGCGTCCCGGCAACACCGGCGACGGACAGAAGATGGCCTACTGGGCCGGCGCGGCCCTGGACAACCCCGAGTGGGCGCCGACGCTGCACACGCTGGGCTACAGCGGATATCAGGGATATTTCCTGCACGTGAACCGCCTCGGAAAGCGCTTCATGAACGAGGATACCTGGATGCAGGCCAAAGCGGTCCGCTGCCTGATGCAGCCGGGCGGCGACTTTGCCTTCTCCGTCTTCGACAGCAAGTATCTCGACGAGATGGAGGACCGGTTCTACGAACTGGGCGGCCAGGGCATGATGCCGCTGACCAACGTCGGGGACAAGTTCAACCGCGAGGCCATCGCGAACTTCATCCAGAGCAAGATCGACCGCGGCAACGGATACGTCGCCGACACGCTGGACGAACTGGCGGAGAAGATGGGCGTACCGGCGGACAACCTGAAGAAAACGGTGGCGCGCTACAACGAACTGTGTAAAACCGGGGACGACACGGACTACGGCAAGCGCGCGCGTCTGCTCACCAGCGTCTCCGAGGGGCCGTTCTATGCCCTGAAGTGGGGGCCGGTGCTGCTTGACGTGTTCGGCGGCGCGCAGATCGACACCGACCTGCACGTTCTGGACGCGGACGGGAAAGTCATCCCGGGACTGTACGCCACCGGCAACGCCGCCGGCGGCATGTACGCGGTGGACTATCCGCTGCTGCTCAACGGCAACAGCTACGGCCGCGCCCTGGCCTACGCCGTGCAGCTGGGCGACGTCCTGGCGCCCGAAGCGTAAGGAAGGAAAACCAATACCGGACGAACCGGCGCCGGCCCTCCCGCTGGGGAGGACCGGCGCTTTCCTCATATTTTCCTGTGAGAAATCTCTTTCCGATGATATAATATCCATAAAGACATCCGCCTGGCGGAGAAGGGAGGCACGGCATGATCAGACTGTCCGGCATACGGATCCCGGCGAAGACCGGGGAGAGCGGCCTGTGGGCGGAGGCGGCCCGCGCCTGCGGCGCCAGAGGTCTCCGTGACGGCCGCATCCTGAAAAAGTCCGTGGACGCGCGGAAAAAGGACGACGTGTGCCTCGTGTATTCCGTGGCCTTCTCCGCGGACAACGAGGAGGATATCCTCCGCAGGGTCCGCGGGGCGGAGAACTGGACTCCGGCCCTGGGACCGGAGTTCCCGGCTGTGGATCTGAAAGAGGGGACGCCTCCCGCCGTCATCGTCGGAATGGGCCCCGCCGGCCTGTTCGCCGCATGGCGCCTGTGCCGGTCCGGGGTGCCCTGCATCCTTCTGGAGCGCGGAAGGCCCGTGGAGAGACGGACGGAGGACGTCCGGCGCTTCTGGAAGACCGGAGAACTCGACGAGACGTCGAACGTGCAGTTCGGCGAGGGCGGAGCAGGGACCTTCTCCGACGGGAAGCTGACCTGCGGCACGGGGGACAGGAGGATCCGGTGGGTGCTCGAAGCCCTGGCCTCCTTCGGCGCGCCGGAGGACATCCTGTACCTGGCAAAGCCCCACGTGGGCACGGACCGGCTGAAATCCACGGTGACGGGGATGCGCCGCTGGCTGACGGAGCACGGATGCCAGGTGCGCTTCGAGACAAAAGTGACAGGACTTCTTACGGAAAACGGCCGGGTGACCGGCGTGCGCGCCACGTGCGGCGGGACGGAGAGCGAAGTGCCCGCATCCGCGGTGATCCTGTGCCCCGGGAACAGCGCGAGGGACACATTCGAAATGCTGAGAGAGGCCGGCGCGAAGCTCAGCGCCAAGCCGTTCTCCGTCGGCGTCCGGATCGAGCACCGCCAGGAGGACGTGGATACCGCGCAGTACGGGCAGACGGCGACGCTCGGCACGCTGCCGCATTCCGACTACAAGCTGGCCGTCCATCTTCCGGACGGGCGGTCCGTCTATACCTTCTGCGTATGCCCCGGAGGGTACGTGGTGGCCTCCGCCAGCGAAACGGGAGGCGTCGTGACCAACGGCATGAGCGAATACGCCCGCGACAACGAGAACATCTGCGGCGGACTTCTCGTGTCCGTCACCCCGGAAGACTTCGACAATGATCCGTTCCGGGCCGTTGCGTTCCAGCGGGAACTGGAATCGTCCGCCTTCCGCCTGGGAGGCGGCGGATATGCGGCGCCGGCGCAGAAAGTGGGGGATTTTCTCAGAAACATACCATCATGTGGACCTGGGAAAGTCATACCGACGTACAAACCACGGATAAAGTGGGGAAAACTGGATGACTGCCTGCCCGGCTTCGTCTGCGACGCTCTCCGGCAGGCGCTGCCGCAGATGGGCAGGAAGATCCGCGGTTTCGACGACCCGGACGCCGTGCTGACGGCAGTGGAGACGAGGTCCAGCTGTCCGCTGCGGATCGAGAGGAAAACCGGCGGGAACGCCGTCGGGCTGCCCGGCCTGTATCCCTGCGGAGAAGGAGCCGGTTACGCCGGCGGGATCGTTTCGGCCGCCGTGGACGGGATAAAGGCCGCAGAGGCCGTCTGCAGAGATCTTGTCTAACGGGATCGCTCCCGGGATCAGCGGTTGAGGTAATTACGGAAAAGGACGTGACTGTAACGGTCACGTCCTTTTTGTATCTGCAGGCAATCCGCCGTACGGGTGTGGGAGGAGAGGATCCTGAATGATTCTGATACTGGATAAACTGTTAATAGACTTTGCATAATATACCCAATGGGTGTATAATAAGAACGGGGTGATGATATGGACCTTCGGGAACTGAGAGCACAGCTTGGTCTGACACAGCAGGACTTTGCGGAGAGATATGATATTCCTTTCCGTACGGTCCAGAACTGGGAGACCGGTCTCCGCAGACCGCCGGAATATGTGATCCGTCTGCTCGAATATCGGATCCGCCTTGACCTTGTCAACCGTAAGACAGCGGTCCTTCCGGAATATGATCCGCATAAAACTGATCTTCCAAAGAGGAGGGACTTTGTGGGGGTGCTGTCCTGGCTGAAAGCGGTACGGGACGCCGTCGGGGAAGATGTCGTCTTCGCTCTGGATGAAGCTCTGATGTGCCAGGGAAGTTTCCTCGGGAGGAGCGATGAATATATCGTTTGGGTCTACGGAAACGACGGGTTATCCCGCTTCAACGGGGTCGTGGTTCTTGGGAACCGAATCAGCTCCTACTGTGTCCGGGAGAAGGACGGATTCAGATTCACCGATCTGAACAGGACGCTCTCCGATGCCCTCGCCAATGAATCGATCCTGGATATGCAGGGCATAACCGAGGCGCTGAGCCGGTACTATTATTCCAACAGTGAAAGCTTCGAAGGCATATCCGTTGCTCCGGAGTACCAGGAGAGATTTGAACGGCTGGCTTTTGAAGCGAAGGAGTGTTACTCCGAGTAGTAGTATCAGGACATCCCGCATGATCACGAAGGGAGGTACAGACCGTGAGAGAACTGACGTTCGCCGGATTTCTCAGCAGATATGTCCGGGAGCTTTCCCTGTCCGGGACGAACGCCATATCCATACTGGCGCGTGAAGTTGCCGAAAAGAACTACCGTCTGCGGGAGCCCCTGATTCTGTTTGCTCTTTTCACAGACAAGATCCCTCTGCTGAGGAAAAGCATCCGGAACGACAAGCTGAAACGGCACGCGGAATCGATCCTGGACAGATACGACAGGGAGCGGATGCTTCAGGCGCTGAAAGAGGAAGACCCAGAGCTTCCCCCTGAATACCGAAAGGTCTGGAGGAGCTATCTGGTACGGAAAAACATCAAGAAGAGGGAGGCGCATACGAAGGAACTGACCAGACAGCGCGTCCTTTCCATGCAGCAGGAGAAAGGCATTTCGAATGGAAGGATCTGCAAAATGCTCGGCCTGGACCCGGGAAACATCGGTGCGTGGCTGAAAAACGGGGCCGGCGGGAGAGTCAGCCTGGAAACGGCAGGAAAAGTATTTGATTTCATGGAGAGTGCGGAATAAAACAGGCGGGCATTTGGACTGAGAAAAAAAGAAGAAGGAGGCAGCTTCTTTGGGAAGCGCCTCCTTCGGCTTGTCTATAGGAATATGGGTTTACATCCGATCGCCGAGCAGCTTGTTCAGTTCCTCCATGAATGTGTTGATGTCCTTGAACTGGCGGTAGACGGAGGCGAAGCGCACGTAGGCGACCTCGTCCAGATCCTTCAGCTTGCTCATGACGAGCTCGCCGATCTCGGTGGAGGATACCTCGCGGTCCAGCCGGTTCTGCAGTTCCTGCTCGATCTCGCCGGCGGCGTTCTGCAGGGCGAGCATGGGCACCGGCCGCTTCTCGCACGCGCGCAGCATGCCGTTGATCAGCTTGACCTTGTCGAAGGTCTGACGGCTGCCGTCGCGCTTGATCACGACCAGGGGCAGACGCTCGATGATCTCGTACGTCGTGAACCGCTTGCCGCAGGCCATGCATTCTCTTCTGCGGCGGATGGTGGCGCCTTCCTCGGCGGGGCGGGAATCGATAACACGGCTCTCCAGATGGCCGCAGAACGGACATTTCATGACAGCTACCTCCCTCGAAATTTATGTAAACTATATCCCTTTTTCGCCCGTATGTCAACCGATGAATCGGAAAAACACCGGAAATCCGGCGGGATCAGCCGCCGTCCTCCTCTGCGCGGGGCAGGGAGGCGACGGCGGCGGCCAGTTCCTCCCTCGTCATCAGCAGGTTGACGGCCTCCAGCAGGGCGTTGGAGGACATCCGGGAGGGCAGGTCCAGGGCCTTCAGCAGGGCGGCCCGCAGGACGCTGCTGTTCCGGCCTCCGGACAGGCCCAGGTCGTAGAAGTCCTTCTTCGTGATGCCCGCGGCGCGGCGCGGTTCGGCGTCCTCGCCGAGCACGGTGGCGCCGGCGTCGAGCAGGGCCTTCACGAGGACGTCGGGGGACATGCCCTCCACGCCCAGCTTGCCCTCCTTCGACCGTTTGTCCTTCCGCTTCTCCTTGCCGGCGATGTCCGGGACGTACGCCTGCTTCAGGCCGGGCCCGATCATGGACTTCAGGCGGTTCCGGATCACGAAGCCGGCCCCGTCGCTGTCCGTCAGGAGGATCAGGCCGCGCGTATCGGCCAGGCGGCGCAGGAGCGCCACCTTCTCCCGGTCATTGAACACGGCGAAGCCGCCCGTCTCGATGACGGCGCAGTCCGCCGCCTGGAGGAGCGTGTTCCGGTCGTAGCGGCCCTCCACCACGACGACCTCTCTGATGCGGATCACAGCAGGTCCGCCTTTCTGTCGCAGCACAGCGAGATGAGCAGGTCCGTCAGGACCTCCTCGCCACCGTTGTTGGCGTCCAGCGCGGCCTCGGAGCACAGCAGCACCATGTTGCGGCAGCGCTCGGTGGTCAGCCTCCGGGCGGAGTCCATGGCGCGGGTGGCCTGGAAGCTCCTGGCGATGTGGAACTCGGATTCGAGCCACGCGGCGTTCTTCCCGGCGTCGATCGCCAGGCGGGCGTACAGCAGGTTGCGGATCGTACCGCTGAGCGCGCTCAGCACGTAGTGGACCGGCACCTGCAGCTGCAGGATGTCCGAGAGCAGGGAGACGGCCTGGCGGCGGTCGCCCGCGATCACGGCGTCGGCCAGCCGGTAGGACTGGGCCTCCACCGTGGGGGTGACGCACACGTCGATGTCCGCCCTTGTGACGGTCTTCCCGGAGCAGTAGGAGCAGAGCTTGGCGATCTCGGTGTTCAGCGCGGTCATCTGGCCGCCGGTGAGAAAGCTCAGGTACTCGGCGTCCGCGCGGGAGATTTCCTTGCCCTCGTCGGCCGCGTGCCGCACGATCCATCGGACCAGACGCCCAGACTCCTGCAGGGGGAAGTCCACCGCCTGCCCGCAGGCCAGGACGGCCTTGACCATCTTGAGCCGGGTGTCCGGAGCGTAGGGGACGGTGTCGAAGATGAAGACCAGGCACACGTACTCCGGAAGGTCCGTCAGCAGCTGCTGCAGGACGGCCCGGTCGGCCTCGGGAGCCCTGAAGAGGTCGCAGTCCCGCACCTCGATGAGCGTGCGCTCGCTGAAGACGGGAAGAAGGTCGACGGTGTCCGACAGGAGCGCCGGTGTGACGTTCTTCCCCTCGAGCCGGTGGTGGTTGAAGGCGCCGGCCCCTTCGGGGATCAGCAGAGAGCGCAGCTGCTCCAGGGAGCGCTCCATCAGGTAGGGCTCCTCCCCGTAAAAGAAGTACAGGCGCTCCGCGCGTCCGGCCTTCAGGTCGTCGGACAGCACGCGGTAGGAGCCGTCCGTCTGTTTTTTCTTCGGATAGGCCATGTCTATCGGACCTCCATGTCTGATGTTACGGTAATCGTGCCCAGCTCGTCCGTGCGCAGGACCTCTGCCCCGCACCGCTCGAAACGCCGCAGGGCAGAGCCCACCGGGTGTCCGTACTCGTTCTTCCCGACGGAGATCAGGACGATCTCCGGCCTCAGGGCCTCCAGCAGCTCTTCGCACGAGGAGCCGGCCGAGCCGTGGTGACCGGCGACCAGGACCTCCGCGTCGGGCAGGGTCCCCGTCGAGACGAGTGCCCGCTCCCCGTCAGCCGGCATGTCGCCGGTGACCAGCACGTCGAAATCCCCCTGCGTGAACAGGAAGGCCAGGCAGCGCTCGTTCTCCTCTCCGCCGTCCGCCGGCGGCGGCCAGACCCGGACAGAGGCCTCCCCGAGCTCGATGCGTTCCGGCGCGTCCCCGACGGTGCGCACGGAACAGCCGTATCTGTCCGCCAGGCGCGCGATGGTCTCGTCCCACGTGACCTCATCGTCCGGGGGAGGGAGGAGGGCCGAACGCACGGGCATCTTCTTCAGAAGATCGGGCACGCCACCGCAGTGGTCGTAATGGTAATGCGTCAGCAGGAGCAGGTCGATCTGCGTCACGCCCTGTCCCCGCAGCCAGGCGGCGAGCCGGTCCGCGGGATCCTCCGCCGAGGTGCTCCCGCAGTCCGCGACGGCCACGGCCGTTCCGCTCCGGATCACGAGGCACTGCCCCTGACCCACGTCCACGGCGGTGACCGTCATGCCCGGTACCCGGATCAGCTCCGGCACGACGAGGGCGGCGCAGAAGAGGATGACGGCGGCGCAGCAGGGAGCCAGCCACCTCCGGACGCGCTCCCTGTTCCGGTTCAGGACGAGGGCGGCGGCGACGGCGGCGAGGAGAGGAAGGATCCATACGAGTCTTCGCAAGCCGGTCACCTCCGTACCTCATTTTGACGCGCTGCGGGGCGCGTGAAAGAGAAAGTTTGCAAGAAAAGAGAAAATAAATTGCAAAATCGGTCAGATTTCCCTTGCATTTGCCGAATGTCCTTGATATAATCCGTAAGAATCTTACAGACGATATGCATTTTCGGAGGAATCGGGAAGATGAAGGAACTATCCAGGACGGCATCGGCCGTAAAGGCGTCGACGACGCTCGCCATCGCGAGCATGGCCAAGGAGATGCAGATGAAGGGCATCGACGTGGTCGGCTTCGGCACGGGCGAGCCGGATTTCGCCACCCCTGAGAACATCTGCCGGGCCGCGCACGCGGCCATCGACGCGGGCAAGACGAAATACACGCCGGCGGCGGGCATCCCCGCGCTGCGCCAGGCGGTGGCCGACAGGCTCAGGGCGGATTACGGACTGGACTACAAGGCGAGCCAGATCGTCGTGGCCAGCGGCGCCAAGCACAACGTGTACATCATGATGGTGACGCTGCTCAACCCCGGCGACGAGGTGATCATCCCCGCCCCGTACTGGCTGACCTACGAGGAGGCCGTGCGCATGGCGGGCGGCGTCCCGGTATCTGTCTCCGCGGGCGAGGAGAGCATGTTCAAGATCACTCCAGAGCAGCTGGAGGCCGCGGTCACGGACCGCACGAAGCTGTTCATGATCAACAACCCGTGCAACCCGACCGGCACGCTGTACACGGAGAGCGAGCTGCGCGCGCTGTGCGCGGTGTGCGTGAAGCACGACCTGTACATCATGGCCGACGAGATCTACTCGGGCCTCGTATACGACGGACAGGCGTTCACGAGCGTGGCCTCCCTGGGGGAGGACGTCAAGGAGCGCACGATCCTGATCACCGGCGTGAGCAAGTCCTACGCGATGACCGGCTGGCGCATCGGTTACGCCGCCGCGAACGAGCAGATCGCTCAGGTCATGTCCAACTATATCAGCCACTCGACGGGAGCTCCGTCCACGATCTCCCAGTTCGCCGCCGTGGAGGCCCTGACCGGGCCCCAGGACACGATCTACGCCATGCGCGACGTGTTCGAGGAGAGGCGCAACTACTTCGTGGACCGGGTGAGCCGGATCGACGGCGTGAGCTGCGTGAAGCCCGAGGGCGCCTTCTATATCATGATGAGCGTCAGGGAGCAGATCGGCCGGACCCTGGGCGGGCGCGTGATCCGCAGCGGCGACGATTTCGCCCTGTCCCTGCTGGAGCAGGAGCACGTGGCCGTGGTGCCGTGCGCCGGCTTCGGAGCGCCGGACTACGTGCGCTGGACTTACGCCGCCTCCCTGGACGAGATCCGGGAGGGACTGGACCGCCTGGAGCGCTTCCTGAAGGGCTGAAAAACCGGAGCCGTCCCTTGACGGCGGCGGACCCGTATGCTAAACTGATTTTCGGACCGGAGGGTCCGAGACCACGAAAACAATGAACGGAGGGCTATCTGCTATGACTTTTAACATCAAGATCAACAGTTCTGAAGACGCTCAGGCGCTCAACGCCATTGCCACGAAGATCCCCGTGGACATATGGATCCACGGCAAGCAGGGCACGGCCGACGCCAAAAGCCTTCTGGGCCTCATGCTGATGAGCATGGAGCGGGAAGTGAAGCTGGTCGTCGACGACGAGGCCGACGAGAAGCACATCCGCAAGGCGTTCAAGGACTTCATCATCGAGTAACGGAAGCATGACAGGGGCTGTGTCCGGCCAACGGATGCAGCCTCTTTTTCTTTGGTTTTGCGAAAGGCTGCCGGGAAGACCCGGCAGCCTTTTTCCGCGCGGCCGGAGGCCGCGGACCGTCTTACAGTTGGGGACCCGCGGGCACGAGCGCCCGGCCGGCCTCGTTCGTCTCGTACTTTTTGAAGTTGGCGATGAAGCGGGACGCCAGATCCTTCGCCTTGGCCTCCCATTCCGCGGGATCGGCGTAGGTGTCCCTGGGGTCGAGGATCGCGGGATCCACGCCGGGAAGGGCGGTGGGGACCTCGAGGCCGAAATAGGGGATCGTCTTGGTCGGGGCCGTGAGGATGTCCCCGTTCAGGATCGCGTCGATGATGCCGCGGGTATCTTTGATGGAGATGCGCTTCCCGCTGCCGTTCCAGCCGGTGTTCACGAGGTAGGCCTTGGCCCCGCTCATCTGCATGCGCTTGACGAGCTCCTCGGCATACTTTGTGGGAGGCAGCTCCAGGAAGGCCTGTCCGAAGCAGGCGGAGAAGGTGGGCGTGGGCTCGGTGATGCCGCGCTCGGTGCCGGCCAGCTTCGCCGTGAAGCCGGACAGGAAGTAGTACTGGGTCTGGTCGGGGGTCAGGACGGACACGGGCGGCAGCACGCCGAACGCGTCCGCGGACAGGAAGATGACGTCCTTCGCGGCGGGAGCGGAGGAGACCGGGCGCACGATCTTCTCGATGTGTCCGATGGGGTAGGAGACCCTGGTGTTCTCGGTGACGCTCTTGTCCGCGAAGTCGATGCGGCCCTCCGCGTCGACCGTGACGTTCTCGAGCAGGGCGTTGCGGCGGATGGCGTTGTAGATGTCGGGCTCGGATTCCTTGTCCAGGTTGATGACCTTCGCGTAGCAGCCGCCCGCGAAGTTGAACACGCCGTTGTCGTCCCAGCCGTGCTCGTCGTCGCCGATGAGCAGGCGCTTCGGGTCGGTGGAGAGGGTGGTCTTGCCGGTGCCGGACAGGCCGAAGAAGATGGCGGTGTTCTCGCCGTTCATGTCGGTGTTGGCGGAGCAGTGCATGCTGGCGATGCCGGCGAGGGGCAGGTAGTAGTTCATCATGGAGAACATGCCCTTCTTCATCTCGCCGCCGTACCAGGTGTTGACGATCAGCTGCTCGCGGCTGGTGATGTTGAACATGACCGCCGTCTCGGAGTTCAGGCCGAGCTCCTTATAGTTTTCCACCTTCGCCTTGGAGGCCGTGTAGACGACGAAGTTGGGCTCGAAGGTCTCGAGCTCCTCCGCGGTGGGGGTGATGAACATGTTGCGCACAAAGTGGGCCTGCCAGGCCACCTCCATGATGAAGCGGATGGCCATGCGGGAGTTTTTGTTGGCTCCGCAGAAGGCGTCCACGACGAACAGCCGCTTCCCGGACAGCTCCTTCTGGCACAGGGCCTTGACCGCGTCCCAGGTCTCCTGACTGGCCGGATGGTTGTCGTTGGGATATTCGTCGGTCGTCCACCAGACGGTATCTTTGGAGTTCTCGTCCATGACGATGAACTTGTCCTTCGGGGAACGGCCGGTGTAGATGCCGGTCATCACGTTGACGGCGTCGAGCTCCGTCAGGACGCCGACGTCGTAACCGGTGAGCCCGGGCTTCATTTCCTCTTCGAAAAGCAGCTCGTAGGAGGGGTTGTACACGATCTCCGTGGTCTCCGTGATGCCGTATCTGGTCAGATCGATCGTAGCCATAGTCATCAGCCTTTCCTTATTCTGTCCCGGGTCGCCTCAGCGCGCCGGACGGGCATATTTTCACCCGTCTATGATAGCCCACGACGGGGCCGACTGTCAACCGGAAAGACGGAGGACCGGGGTATTTACACCACCCGCGCCCGGATGATAGAATGTGAGGCAGCAAACTGGACGGAAGAAGGTGTTCGGATGGCGAAGGCGATCCTGTTCGACCTGGACGGGACCCTGCTCCCGATGGACATGCAGGAGTTCACCGCAGGATATTTCGGAGATCTGGCGGATTTCCTCGGAAGCCGGGTCACCGACCGGAAGCGGTTCGTGAAGGCCATATGGGCCGGGACGAAGGCCATGATGGCCAACGACGGTGCCGCCCGCAACGAGGATGTGTTCTGGCGGACCTTCAGCGCCCTGTCCGGGATCGAAGAGAGCCTCATCCGGAACGACTGCGACGCGTTCTACGGCGGAGATTTCCAGCGGGCGGTCCGCTTCACGCAGCCGAATCCCCTGGCCGCGAAGGCGGTGGCCCTGGCGCGGAAAAAGGCGGACCTGGTGGTCCTGGCGACGAACCCGCTGTTCCCGATGGCCGGCCAGCGCACGAGGCTGGCGTGGCTCGGCCTTGCGCCGGAGGATTTCGACCTGGTCACCAGCTATGAGTCGGACAGCTTCTGCAAGCCGAACCCCGCGTATTTCACCTCTGTTTGCGCCAGGATCGGAGTGTCCCCGGAGGACTGCCTGATGATCGGCAACGACGAGGAGGAGGACGGGCACGCCGGCCTTTCCGCGGGCGTGGGCGTGTATATCGTCACGGACTGCCTGATCCCGTCGGAGAGGCATCCCTGGTCCGGACCGCGGGGCAGCTTCGCGGACATGCTCGGGATGCTGCGGGCTCTGCCGGACGCCAGAGCGGGAACTGAGAAGAATTGAATGAAATAATATTTTATTGAAAGGAAGATCGCCATGAATGAAGTGCTGAAGGTGCTGAAGGAGAGAAGGAGCTGCCGGAAATTCCTGCCGGACGCCGTGCCCGAAGAGCTGCTCTCGCAGGTCCTGGAGGCCGGAACGTACGCGGCCAGCGGCATGGGCCGGCAGTCGGCCATCATGCTCGTCGTGACTGATCCGGAGCTCAGGAAGCGCTTTGCGGAGGAGAACCGCGCGATCGCGGGCATGCCGGAGAGCGTCGACCCCTTCTACGGCGCCCCGGTGATCGTCGCCGTGCTGGCGGACAGGAACGTCCCGACGGCGGTGTACGACGGGAGCCTCGTGATCGGCAACCTGATGAACGCCGCCCAAAGCGTCGGCCTGGCCAGCATCTGGATCCACCGGGCCAAGGAGGAGTTCGACTCGGATTTCGGAAAGAAGATCCTGGCCGACCTGGGCATCGAGGGGGACTACGTCGGCATCGGACACTGCGCCCTGGGCTACGCGGCGGAGCCCGCGAAGGAGCCCGCCCCCAGGAAGGACAACTATATCACGTATATCCGCTGAATCGAAGGATAGACCAGCATATTCGGGAAAACAGCGCCCGGCAGGAGAAGTAGGATGAAGTCCGCTTTCCCTGCCGGGTGTTTCTATATCTATGTGAGCAGCCGGGAAAGACACGTTGAAGTGATCATACGGAAGAAACGGTATGCAATGCTGCAACAGACCATTTGTAATCTGACTGGGGTTCACAGATATTATTTTTTGACGCGAATAATATTTATAAGCACGCTAATATAAAATATAATATTTGTGTATGATATAACACCACCGACACTCAGTATGGTGGCAGAAGCTTCTTCCGAATATGGGAAGAAGAATGATTGAATCTGATGAGGGAGGTGCAGGTATGGCATCTGGTTTTCCTGAAATGACTGAAAAAATGCAGATGCTCTACATGGACATTATTGCATCTCTTGGGACATTGCCGCCTGAGAAAAAGGTCTACATATTCGGAGACGATGATAATGTGGACATGGAGTGGGGCGTAGCAGTCGCAAATTATATTACGCTGGAATTCATCAAGTATTCCTATGATTACAGTGATCCAGTGTATCCTCTGCGCCATTTTTTGGGTGATGCTGATGACAGCGAAAGAATGCTTCAATCCAGAACTGTTCAATATGTTCTGAAGTATAAGAGGAAGGAACTGGAAAATAATTCGAACCTCGCGCCCGATCATAAATTTGCCAATATAGACATGGATACCATAGAGCAAAAGCTCAAGGGTTACCGGTTTACGGAAATGAATTATTTCGAGCATCAGAACATCCATGATCTTGAGGTCATTAAGGCTATTGTTGAGAAACGGATCTGCAGCGCGAAGAAAGTCCCCAATCCTCGCTTTGAGGATATGTTTGAACAGTACGACAATATGGTCGAGGGGCTAATTGCCCGTTCAAACAACAGCGATCATGATATGGTTTTTGCTTCACTGGCACTGTTTACGATAGAGTGGAAATTTTCCATAGAAACGCTCTATCACATAGCTTGCCTCATGGAGGAGAATGGACTCAAAGAAGTTGATCAACATGCGTTAGCACTGCTCGTCGGTAACGTTTGGATCGAATCACAATTTGGCGGATCCGTCAAGACGGAAAGCAGAATGGTAAAAGAGCGCCGGTACATTCTTGACTATATCTTTGATGAAGAAATCGATCCGTATTCCAAAAACACAATGATGGATCTGATAAAAAAGATCCTGGTCATTGGAGTACATTACAAAGAAATCTGTAAAACCAATGAAGGGGAGCCTTATAAGGAATGGTTTAGAAAAGAGTCGACAGAAGAAGACTGGGCTTCCTTTTTCAGATACTACAATCTGTTTGACATATGGCAGAAGAAGGAGTGGACCAGAAAAAAGATTCAGAACATGAGGCTGTTGCTGGATCTTGTAATCCGGCCAAAGGAGTAAATCCTCAATCAGAAAATCCCGAAAACCGTTCTTAGCGGTCACTTTCACTCTAAATTATAGTAAGCGCTGTAAGGATACAGGCGCTTGGAATCCTTCAAATACAATTTGAAGGAGGAAGTAATGAGTAAAGTGAACAGTGAACGAGGGGGATGCGTAGACGTGTTTCATGCATCTCTTCTCAAAGGTACGCATTATGCAGGGGAATACGATTTCCCGGTTATAAAGGAAGAACATGATGTTCCCAGAAGGATGATTCCTTTTTCCAAAGCCCTGCGGGAAAAGAAGGACTTCCATCAATGGGTCTGTTTCTATGAAGATGATTTCCTTTTCGAAAGGATATGGAACCAACCATCAAGATATGCCGATGCTCTGAGTAAGTTTGAAGGAGTTATCTCACCGGACTTTAGCGTGTACTATGACATGCCCTATTCGATGCAGCTCTGGAATATCTTCCGGAGCCGGACAATCGGGGCCTGGCTGCAACAACAAGGAATCAAGGTGATTCCAAACATACGATTTGGGGACACAAGGACATTTGATTGCTGTTGTGACGGCATCTCAAAACATAGCGCCATTGCTATCGGATCATTGGGATGCCTGAAGGTTAAAGCATATCGTCCAACATTTGAAGAGGGCATCGATCATGTAGTACGTCTTCTTCAGCCGGAAACAATAGTGTTTTACGGTGCCGCTCCGGCCAACTCACCCAAGATTAAGGAACTTGGCATTTATGTGGAAATCATTAAGCCGCAGTCTTTTCACAATACGGAAGGGGTGAAAAGATAATGGGCGGCGGTTATCATGGAGGGTTTGGAGATACATCCGGAAATCAGGAACGTTTGAGGATTGGGAGACCGGTAAGTGCCACTGAAAAAAACTATCGGATGGCATTAGATCCAGAATACTATATCGGTGTTATCGCAAAAAAATATAACATCCACCTCAAGGGCTCTGGAAAAGGGGTCAAGGTTGTTTTCAATCCTGATCTAAGAAGTTCTGGAAGGGTTCGCAAGGCTCAACCCAATATCATTGAAATCGGGCCACTGGCATTATCAAATGAAACCGAATTGGCTAATACGATTGCACATGAGTTGAATCACGCAAGAAGCTTCATTAAAGGCGGGAATGCCCCGGAAAGCAAGGCGTATTATGCAGGCAATCGCTTAGAAGAATACATGAAAGGAATGAGATGACATGTGGAACGATGGTAATGATAAGATTATGGAAATCATGGACAGATTAGATGACAAAGATAGCGTTTTCCCGATTCAATGTCCGGTTTGTGGAAAGAAGGATGGTCATCTGTGTATTCACCGTTATGATGAGCATCATGGAGGCATATGGATTTGGTGCAGCAAGTGCGGCTCCTATTCACACATGAGTGGCATCATCCCGGACTGGTGGGAAAATATGCCTGGAATTGAGGAAGGCAAGTTGGAAGCAGAACCTCAGTATCTGGATGAAAGAAATAGAGCCATTGATCATTGGGTCAATAACCTTTTGAAGAGTAGAGAATAATAATATAACGAAGAGCTTTTATAATGCGAGACAGTAGATAATCTACATACCTTAGCTGAAGACCAAGGCACATACCCTGGTCGCCAGCGAAGGTGAAGCCGATGAACGGCTGTTTTCACCACTTGAAAACAAGGGGTTCTGTGACAGACTGAGACGCCGCCCCGTCCGGAAACGGACGGGGCGGCGCCTGTATGAGAGGATCATATCGGGGACGGGACCGTCAGGCCCCGTTCCTTTTTCGTGAAAGGACGGGATACAGCCGGCGCGCGAGCCACGCGGCCAGCAGGATCTTCACGGCGTCGGGGATCAGGTAGGGGATCACGCACCACCCCAGGGCGGTGCCGAGGCCCACAGGCCCGGTGTTCCTGGCGTAGACCGTCATGAACCAGGCGGTGCCGAACGCGTAGCATACGAGCACGCCGGCGGCCATGGAGACGATCAGGGAGGGCAGTCCGCGCTTCCGGGCGGACGCAGTCAGGCCGACGATCAGGGCGGTGAAGAAGAAGCCAAGGATGTAGCCGCCGGTGGCGCCCAGCAGGACGCCCGCGCCTCCGCGGAATCCGGCGAAGACGGGAATCCCCGCCAGGCCGAGCAGCACGTAGATCAGCAGGCTGAGCAGCGCGGAAGGCGCGCCGAACAGCGCCGAGATCAGGCACACGGCGAAGGTCTGCAGGGTGAAGGGGATGGTCAGCGGGATGCTGATCCAGGAGCATACGGTCAGGAGGGCCGCGCCGACGGCGACGGTCAGGATTCTGCGTACGGAGGGGGAGACGTTCACGGTCTCACCGCCTTTCGGATGAGGTCGGCAGGGGGCGGAAGCGTCCCCGCACTCCGGATTATAACCGCCGCCGACGGGCCGGGTCAAATCCCGGCGGGGAGCGAATTCCGCGGCCGGCGGAGGCCCGCGGCCGTCGCTTTTCATGAAGGGGACGGGTTGCACTTTCGCTTTTTTATGCGTATTATAAAATATGGTATGTGGATTTCGACGGAAGAAAGGGGATGCCGGCATCGTGGATTCGTCAGAGTTTTTTCCCGCCGGAGCGCGCATAAGGACGGCCTCGCCGGAGGACGCGCCGGTCCTGGCGGAGATCTATCGCCCGTATGTGGCGGAGACGGCCGTGTCCTTCGAATACGAGGCGCCGGACGCCGGGGAATTCGCGGAACGGATCCGGAAGACGCTGGAACGCTATCCCTGGCTCGTGTACGAAACGTCGGGCGGGGAACTGCTGGGCTACGCCTACGCCTCCCCGTTCAAGCAGAGGCAGGCCTACGACTGGTCGGCCGAGGTCTCCATCTACGTGAGGGAGGACGCGCACGGCCGCGGCATCGGAAAGGCGCTGTACGCGGAACTGGAGCGGATCCTCGCCCGGCAGAGCGTCCGGAACCTGTACGCGTGCGTCTGCGCCCCGCGCAAGGACAATACGAGAGTGACCGACGCGAGCATACGGTTCCACGGGGCCGTTGGCTACCGCCTCATCGGCAGCTTCTGCCGCTGCGGCAACAAGTTCTCCGAGTGGTACGACATGTGCTGGATGGAGAAGATGATCGGGACGCACGAAGGCGCCCCGGAACCGCTGATCCCGTTCCCTGAGCTCCGGGACCGGGCAAATGACGCGGAATAATCGAAGGGAAAGAACGGAATCATATACAGAGGGAAAGAGGAGAGAAGAGGATATGGGGAAGATCGTGATCATGATCCGCGGCGCGGAGGAGCGCCGGGAGGAGATAGAGAGGATCTGCGGGGACGCGAAGACCCCCGTGATCCTGGACCCGGAGGTCCCGGAGGAGACGTTCCGGGAGGCCACCGCGGATGCCGAGGCCGTCCTCGGGGCATTCCCGCCGGAGTGGCTGGAGGGGACGGACGTGAAGTGGGTGCACCTGCCCTTCGCCGGCGTCAACCGTCACGCGGGCCGTCCGGGCGTCGCCGGACGGATCATGACGAACTCCTCGGGCGCCTTCGGCGCGACCATCGCCGAGCACTGTCTGGCGATGCTGCTGGCCTTCGCCCGCCATCTTCCGGACTACCTGAAGCAGGCGGAACGTGGCCTGTGGCAGGACTGCGGGAGCGAGTGGGGCCTGATCGGACGGACCGCCCTCGTGCTCGGCACGGGTGACCTGGGCACCCAGACGGCCCTCCGCCTGAAGGCGATGGGCCTGCGCGTCCTCGGCTGCCGCCGGACCCCCGGCGCGGCGGAGGGGCCCTACGACGAGATGCACACCTCGGATGAGATCGACGCGCTGCTGCCTGCGGCGGACGCCGTGTTCTGCTGCCTGCCGTCCACGCCGGCGACGGTGCGGATGCTCGACGCGCGGAGGCTCGGCCTGATGCGGGACGACGCGGTGCTGATCAACGTCGGCCGCGGGGACCTCATAGACACTGACGCCCTCGTAGCGCTGCTGGAGAAGGGGAAGTTCACCGGCGTCGGCCTGGACGTCACGGATCCGGAACCCCTGCCGCAGGACCACCCCCTGTGGCATTTCGCCAATGTCATCATCACCCCGCACGTGTCCGGCATTGGCTTCGGCCATCTGGGGCAGACCCAGTCGGACGTGTGGAAGATCGCCCTGGAGGACCTGCGGCGCTGGTGCGCCGGCGAGCCCCTCGTGAACGTCGTTGACCAGGCGCAGGGCTACTGACCGGAGGAACGGATGGAACGCATCACTTCGAGAAAGAATCCGAAGATCCAGTACTGGAGGAAACTCGCCTCCTCCGGCGCGCTGCGCCGGGAGACGGGTGAAATGATCTGCGACGGCGCGAAGCTGTACGAGGAGGCCGTGAGGGCCGGCCTGGAGATCACCTCGGTGATCGCGGCGGACGGGACGGACGTGCCGGGAGTGCCGGAAGAGGCCGTGACCCGGCTGCCGGAGGACCTGATGGAGTACGTATCCCCGATGAAGGCCCCGCAGGGGCTCCTGTTCACCTGCCGGATCCCGGAGAGGGAGATCCCGGCGGACGGATCGAGGTTCGCCGTGCTGGAGGGCGTGCAGGATCCGGGCAACGTGGGCGCCGTGCTGCGCACCGCGCGCGCCATGGGCTACGACGGCGTGTACCTGCTGCCGGGCTGCGCCGACCCCTATTCGCCGAAGGCAGTGAGGGCGTCCATGGGCGCGGCGTTCCAGCTCCCTGTGAAGGAGGCGGAATGCGCGGACCTGGAGGAACTGAAGAGCCGGGGCGTCGCGCTGTACGGTGCCGCCCTGTTCGAGGACAGCCTGGACGTCCGCGACGCGGACTACGGGCGCTTCGCCGTCTGCATCGGCGCCGAGGGCGGCGGCCTGACCCCGCGCCTTCTGGGGATGTGCACGGATATCATAAGGATCCCGATGGAGGCCTCCTGCGAGTCCCTGAACGCCGCGGTGGCGGCCGGGATCGTCATGTGGGAGTCCGTCCGGGGCTCGAAATGGCGGGACTGACCGCCGCTTCCGCGCGCCCGCATACGGGGAAAACTCCCTGTTGACAACGAAAAATCTCATGAGTATGATAAACTGACTGAACCTGCGGCCGCCGGCCGCAGGCGCCTTATGACAGAAACGAACGAAACGGAGAACATGCCTCATGGCTAAAACCAAGACCAATCTCGTGATCGTCGAGTCGCCCGCCAAGGCCAAGACGATCGGAAAATACCTGGGGAGCGATTACAGGGTCACCGCCTCGATGGGACATCTGCGCGATCTGCCGAAGAGCGTGCTGGGCGTGGACATCGAGCACGGCTTCGCGCCGGACTACCGCCCCGTCAAGGGGCGCGAGGACACCATCGACGAGCTGAAGAAGGAGGCCAAGCGGAGCGCCTCCGTCTATCTCGCGACCGACCCGGACCGCGAGGGAGAGGCCATCTCCTGGCATCTCAAGGAGCTGCTCGGGATCCCCGACGGGGCCGTGTGCCGCGTCACCTTCAACGAGATCACGAGGAACGTGGTCCAGGAGAGCATCCGCAATCCCCGGGCCATCGACATGAACCTGGTGGACGCCCAGCAGGCCAGGCGCGTGCTGGACCGCATCGTCGGCTACAAGCTCAGCCCGCTGCTGTGGAAGAAGATCCGCCGCGGCCTGTCCGCCGGCCGCGTGCAGTCCGTCGCCGCCCGGATGGTCGTGGACCGCGAGAACGAGATCCGCGGCTTCGTCCCCGAGGAGTACTGGCATCTGGACGCCGTGCTGGAGACCGCGGACGGCGGCTCCTTCACCGCGCGGTACTTCGGGACCGGCGGAAAGAAGCGGGAGCTCAGGAGCGAACAGGACGTGCTCGACGCGCGTGCGGCCGTGGAGAACGCTCCGTTTTCCGTCGGGGACGTGAAGACGAAGGAGAACCGCCGCACGCCGCCCCCGCCGTTCATCACCTCCACGCTGCAGCAGGAGGCCTCCCGCCGGCTCGGCATGACGCCGAAGCGCACGATGGCCGTGGCCCAGCAGCTGTACGAGGGCATCGACATCCCCGGCGAGGGGACCGTCGGCCTGATCACCTACATGAGAACGGACTCCCTGCGCCTGTCCGACGTGGCGCTGTCCGACGCCGCGAAGTTCATCAGGGAGAAGTACGGGAACGAGCTGTACGCGGGCAAGCCCCGGCGGTACCGCGCCAAGAGCGGCGCCCAGGACGCCCACGAGGCGATCCGCCCGAGCAGCGTGTTCCTGACCCCCGAGTCCATCCGCGGGGCCCTCAACAGCGACCAGTACCGGCTGTACCGCCTGGTCTGGAGCCGCTTCGTGGCCTGCCAGATGGCGGCCGCAGTCTACGAGGGGATCACCGTCGACGCCGAGGCGGCCGGACACGTGTTTCGCGCCTCCCATTCCGTCCTGCGCTTCCCGGGTTACACGGCCGTGTACGAGGAGAGCCGGGACGACGACGGCGAGGAGAAGGAGCCCCCGCTGCCCGACCTCACGGTCGGCCAGCCTCTGACGCTCCGGGATCTGAAGCAGGAGCAGAAGTTCACGCAGCCGCCCGCCCGGTACACCGAGGCGACGCTGATCCGCGAGATGGAGGAGACGGGCGTCGGGCGCCCGAGCACGTACGCGCCGACGATCTCCACGATCCTCGACCGCGAGTATGTCGTCAAGGAGGGCAGGTTCCTCCGGCCCACGCCTCTGGGCGAGGTCGTGACCGGCCTGATGACGGAGCGCTTCAGCGATATCGTGGACCTGAAGTTCACCGCCCGCATGGAGGACGCCCTGGACGACGTCGAGAAGGGCGAGAAGGTCTGGACCGACGTCCTGACCGAGTTCTACGGTGGCTTCGCCGAGGAGCTGAAACGTGCGGAGGACGCCCTGGAGGGCGAGCGCATCAAGGTCCCGGACGAGGTGTCCGACGAGGTCTGCGACATCTGCGGCCGCCAGCTGGTCGTGAAGACCGGACGCTTCGGCCGATTCCTGGCCTGCCCGGGCTACCCGGAGTGCAGCTTCACCAAGCCCCTAGTCGTCGAGATGCCCGGCAAGTGCCCGAAATGCGGCAGCCGGCTGCTCAAGCGCACGAGCAAGAAGGGCTATCCCTACTACGCCTGCGAGCACCTGTCCCGCACCTGCGACTTCCTGACCTGGGACGTGCCGGTGAAGGACAACTGCCCCGTATGCGGCAAGACCATGTTCAAGAAGAGCGGCAGAGGGTACAAGCGGCCCTTCTGCATCAACGAGGAGTGCGCGAACTTCGTGCCCGAGGAGAAGAGGGGCGGCTACCCCCGCAGGGGAGCGGCCGCGAAAAAGGACGCGGAAAAGAAGAACGCGGAGAAGAAGGCGCCCGCGAAGAAGGCCTCCGGACGGAAGGCCGGGACCGCGGGCCGGGCGAAAAAGAGCGGTGATAGCAATGACGGTTAAGGTCGTCGGCGCCGGCCTGGCGGGCAGCGAGGCCGCCTGGCAGCTGGCCGTACGCGGCGTGCCCGTGGAACTCATAGAGATGAAGCCGGCCAAACGGACGCCGGCCCACGTGGCCGACGGCTTCGCGGAGCTGGTGTGCTCCAACTCCTTCCGGGGGGACGACCTGTCCAACGCGGTGGGCCTCCTGAAGGAGGAGATGCGCCGGATGGGCAGCCTGATCATGAAGTGCGCGGACGAACACCGCGTGCCGGCCGGCGGAGCGCTGGCCGTGGACCGCGTCGCGTTCTCCGATGCCGTGACGCAGGCGATCCGCAGCCACCCCCTGATCTCCGTGACGGAGGCGGAGGTGACGGAGATCCCCGAGGGCCGCGTGATCATCGCGACCGGGCCCCTGACCTCCGACGCGCTGGCGGAGAAGCTCGCGAAGCTCGATCCGGAGGGCGCCCCGCTGAACTTCTACGACGCGGCGGCCCCCATCGTGACCTTCGACAGCATCGACATGGACAGCGCGTATTTCGCCTCCCGCTACGGCAAGGGGACGGCGGACTATATCAACTGCCCGATGACCGAGGAGGAGTACAAAGCGTTCCGCGCCGAACTGTGCACCGCCCGGGAGGCGGAGATGCACGGGTTCGACGACGGCGGCGTGTTCGAGGGCTGCATGCCCATCGAGGTCATGGCCAGGCGCGGGGAGGACACGATGCGCTACGGGCCGATGAAGCCCGTGGGCCTGACCGACCCGCGGACGGGAAAGGACCCCTACGCCGTCGTGCAGCTCCGGCAGGACAACGCGGAGGGCACGATCTACAACATCGTGGGCTTCCAGACCCACCTGAAGTTCCCGGAGCAGAAGCGGGTGTTCTCCATGATCCCCGCGCTGAAGAACGCGGAGTTCGTGCGCTACGGCGTCATGCACCGGAACACCTATCTGAATTCGCCCCGGCTGCTGGACCGGTACTACCGGCTGAGGGGGAACGAGCGGGTCAGCTTCGCCGGCCAGATGACCGGCGTGGAGGGCTACGTGGAGTCCGCCGCCTCCGGCATGCTCGTCGGGATCGAGACGGCGCACGAGATCCTCGGGAAGCCCCCGGTGGATTTCCCGCAGGAGACCGCGATCGGGGCCCTGGCGCTGTACGTGTCCGGCGGGGCCGTGGCCGCGTTCCAGCCGATGAACGTCAACTTCGGCATCATCAGCCCGCTGGGCTACCGGGTGAAGGGAAAGAGGAACAAGAATACGGAGATCTCGAAGCGCTCGCTCGAACTGATCGGCCGTTTCGTCGCGGAGGGAAAGATTTGAAGATCATCGTGGACGCCATGGGGGGAGACAACGCCCCCTTCGAGATCGTGAAGGGCAGCCTGAGGGCCTCCCGCGAACTGGGCCTGGACATCGTCCTGACCGGGCGCGAAGAGGAGATCGGGGCGTGCCTGAAACAGCTGGGCTGCGACGGGCTGCCCGGGCATGTGAGCGTCGTGAACGCCACCGAAGTCATAGACATGGAGGACGAGCCGAGCCTGGCCTACCGCCGGAAGCCCGACTCGAGCATGACGGTCGGCCTGAACCTGCTGAAGAACGGGGAGGGGGACGCCCTCGTCTCCGCCGGCAGCACCGGCGCGCTGCTCTCCGGGGCCACGCTGGTGGTGAAGAGGATCCGCGGCGTGCGCCGCGCGGCGCTGGCCCCGCTGCTCCCCACGAAGACGGGTCAGGTCATGGTCATCGACGTGGGCGCCAACGTGGAGTGCGCCACCGAGCACCTGGTGCAGTTCGCCCTGCTCGGATCCGGCTACATGAAGGGCGTCATGAACGTGGAGTCCCCGCGGGTCGGCCTGCTGAACAACGGCACCGAGGAGACGAAGGGGACGCCCCTGCAGGTGGAGACCTATCCGCTCCTGAAGGAGCTGGACGCGCAGGGAAAGATCCGCTTCATCGGCAACGTGGAGGCCAAGGACGTGATGCGGGGCGTGTGCGACGTGGTGGTCTGCGACGGCTACAGCGGAAACATCCTGCTCAAGTCCATCGAGGGCGCCGCGGGCTTCATCATGGGCCTGCTCAAGGAGATCATGACCTCGAGCGCGAAGAACAAGGCCGCCGCGCTCCTGCTCCGGAAGGACCTGTACGGGCTGAAGGACAGGATGAGCGCGTCCAAGGTCGGCGGGACCGCCCTGCTGGGCATCTCTAAGCCGGTCATCAAGGCGCACGGCTCCTCCGACGCGGAGGCATTCTTCAACGCCGTACGCCAGGCCTCCGTCGTGGCCGGTTCCGGCATGATAGAAGCCGTCACGGCGCAGCTGAAGAACACGGAAGAAGCATAACGGAAGAACGTCAGGGCAGCCCGCGGGCTGTCCTGACGTTGCATCATACGGGCAGAAGACCGGGAGGAAATACCATGGAAAAACTGCAGAAGACCATCGGCTACCGCTTCCGTTCGCCGGCGCTCCTCGAGACGGCGCTGACCCACTCGAGCTACGCCAACGAGCACCGCGGGGAGGACGCCGCGTACAACGAGAGGCTGGAATTCCTGGGGGATTCCGTGCTGGGGATGATCACCGCGGAGCATCTGTTCAGAAACGAACTCAACATGCCGGAGGGAAAGATGAGCCGGTACCGTGCGGAGCTGGTTTGTGAGCGGAGCCTCGCCGCCGTGGCGGACGAGATCGGGATCGGCCCCCTGCTGCGCCTGGGAAAGGGCGAGGAGGCCGGCGGAGGGCGCGAGCGCCCGAGCATCAAGGCGGACGCCGTCGAGGCGGTCCTCGCCGCGGTCTACCTGGACGGCGGCATGGAGCCCGCCGTGCGCTTCGTGGAGCGCTTCGTGCTGTCCCGCATGGCGGAGGCGGAACTGGAGAACCGCGACTGGAAGACGGAGCTCCAGGAGCTCCTGCAGCGCCGGGGCCCCACGGAGATCGCGTACGTCCTGGAGGGCGAGTCCGGACCGGACCACGACAAGCGTTTCACGATGTCCGTCCGCTGGAACGGGGAGACGATCGGAACCGGAGAGGGCCGGAGCAAGAAGCAGGCCGAGCAGATGGCGGCGAAGGACGCCCTGGAGCGGGCGGAGAGATGAGCCCGAGAGCCAGGATCTGCCCCGTGTTCGTGCCGCACCTGGGCTGTCCCCACCGGTGCGTGTTCTGCGACCAGAACACGATCTCCGGAGCCGAGGCCCCTGCGGACGCGGAGACCGTGCGCCGGGCGCTGGCCGGCATCCCCGGACCGGCGGCGGAGACGGAGCTGGCCTTCTACGGCGGCAGCTTCACCGCGGTGCCGGAAAGGGTGCAGCGGGAGCTGCTGGACGCGGCGGCGGACCACGTCGCTGCGGGCGGGACCGTCCGCGTGTCCACAAGGCCGGACGCCGTCACGGAGGAGAACCTCTCTTTCCTGAAGGCAAAGGGCGTGCGCACGGTGGAGCTGGGCTGCCAGTCCATGGACGACGGCGTGCTGCTGGCCAGCCGGCGCGGGCACACCGCGCGGGACGTGCGGAATGCGGCCGCCCTCGTGAAGAGGGCCGGCCTGCGCCTGATCCTGCAGATGATGACGGGCCTTCCGGGGGATACGGAGGAAAAGACGCTGGCGACCGCCCGGGAACTGGCGGCGCTGGAGCCGGACGGCGTGCGGATCTATCCCGCGGTGATACTGAAGGGCACGGAGCTGTACCGGATGTGGAAGGCCGGAGAGTACCGGGAGCACACGGTGGAGGAGGCGGCGCGCTGGTGCGCGGCGGTCCTGCCCGTCTTCGAGGAGCGCGGGATGCCCGTCATCCGGTTGGGCCTGAACCCCTCGGAGGAGCTGTCCGGGGGACTCGCCGCCGGCGGCGCGTACCATCCCGCCTTCGGACAGGTCGTAGCCTCGCTCCGCTTCCTGGAGGCCGAGCGGCGCCTGCTGGCGGACGGACCGGACGCCGGGGAGGCGGACATCCTCGTGCATCCGTCGCGGCTCTCCGAGGCCGTTGGGCACGGCGGATCGAACCGAAAGACGCTGACGAGGGAATTTCCCGGGACGAAACTGAGATTTCTTCCCGACGGGACCCTGCCGGAGGGCGGGATCGCCGTTGAAATCCGGCGCCGCGGATGATATAATAAACGCTTAAGTATGGATTTCGCGGCGGAGGCCGCGTGTGGGAAAAGGAAGTGGCTGTTTGAAGCTGAGAGCGATCGAGATCTACGGGTTCAAATCCTTCGCGGACAGGACCCGGATCGACTTTGAAAAACCGGTGACGTGCGTGGTCGGCCCCAACGGCAGCGGCAAGTCCAATATCGCGGACGCCATCCTGTGGGTCACGGGAGAGCAGTCCACCCGCGCCCTGAGGGGCGGCAAGATGGAGGACGTCATCTTCGGCGGCACGCAGACGCGCCGCCAGATGGGATACGCCGAGGTCTCCCTCATCCTGGACAACGCCGACGGGGCGCTGCCCCTGGACACGTCCGAGGTCATGATCACCCGCCGGTATTTCCGCAGCGGGGAGAGCGAATACTACATCAACAAGGCGCAGTGCCGCCTGAAGGACGTCAACGAGCTGCTGATGGACACCGGCATGGGCCGCGAGGGCTACAGCATCATCGGGCAGGGCAGGATCGACGAGATCCTGTCGGCCAAGTCCACCGACCGGCGCGCCGTGTTCGAGGAGGCCGCCGGCATCTCCCGTTTCCGCCACAGGAAAGAGGAGAGCGAGCGGAAGCTCCAGCACACGGAGGAGAACCTCGTGCGCGTCAAGGACAAGATCGACGAGCTGGAGCTCCAGATCGAGCCCCTGAGCCGGCAGGCGGAGACCGCGAAGAAGTACCTGCTGCTGAGGGACGAGCTGCGCGACGTCGAGATCGCCGTGTGGACCGACCGGCTGAAGACGCTGGCCGCGGACCGGGAGCGTCTCGGGGAACTGGGCCGCGCCAACGCCCTTGACCTCGAGCGGGCCAAGGCGGAGATGGAGCTGCACTACGACGAGACGGAGAAGTTCTCCCTGCGCATGCAGGAGAAGGACCGGCAGGCGGAGGCCCTGCGCGCCGAGGAGTCGGAGAACGACGAGAAGATCGCGGCGGAGGAGAACCGGGCCGCCGTCCTGAGGGCCAACCTGGAGAGTGCCGCCGCGGAGCGCGCCCGGATCGAGGGCGAGCTGCGCGAGGACGAGGACAGGGACCAGGCCATCGCCGTCCAGATCGGGGAGCGCAGGCAGCGCCTGGAGGAGATCGGCAGCGAGGAGCGCGGGCTCGAGGCGAAGACGGAGGAACTGAACGCCTCCCTGCGCGAACTGACGCTCTCGTCCGAGGAGAGCGAGCGGGCCGCCGCCGCCCTCGGGGAGAAGGAGCAGAAGGCACTGGGCGCCCTGCAGGAGGAGCAGACCGCCGTGTCGGCCCTGGCCGCGGCCGCCCAGGAGATGGAGGACCGTGACGATACGGCCCGCCGGGACGCCATGGCAGCGTCGGAGAAGCTGGAGCAGATCCGCGCCGAAGCCGCGGACTGCGCGCGGCGGACGGAGGACGCGGAGAAGAGAGCCGCCGAACTGGACAACCGGATCGCCGGGTTCCGGATGCGCGCGGAGAGCCGCGCGAAGAAGGCGGAGGAGACCGAACGGCTCCGCCAGCAGCTGGAGATGGACGTACTCACGCTGGAGCAGCGCGTGGCGATGCTCCGCGAGATGGAGAAGGAATACACGGGCTATACCCGGGCGGTCAAGACCGTGATGCAGGAGGCGGGCCGTGGCCTGCTGAAGGGCGTCGACGGGACCGTGGGCAGCCTGCTGAAGACCGCGGACGCGTACGCCGTGGCGGTGGAGACCGCCCTGGGCGGGAGCATGCAGGACATCATCGTGGACGACGAGGAGAGCGGCAAGGCGTGCATCAGCATGCTCAAGCGCCGCGACGCCGGACGCGGGACCTTCCTGCCCGTGAAGACGATGAGCGGCACGCGCCTGAACGTGAAGGGGCTCGAGAAGCAGAGCGGCTTCGTCGGAGTCGCCCTGGACCTCATCACCTATGACAAGAAGTACGAAGGGGTGTACACGTACCTGCTGGGCCGCACCGCGGTCATGGAGGACATGGACGCCGCCATCCGCACCAGCCGGGCCTTCCCGAAGGCGTTCCGCATCGTGACGCTTGACGGACAGGTAATCAATACCAGCGGCTCCATGACGGGCGGTTCCCTGGCCAAAAACGCCGGAATCCTGTCGAGGGCCAACGAGCTGGCCAACCTGACCGAGCGGGGAAAGACCCTGAAGGAGAAGCTGAGGCAGGCCGAGAGCGCGGCCGCCGCGGCCGCCGCCGAGCGGGAGGACGCGGAACATACGCTGGAGCTTACGGAGGAGTCCCGCCGGGAGATGGACGGGGACCTCGTCCGCCTGCAGTCGGAGAAGGAGCATTACCGCCTCCTGAGCGAAGCCGCCGAACAGGCGCTGGAGGACATGCGGCGCGACAGCCGCGGCCTGGAGGAGCGCCTGGCGGAGAACGCCAGGAAGATCGAGGAGCACCGCCGGCGCGGGCGCGAGCTCGAAGCCGAGCTGGAACAGCTGCGCGGACAGACGGAGGAGGCCACCCGCGGACGCGAGGAACTGCAGGAACGGTACCGCGGCTACGCCGACCGGATGCAGGCCATCCGCGAGCGCCAGGCGTCCCTGACGGCGGAGCGGATCTCCCAGGAGAGCGCGTGCGCCGAACTGGAGGAACTGCGCGGGCGGCTGCTGTCCGGCAAGGACCGGCAGTCGGACTACGTCGAGGGCCTGCGCGGAAGGACCGAGGAGATGGACCGGGAGCTGGTCGGATGCCTGCAGCGGATCGATGAGCTGCGCGGGCATGGCGAGGCCCTGAGGAAGAGGATCGAGGCCGCGAACGCGGAGAAGCTGGCCATCGAGGGCGAGAGGGTCCGCCACGACCGGCGGATGCAGGAGCGCAACGAGGCCGTGCTGAACCTGGAGAGGGAGGCCTCTTCGCTGGAACAGAAGCTGATGGCCTGCTCCATGGAGGAAAAGCAGCTGGTGGACCGCCTGTGGGACACCTACGAGCTGACCCGCTCCGCGGCCATGGACATGGCCAGGCCCCAGGAGGACATGGCGGAGGCCGGCCGCAGGGCGGCGGAGCTGAAGCGCAGCATCTCCCGCCTGGGCACGCCGAACATCGGGGCCATCGAGGAGTTCGAGCGCGTGAACGAGCGCTACACCTTCCTGACGACCCAGAGAGACGACATCCAGACGGCCAAGGACGAGCTGCTGGGCATCATCTCGGACATCACCGACGAGATGAAGAGCATCTTTGCGCATGAGTTCGAGGCCATCCGGGAGCAGTTCCGGGAGACCTTCCTGGAGCTGTTCGGCGGCGGACGAGCCGACCTGGAGCTGGAGGACGAGGAGGACATCCTCAACTGCGGCATCGAGATCCGGGTGCAGCCGCCCGGCAAGGCGCTGAAGACGATCATGCTCCTGTCCGGCGGAGAGAAGGCTTTCGTGGCCATCGCCCTGTATTTCGCCGTCCTGAAGGTGCGCCCCGCGCCCTTCGTCGTGATGGACGAGATCGAGGCGGCGCTGGACGAGGCCAACGTCACGAGGTTCGCCGGGTACATGCGCCGGATGGCGGACAAGACGCAGATCGTCGTGATCAGCCACCGCCGCGGCACCATGGAGGAAGCGGACGTGCTGTACGGCGTGACCATGCAGGAGCAGGGCGTCTCCCGGGTGCTGAACGTGGACCTGGACGAGGCGGAGCGCAGCATTGAGAACAGATAAAGGAGCGGCGGATCGCTATGGGCATTTTTGACAAGATCAAGGCCGGGCTGAAAAAGACCAGAGCCCAGCTCGGAGGCGCGTTCGCCTCCTTCACCGGAGCCAACGACGAGTTCTTTGAGGAACTGGAGGAGCTGATGATCCTCGCGGACATCGGCGTGGAGACCTCGGAGGAGGTCATCGAGGAACTGAAGGCGAGGACGAAGGAACAGAACCTGCGCGGCGGGGAGGAGATCCGCGCCGCCGTTGTGGAGATCCTCGCGGAGAAGATGGAGGCCGGAGACGCCGGCCTGAAGCTGGACACCGTCCCGTCCGTCATCCTCGTGATCGGCGTCAACGGCGTGGGGAAGACCACGACCATCGGCAAGCTGGCCGTCCAGCTCCGACAGGAGGGGAAGAAGGTCCTGCTGAGCGCCGCGGACACGTTCCGCGCGGCGGCGGCCGACCAGCTGGCGATCTGGGCCCAGCGCTCCGGGGCGGACATCGTCCGCCATGAGGAGAACAGCGACCCGGCGTCGGTGGTCTACGACAGCATCGCCGCGGCGAAGGCGCGCGGCACCGACGTGATCATCGTGGACACCGCCGGACGGCTGCACAACAAGTCCAACCTGATGAACGAGCTGAACAAGATCAGCCGCATCATCGACCGCGAGCTTCCCGGCGCCGACCGGGAGACGCTGCTGGTGCTCGACGCCACGACCGGACAGAACGGCCTGATCCAGGCGAAGCAGTTCCGCGAGGCGGCCGGCCTGACCGGCATCGTCCTGACGAAGCTCGACGGCACGGCCAAGGGCGGCATCGCGGTGGCCATCGCCGACCAGCTGAAGCTGCCGGTGAAGTACATCGGCGTCGGCGAGCAGGCCGACGACCTGATCCGCTTCAACGGAAGGGAATTCGTGGAGGCGCTGTTCGAATGAGATTCGTGCTTGCGAGCAACAACGCGCACAAGCTGGAGGAGTTCCGGGCGATCCTGTCCGGCTCCGGCGTGACGGTCCTGTCCCAGAGAGAGGCGGGGATCGCCGTGGATCCGGAAGAGAACGGGACCACGTTCGAGGAGAACTCCCTGATCAAGGCGCGCGCGGCCTGCGCGGCGTCCGGCCTTCCGGCCATCGCCGACGACTCCGGCCTGACGGTGCCCGCGCTGAACGGCGAGCCGGGGATCTACTCGGCCAGATACGGCGGGCCCGGACTGACGGACGAGGGCCGGTACCGGTACCTGCTGGAGCGCATGAGGGACGTGGAGGACCGCAGGGCCTTTTTCGTCTCCTGCATCTCCTGCGTGTTCCCGGACGGGGACGAGCTGACGGTGCGCGGCGAGTGCGCGGGGCGCATCCTGACCGCGCCGGAGGGCAGCGGGGGCTTCGGCTACGACCCGGTGTTCCTGTCCGACGACCTGGGCAAGGCCCTGGGAACGGCGACGCCGGAGGAGAAGAACGGCATCTCGCACAGAGGAAGAGCGCTGCGCGCCATGTGCGCGCGGCTGGAGGAGTATTTCGCAGAAAAGGACGGGAGGTCCGCGGAATGATCAACAGCAGACAGAGAGCGCAGCTGCGCGGCCTTGCCAACGGGATCGACACGATCCTGCACGTCGGGAAGGACGGTGTCACGGAGAACGTGGTCCGTCAGTGCTCCGACGCGCTGGAGGCAAGGGAACTGATCAAGGGAAAGGTGCTGGAAAACTCCCTGCTGACGGCCAGAGAGGTGTGCGACGAACTGTGCGCGGCCTGCCGGGCGGAGCCCGTGCAGGTGATCGGCGGCAAGTTCGTGCTGTACCGCGAGAGCCGCACGATGGACAGGGAAAAGCGGATCAGGCTGGTGAAATGATGAAGATCGGCATCTACGGCGGGACGTTCAATCCTCCCCACAGGGGGCACGTGCTGGCGGCCGCTTCCGCGGTGCGGGAGCTGGGGCTCGACCGGCTGATCGTCATGCCCGCCGGCACCCCTCCGCACAAGGAGGTGCCCGCCGGGAACCCCGACGGAGCGGAGCGCCTGGCGCTGGCCAGGATGGCCTTCGCGTCCGTGGACCGGGCGGAGGTCTCCGACCACGAGGTGGCCAGCGAGGAGAAGGACTATACGATCGACACGCTGAACTGGCTCTCCGCGCGGTGTCCCGGGGACGAGCTGATCCTGATCACGGGCGGCGACATGTTCCGGACGCTCCCCGGCTGGAAGTGCGGGGACGAGATCCTGCGGCGCTTCTCCGTGGCCGCGCTGGCCAGGGAGTTCGAGGAGGAGCAGGAGCTCGCGACGCTGGCGGAGACGTACCGGGCGGACTACGGGGCCACCGTGTACTTCCCGCGGGCGGAGGTGTTCCCGGTGTCCTCCACGGAGATCCGGCGGAAGCTGCCGCAGCGGCTGGGGAAGGAGCTCCTGCCCGAGCCGGTGTACACGGAGATCATCCGGCGCAGGCTCTACGGGGCGAAGCCGGATTTCGCCTGGCTCCGGGAGAAGGCCTACGCGATGCTCAAGCCGACGCGCATCCCGCACGTGAAGGGCTGCGAGGAGGAGGCGGTCCGCCTGGCGGCCTTCTGGGGCGAGGACACGGAGGAGGCGGCGGAGGCCGGTATCCTCCACGACATAACGAAGAAGCTCGACCTGCAGGGGCAGTTGCTTTTGTGCAGGAAATATGATATCGTAATCGACGCGCTCGAGGCACGCAGCGACAAGCTGCTTCACTCGAAGACGGGCGCGGCCGTGGCGAAGCACGAGTTCGGCGTCTCCGACGCCGTCGCCACCGCGATCACCTGGCACACGACCGGCCGGCCGGGCATGAGCCGGCTGGAGAAGATCCTGTATCTGGCGGACTACATGGAGCCGACGCGGGATTTCGAAGGCCTGGACGAGCTGCGCCGCCTGTGCTATGAGGATCTCGACCGGGCCATGGCGCTGGGGCTTGCGATGAGCATCGGCGACCTGAAGGCCAGGCACAAGGAGATCCATCCCATGACGGAAAAAGCCATGGAGTATTACAGTTCTGGAAAGGATACGACAGAATGCTGAGTTCACTGGAAATGGCCCGCGAGGCGGTAAGGGCGCTGGACGCCAAAAAGGGAACGGACATCAGGGTGCTGACCATCGGGGACGTCACCGTCGTCGCCGACTACTTCATCATCTGCACCGCCGGCTCCTCCACACAGATCAAGACGCTCTCCGACGAGGTCCAGAGAGTCCTCTCCGAGCAGGGAGAGGAGCCCCTCCATGTGGAGGGATACCGCGCCGGCGGCTGGCTGCTGGTGGATTACGGCTGCATCGTCGTCCATCTCTTCCTGAAGGAGACCAGGGAGTTCTACAGCCTGGAGCGCCTGTGGAGCGACGCGCCGGAGGTCGACGTGAGCGGCCTGATCACTGAGTAAACGGAGGGTCCGTCAATGAAATACGAATTTGGCCGCATCGAGAAGAAGTGGCAGGAGATCTGGGAGCAGAAGAAGGTATACGCGGCGGTCACCGGGAGCGACAGGCCGAAGTTCTACGGGCTGATCGAGTTCCCGTACCCGTCCGGGGAGGGGCTGCACGTCGGCCACCCCAGGCCGTATACCGCCATGGACATCGTCACCCGGTACAAGAGGATGCAGGGCTACAACGTGCTGTTCCCGATCGGCTTCGACGCCTTCGGACTGCCCACGGAGAACTACGCGATCAAGAACAAGATCCACCCCGCGGTGGTCACGAAGCGCAACATCGCCCGCTTCACCGACCAGCTGAAGATGCTGGGCTACGGCTTCGACTGGGACCGCGTCGTCGACACGACCCAGCCCGAGTACTACCACTGGACGCAGTGGATCTTCCTGAAGCTGTATGAGAAGGGCCTGGCCTACAAGGCCACGATGCCCGTGAACTGGTGCACCTCCTGCAAGTGCGTGCTGGCCAACGAAGAGGTCGTCAACGGCGTGTGCGAGCGGTGTCACAGCGAGGTGGTCCGCAAGGAGAAGAGCCAGTGGATGCTGAAGATCACCGAGTACGCCCAGCGCCTGATCGACGATCTGGACGGCCTGGACTACATCGAGCGCGTCAAGATCCAGCAGAAGAACTGGATCGGCCGCAGCGTCGGCGCGGAGATCGATTTCGACACCACCGCCGGCGATAAGATCAAGGTGTTCACCACCCGTCCCGACACCCTGTTCGGCGCCACCTACATGGTCATGAGCCCCGAGCATGCCCTCGTGGCTGCCTGGGCGGACCGCCTGGAGAACCTCGATGAGATCCGCGCCTACCAGGAGGCCGCCGCGCGCAAGAGCGATTTCGAGCGCACGGAGCTGGCCAAGGACAAGACCGGCGTGGAGCTGAAGGGAGTGCGCGCCGTCAACCCCGTCACCGGAGAGGAGATCCCGATCTTCATCTCCGACTACGTGCTGGCCACCTACGGCACCGGCGCGATCATGGCGGTCCCCGGCCATGACACCAGGGACTGGGAGTTCGCCCGCGCGTTCGGCCTGCCGATCGTCGAGGTCGTCGCCGGCGGCGACATCGAGAAGGAGGCCTTCACCGACTGCGAGACCGGGACCATGGTCAATTCCGGCTTCCTCGACGGCATGTCCGTTGAGACCGCCAAGAAGACGATCACGCAGTGGCTGACCGAGAAGGGCATCGGCACCGAGAAGGTCAACTACAAGCTGCGCGACTGGGTCTTCTCCCGCCAGCGCTACTGGGGCGAGCCGATCCCGATGGTCTACTGCGACAAATGCGGATGGGTCCCGCTGCCGGAGAGCGAGCTGCCGCTGCTGCTGCCCGAGGTCGAGAACTACGAGACCACGGACAACGGCGAGAGCCCGCTGGACCGCATGACGGACTGGGTGGAGACCACCTGCCCGCACTGCGGCGGACACGCCAGGAGAGAGACGGACACCATGCCCCAGTGGGCGGGGTCCAGCTGGTACTTCCTGCGCTACATGGATCCGCACAACGACAAGGAGCTGGCCTCGAAGGAGGCCCTGGAGTACTGGAGCCCCGTGGACTGGTACAACGGCGGCATGGAGCACACGACGCTGCATCTGCTGTACTCCCGGTTCTGGCACAAGTTCCTCTATGATATCGGGGTGGTGCCCACGTGCGAACCGTACAAAAAGCGCACCAGCCACGGAATGATCCTCGGCGAGGACGGGCAGAAGATGTCCAAGTCCCGCGGCAACGTGATCAACCCCAACGATGTCGTCAACGAGTTCGGCGCGGACACGCTGCGCCTGTACATCATGTTCATCGGAGACTTCGAGAAGGCGGCGCCCTGGTCCACCAACGCGGTGAAGGGCTGCAAGAGGTTCCTGGACCGCATCTGGAACCTGGCCGAGAACCGGATCGGCGGCGACGGAGGATACTCCGCCGTCCACGAGAAGCTGGTGCACCGCACGATCAGGAAGGTCGGCGAGGACATCGAGAACATGAAGTTCAACACCGCCATCGCCGCCATGATGAGCCTGGTCAACGCCTTCTACGAGACGAAGCCGAACCGCGCGGAGATCCGCACGCTGCTGACGCTGCTGAGCCCCTTCGCCCCGCATATCGCGGAGGAGCTGTGGGAGATCCAGGGCTTCGAAGGCCTGGCCTGCCAGGCGCAGTGGCCGGAATACGACGAGGCCAAGACGGTGGACGCCGACCGCGAGATCGCCGTTCAGGTGGGCGGCAAGCTGAAGACCACCGTGACCGTGCCCGCCGACTGCGACGACGCGACGGCCATCGCCGCGGCGACCTCGGACGAGAAGATCCGACGCCTGATGGAGGGCAAACAGCTGGTCCGCACCATCGTCGTGAAGAACAAGCTGGTCAACCTGATCCTCAAGTGAGCGGGACGGGAGAAAATGCTTGACATTTGACGGGAGCGCCCGTATAATACTGCTTGCTTAAGCCATAATCATGGCCCTTAAAGCGTGTCATCACGCATTTGGAGGGAGGGAAATAGATGTCAGAAATTCACGTGAAAGAGAATGAGTCTCTGGACAGCGCTCTGAGAAGATTCAAACGCAGCTGCGCCAAGGACGGTGTTCTTTCCGATCTGAGGAAGAAGGAATACTACCAGAGCCCCAGCGTTAAGCGCCGCAAGAAATCCGAGGCGGCACGCAAGAACAAGAACAAGAGATATTACTAAAATATCAGCGCCCCGGCCGAAGTTCGGCCGGGGCGTTCTTCTGTCCTGTGACGGACCGTTATTCATATGACAGCCTCAGTGTCTCCTGCCGAGATAGGTGAGCACGGCGAGGACGAGCCCGATCAGGACGTACAGGCCGAAGATCAGGCCGAGAAGCCAGGCGACGATCGTCCCGATCAGGGGAACGATGGATATGATCTTTACGAGGACTCCTCCCACGACGCCGATCATCAGATGGATGGCGACAGAGATCAGAAGGGACTTCAGATCGGTGACGTTCAGGGCGAAGGGGAAGATGCGGCGGAGTTCCATGAGCGAACACCTCCTTTCTGTGGGATATCATATCACAGAAGGGGAGAAAGTCAATGAACAGACTGTGAATGTATCCTCCCGTCCCTTGCTTTTTGTCCGGGCTGCGTGTAAACTGAAACCGTCAAAATCTCTGAAGAAAGGAACATCGTCACCATGTTTATGAACTGTGAAGGCGAATACGGAAAATACATCGTACAGGATCTGAACGCCCCCAAGACGGGCACCCCCGAATTCCAGGAGATCTACAACAGGTTTGCCAAGCGCATCCTCTGGATCGACGGGAACACCGTCCCCGGCGCGTTCCAGATGAACACCAGCTGGTACAAGAAGGTGCCGGAGCTCAATCCCATCTTCGAGGAGCACGCGCACGACTCCGACGAGCTGATCGGCTTCTTCGGCAGCAATCCGGAGGATCCCTACGATCTCGGAGCGGAGCTGGAAGTGACCATCAACGGGGAGACCCACATCCTGACGAAGACCTCCCTGATCTTCATCCCGGCCAACATGCCGCACATGCCGCTGAAATTCAACCGCGTGGACCGTCCCATCTTCCACTTCTCGGTCGTCATGAGCAGGGAATACGGAGGAGAGGCGTACCGGTAACGCCGCAGAGACCCTTTATCACGCAAGGAGCAACCAGAACATGCTAGAACTGAAGAACATCCGTTTCTCCGTCCTCGACGAGAACGGGGAAACAAAGGCCATCATCCGCGACCTGAGCCTGACCCTGTCCGACCGCCGGTTCCTGGCGATCACGGGTCCGAACGGGAGCGGTAAGTCCACGCTGGCCAAGCTGATCGCCGGCATCGAAAAGCCCACGGAGGGCCGCATCCTGCTGGACGGGGAGGACATCACGGACCTGAGCATCACGGAGCGCGCCCGCGCCGGCATCGGCTTCGGGTTCCAGCAGCCCGTGCGCTTCAAGGGCCTGACCGTGTTCGACCTGCTGCGGATCGCGTCCGGGAAGAAGCTGAACGTATCCGAGGCCTGCAGCTACCTGTCCGAGGTCGGACTGTGCGCCAGAGACTACATCAACCGGGAGGCCAACAGCTCCCTGTCCGGCGGTGAGCTCAAGAGGATCGAGATCGCCACGGTGCTGGCCAGAAAGTCCCGCCTGACCGTGTTCGACGAGCCGGAGGCAGGGATCGACCTGTGGAGCTTCCAGAACCTGACGCGCGTCTTCCAGTCCATGCGGGAGGACATCCGCGACAGCTCCATGATCGTCATCTCGCACCAGGAGCGCATCCTGGAGATCGCCGACGACATCCTGGTCCTGACGGCCGGCGAGATCGACAAGTACGGGCCGCGGGAGGAGATCCTGCCCCAGGTGCTGGGGACCGAATCCGCGCAGAACGCCTGCGACAGACTGAAGTGAGGGAACGGCTATGGTTGAACTGACAGAAGTACAGAAGAAGCTGATGGCCGAGATCGCCGACCTTCACAAGATCCCCGAGGGAGCCTTCAATTTCCGCGCCAACAGCGAGCTGGCGGGGCGGAACACCACGGCGAACATCGACATCGTCTCCAAGCCGGACGGCTCCGGCATCGATATCCACATCAAGCCCGGAACGAAGAACGAGAGCGTCCACATCCCCGTGGTGATCTCGAAGACCGGCCTGAAGGAGGTCGTGTACAACGACTTCTTCATCGGAGAGGACTGCGACGTCGTCATCGTCGCCGGGTGCGGCATCGACAACTGCGGCGGGCAGGACTCCGAGCACGACGGCGTGCACCGCTTCTTCGTGAAGCCCCGCGCGAAGGTGAAGTACATCGAGAAGCACTACGGCTCCGGCGACGGGACGGGGAAGCGCATCCTCAACCCCGTGACGCAGGTCTACATGGACGAGGACAGCGTCATGGAGATGGAGATGGCCCAGATCAAGGGTGTGGACTCCACCGAGAGGAAGACCGTGGCCGAGCTGAAGAAAGGCGCGCGGCTCGTCGTCCGCGAACGCCTGATGACCCACGGCGTGCAGGAGGCAGTCAGCGACTACCGCGTGACGCTCCTGGAGGAGGGCTCCAGCGCCGACGTCGTATCCCGCTCCGTAGCGAGGGACGATTCGAAACAGAAGTTCGACGCCCGCATCACCGGCTGCGCGGCCTGCAAGGGGCACACGGAGTGCGACTCCATCATCATGGACCGCGGGACAATCCTGGCCGTGCCTTCGCTCGAGGCGATGAACGTGGACGCGGAACTGGTCCACGAGGCGGCCATCGGAAAGATCGCTGGGGACCAGCTGACCAAACTCATGACCCTCGGACTTACAGAGCAGGAGGCGGAAGAGGAGATCATCAACGGCTTCCTCGCCTGACGCCCGCTTCATTCACAGAACAAAAAAACACCGGACCCGTTGGCTTAACAGTGATAAGGAACTAATCGAGCTTATTATTGTTGGCTGACGGTTTCGGGCGTATTACAAAGAAAAGTCGTTGCTTTCTATTAGGAGAGCAACGACTTTTTCTGTGGTTTTCTTACCTTTTTTATGAACCATGTTATCGTTTCAACAAAGCCTGCATGTTTTTTTTTAAATAGATTTCCGGGCAAAAAGAACTCCCGCACATCTCTGTCAATGTGCGGGAGATTCTATACTGATTTCAGTTGTTAATTGAACAGCTCTGCAAGGGTGTCTGCATGCTCCTCAAACACTTTCAGAACGTAAGTATCCCAGTGGCGTGCATCAGCGGTGCTGCTGCCGAAGACATAGTCTTCCTGGCCATAGTCCATCACATCGAAGCCTGGCATGGCCTTGGCCGCGCCGGAGGTCCGGTATGCCGCAGCTCCTGCAAGCGTCATGCCGACGCCGCTTGTGCTGTCGTAGCTGACCCAGGCGGAAAGATCCGTGCCGGAAGGCTCCGTGCCGTCTCCATTGGTGGTCTGGCCGCTCGCGGCAGCCTTCGTGATCTTCACAGCGCCATCCACATATTCGCCGTACATGGTATCTACATAGAGAGCGAGGGAGTCACCAAAGATCTCAGACGGTACATGACCGCCGTTCCACTGCCATTCGATCTCTGCGTCGGTTCCGGAATTCAGCCAGGCGATCTGCAGATTCAGGGAGTTCATCATGGAGATGTCACCCTCGGAAGCGCCCATCAGGATCCTTGCCCAGGTGGGACCATCTGTTCCATCAGCTCCGATATAGTTCAGCGGGTTATAGAGATCAACGATATTGTTGCCGTATTCGTCACCGGCCTGAATCTCGGCAATGTCAGCCTGATAAGCGGCCAGCATCTCTGCAAAAGAGGAATAATTCGCGGAATCGGTCTTGCTGGACGCGGATTGTGTTGTTCCGGAGTCAGGCGTTCCGACTTCATCGCTGCTGCCGCCGTTCATGTCGGGAGGACCGCCAGCGTTATCACCGCCCGGGCCAGCACCGTCAGGTTTCTCGCCGCTGGGCGGTCCCCCTGCGTTATCTCCGCCGGGGCCACCGTTGCCGCCGGGGCCGCCTTCCATACCGCCGGAGCTGCTGCCGGTGCTGCCCTTGACATACCAGCCATTGATGAATGCCTCCGCACGGTCCGCGTCAGTCATCGCAGCGACCTCACTATCAGAAAGAGCTGTGCCGTCACTGTTAAACCAGGTCCAGTCTTCCGCGTAAGCAAGCCTGTCAATATAATCCTGCAGGCTCTGCTCGAACTCTGCCAGGTACAGATCCAGGTAGGTACCGTAATAGCCGTTGGTATCTTCATGTCCGGTTTCGTCATATTCGATGGTGAGAGCGACCGTATCAGAGGTATCACCGTCGCC
>JAFYAU010000041.1 GCA_017540565.1 Oscillospiraceae bacterium
GATCGCAACGCCGGATGATATCCGCAGCCAAGGCGGTGCGCTGTTCTGCGAACGGCGCTACAATACTGTGTTCACTTTTCACAACGGGGCAGATTCCTACTATTCAGTGCGTGGATTCAGAGGGTATCTTCTTATCTGAATACCGGACAGGAAGGGGAAATCAGAATCATGGACTCTGTCTTGGCTTACGGGCGGCTATCCGGAGAGAGTATCCGATCAGGCTGATGTTTGTTTTACAGGCTTGAAATCGGGATTTGTGAGGTTCGGGAAAGATGCTGACTTTTTCGCTGAACAGGGTGCCATTGCCGGCGGATCAGATTCTGCAGAGGCTTGAGGAGCACGGCATTCAGATCAATCATTATGCAGAGCAGTATATTTCACATCCGCGCTTTTCTGCCGGGCAGCCGGGAGAGATGACGGCTGCTGTCACCTCGCTGGAGGAATTGGGTCTGGAAAACGGTGCTTCTCTTGATGAACTGTTCCGGTATATTCGGAAAATGCCCTTCAGCCCCTGTCCTCCGGACACAGGTTTTTTCCTCCGCCTTGCGTGGACAGATCAGCCGCAGAGCGGGAATTCCATTCTCACCGGAACGCACCGTTCACCGGATCAGGCAGTTACGGTTCTGTCTGAGATCATCGAACAAGATGACGCTTTTCCCAAAGGACTGTATCTCCGGAAGGTGGACGGCAATCTTTGGCTTCGGGGCTATGTGTGCGATTTCACATACCGTTTTCCGGGGAATGCGCTGTTTGCGTTTGAGATGCGCAGGACATGAGCGGAGATTCCAGTTTGTCGAGCCGCTGATGGAACGGAAACTCGGGAATAACAGAGCATTAACTGAGGTATATCTGGAAAAACCGGATATACCTCAGTTTCAAATGGCAGCAGAGTCATCGTCTGTTTCTTCGTCGTCAAGCTCTTCGTCGCGCTGACTGCCATAGAGCTTTTTGATAGGCAAAGAGAATGCTGTCAATCTATTCAGGCGTGAAGGGATCACCAGGACATGCCGGAAGCTGCATGTAACTCGGGCCACAATTTACCGCTGAGTAAAGAGATCTGAGAGCGCATCAGACAACAACAGCCAGATCGACTGTGAGACGATCATGGAGAATTCTCCCATAGGATGATCTTCATCCTATCGGCTCGTTTCCCGCAAAACAAGAAAGCGCTTCTTTCGTCCGGTCTCATCTGATACTGCTGTACAATAATTGCAACCAAGCCCGGCACTGATTTCCTCATGTCTGTATACCCGGTGATGAGTTAAATATTTTCAACGTGAAGGTCAGCAAGAACCATCTTTCACCGCCCCCACAAGCTTCCGGAGAAAACGCCCGGAATCAATGCTCAATTCCAGCGGAACGCATGCTCAATTTTGCCGGTTTGGCTGCGCAATTCGAGCGGCATATGCACTTTTTGGTATTTTGCGCAATTAATTGTACCTTTTCTGAGATTGCGGTAAGTTTTGCCATGTGGTACGCAAACCATACGTGCGGCTCTCCCAATGGAACATCCTGTAGAAGAAAAGAGCACCAAAAACGCCGAAAAGAAGAGAGACGACACGGGGACGGTCCTGCCGTTTGGCACATTTACTGTGAACCGTCAGAACCGTCCCCGTGTGTCTCTCCAACAGGAACTTCTTGTGCTATAAAACCGCTTTCATTTCATTGTTTGTCTCAGTTTACTCTGCGACAAACATCAGCCCCATTCTCCTGCACCACGCCTCCGTCGTTCCTCCCGCCGGAGCAAAGATCTGCACAAAGATCTCTTCGTCGAACGCCTCGTCGTTGATCGCGCAGTTCTTCGGCAGCCTTACCTGCTTCAGCCCCGTGCATCCCACGAACGCATTCTTCCCGATGGACGCGACCTCGTCTCCCGCGTATACGACCGTGAGCTGCTTGTTCCCTTCAAACACGCTCTCCTGTATTTCCGTCAGCCCCGCCGGCAGGGTGATCGTTGGCGTGCCGTACACCGGCTTTGTCAGCACAAATGTGATCACCTCATACCGGTCCATCGGTCCGTCGAACTCGAAGGAGTATTCGCCGAACGCGTCGCACCACGGCACCATCCACGTCTCGCAGTCGCCTCTCCGGGTCGCTCCACCCGGCAGCCAGATGCCCACGTCATAGTTTCCGCTGCCGTCCACGTCGAGCTCATAGTGCCCGTCCGCCAGTTTTACCAGGTCGCAGGTCTCCTCGCCGTACACGATGCTCTCCAGCGCTTCCACCGGAATCATCACTTCGTTGCTTCCCGTGTACGCCTGCAGGCCGACCCTCAGCTCCGCTTCCCGTACGCCCTTCACCGCGGAGATCGCGATATCGTGCGCGGGCATCTTGATAGTGTCCACCGGATCGCCGTTCTGGTCGTATCCCAGCGGTACGTTGTCCACCTCGTACGCCCCCGTCAGGTAGAGGTCATCTTCGATGGTCTCTTCCGCGTTGTCGCTGAAATAGATCCTTACTTCATCCCCCGGCGCTGCCTGGGTGATCCGTACCATGTTCGCGTTGTCGTCGTCATAGCAGTAGGCCATCGCCGTCCCGTCGCTGATGATCTGGTATCCCTTTTTGAATTCGACAGTCAACACCCGGCCGCTGAGCAGCTCTTCCGGATCGCTCCACAGCGTCAGCTCCCCGTCGCATCCGAACAGGATGTCCTCCGGATACAGATACCCGTCCGGAACATCCTCGGCGTAGATCACATATTCGTCGCCCGGCTTCAGGTAGTACAGGTAATGATGGTATGGATCGCTGATCCACTCGTCACGTCCCCAGTCCGGATCCCCCGTGTTCTCCACCCGGAAGCGGACGCCCGGCAGGCCGTTTCCTGCCTCGTCCACCGCCGCGATCTCGATATTCCCAGCCCGGTAGATCTCGAATTTCGTCTCGATAGAGACCGAGTCGTCCCCCGCGGCCGGGGTGTAAACAACCCAGTACTTTCCGGGTTCCGCCGGCGCCCCGTCCATCTCGTTCCATTCATCCGTCGTCGGGTCGTATTCCCGGTAGGACATCCGTTCTCCCAGTCCGGGGAACGCGGCTATATAGATTCCGGGGGTCCAACTGACCAATTTCTCCTGCTCGTTGTATACCGGGTCCGGCGCGATCAGCTCCACCGTCAGCTCGCTTTCTTCAAGGTAGCACCCGTCGTTCTTACATACCGCCGTCAGCCTGCTGCGGTCTTCCGGGCAGCTGTATTCAAATTGATGCACGTGCCCCGTCAGGTAGGCTTCCTGGTTCTTTGCGTCCCACTCGACCGCACTGCCGGAGACAGTCGTAAAGTACGTGTCCGGGGCCGCCGTGTTGTCAACCGAGTAGTTTTTCGTGAAGACGCCGCCGACGCCGGTTTCCGCCCGGTCTCCGCCGAGCCTGACTCTGATCGGCGCTATGTTTGACAGCGCCCCATCAATCTCGATCACCGTGTTCAGGTTCTGGATCTCAAGATCGCAGTTATTCGTGCTGGTCGTGTTGAAGGCCGGGTTCCCGCGGAGCGTGAATTCCGGCGTCACACTGCTGTCCACCATCACGCCGCACTGGTCCGCGTTGATGTTTCCTCCCCGGATCCGCAGCGCTGTGTTCGCCCCGCCGATGTACACGCCCTGGCCGCCGGCTCCGCTCATCACCGCGGATATTGTGCCGCCGTTGATGTTTGCCGTTCCGTTATCGTCCAGGAAGATTCCTGCGCCGTCCGCGCCGTTCCCCTGCAGTGTCCCGCTGTTCAGGATCAGGGATCCCTTCAATTTATCGCTTAAGCCGGTCACGTACGCGGCCATCGCCCCGGTTCCGTTTGCTTTGATCGTGCCGCCGAAAATCTCGGCCTTTCCCGTGCCGGCCGGTCCTTGATCTGTGATTGTGTCGCATCCCACGATGTAGAGGGCTGTGGCCTCTGCGGCCGTGGCGGTGATGCTGCCGCCCTCGATGGTCACGTCGCCGCATACATACAGCGTATAATCCGGCGCCTGGATCGTTCCGTTCTTGATCACCGCTTTCCCTGACCCGTCCACGATCACCGCCGTCTCGCCCGTCGCTTCCACCGTACCGACGTTGATCGTCACCGTTCCCTTGTCCAGGATCGCCTCGTTGACCGCGGTGACCGTGCCGCCGTTGATGGTAGCGGCACATCCTTTCTCCAGCGCGATGGTCTTGTTCGTCGCTTTGACCGTTCCGCCGCCCATGCTCAGTGTTCCAAAGCAGTCTTGGAATGAGATGTTCCCTTCTGTGTCCAATTTGAAGACGCTTGTCGATTTCAGCGTCACCGTCTGGCTTGTCGCGTTCACGCTGCCCCCTGTGATGTTCACGCTGCCTTCGCTGATGATCGCGTTCGAGCTCGCCGTAATTGATCCGCCGCTTATCGTGAAGCTGGATTCGGGCATCACGTACACCGCGTTCTTCGTCGAAGTCACGATCGTGCCGCTCTCCACTTTCAGCGTCCCGGCGTGTACGTAGCCGAACTCGTTTACCTCGCCGACCTGGAATACCGTCCCGGCTCCGAGGACCTTTCCGCTCGTGCCGCTGTCCTTCAAGGTAACCGGGCAGTCATAGATCGCGATCCGGTATGTCTGCGTGTTCAGCACATGCCCGTTCAGGTCGATCGTAGTGCCTGTGTGTATATGGACATCTTCCGTCAGCGTAATGTCCGCGCCGAGTCCGACCGTTCCTACTGCCGCGACCGCGGTTTTGAATTCATCAAAAGTCGTTGCTTCGGGTTCCGCCTCGGCTCCTGTCATGCCGAGGATCAGCGCTGTCATTACGGCCATGCATACCAGCAACCCCCGGATGGTTTTTTTCATATTTCGTCGTCCCCCTTTTGCAGGTTTCTGTATCGGCAGTGTCTTTTTTTCCCGTCACTTCATATTACCATATCCGTTCGTTTTCTTCAACCAGAATTGTTCTTTCCCTTTCAGACATTTTTCTGGACATTTCCCGTCCTCCTCTGCTATACTTAACATGACCGGACCGGAATAATCTGAACCGTCTTTATCCCTCATTTGTGAAGCATGAATTATCAAGATTTTATCCGCAGCCTCGATCTGAAGGCCCGTGAGAGCAAAACCCCGCTCTTCGGTACCTTTGAGCTTACGCCTCTCTGCAATCTCGCCTGCGGCATGTGCTATGTCCGCCTTTCGCCGGAGCAGTTCAGGGGCAGGGATCTTCTTTCTGTCGATACCTGGAAGGATCTCATGCGCCAGGCCTTTGATGCCGGCATGTTCGAGGCGACGCTCACCGGCGGGGAGTGCCTCACATATCCCGGCTTCGAAGATCTCTTTCTCTTTCTGCAGTCCCTTGGCTGCAATATCACCGTCATGACCAACGCCGTCCTCCTCTCTGAGCGGCGCCTCTCCTTCTTCCGGGATCATCCGCCCGCCCTCATCCAGGCCACCCTCTATGGCTGCTCTGAGGATTCTTATGAGCGGGTCACCAGCAGCCGGGTCTTCGGCCGTGTGGTGGAAAATCTCCGCCGCGTCCGGGAAGCCGGCCTTCCCCTTTCGGTTTCCGTGACCCCGAACAGCTTCCTCGGAGAGGATGTCTTCGATACGCTCCGCCTGGCCCATTCTCTCTCGGAGGATGTCTATGTCAGCTCCTCCCTCTTTACGCCGGCGGATGAGCCCTGGCGTGCCGGGGAGTCTTCGGATCTCCCGGATGAGTTCTATGCCCGCATTCTCCGTCTGCATTCGGAGCTGCAGGGTCTTCCCCTGTATGAGGAGGTTCCCCTCTCTTCGCTCCCCGAGCCCGGCGGTCCCTCCCATTCCTGTGAGGAATGCGGGCTGACCTGCGGCGGCGGCCGTTCCGGTTTCGTTCTCTCCTGGAAGGGGGAGCTGAAGATCTGCTCCCGCCTGGATGTCCGTGCGGATCCCCTCCGGGACGGCTTCGCGGAAGCCTGGCGGCGGATCAGTGAGGTCGCGAACTCCTGGCCCCGCGTCCCGGAATGCTATGGCTGTCCTTATGAGGATCGCTGTTCTCCGTGTGCCGCGAATTTTATGCGCTATGCTCCGCCCGGGCAGCTGCCATCCGGCCATTGCATGCGTATAAAATATTGGATAAGCAAAGGAATTCTTCCCGTTCCTGCCTGCGGCACTCCTGGGGAATGAGTCCTTTGTATATACCGGAGATAATGATTTGAAAGGAGAAAAATCATGTTCGGCAAAAAGAAAGCCTACGAAAAGCCGGATCTCGAAAGAATCCCCCTGGATGAGTCGGAAGTCACTGCTGTCGTCGGCGGCGTCTCCGCCAAGAGCAAGAAGAAAACGACCGTCGATACCTCCATCGATAACGAGACCACCTCCGTCACCGACACCTCTATTCAGGGCCAGTTTGTTCCCGGTCCCGGCAACGGGGATGTTGGCCGGGGACGCGGACGCGGCGGCGGCTGTGACGGTGTACCCTATCACCGTAACGCCCGTACCTTCTCTTCTGGCCGCAACAGCGGCTGCTGAGGTCTGCCATGAAAGCGCGTGAAGGGTTCATCCTCCGTAATCTCGTCGGTGAGCTGGTGCTCATACCTGTCGGCGCCGAGATCCGGTCCTTCCAGGGCCTGATCCGCCTGAACGGTCTTTCTGCCTTCATCTGGCAGCATCTTCAGCAGCCCACTACCCCCGACGCCCTCCTCGATGCCATCCTCTCCGAGTATGACATCGACACCCCCACCGCCTCCGCCGACCTTTCCGAGGCCTTGGTCAAAATGCGTTCCATGGGCCTCCTCGAAGGCTAAAAAGCGGCAGCGCATAATTCCCGAAGCCTATACTTTGGCCTCGGGAATTCTTATACTCTCAGGAACTCCATATACTCAAAAAAACAAACAAAACCTTCACAAGACGGGAAACGACACAGAGGGACGGTTCTGCCACGCGGTACACACAGTGTACCACGACAGAACCATCCGTTATGTAGTGCCCAAGTGTCAAGCGGGAAATTGAGTATTCCGTCCGAGATTGAGCATCGCCACCGGGCAAATTGAGCACCGATGAATTAGTCTTATGAGCTATCAAATGCTTTCATCATTCTCTCCAGCAGCATTTCTGCCGGCCTGGAAAACACCTGGTATTTTTTCCAAATCACCACGATTCCTGCTTCCAGAGGCGGATCGAAGGGGCGGAAACAGAGATCAGAGGTCTCGGCGGAGTTGATGATCTGATCTAGGCCGACTGCACAGCCAATGCCGGATTTCACCATCAGCGCACCGTTATACATTAAATTGTAGCCAGCAACGATGTTCAGCGACTCATAGGTTTTCCCGAACCAGTCGAGGTAGTCGTTGCCGGCTTTTTGTGATGCCATA
>JAFYAU010000042.1 GCA_017540565.1 Oscillospiraceae bacterium
CGGCCTGGCTCTCTATATAGTCCGCGTAGCTTCCGTCCGTCACGAAGCAGATCTCCTGGGAGTCCGGCTTGGAGGCGACGTCCAGGCCGGCGTCCCGCGCGATCTGCCGCACCTCGCCCTTCGGCAGTTCCCCGAGCGGCATCAGGGTCGCGGCGAGCTGCTCCTGGGTCAGCCGGCAGAGCATGTACGTCTGGTCCTTCTCTGCATGCGCCGCCTTCCGGAGCGTGTACCGTCCGTTATCCAGCTTCACGGGCGACGCGTAATGGCCGGTCGCGACGTACCGTGCCCCGACGACCTTCGCGTAATACATCAGCTTGTCCCACTTGACGCGGCGGTTGCACTCGATGCACGGGTTGGGCATCACGCCGCGCAGATATTCCCGCGCGAAGGGTTCCGCCACGTACCTGTGGAAATCCGCGGTGCAGTTCACCGGGCAGTATTCGATTCCGATCTGCCGGGCCGTGCTCCGCGCATCGTCGATGTCGCAGCAGCGGCTCTCGCCGCCGTCAGCCTCCCACGTGCGCAGGGTCACCCCGACGACCTCGTATCCGGCCCGCTTCAGAAGCAGTGCCGCCACCGCGCTGTCCACGCCGCCGGACATGCCGACGACCACCTTGTCCATCCCGCTCACCTCCCGGTCCGCCGCCGGCTGACGCCGGCCTTTTCTCTCCACCCTATTCTATCCCATATCCGGACGTTTGCCAAGGAGCGTCTGCCGCTGCGGGGGAAAGTCCTCCGCAGATACGGAGAAGCGGCGCACACGGAAACGGGACAGGGCATGTTCCGGACACACCCTGTCCCGTATCCCGTCTGTCATTTTCCCCCGCGACACAGTCCGGTTCCCTCCGGTCCGCGGGGCTGCTCTCACTTCAGAGAAGCGGTCTGCTTCTTCAGCGCCTTCTCCGCCAGCCTCATGGCCAGGACGGCTACGGGGACCGTCAGGACGAGCATGACGATCAGCAGCGGGACGTTGCCGATGACCGTCTCCATCTTTCCGGCATAGCCCGCCGGCATCTCCTCCGCGGCGGCGGCGAGCGATCCTTCCGTATCCGTCCACCAGTGGGCGGAATAGGCATAGAAGGAGAACGCGAGGGGCACGAAGCTCCGGCGGACGCCTTTCCGCGTGCCGTACCCGTTCAGGCCCCGGACGAGTTCCGCGAGCAGCGCCAGGACGATCAGGCCGGCGATCAGGGCGATGTCCCCTTCGCCGGCGGCCAGCGCGGCGATCAGCGTGACCCCGTTCAGAACGCACGCCGCTCCGAAGCAGCGCATGGAGCACGCGGCGAACAGATACGTGAAAGCGAACAGCAGCGGGAGCACCGTGCCTGCGTAGGCGTAGCACGCGGGATGGATCATGCCGAGGCTCGCCCCGAGCACGAACAGCGCCGCATAGACGGCCGCGGCGGCGATCAGACGGACGACAGAGATCTTTTTCATAGTCACTACCTCTTTTCATTTCAGGATGTATCAGGATGGAGCGCGTATCTATCGCGCATAAGTTTTCCATCGCTAACTCATGCGGTTTTTAAAGCGCCTTCCCGCCCGGAGGGGCGGGAAAGCGCCGGGATTTCCTATTTTCTTCCGACGAGCAGCGCGGAGCCGGCGAGGCCGAGCCGGGAGGCTTCCTTTCTGCCCATGAAGGTCCCGTCCGTCGTGTCGATCAGCCGGACCTCCTCATAGCCTTCCTCCCTGAGCCGTCTCACGAAGGCCTCCATGTCCCCGTAGCGCTTCGGGCCCATCAGGTCGTGGATCGCGAAGGTCCCGCCCTTTCTGAGGACCCGCAGGGTCTCCAGGAGCAGCTGCTGCCTGTCGCAGCCGGAGATGTTGTGGTACACGTAGTTGCTCGTCACGGCGTCAAAGCTCCCGTCCGCGAACGGCAGCCGGACGGCGTTCCCCTCTTCGAAGCGGACGTTGGCCACGCCCTCCGCCGCGGCGTTGTCCTCGCAGCGCTTTTTCGTGAAGGAGCCCCTGTAGGCGCCGGACCAGATGTCGCAGCCCGTCATGGACGCCTGCGGGTTCCGCTTCGCGCACGCGATGGTCAGCGCGCCGCTTCCGCAGCCGACGTCCAGGCCCGTCCCGCCTTCCGGAAGGTCCACGTACCGCGCGGTCCCGTCGATGATCGTCTTCGCCAGCTTCCGCTTTCCGTTGTAGTCGAAGGTCCTGTGAAGAGCTCCCATCCAGGCGGCGAGGAACGCGAGGAGCAGCGTGCCCGCTCCGAAAACGATCCCGCAGACCAGGCGGAGCGTCCCGTGAAGGACCGCGCCCGTCGCTCCGAAGAGAAGGAACAGGACGAAGGCGGCCAGCGCCGCTCCCGCGAGCCCGTACACCATGCTCTTCGGCACCCAGTTCCTGTAATCCGGTCTCATGCCGTCACACCCCCCGTTCGTTCTTTCATCTCTCCCTCTTCCGGGATCAGGTCCGTAAGGCAGTCCATGCTCAGCAGGACCGTCGACGTGTTGTGCAGGAGCGCGCCGGCCGCCGGAGGCAGGACGCCCAGGGCGCCGAGCAGGATCTCCGAATTCATGGATGGTCATACGGACGTTCCCCTTCCCCATTCCTGCGCTCTGTTCCCGCGGGTCTCTTCCTTTCTCAAATAGTTAGCATCGGCTTACCATTGATCAAAAAAGAAACGGCTTTGCAGCCGCCGCCCGGTCCTCCCCCGCGGTGGATCCGGCGTCGCACAGTTAGCGGTTGCTAACGATGGTGCCATTATATTCCCCGGAAACGGTTTCTTCAAGTCTTTTTCGCCGGTTTCTTCGAAAAAAAGAAAAAGACGGAGAACCATGAAAAGCTCTCCGTCCGTATTCCGGATCCCGGCGGCGTTCCGTCCGGTCCGCCCTCCTCTCAGGAAGAAAGTCCCTTTGCTTCCTCTCTGTTCGTCACATAGCGCAGGAACGCGATGAGGATCAGCACGTAGCAGACCGTCTTGGGGATCATGAGCATCCCGAGCGCGGGCACCGCGCCGGCCCCGACGGCCACGGGGAGGTAGAAGAGGAACGACAGCAGGATGTACAGCCACACGAAGCAGAACCGCTTCCCTCTGCTCCCTGTCCGGAAGAACAGCGCCATAACGATGATGCCGAGGGCAGTGAAAGGCACGTTTCTGACCGTTCCCCACAGCGCGTCGGCGCTGTTGCTCAGCCAGCCGTTCTGCGGCAGCAGGCACAGGGCGGCGCGCAGGGCGGCCAGGAGCCACACGGCGGCCGTCAGTCCTTTTCTCCTTCTTTCACGGAACACGCCCGACCAGATATAGTACAAAAGGACGTAGAATACCGTCATGGTCAGGGACGTGACGAGCTTCCCGATCCCCAGGGTGGCCGTCAGGTCCCCGGAGGAGAAGTGATCCAGGACGCGCGGCACCAGATGGAAGGCGTCCCCCGCGCCGAGGATCAGCGCCGCCGCGCCCATCCTCCTGCCGTTTTTTCCGTCCGCCCGCACGAGCATAAGGATGCCGCTGACGGCGGCGAACAGCAGATAGAGGACGATGAACGCCGATTCTCCGCATTTCACGCTTTTCCCTCCCCGTCTCCGGTCCCGTCCGTTTTTTCGATGATCAGCTCCGTCGATCCCTCCTCGAGGGAATTGTATTCGTCATAGTGGATATGGTCTCCCGGGGTCCCCTCCGCGAGGGCCTCGAGCTGGCGGGCCAGGGAGAGCAGCCCCTCCCTGTTCGCCGTAACGGTCGTCTCGCGGCCGTCCCTCACCTTTACGGAGATCCTGGCTCCGCCTGCCCATTCGATCTTCATGTGCTCACCCCGCATTTTCCGGATCCAGGCAGCCGGGAGAAATACTCCATCGCTTCGAACAGATCTTTGCAGACGGTCACCGACAGCCGCTTCATCTCGTCGTCCGGCGGGACCAGGTCCGGCACCATGACGGCCTTCAGGCCGGCGGCGCTCGCCGACCGGATCCCGTTGAAGGAGTCCTCGACCGCGTACGTGCGCGCCGGGTCGAACCCGAAGGCCCCGCAGGCGAGCCGGTAGATCTCCGGATCGGGCTTGCTGATCTTCACGGCGTCTCCGCCGACGCACCCGGCGAAGAAGCCGGCCAGGCCCGCCGCGCCGATCTGCTGCTCCACCGTGCTCTTCCGCGAGGAGGAGGCGATGCCCGCCGGGATGCCGTTTGCTTTCAGGTATTCCAGGAGCTCCCGCACCCCGGGCTTCAGCGGGAGGACGCCGCCGGGATGCCTCTCCCTGTGCAGGGCGTAGCTCTCCTCCCACAGGCTCCACATCCTCTCCTCCCCGAGCACGGGGAGGAAGGCGGAGGTGTAGATCTCCGTCGTCTGGTTCCTGTTCGTCCCGATGCACCGGATATACGTGTCCCGGACGAGCTCCCTGTCCACGCCGTATCTCTCCGCCGTCTCGAGCCAGCTCTCCAGGAGCGTCCTCTCGGAGTCGAAGATGACGCCGTCCATGTCGAAGATGACACAGAACGGCGGCGTTTCCGGGGACGCGTCTCCGTTTCCGTATCCGTTCTCAAGTTCCGTCTTCATTTCCGTTCTTCCCTTCCGTCACAGTCCGGACCGCTTCCGCGGATAATGCGGTCACTCCAGATCCCACATGGCTTCCGCCCTGCGGAGCAGCTCATCGATGGTGTCCTGATGACGGGCGACGATCCCGGCGTATTCGGGATCGACGGCGCTGCCGTCCGCCCCGATGTAGATCTGGTAACCCTTTCCGTCCTCCGTGAGGGACACGCCGTATGTATAGCCGCCAGCCGGTTTTGGCCAGACGATGAGGAAGTCCGAGAACGGGTCGTCCTCCGCGGGCGTGCCCACGCTCATATTTCCCGTGAACGAGAGATAATCCGGGTATTTGAGGCCGTAGTCATAGCCGTCGGCGTCGGTAAGCTTGTATCTCGGCACGAGCCATTCGGGGATGGGATTCTCCTCCATTCCCCTGGCGTAGGCCCCGTATTTCACCGTGCGCCAGACAAGCCAGCCCGCATTGAACAGGAGAAACAGCGCCAGCAGGCAGAGGATCACTTTCAGGACCGTCTTTCTTCCCTTTTTCATTCTTCATTACCTCCACGTCTTCGGTTCATGTCTTGTTTCAGAATGCCCGCGGGCGGTTCTCGTCACAGATCGCCTGCCAGGACCGTGTCGATCAGGACCCTGCCCGCGGCGAAGCAGTTCCTCATCGCCGTTTCGAAGATATCCACGGATTCCAGCCCTTCCTCCGAAGCGACGTGATCGTCGGTCTCCGGATCCCACAGTATCTCCGGCGTCATGCCGGCGGGGAACACGGCCATGTCCACGGCCGTCCGCAGGATGATCAGCCTGTCGAGCAGGCCGAAGCTCTCCGCCGCCCGCGCGGCCGCCAGGTCCTCCATCTCCGTCACGGCGAAGGGATCCCCCGCCCGGCGGCGGAGATGCGGTCCGGCGCCCCGCTCCGGTCTCCGTTAAATGTATTCTATCGGAAGGGCGATGAGGTTCTCTCTGAGGTAAGTCTTCCTGTCGATCAGGCAGAGAATGACGCCCGTTCCCCGCTTTGTATCCGGGATCCTGTCAAGGACCTGGTTCGTTCCTCCCATCGAGGGTTTCGGGTTTCCGGTCATCTTGATCTCTACGGGATACAGCACTCCGTCCTCCCGGATCACGAGATCGATCTCGTTTTCTCCCGACGCTCTCTTATCCTTGCCCCTGTAATAGAAAATGCTGAATCTGTAGTCCCGGCCTTCATTGCAGTATGATTTCAGGATCTCCGAGACAACAAATGTCTCAAATATGCTTCCCGCCACGGCGGAATTCCTGAGCGTTTCCGGCGTAAGCCATCTCGTCAGATAGCATACGAGCCCCGTATCCCTGAAATAGAGTTTGGGGGTCCTGATCGCTCTTGGGAGCGCGCTGGCACTGTACGGCTCAAGGATATAGACGATGCCTGTGCGTTCCAGTACCGATATCCATTTCTTGACGGTGGGCTCGCTGACCCCCACTTCGCCGGCGATATTTGCATAATTCAGCATCTGCCCCGTCCTGGCGGCTGCCGCAGTCATGAACTTGGTGAATGTCAGGCTGTCTGCGGAAATGAGCTCGTTGATATCTCGCTCCAGATAGGTGGAAACGTAGGAGGAATAGAAGTCCTGCCAGTCCCTGTCGATATCATACAGTTCCGGATAGGATCCTTTATGGATGGTCTCCCACAGATCCCCATACGGCTCGAGTTCTTTTTCTCTCTCTTCAAGGTACTCTTTCGAAGGGACGAAATGACGGTTGAACGTGATCCCCTTCATTTCCCTCAAAGACAGTCCGGACAATTCCATTACGGAGACCCTGCCGGCAAGAGATTCGTTGATTATAGTCTTTTCTGCAATTTGTACTTGCTGTACCCGTTCGGGTAATCTTCGAGTGTGCAGTACACCGTATAGCCGGATTTCTTAAAGAATTCCACATTCCAGTCGCGGGCATCGATCATCACAATACAAGCGCCGTTATTCTTCGCTTCCTGCTCGATATCCGAAAGGAGCCTGGAACCTATGCCCTGATTGCGGTATGGCTCATCTACCCACAGCATTTCAACAAATGCGATATTCCAGAAATTCACGCCTGCAAATCCAGCGGCTATCGGTTCATCTTTATCGCCCTGTATCTTCCTTCCGATGAATTCAAAATCATGCACAGCAGGAACCTGTGACCAATTGTATTCAACGAGTTTATCATCAATGTATTCGGCATCATCCTCATCACCTGACTGGATCTCAAATGCGCAGGGATCTGCGATAACGATCTCATCAGAGGAATCGTCAAGCTGTTTTATCATATCGTA
>JAFYAU010000043.1 GCA_017540565.1 Oscillospiraceae bacterium
CCTGAAAAAGCTGGCAGAATGGAGTTGGAAAAACTCCTTTTTGCTTCGCTATTTACTTGTTTTTTCTACTGTTTATGCCAAACCCCTTGTTTTCGCCACTTGAAAACAAGGGGTTCTTTGACAGACTGCATAAAAAAGATCCGGCGCTCAAAAGCGCCGGATCTTTTTTATCAGTTGATCAATCAGCCCTTGACCAGCTCGGCAGCCTTAACAGCGGCAGCACCGGCATCGGGAGTGTAAGCATCAGCACCGATCTCATCAGCAAAAGCCTGGGTGATGGGAGCGCCGCCGACCATGATCTTGACCTGATCCTTGCAGCCAGCATCGATCATCGTCTGAACGGTGTTGCGCAGGGAATCCATGGTGGTGGTCAGCAGAGCGGAAGCACCGACGACCTTGCAGTCGGGGTTGGCCTTGATGGCCTCGACAAACTTCTCGGCGGGAACATCGACGCCCAGGTCGATGACTTCGAAACCGGCGGACTCGATCATCAGAGCGACCAGGTTCTTGCCGATATCGTGCAGGTCACCGGCGACCGTGCCGATGATGTACTTGCCGTTGGCGCCGACAGCGTCGCCGGCCAGGTGGGGACGAAGAACGTCGACACCCTTCTTCATGGTCTTCGCAGCAACCAGCATCTCGGGGACGAAGATCTCGTTCTTCTGGAACTTGTCGCCGACGATGTTCATGGCGCCGATCATACCCTCGTTGAGGATGGCGCTGGGATCACAACCCTCGTCCAGAGCTTCCTGAACGAGGCCCTGAATGAGTTTGACTTTGCCGTTCTCTACGGCCTGAGCAACTTCCTGAATCTTGGACATGTGTTTTTCCTCCTGATAAATGATTTCTGATATTTTAAGCTTGAGCGAGCTTACAAAAGGGGATAATGATTATTTCTTCTGCGTGCCGAAGATATCGTCACGGTAAGCGGAGATGTACTCCATGCAGAAGTCGTCGAGGCCGAGCATAGCCTCGGTGGCATAGATCATGCCCATCAGGCCGCGGTCCAGAGGATCCAGGACGCCGCTGTCGAGGCCGGCGTTCATGGCCAGGCAGCAGAAGCACTGGTTCAGGATCTTACGTGCGGGCAGGTTGAAGGAGATGTTGGAAATAGCGCCGGTGATGTGGATGGTGGGATACTCCTCGCGGATCTTGGAGATGACTTCGATGACCAGAGCAATGCCGTCCTCGGAGGTGCAGAGCATCTCGACCAGGGGATCGATGTGGATGCGGTTGGGAGCAATGTTGTATTCCTTGGCCTTCTCCATGATCTTGTGGAAGACCTCAAGACGTCTGGCAGCCGTGGCGGGGATACCGTTGTCGTCGGACAGAAGAGCAACGACTTCCCACTTGGTGTCGGCGATGACGGGGAAGACCACGTCCATCTTGTCGCCTTCGCCGGAAACGGAGTTGATCACACCGGGCTTCTTGCAGTACTTCATGGCTTCGACACAGGCGCGGGCATCGGGGCTGTCGACGCAGATGGGAGTGTCGCATGCTTCCTGCACGAGCTCGATCATCCACTTCAGGACCTCGACCTCGTTGTCCTTGACGGACGCGCAGACGTCGATATAGGTGGCGCCGACGTCGGCCTGTCTCTTCGCGATATCCTTGATATACGCTTCGTCCCTCTCAGCAATGGCTTTCGCGCAGGAGGGGATGGAACCGTTCAGTTTCTCACCGATGATAATCATAATTGCATTACTCCTTTTGAAATAGTTTCGGCCTTTCGGCCGGCTTTTTTTGCAGAAGACCGCAATCGTACATTCTGCAAATTATCCTTCAAAAATGTACTATATCTTGTTGTCGTTGTCAAGAGATTAAACTCACAACATTTGCCGAAAAATTGGATTTTAGTAAAATGATTAGAAAAAACTTAAGATAATTATAATCTGCTGTGCAGACTGTTCAGAGCGTCTCTTCCGATTCTCCGGAAGCTTCCCCGGATTCCTCCGAAGCAGCCTCTTCAGGCGCCGTCTCACCATCATCCGGGCTTTCGTCGGGGCAGGTCTCTTGCGCCGGGTCCTCGATCTGTCTGAGTTCCTCCAGCTGACGGTCCAGTTCCTCATTTCTGTCGAGAAGGACCGTGATCTCCTCGCACAGCTGCCTCATCTGCTCGTCGGGGCAGTCCTTCATGATGCAGTAATAGAGACTGCCGAGATCCCCGTACAGGCGGTCGAGCCGGCTGCTGTTCCTGGCCGACTCCGCGCGGATCTTCGCTTTCTGAGTCAGTATCCTCGCTTTCTCTCCGGCGGCATCTTTCAGAAGGCGCGTCTTCTCCAGCAGTACTCCGGCCGTATTGACGACGGTCTCCTTGATCTCACTGAGATCCGGTTTCCTGGTGTTCATTCCCATCCTCCTTGTCTGTTTCTTTATCTTTGTCTTCATCCGCTGAATCATCAGCGTTTTCCTCTGTGCTGTCAGGATCCTCTTCCGCTGTTTCCGCTGCCGGGGAAACTGCATCCTGTTCTTCCGTAACGCCCGCCTCCGTGGCATCCGCATCGGGATCCTGAGCGCCGGCAAGCCTCAGTTTCTGAGGGATGCTCCGCAGCGTGGCAAGCAGGAAGATCACGCTCACGCCGAAGCATACCGCAGCCAGGAGCTGCGACACGCGGATATCCGTTGATCCAAGATACAGGCTGTCCGTCCTCAGGGATTCGATGAAGTAACGGCCGAGCCCGTACCATCCGAGATAAGACACGAAGATCTGCCCTTTGAAGCGCCTGTGCTTTTTTGAGACAAAATGCAGTATGACGAACCCCAGCAGATTCCAGAGGGATTCATAAAGGAATGTGGGATGCACATAGATCGTGCCGCCCGGATAGTGCAGCCCCATGCGGCAGAACACGTCCGTCTCCGCGCCGTAGGCTTCCCGGTTGAAGAAGTTGCCCCATCTGCCGATGCACTGGCCGATGAGGAAGCCGAGGCTGACGACATCCATCATGCACAGCATGGAGATCTTCTTGCGCCTGCAGATAAGGAAGACAGCCAGGACCGTCGCGATAAGTCCTCCGTAGATTGCAAGGCCGCCCTCCCAGATCTTGACGATATTGCCCCATTTTCCGGGGCCGAAATAGTCCGCTGGGTTGAAGATCACATAATAGAGGCGCGCGCCGATGATCCCGACGGGCGTCGCAATGAGCAGATTGTCCAGGATGTTGTCCTGGGTCAGTCCGAACTCTTTGCATCTTCTCAGCGCATAAACGACAGCGAGGATGAAGCCGATGGCGATCAGTATGCCGTACCAGTAGATGTTCTTTCCGAACACAGTGATGTGCGTCGAAGGATTGATGATTGCTTCCTCCCCGAACACGGGGAAGGATATGGGTATCGTATTCATGGCCGGTAAACGCTCCGTTCCGGTGCGGTTTCGTACGGCTCCGCAGATGGTTCCGTACTTGCATCTTATTAATTATACTACAGATAACCGGAATTGGAAACGGGAGTTTTTCAGCTCCAGCAGGGGCACTGAGCCTTGCGGGACAGAAATGGCCGCCGGCGCGCAGCCGGCGGTCGTCTTCATCACTGCTTGTATACGTTCGTGAAAACGGAAACCGTCTTCTTCATTCCCGTCAGGAACGGGGTATAGCTGTAGCCGAACGTATCCGTCACCTTCTGTCCGCTGTAGAGTTCATCCTCGTCCAGAGGGAAGGGAAGCGGAAGATTCCGTTCGAGCACCTGTTCCACGGTCACGTCATAGGTGCGTACGGGCAGATCCGTGCAGGCTTTCAGCGTCTCCATGAACGTGCCGTAGTTCTGCGCTTCGGGAGAGGCGAGATTGAATACCTGACCGTATGCCCTGGGATCGGCGATACAGAGATTGATAATGTCGGCGACATCCATCACGTATACGAAGCTGAACCCTGCGGAGGCGTCCGTGGGGAAGGGGATCGGGCTGCCCTGGCAGATCTGCTGAACATACCAGCTCTCTCTCGGCGCATAGTTGAAGGGCCCGTAGATGAAGGAAGGCCGCAGGATCGTGAACTCGATCCCGGCCGCCGCGCAGGAGGCTTTCAGTTCCTCCTCCAGAAGCGCTTTCTTGCGGATATAGTCATCCACCGTTCCGCCGTCAAAATCAGTCAGCACGGGTGAGGATTCAGTTTTGAGCGTATGTCCTCCCGGCGCGTAGACGCTCGAAGTGCTGATGAAAATGTACTGTCTGATCCTTCCGGGAAGGGCTTCAACGATGGAAGATATGTCTCCCGGCTCGTATCCGCAGAAATCAACAACGGCGTCGAAAACCATATCCTGCGGGAGAATCCCGGGAAGCTGATCCGCCTGATGGCGGTCGCACACATACTGGGACACGTTGTCCAGTCCCTTCAGCGGATAGCGTCCGCGGTTCACGAGATGAAGATGGAGATCATCCCGCTGGGCCTCTCCGCGACTGGTGAGAATGGAATAGACACGGCCGGCAAAGTAGGTGCCGCCGATGACGAGAATCTGTTTCATTGGCTTCATCCTTTTCAAATAATACGACAGTGGTCTTTATTCATAGGTAGCGGGAAGAGAACGGATGACCTCATGGGTGATACGGCTCCTGGCCTCCTCTCCATGCGTGGAGAAGAACCAGTCATCCGAAGAGGTGAGTCCCTGGCGTTTCAGTTCCGCGTGCAGGAGCCTGCAGATGCGGTCCACCGCGTCCTTCTGCAGATCCAGGGCTTCGGGCGAGAGGCCCGTGACGGAAACAAGCCGTTCCAGCAGGCTCCCGATATCTGCCCCGAGAACGGGAAGTCCGCGGAGCATCCTGTTCTCCCACTTGTAGTACGGGCGGTACACGCGGTTGAGCAGAAAGACGAGTCCCGTAACCGCGTCGATGAATCTGGATACGACCGTGTATACCGTGACCGGTTCCTTCCGAAGAGCCATTCTCTGAAGATTGTACTGGCCCGTCTGTGCGATGGCCATGCACTTTGCCGCGATCTTCTTCAGCCTGAAGTCCTCCGGGAAGTATTCCAGGAAGCACCGGCGGATCGACGTAAAAACCCCGGCGTTGTCCATGAAAACGTCTCCGTTGACGCACATGGCGAGATTGTTTTCCGGGATGCGGAACCACTTGAGCACATCGTCCGGAACATCCGGCGTCCCCACGAGCTGTCTGTAGAAATCCCCGCAGGTCATCACCGTGACGGACGCCCCGTATTCGCTCTGCGTACGGGGGTGTTCGGGCGGGAAGAACGTCAGGAGATTCCGTTTCCAGGAAACCAGTTCCGGTATGCGTCCCCGGTCTTCCTCTGTCACCCAGAGGAAAAAGTCCTGGCCCCAGTCGTGATCGCGGGATACCTCGTCGTCATAGCCGAAGCACTCAGACCCGTTTCCGCAGAGGCCGGCAGCCAGTCGGGGATAGAGTTCCGGGAAAGCCTCTTTCAGTTTCGGTTCCGCTGTTTCCAGAAAGTACTTTCTGGAAAGTTCGAGTCCTTTTTCCATGGCTCAGTTCTGTGCGCCGGAATAGTCGACGCGGGGGATCTGGGCATGGCGGCGGTTGACTTCTTCTGCCTTCTCGAGGGAATCGTAGCCGTAATAAGCGACCGTATGCTCCAGAATGATCCTTGCCAGGCTCTTTCCCTCCGCTTCCAGACGGCAGAAATGCGCCCAGAGGCATTTCAGCGTGTCCAGGGAGTACGTGTACAGTTCTCCCAGCTGATATGTCTCCACGGACGTAAACCCTCTGAAATCCTCCGAGGAGCGGAGAGGACGGCCGGCACCTGAAATGTAGGGATACTGCTCATGCAGCACTTTCGTCTGTTCGATCATCTTGTCGGTGATCTTTCTTGCCAGGATCCTGGCCTCCTCCGAAGGCACGACGACACGGGAGAGCAGCGCCCGGTACTCCTCCGGCTGCGTGGTCTTCATCATATGGATATATTTCTCCATGACGAGGTTCCTTCCGCACGCCGCGGCATTCTCAACATCCCTGTAATAACTGTCTACTGTAGCCTCGTCCCAGGAGTTGAACTGTGCGTTCCTCATGCCGTAAAACGTCTCCGGATCCTCCTGACAGCTGGCTTTCGGTCCGCCCTCGTTGACGGAATGGAACATCTCCCACTCCATTTTGATCAAACGGTCTATCTTTTTCTGATCCATGGGAATCCTCCTTCCAGGTTCTGTATTCCTGCTTCCAGTATACGGTTCCGCTGCCGGGAAAGTCAAATAGAAAGACCGTATATGATGATGGCTTTTGGATATGGAAAACCCGGCACCGCTTTTGCGGCGCCGGGCAGGGGATCAGTCCATATAACCTTCTGCGCAGAGCAGTTCCGCCAGCAGTACGGCGCCGCCGGCGGCACCCCGCAGCGTATTGTGGCTCAGGCAGACGAACTTGTAGTCGTACTGCGTGTCAGGGCGCAGGCGGCCGATGGAAACAGCCATGCCGTTCTCGAGATTACGCTCGGTACGGGTCTGCGGACGGTCGGGCTCCGTGAAATAGTGCAGGAACTGTTTCGGCGCGGAGGGGAGTTCGAGCTGCTGCGCGCGTCCGGAAAATCCTTTCCAGGTCTCGATGATCTCCTCTTCGGAGGGCTTCCTGTCGAAGCTCATAAACACCGCCGCCATATGCCCGTCCGACACGGGAACGCGCAGGCACTGTGCGGTGATGCTGGGCCAGTCTGCGTTGACGATCTTTCCGTCTTCGATCCGGCCCCAGAGCTTCATCGGCTCCCGTTCGCTCTTTTCCTCCTCGCCGCCGATGTAGGGGATCACGTTGTCCACCATCTCCGGCCACGTAGTGAAGTTCTTTCCGGCTCCCGAGATCGCCTGATAGGTGCACACAAGTGCTTTCGTCAGGCCGTACTTCTCTCTGAGGGGGTGCAGTGCGGGAACGTAGCTCTGCAGGCTGCAGTTGGATTTCACGGCGATAAAACCGCGCTTCGTTCCCAGCCTCTGGCGCTGCCAGGGGATGATCTTGATGTGCTCCGGGTTGATCTCAGGCACGACCATGGGAACGTCGGGCGTCCAGCGATGGGCGCTGTTGTTGGAAACGACGGGGCACTCCGCTTTCGCATAGGCCTCTTCCAGCGCCTGGATCTCTTCCTTTTTCATATCCACGGCGCAGAAGACGAAATCCACCTTCTCCGCGATGGCGGCTATATCCTCGGAGGCGTTCATGATCGTAAGGGCGGCGGCCTGCTCCGGAATGGGGGTGGCCATCATCCAGCGGTTTTTCACGACCTCGCCGTACGGCTTTCCGGCGCTTCTTGCGCTGGCGGCAACAACAGTGAGTTCAAACCAGGGATGGTTCTCCAGAAGGGATACGAACCGCTGTCCGACCATGCCCGTCGCGCCGATTACTCCGACTTTGTATTTCTTCATTTTCAAGACCTCCGGTTTTCAATGATAATTCGTTTTGACAACAGCCAGATTTCGCATATAATGATTATTAATTCATCATTTAAGCACAATGCCCTGCGCCCGTCAAGTGAGATTGACGGATGCGGGGCCTGTTTCGGAAAGGATTACCGCTTTGAAACGCACAGACTTTTTTTATGACCTCCCGGAAGAGCTGATCGCTCAGACGCCCCTGGAAGACCGCACGCAGTCGCGGCTCATGCTCCTTGACAAACATTCCGGCCGGACGGAGCATTCATTTTTCTACCGCCTCCCGGAATATCTCAGGGAAGGGGACTGCCTGGTCATGAATGATTCCCGGGTGCTTCCGGCAAGACTGATCGGCAGGAAGGACACCGGGGCCGTTATCGAGGTCCTTCTTCTCCGCGACCGCGGAGACAACGTATGGGAATGCCTGACGAGGCCCGGGCGCCGTACGAGGGCCGGCGCGGAGATCCTTTTCGGAGAGAACGATGAACTCATGGGCACGGTCATAGATGAGATCGAGGGCGGGAACCGTCTGATCCGCTTCAGCTATCAAGGGATCTTTCTGGAGGTACTGGACCGTCTGGGCTCCATGCCGCTTCCTCCTTACATCCACGAGAAGCTCGAGGACCCGGAAAGATATCAGACGGTCTATTCCCGGGTCACAGGTTCCGCCGCTGCCCCGACCGCGGGTCTTCACTTTACGGAAGATCTTCTCGACAGGATCCGCTCCATGGGCGTCGAGACGCATTTCGTTACGCTGCACGTCGGACTCGGAACTTTCCGGCCCGTAAAGGCGGACAATATCGAGGATCACGTCATGCATGAGGAATACTGCATCATACCCGACGAAACCGCCGAAGCAGTGACCAGGGCAAAACGGGAAGGACGGCGCATCATCTCCGTCGGCACGACATCCTGCCGCACCCTTGAATCCAGGGCTGCAGAGGACGGGAGCCTTCAGCCGTACGCCGGGTTCACGAACTGCTTCATCTATCCCGGGTACCGTTTCCGCTGCGTTGATGCCCTGATCACCAATTTCCATCTCCCCGAGAGCACGCTGATCATGCTCGTCTCCGCTCTTGCCGGCAGAGAAAACATCCTGGCGGCATACCGTACCGCAGTAGAAGAGAGATACCGCTTCTTTTCTTTCGGCGACGCCATGTTTATTCACTGACCGTCCGCCGGAGCGTCCGGCTTGACGGCACATATATAATCATCTACAGACACTCAGGCGGCAACAATCCAGGGGCCATCCGCAGATCGCCCCGCCTACAGGAGGAGCGCATATGTTCCGATTGCTGAAAACCGAAGGAAAGGCAAGAAGGGGAGAGCTGGAAACTCCTCACGGCCTCATACAGACGCCCGTTTTTATGAATGTGGGCACTCAGGCGGCCATCAAGGGAGGCCTCAGCGCCGAGGATCTTGAACGCATCGGGACACAGGTCGAACTGAGCAACACCTATCATCTTCATGTAAGGCCGGGAGATGAGGCTATCCGCCGGCTCGGTGGACTGCACCGTTTCATGACCTGGAACGGACCGATCCTGACAGACAGCGGCGGCTTTCAGATCTTTTCTCTGGCAAAGCTCAGGAAGATCACGGAGGAGGGTGTCGCCTTCCACTGCCATCTCGACGGTCATCATATACTGATGCGCCCCGAGGACAGCATGCGCATCCAGTCGAATCTCGGTTCGGACATCGCCATGGCCTTTGACGAGTGCGTGAAGATCCCCTCTCCGTATGAATACTGCGCGGCTTCCTGCGACCGCACCTACCGGTGGCTGCTTTGCTGCAAAACAGAACATGACGTTCTGAACAGCAGGGAGGGGACTGTCAATCCCGGTCAGCTCCTGTTCGGTATCAATCAGGGCGCCGTTTTCCCGGACCTCAGGATCGAGCATATGAAGAAGATCGCAGACCTGGAACTGGACGGGTACGCTATCGGCGGACTTGCCGTAGGGGAGACCACGCAGGAGATGTACGACACGATTGAAGTCGTTGAAGAGTATATGCCGAAGGACAGGCCGCGATACCTTATGGGTGTGGGAACTCCTGCCAACATCCTCGAGGCAGTAGCACGCGGCGTTGATTTCTTCGACTGCGTCATGCCTGCACGGAACGGGCGCCACGGACATCTCTTTACCTGGGAAGGGATCATTAACATCAAGAACGAAAGATACGCCTTCGACGAAACTCCCATCGGCGGGGAATGCGGATGCCCTGCCTGCAGTCGCTTCACACGCGCCTATCTCCGTCATCTCTTCAAGGCGGAAGAGACTCTCGGCCTGCGACTGGCCGTCATGCACAACCTGTTCTTCTATAACGAGCTCATGTCCAGAATCCGCGGCGCCATCGAATCGGGGACATTTAACGAATTCTATCTGGCCAACAGGGAAAAATTAGGCCGGCGGATCTGAAGAAATACTTGTATTTTTATATCAGACCTTTTATAATCATCACATTGGAAAGGGAGGTACCGGAATGAACTATACATCCATTATTCTTATCATCGCGATGGTCGCGATCTTTTATTTCCTTCTGATCAGACCGGAAAACAAGAAGAAAAAGCAGCAGCAGGAGATGCGCGACAACCTGGCAGTCGGCGATACCATCACCACCATCGGCGGTATCATCGGCAACATCGTGTATGTCAGCGATGACTTCATCGTGATCGAGACGAGCGAAGACCGCGTGCGCATCCGCTTCGCGAAGTGGGCCGTTTCCACTGTCGGAAAAGCAGCTGAAAACCCCGAAAAATAACAGATCGATAATCCCGGAAACCGGAGGCAGTCCTCCGGTTTCTTTTTGTCTCCGGCGGGGGAGAGGTATACAGTGCGTAATATAAACATGCGGCGGTGCGCCCCCGCTCTTCCGAAGAGTAACAAAGGTTTACATTAATGTAACCTATACGATCTGTAATAAGTTTCTGAAGTATACATAATTATCGCCGGTGATTAACGATATCTAGTATCATTCCATCCGTTCCTTCAACAAAATATTGGATTAGAACAGGTTATACACTGGCTTTTCCACACCGTGCGGCACTCCGGTCGGTATGTGTGGTATACATAATACAATTTACATAAAACTTGGTCATAATTGACAAATTTCAGTTTTTCCCATTATATTCCTTGAAATGCGGTTTTCTTTGTACTATTATTAGGCCGTATCACTTTGAGAGAGGAGGATATCGGAATTGCTGAACAGCGGTTATCTGGAAGAATTCGCTCAATATCTGCAGGACACCAAAAAATGTTCAAAGAATACCGTTTCCTCCTATGTGAGTGACGTTCACCTGTTTGCCGAGTATCTGGAGGACAAGCTCCGCCTCAGTCTCGAGCAGGTTACCCATACGGAGGTCGAGGAGTATGTAGAATGGCTCCGTCACGCCGGGAAGTCCACCGCGACTGTTTCCCGCGCGGTCGCTTCCATCAAATGCTTCTACAATCATCTGATCTCCATCGGTCAGGCGGATACGAATCCCGCGCTGAACATCGTTCTGGAAAAGAACGAGAAGCGCCTTCCGCAGATTCTGACCGGTGCGGAAGTGGATCTTCTGCTTTCCCAGCCGGAATGCGTCGACGCCAAGGGATACCGCGACAAAGCCATGCTCGAACTTCTCTACGCCACCGGCATCCGTGTTTCCGAGATGATTGGTCTCGACCTTGACGACATCAATCTTTCCGGCGGCTTTATCCGCTGCAGGGGCAAGGACAAGGAACGTTTCATTCCTCTTTATCCCGCAGCCATCCGCGCCCTGGAGGATTATATCCGGGATTACCGGGCAGATCTTCTCGCCGACAGCTCCGAACCCGCTCTGTTTGTGAACATGAGCGGTACGCGTATGTCGCGTCAGGGCTTCTGGAAGCTTATCAAACACTATCAGGTCAAGGCCGGTATCTCCAAGGAGATCACTCCGCATACGCTTCGTCATTCCTTTGCCGCACACCTGCTTGAGAACGGCGCGGACCTGCACAGCATCCAGGAAATGCTGGGACACGCGGACATCTCTTCGACCCAGGTATATGCGCAGCTCGTGAAAAAGCAGCTGAAAGACGTGTATAACCGCGCACATCCGCGCGCCTGACTGTATCTCTGATCTTAAAACAGACCCGCTTTTCCTGCGGGTCTGTTTCTTTATACCTCCCGGTCATTTGACTGCTTTTTGCAATGATGATATAATCGGCACAATGATTAAAGATAAGGTGATTATATGGCTGGCTCGGATCTTTCCGAAGTGAAGAAGGTATCAATCTGGAACAAGAACTTCATCTGCGTTCTGCTTGCAAACGCCGGTCTGGCGATGTCTCACAATGTTGTCAATCCGCTGGTATCATCCTATGCGACGCTTCTGGGCGCCGCCCCGACCGTCATGGGAGTCCTTACCGGCATGTTTTTTGGCGTTGCGCTCGCTATGCGGCCGTTTGCCGGTCCGATCACCACCCGGCTGAATCACCGCCTGCTGATGATCTTCGTTTTCTCTCTCGGGTGTTTTGTCAATATCGGATATGCGCTGTTTCACAGTTTCGTCCCCTTTATCATCTTCCGCGTTTTCCACGGCATCCAGTATTCCCTGATCGGCTCCCTCTGCTTTACCATTGCAGGAGACAGCCTTCCCAAGGAAAAGATGGCTTCCGGGCTCGGTATCTTCGGGGCCGGAGGGGCCATTACCTCCGCCATCGCCCCCTCCATCGGCATCTGGCTCCGTGACTACGGCACGCGGATCGGGGACGCTCATTTCGGATATACGCTCGTGTTTCTGCTCGGAGCGACGATCCTGCTTCTGGCTGTAATTCCGTCCTCTCTGCTGTCGAAAGAGGACGGCGTTGCCCGCGACAAGTCTGCCATGGGAAAATGGTATACGCAGATTGCAACGAAACACGCGATCGCTCCTACAATCGTCATCTTTCTCCTGATCATGGCGTATTCACTGTACTCCAGTTACATGGTTCCGTTCGGAGCCGAGGCGGGGATCGGGGAGATCGGGGCTTTCTTTACCGTGCTTTCCATCTGCATGCTCCTGTCCAGACCTCTGAGCGGGCCTCTCACGGACAGGCTGGGTCTTCGAAAGGTCCTTCTGCCCGCGATACTGATCTTTGCCGCCTCATTTATCATTGTCGGAAGCGCCACCGGCAAGTTCGTCGTATTTCTCGGTGCGGTCGTTGCCGCGCTCGGTTACGGTTCCGCCAATCCTGCAGTGCAGAGCATGTGCATACAGTGCGAAACGCCTGCCAGGCGTTCGATTGCCAGCAATACTCTGTATATCGGTATAGATCTCGGTTATTTCCTCGGTCCCGTCCTGGGCGGCGTGATCAAGGAATATGCTTCCTACCGTCAGGTCATCACTATCGGCGTCGTTCCGGCGTTGCTGGCCGGTACCGCTTTCCTGATCAGTTACCGTTCCTTCCATCGCAGGCAGCTGTATCTCAATTCTCTCTGAATCATCATCGCAGAAAGGAGAAGCCGTCATCGCCCGGCCTCTCCTTTTTCCTTTCCGCAAGACATATCCCGCAACAGGAGGAATCAATATGGACACCTTCACCGAATCCGCGTATGCCAAACTGAATCTCTCTCTTGACGTCACAGGGAAGAGGACGGACGGCTATCATGACATGGAGATGGTCTTCCAGCAGATATCGCTGAAGGATGACGTGACGATAGACATAGAGCCGGGCGAGGGGATCCGGGTATTCTCCTCTCTCAGATATCTTCCCGGCGGCCGCGAAAACATTGCCTACCGCTGCGCGGAGAGGTTTCTGCAAGATGCCGGGCTCTCAGGCCGGAAGATAAACATCCGCCTTGATAAAAGGATTCCCGTCGGAAGCGGCCTTGGCGGCGGAAGTGCCGACGGAGCCGCCGTTCTCCGCGGACTGAACCGCTATTTCGGCGGTCCTCTCAGTTCTGAAGAACTGCTTCGCGCAGCGGACTCCGTAGGCTCGGATATCCCTTTCTGCCTGACGGGAGGGACAGCGCTCGCACACGGCAAGGGCGAACTGCTGGAGCCGCTGCCGCCGCTGTCCGGATGCGCTTTCGTCGTTATAAAACCGTCGTTCTCCGTATCCACGCCCGAACTGTTTCAGAAATTGGACAGCGTACGCGTTATGCTTCATCCGGATACGGAAGGCATGGTCAGCGCGATCCGGACCGGAGACATCAGAGAAGTTGGCCGGCGCCTTTACAACGTATTTGAGGATGCTCTCGGAAGAGAGAAGTCGGTTGTCGACGACATCAAGAATTCGCTCCTCGACGCCGGCGCCGTCGGCGCCTCCATGACCGGGACGGGATCCGCTGTTTTCGGCATGTTCGCGGACGGATCGTCTGCGGATGCCGCCGCGGAGAATCTTTCCGGAATGTGGAGGTTCTGTGAGTCCGTACGTCCAATGAACGGCCAGCTCTAAACAACAGCGCTGACCGATCCTGCAGCAGTGGGGAACAGATATGAGCAGATTGAGACTTGTCACCGGAAGGGGCGGTACGGGAAAGACCGCCTTTATACTGAATGAGATCAGAGAACGAATGGAGGCCGGAGAGCACGGCCTAATCCTTCTTGTTCCTGATCAGTTTTCACATGAGGCAGAACGCCTTCTCTGCGAAGCCTGCGGTGACCGTGTTTCCCTGCATGCGGAAGTCCTGAGTTTCCCGCGGCTATTTTACCGGCTCGTATCGGATATGGGCGGGATCGACCAAAGATATCTTGACAGGCCGGGAAAACTGCTGGTCATGAGACGTGCCGTTGCCCTTGCAGATGCCATGAACGGAACCGTCTCCGCTCAGTCCCGTCAGACGGACCGCCTGCTGTCTCTCCTGGAAACGGCCGCAGACTGTACGAGTTCACGGATCCGTCCCGATCGTCTGTACGCGCTGTCCGACCGTACGGACGGGACGCTGCGCGACAAACTCCGTTATCTGGCCTCTGTTCTTGAAATCTACAACGGGCTTATCCAGCAGGATCTTCACGATCCCGACGAGGTCCTGGACAGGCTGTGCGAACTGATTCCGCATTCCGAAAGGATAGCGAATTCCCGTATCTGGGTAGACGGATTCCGTGATTTCTCTGTACAGCAGTATGCAGTTCTGGAACAGCTTCTTGCATTTGCCCGGTCGTTCACCGTCTCGCTGACTCTGGATGAGGATTCGGAAGACCGTCTTGTCTTCCATACGGCGTCAGAAACAAAAGACCGACTCACTGACATTGCAGCCGGATTGGGTGCTTCAGTCGATCGGATCACGTGCCGCAGGGAATCTGTCAGATCCCGGGAGATGCGGCATCTGGAACACCACTGCTTCACCGACCGGCCTGCAGCTTTCGGAGCGGCCGAAGGAATCCGGCTGTGGAGATTCCATCGGGACCGCGAAGAATTTGAAGCCTGCGCGTCACACATTCTGGAATGCACACGTTCCGGCGCACGTTTCCGGGATATAGCGGTTGCCGTCGGAAATCTCGCAGACAAGGAAGCACTCTTTCGTTCCGTCATGGACGAATACGGCATCCCGGTTTACATAAATTCAAAGAAAGACATCATGAGTTATCCTCCCACGGCCGTACTGCTGGCATCTCTGAACATTCTGCTGCGCGGGTGGGATTCGGAGGCTGTATTTATCTATCTGAAAAGCGGATATGCCGATATCACCCCTGACGAGTGCGATCTTCTTGAAAACTATGCTTTCACCTGGGGGATCCGGGGAAGGAAATGGACGGCTGACAGGCCATGGGATATGCCTCCGGGAGGATTCTCCGAATCCTCATCCGATGAATCGGGCCTCGAATCACTGAACGATATCCGCCGCCGTGTCTGCGCTCCTCTGACTCGCCTTGAACGGGACATGCATTCAGCCGAATCCGGGGCGGATATGATCCGCGCTCTGTTCCGTTTCGCCGACGCGATCGGTCTGTACGCCAAAACGGAGGAACTTGCAGACGCTTTGAGGGAGAGAGGGGAGGAGCATACGGCGGACGAGTTCCTGTCAGCATGTGAGATCCTGACTGTTGCTGCAGAACAGTTTCTGCTTGCCGCCGGGGATTCCGCCTGCGAACTCCAGGAGTTCGCCCAGCTCTGGACCGCTCTCCTGGAACAGTATGATTTCGGTTTCATCCCGGACACCACCGACCGCGTATGCGCCGGGGATATCTCCCGTCTGCGCCGAAGGGGCATACGGCATCTTTTCGTGCTCGGCGCGTCAGATGATGTTCTGCCCTCTTTCCCGGCAGAACGCGGCATATTCTCTGATGAGGAAAGGGAACGGCTCTCCAGAATCGACTCCGTTTTCTCTCCTCCCATCGATGAAAGACTGGCTGTCGGCCAGGCCGACGCCTATGATCTGCTCACGCAGGCTTCCGTCAGTCTGACGCTCTCTTTTTCCGAAGAGAGCGGGAATGTTCCTTCAAGGTATTTCTCCGTTCTGGGCAACATGTTCTCGCTCGTCCCGCAGACTCCTGAAAGGGGACGATGCCGGCTTTCGGCACGGACTCCGTCTCTTGCGCTCGCGCTCACGGGGCCGTCGGATGACCGCTTTGCGCTTGCTGCAAGACGCTTCTGGAACGGTACGGAAGAATATTCCCGGCTTCGTGCGGTCATTGATGCATCCTGCTATCCGCAGGAGCGCGTACTCAGTGAGTCTTCTGCACAGAGACTGTACGGAAACGAAGCAGTTCTTTCCGCGACACGGCTGGAACAGTATTCGGACTGTCCCTTCTCCTATTATCTCAGATACGGCATGAAGCTGATTCAGCGGAAACCGGCCGATCTGTCTCCCTTACTTTTCGGCACTCTTTACCACAAGGTTATGGAGAATACAACGGCGGAGGTCCTGAATAAAGGCGGGTTCCAAAGCATCACCGGCGAGGCGTGCCGGCAGATCGCCGAGAAGAACATAGAGGCCTGTCTTGCATCCGTCGGTTCCATTGCGGATGACAATGCGCGGCTTCGCTTCCTTCTGGACAGGACATCCGAGGATATCCTCGCTTCCGTCCAGGACCTTTCTGAAGAAATGACGTCGAGCCGTTTCGTTCCTCTCGCTTTTGAAATGAGTTTTTCACCGCAGGGGACTCTTCCTCCCTATGAGATGAATTCTGAAAACGGACGCATCTCCGTGCAGGGGAAGATCGACCGGGTCGACGGCTGGGAAGATGACGGAAAACTGTTCCTTCGGATCGTCGACTACAAGACGGGCAGTACATCCTTCCGGCTGAGCGATGTCGTCTACGGCCGCAATATGCAGATGCTGATCTATCTGTTTGCGCTGAAAAAGTACGGTTCCTCGTTCTTCGGGAAGCCTGTCGTTCCCGCCGGTATCCTCTATGATTCCTCCGGGGACGATTATATTGACGCGTCTCCGGATATTTCCGATGAGCAGAGGCTGAAAAAGCTTCTGGCCGGGCGGAAGCACTCCGGTCTCGTCATCGCGGACGCCGGCGTCTGCAGGGCAATGGATACGAACGATCCGCCCGTATATCTTCCCGTTACCTTTCGTCCGGACGGCTCCCTTGACGGGAAATCGACATTCAACACCCGCCAGGAAGCGCTTCTGAACCGGTATGTAGACCGATGCATAGAGGACTGCTGCCGAGGAATCCTTTCGGGAAACATCCGCGCTCTGCGCAGGGAGCCGCAGGGAAAAGGCGCCTGCCAGAGATGCGAGTTCCGCGCCATATGCAGTCCGGACAGGCAGCCGCTTGAGATACAGCCTGTGCTTAATGATGCGGACAGCTGGAAACTGATAGAAGGAGGAGATGCAGGCTGAAAACCATACAGCTTACCCCGGAACAGTACCGTGCCGTCACCGTATCCGGCCGGCCGCTTCTGATCTCCGCCGCTGCCGGTTCGGGAAAAACCTTCGTACTCGTGCGCCGGCTTATGGAACGCATCTGCAGCTCCGATGATCCTGCAGATATCACCGACTTCCTTGTCATCACCTATACGAGAGCCGCCGCGTCAGAACTGAAGGCCAAGATTCAGGACGCCATATACAGTGCCATTTCGGAGACCTCCCTTCAGGATACAGGCAGGCTCCGTCATCTGAAACGGCAGACGCTTCTCATGCAGAAGGCCCATATCAGTACGATCCACGGATTCTGCTCCGGGATCATCAGGGAACATGCGGATATTCTGGGGATCCGCAGGGATTTCCGTCTCATGGAGACCACAGAGGATACCGAACTGAAAGAAAGCGTTCTGGACAGGATCCTTGAGGAAGCCTATGCCGGCGCAGATCACGATCCGGGTTTTCTGAGCCTGACGAAGCTCCTTACGAGCAGCACCTCAGACCGCAGGCTGAAAAAGACTGTCCTTGATATCCATGAAAGCCTGCAGAGCATACCTTTTCCCGACCGGTGGATCCGGAAACAGCTGGACATGCTGAAATCAGTGGAGTCCGCCGGATTCGTCGGGACCGAATGGGGGAGAAGCCTCCTTCGAAGCAGCCGTGATACAGCGCTCTGGAGCGCACGGGTTCTCCGTTCCGTATGCCTGTCTCTCTCGTCTGAGCCCGACCCTCCTGTAAAATGGATCGACGGACTCATCGCTGCTGCCGCACAGATCGAATCCCTCGCAGCCGTCTGGGAGGAAAGATGGGAAAACACATTCTATTCTTCCATCCAGTTTCCACGTGCGCCGCGCGGAGCAGACAATAACTACCCATCGCAGAAGGCGCTGATCGAGGCCGCCAAGACAGCCCTTAAACAGGCTGCAGGCACCATCTCACAGAGTGAAGAGGATATCGTTCGAGACATTACGGCCTCTGCGCCGGCGATCCAGAGCCTTTACAGTCTCGTTTCCGCTTTTCAGACCAGTTATTCGGAAGAAAAACTCCAGACCGGAAGAATGACATATTCGGATCTTGAGCAGCTGGCCCTGAAACTGTTCTGTTCCGCGGAAGGAGATTCGTTCTCTGATATTGCCCGGTCCGTTTCCTCCCGTTTCAGGGAGGTCCTTGTAGACGAGTATCAGGATATCAATCCCGTACAGGAAATGATCGTACAGGCCGTGTCCGGCCACGGAGAACAACTGTTCTGCGTAGGAGACATGAAACAGTCCATATATCGTTTCAGGCAGAGCGACGTCAGTATTTTCAAGAAAAAATACGATGAGTTCCCAGATTATGCCGGACAGCCGGGCGAGGAGCCCGTGAGGATCCTTCTTTCACAGAATTTCCGTTCCTCACGGGGTGTCGTAGACGGAATCAATTCCGTTTTTTCGGCTATCATGTCGGAGGATCTCGGAGATATCTCCTACGGTGAATCTGAAATGCTCCGTCTCGGAAGAAACTGTCCCGATGACAGGAATGCGTGCTGCGAGCTGCTCATACCCGAGGTGGCGGAAAACTGCAGCGCCGATGAATACCGCAGGAATGAGGCGCTGTGCGTGGCCTCGGAGATCAGGCGGATGGTCACCGACGGTGAGATGATCCGCGACGGAAGCCTGACTGCTGAAGACGGGGAAGAAGGGCTCCGTCCGCTGAGATACGATGATTTCGCAGTTCTTTTCAGGTCCCCTGCGCCGTCTGAATCGTATTACAAGGAAGCTTTCGACAGATTCGGAATCCCGTATAACAGCGTACGGCAGGATCCGTGGTTCGACTCGGATGAAGTCCTGCTGCTGCTCGATTATCTTACGGTGATCAACAACCCGCATCAGGACATTCCTCTCATGCATGTCCTGACCTCTCCTCTTTACGGTTTTTCATTCGATCTTCTGGCGGACATCCGTACCGCAGACCCAGTTCATGATCTTTACTCCGCCGTGCAGGCAGGCAGTGCCTCATACGCCGCATGCCGTCTTTTCATTGATCATCTCGAAGAATTCCGTCAGGCTTCCAGATATATGTCCGCCGACAGCCTTCTGAGACTAGTACTGAAAAGGACGGATGCTGCCGTCCTTCTGTGTCAGGACGCAGACAGTGCCGGAGCCGGCGAGAATATCGAGCATCTTCTGAGATTTACCGAGAGCTTTGAGTCCCACAGTTATCAGGGCCTGTACAAGTTCGACCTGCGCGTCCGTTATCTTCGCGAATCCGGGAAATCGCCCGACAGCCACGATACCGCAGGAGGAGGCGGCGTGTCCCTGATGACGATCCACCGGTCGAAAGGCCTCGAATTTCCAGTCGTGTATATCGGCGATGCTCTGCACTCCTTCAATCAAAAGGACGAGCAGGAACCCGTTCTGTTTCACAGGGAGCTCGGGGTGGGACTGCATGTTCTGGACAAAGATCGCAGAATAAGATACCCTTCCGCGGCTCGCACAGCCATCAGGCAGCGGCTGAACAGGGAAATGATATCTGAGGAAATGCGAATTCTGTATGTCGCCCTGACCCGTGCAAAAGACAGGCTCATCATTCCCGCCTGCCTTGAGAAGTCTCAGCCTCTAATACGAAATGCCGGACTTCTCGGCCGGTTCCTTCTTGAAACGCAGATGCTTTCTTCAAGGAAAAACTATCAGGACTGGCTCCTGTCTGCCATCCTGCAGATTCCGGAGGTGCTGTATGCCGCAGCGGATCCGGAAGTCCGTCTATCGGAGGATTATCCCTGGATCGTCAGGCGTGTGCAGGTGCCCGAAGAATCCGTCATGCCGGATGAGCCTGCACAGGCACCGGTCGTACTTCAGGATGAAGGCGCAGGGGAGGAGGAGCTGCAGGCCGTCATAGGCTTCCGGTATCCTTACGCATCTGACTTCGGTATACCCACCAAGATCACAGCAACCGAACTGAAAGGGACGACTGCCTCCGCTGAATGCATGGAAGAGGCCTCCGCTGCCGTCCGTCACAGAACACGCCTACGCCGTCCGGATCTTGACGGAGGGGATCATGCACCGGACGGAAGAGAAAAGGGGACAGCCATGCACTGCGCCATGCAGTATCTTGACTATTCCAGGTGCCTCAGCGGTGAGGAACTTGAGGAGGAAATCCAGCGTCTCGTTCTTGCACGTTTTCTGTCGCAGGCACAGGCGGACGCGCTCGACCGCGCAGCGATTCTCAGGCTGTTTGCCGGACCGCTGGGAGAGAGAATACTAACCGCGCCGCATGTGAGCCGGGAATTCAAGTTTTCTCTTCTGACGCCGGCGCATGTGCTGCTCGGCGGGGATTCTTCCGAACAGGTTCTGTTTCAGGGAGCTGTCGACTGCTGGTGGGAGGACGACGGTGAGATCACCGTAATCGATTTCAAAACTGACCACATTTCAGACGGACAGCTCGATGTGGCAATCGAGCGCTACCGCCGTCAGGTTGAACTCTATGCCTATGCCCTGGAACGTGTCACAGGCCTTCCCGTCACGCATGCTTCTCTTTACTTTTTCTCCATAAACCGGGAGATTCCGGTCATTCAAAAATAATAAAAATAATGGTTGCAATTTAATTATTCCTGTGATAAAATCATCTTCGCTTTAGAACTAAACAGTAAAGAGGTGAGCGGAATGAAGGAAGGAATCCATCCTAACTACGAGCAGACCACCATCCGGTGTGCTTGCGGCGAGGTTATTGAAACGGGCAGCACAAAGAAGGACATCAAGGTTGAGATCTGCTCCAAGTGTCACCCCTTCTATACAGGCAAGCAGAAGCTGGTCGATACCAGCGGCCGTGTTGACAAGTTCAACAAGAAGTTTGGCCTGAAATAATCAGCAGCGACCCGCATCGAGTTCCGGTGCGGGTCGTGATCGTTATATGAGCGTTGAGAGGATAGTTATGACAGAAGAACTGGAACGAACCATACTGGCCGGACTGAGCGCCGATATCATGGATTTCAACGAGAAATCCACGGAGGACAGTCTGGACGAACTGGAAGCGCTTGTGGAGACCGCCGGCGGCGTGTGCATCGGCCGTATGCTCCAGACAAGGCCTGCGCCTGATCCGCACTCTTTTATCGGTGCGGGAAAAGTGAAGGAACTGAAAGAGCTGATCGATGCCAACGACTGTACGCTGGCCGTGTTCGACAACGAACTGTCCCCGTCGCAGACTAGGGCACTGGAAGACGAACTCGGCGTCCGTGTCATCGACCGTTCCACCCTGATTCTGGATATCTTCGCTCAGCGTGCAAAGACACGTGAGGGGCGTCTTCAGGTAGAACTGGCGCAGTATCAGTATCTACTGCCAAGACTGACGGGCATGTGGACACACCTCGTCAGACAGACGTCCTCAGCCAGCCCCATCGGGACCAGAGGCCCCGGTGAAACGCAGCTGGAGACGGACCGACGCCATATCAGGCGAAAGATAGACAAGCTGTCGTCAGAGCTTGAGGAAGTACGGAAAAACCGGTCTGTGCAGCGCAGACAACGTCAGAAGAACGGTGTTCCCGTGGCTGCTCTTGTCGGGTATACGAATGCCGGAAAATCCACGCTTCTGAACTGTCTTACCGACGCCGGAATACAGGCGGCAGACCGACTGTTCGATACACTGGATACGACGACGCGAAAGCTTCCTCTCACATCCGGACGTCAGATCCTCATTTCTGATACAGTCGGTTTCATCAACAAGCTGCCGCATCATCTCGTGGAGGCCTTCAAAGCCACGCTGGAAGAGTTGACGTTCGCGGATATTCTTCTGCATGTCATTGACGTATCGAATCCCATGTGGCGGCAGCAGGCAGAGGTTGTCGACCGGCTGATCGGCCAGCTGGGAGCCGGGCAGACGCCCTGCATCCGCGTTTACAACAAATGCGATCTCGTTCCGCTGGAATTCATTCCTCATGAGGAACTGTCCGTCCGGATCTCTGCCAGGACGGGGGAGGGGACTCCAGATCTCATAGAGATGATGGAAAAGGTTTTGGACACCGGCAAGAAACGTGTGATTCTTCATCTCCCGTATGACAAAGGGGAGATGCTCGAACTCATCCACCGGTTCTGCGAGGTCCATTCCGTAGAATATGAAGCAGAATATTCCGTCATGGATATCACAGTTCCAAGCAAGTATTACACTGCGGTCAAACCGTACGTCTTTGAACAGAGGCCGACATGATAGAATATATTACGATACAGTCATATGCCGAAGAAGAGCTCGTTGAAAAACGGTCCCGCTTCATCGGGCGGGTCTGGCCGATCCATTCGGAAGAGGAAGCGCGGCAGCACATACAGGAGACAGCAAAGGAGTTCCACGACGCGCGGCACACGTGCTGGTGCTACCAGCTGCATGAAACCGCTGTCGAAAGGTATTCCGATGACGGAGAGCCGCAGGGCACCGCCGGACAGCCCATGCTGGAATACTTCCGAAACAAGGGCATAGAGAACTACTGCTGCACGGTAACCAGGTATTTCGGAGGGATCCTCCTCGGGACAGGAGGGCTTGTCCGCGCCTATACCGGCGCCGCGGATCTTGCCGCCACCAAAGCGGGGATCAGTCTGTATCAGACCTGCAGGGAATTCCTTGTCGAATGCACTTACAGTCTGTTTGAACGCCTCAGAGGAGCCGTGGAAACGTTTTCCGGACGCGTAGTGTCTTCTGAATATTCTTCAAGCGTGCTTATGTCTATCCTCATCCCAGAGGAGTCGGCAGGGGAGTTTGAAAGAAAAATAACCGATCTTTCTTCAGGGAACGCCGTATGCATGCCCGGGAAGCTCAGAACAGTCGAAATGCCTCATCTGGAGAATAATTAAAAAATCATTATTGGCCCAAAAAAGGCTTGCATTTCACTTTTTGATGTGATATTATCATCACTGCTGTTAAGCATCCGGGTGTAGCGCAGATTGGTAGCGCGCTTGAATGGGGTTCAAGAGGCCGCTGGTTCGACTCCAGTCACTCGGACCAAGGAAAAGCCTTGAAACATATGTTTCAGGGCTTTCCTTGTTATTTGCGGTATTTCGCATAGCGGAGAACAAATATGAATGATTTCCTGCAAATCGAGCCTATTGCCGATATTTTTACAGACTTCCCGGACAAATTCGGTCTTCCGCGCCAGAGCGGACGAGCCGAAGATCTGCTTGGAACCATTGTATTCCGCCAAAAATACAGGTCTGAGGAAGCAATTCGCGGTTTGAAAGATTTCTCTCATATTTGGATCATCTTTGGTTTTTCGCAACATTTCGGAAAAGACTGGCATCCCACGGTGCGTCCTCCGAGACTCGGAGGGAATGAGAGGATCGGTGTATTTGCGTCCAGATCACCGTTCCGGCCGAATCCGTTGGGTCTGTCCTGTGTAAAACTTGAGGACATCAAGAAAACCGATACAGACGGAATCGTTCTGATCGTATCCGGTGTGGACATGCTTTCAGGAACTCCGATATATGATATTAAACCGTATATCGCATATGCAGACGCGCACACGGAGGCGGCGGGAGGATTCGCAGCAGAACACAGTACGTACAGGCTGAACGTACAGTTCGCGGACGGAACCATGGAAAAGATCCCGGAAGATAAACTGCCGGCGCTGATACAGTGTCTGCAGGACGATCCAAGACCGTCGTATCAGGATGATCCGGAAAGGATTTACCGAATGAGATACGCGGAGCAGGACATCGGATTTGTCGTCGATGGCGAAATCCTCACGGTGACCGAAGTAGAAGGGACCGCTCGCTGAATCGCACATAATTCAACAAAATAAAAATTTTGTTCAATTTAGGGGAGTCAAATACACCGGATTGCGGATGCAATCCGGTGTTTTCAGGTTTTTCAGGAAAAAACGCTCCTGAGCGCCTCAAACAGGTTCGATGCAGGAATCAGTTCTATTTCTCCCGTCATTCTCAGTTTCTTCATGTTTGCTTTCGGAACCACGCAGCGTTTGAAGCCGAGTTTCTCCGCTTCTCTGAGACGCTGTTCCAGATGAGACGCACTTCTGATCTCACCGGTAAGTCCCACTTCGCCGATGGCCAGCAGATCCGACGGAATCGGCTTTCCGTTCATACCTGACGCGACGCACAGGATCATGGCAAGATCCGCTCCCGGATCTTCGATCGTCAGGCCTCCGATCACATTGATGAAAATATCGTTGGAACTGACTTTATATGCCGTACGCTTGTCCAGGATTGCGATCATCATGTTCGCGCGCGTGTAATCAAATCCGTTGACGGTTCTCCTGGGATTGCCGGATGCCGCAGCCGCTAGTCCCTGAATCTCGGCCAGGATCGGCCGTGAACCCTCCATGACACATGTCACGCAGGTTCCCGGAGCGTTTACAGGACGTTCCGCCAGAAGCAATGCAGACGGATTGGATATCCCGTGCAGGCCGTCGTCAAGCATCTCGAAAACGCCGATCTCATTCGTCGAACCGAATCTGTTTTTCGCGGCCCGCAGAATGCGGTAATTCGTTGTGCGTTCACCCTCGAAATACAGGACGCAGTCCACCATGTGCTCGAGGACTTTGGGACCCGCGATCACGCCTTCTTTGTTGACGTGGCCTATCAGAAAGACCGTACACCCGCTGCTTTTGCTGTATCGCATGAATCTCATGGTGCATGCTTTCACCTGCGCCACGCTTCCCGCCGCGGACGCCGTATCCTCGGAATACATCGTCTGTATGGAGTCTACGATGATGATCCCGGGGCTCAGCGTCTCAGCTGATGCGAGAATATCATCTGCGGATGTTTCTGCAAGAATATACAGATTATCCGCCGTAATATCCAGGCGGTCTGCACGCATGCGGATCTGTCTTTCCGATTCCTCTCCGGTCACATACAGGACAGTATCCGTTCCGCATAATTCCTGACAGATCTGCAGCAGCATCGTGGATTTTCCGATTCCCGGAGCTCCCCCGAAAAGTACGAGAGAACCTCTGACCGCTCCCCCGCCGAGGACCCGGTCCAGTTCGGACATTCCGGTGGAAAACCTGATCTCCTCTCCCCTGTCCAGCTCCGAGAGTCTTACGGGAGCCCGGGAAACGCATGAAACAGACGCAGAAGCCGTCGAACCGGACGCCGTCTTCGGCTGCTCAACGATGGAATTCCAGGCCCCGCAGGCGCGGCATCTGCCCTCCCATTTGGGAGTTTCATTGCCGCATTCCGTGCAGTAAAACAGCGTTTTCTGCTTCATCTTTCACTTATTCATAGGAGAAGCTGCCGGAGTCACCGATTATGCAGACATAAGTCTTTCCGACGCCGTAGCTGATCTCGGTACCGTCCTCATAGGTATAGACAAACTGGCTGTTTCCGTCAGCGCGGGTCCACGTCACGGGCGTGCATACGCCGTCTCTGATGAACCAGGCCTTGCCGCTGCCGGTCATATTCATATCGATACGGCCCTTTTTGTCTCCCGGAATATTCCAGAAAGTCGTCTGAAGAACGATGATATTCCTGAACGGCACCTGTTCTCCGGTATCTCCGTCCACATACCTTTCACCGAACTGGCTCGGGTAATACATGTGCTCCTCTTCCTCGTAGCCGAAAGTGGTCGTTTTCCCGAGGGAACTGAACACGATCTTCAGCTTGGTCGCGGGATCTCCTTCCGGTACGGCATCGTCATCGAATGCCATATTTACTTTGTAATCCTCTTTATGCTCCAGACGGAATCCCGTTCTGGGAAGGGCGTCGATCAGAGAATCGGTCTTGAAACACAGGCTGTGCTCGAATCCCAGATTGGAACGCCTCCAGGGATCCCGGAAATAGATCCCGTAATCCCGGCCTTCATCGAAATGATCGATCGTTCCGCTCGCCAGGATCTCGTCCGCTTTCGGACTTCCTCCGCAGTGGATGTAAATGGCATCATACGCCCTGACAAGATCGATATAATAATGTCTGGAACTCCTGATACTGCCTATGGTGTTCCCTGCCTCAGGCTTCTGGAAAATGCCGAACATACGCGTAATGCCGGATTCCACGAGCACCTCGTACAGGATATCCACTTTCCGCGTCCCCAGCTGGGGCTGCGCGACGGAAATGTTGTTGATCATAACGCCAATGGGACGATAAGCAGAGATATCCTCCTCCACGGCCTCGCCTGTCAGCGGATTGACAGGCCCCAGATCAGGTTCGGGTTCCGGTTCAGGTTCCGGCTCGGGCTCGGGTTCCGGTTCCGGCTCCGGTTTCGGCTTGGTTTCCGGAACATCCTGCTGTTCCGTCTCCGGCTCCGCAGGTTCCTCCGCCGGGACCTCGCTGCCCTTTCCGCATCCGAACAGCGAAAGGACCATAAGGGCAATCAGCAGAAAACATACCAGGCGCTTGAATTTCATTGTTCGTCCCCCCTGCTTCAAAAAGGATGCCTATATTTTACCCTTTTAAGCTATCGGTGTCAAACACGGGAAGAAACACTTGTAGGGCTGGAAAATATGGAGTATACTTTTCAGGAAAGGCAGGTGAACCGCTCTTGGAGAACAGATTCGGTTTCATACGTGAAAAGATCGATATCAAGATCCTGATCCTGTATGTCTTATCCCGCTGCCGCTTCCCGGCAGACAACGACCAGCTCAGCGAGATGGTCATGTGCGACGACGGCGTCAGTTATTTCGATTACGCCGAATGTCTGGACGAACTGATCGGTTCAGGACATGTGGAATGTACCGACGGCAGGTATCTCATCACGGAAAAAGGGCGCTCCAACGGCATCGTAACCGAGAGCAGCGTCCCCTTCTCCGTCAGGAAGAAAGCCACACAGCTGACAAATCAGTTCAATTCAGCCGAAGCACGGAAGTCCAAGATCGTCACTGAGGTTACGCAGAATCCCGGAGGCGGCTTCGACCTTCATTTCAGTCTTTCCGACGGTGTTGTGCAGATCATCGACGTAAGGATGTTCGCCGACGACAAGAAACAGGCGGATATGCTCATTTCCGGTTTCCGCAGAAAGGCGGAGGCCGCATACAATGCCTTTGTGCAGACCCTTCTTCAGTAATACGAGCAAATGAAAAACCCTTTTGCCTGATGGCAAAAGGGTTTTTTTGTGGAGGCGACACCCAGATTTGAACTGGGGAATCGAGGTTTTGCAGACCTCTGCCTTACCACTTGGCTATGTCGCCGACTGGAGCGGGCGACGAGGCTCGAACTCGCTACCTCCACCTTGGCAAGGTGGCGCTCTACCAGATGAGCTACGCCCGCATTATGGTGCCCAGAGCCGGAGTCGAACCAGCGACACGGGGATTTTCAGTCCCCTGCTCTCCCAACTGAGCTATCTGGGCAAATATGAGGGCGGCCGAAACCGCCCTGTTTGGCGACCCAGAACGGGCTCGAACCGTCGACCTCCAGCGTGACAGGCTGGCGTTCTAACCAACTGAACTACTGGGCCACACATGGTGGGAACAACAGGGCTCGAACCTGTGACCCCTTGCTTGTAAGGCAAGTGCTCTCCCAGCTGAGCTATGCTCCCGACGCAGCCGTTCTCAACAGCGCTTGCTCATTATATCCAATGAAACATAGAATGTCAACAGGTATTTTCCCCTAAATAACGCGGTTTGAACAATAATAGATATCAGCCAAGTTCATCGGGAGAGAAGGTGTAAACCCTGTCGCAGAACTGGCAGGTCACCTCTACGGGCTTGTTTTCCTTCCGCATGTCTTCCAGTTCGCTTCTGTCGATCCCGGCCAGCGCGGCAAGGACCTTTTCACGGGAACAGTAGCATCTGTATTCCACCGGACGGCGGTCGAGAAGGACAGGATCAAACCCTACCAGCACCATGCGCATGAGGTCCTCCGCAGTGCCTCCGTCGAGTACCGACGTCACTGCGCCGATCTGAAGAATGCTCTGTTCGAGGGCAGCGGCGATGGCATCGTCTGCACCTGGCATCAGCTGCACCAGATATCCCCCCGCAGCGCGTACGGAGCCGTCGGAACCCACGAGAACGCCGAGAGCGCATGCGGAAGGCGTCTGTTCGCTCGATGCGAAATACGACGTGAAATCCTCGGCGATCTCGCCGCTGACCAGCTCCACGCTTCCCACGTACGGTTCCTTCATATTCAGGTCCTTGATGACCGTCAGCATGCCCCGCGTGCCCACCGCACCGGAGACGTCCAGCTTACCGTTCGGCTTCAGGGGCAGTTCCACGCGGCTGTTGGCTGCATAGCCTCTGGCATTGCCTCCGCTGTCGGAAACGCAGAGAATGGTGCCGGCCGGGCCTCCCCCGTTGATGCGGACCGTTACCGAGTCGTCTTCCCCTTTCAGGGAACTCCCGATTATCGACGTCGCCGTGAGCGTGCGTCCCGCAGCAGCGGTTATGACCCTGCTCATGCCGTGGATCCCGCGCATGCGTTCGACCATATCCCTTGTATTGGCGGCGGTCATTCTGATCATGCCGTCGGCGGCAATCGCTCTTATGATCTCATCCATTTTCCAAATGCTCCGTCCCGATTGGTTTCCTGGCGGCACAGAAGAACCTGCGGTCACCGCCCCCCGGTTCCTCCATCCGCCTATCCGCGAAAAAGCGTATCTCCGAAAAGCCGCCGGCAGACAGGGCGGCTCTCAGTTCATCTTCCGAATGCGCGTATTCCGTATGTTCCTCGGAGTCGCGTCTCCAGACGGAGCCGCTTCTTTCGAAGATGTCCATGTAATAAGAGCAGGATCTCTCCGCCCCGTCATATTCGGATCTCCAGACGCAGAACACGTCGTCTTTCTCGTCGAGAGATATCTGTCCGTCCATTTCACGGAGCGCCTGTTCCGACAGGCAGTCGAACACCAGGATCCCGCCGGGATTCAGGAACAGCCGGATCCTCCGGAACACAGCAGCCAGGCTGTCCCGGGTTATGTAGTTCATGCCGTCAAGCGTGCAAACTGCGGCGTCCGAAGTTCCGTAAAGATCGAGTTCCTCAAGGGGCTGACAGACCAGAAGGGGCGCCGGACTGAACCCGCCGAGCTTTTCCGCCGCCTGAGACAGCATCTCGGGAGACCGGTCCACAGCGATCATGTCGTATCCCCGCCCGGCAAGTTCGAGCGTCATGCTTCCCGTCCCGCAGGCCAGATCGATCACGGATTCCGGACGAAGGCCGTAAAGGGAAAACAGCTGTTCGTAGAAATCGGCAAATGAACCGTAACTGACGTCGTCGGTGAGCTCGTCATAGTAGCCGGCCAGCGCCATATACGGCATCATTTCTCCGCACCGTCCTCCGCGCTCTCCATACGGGAAAAAGCAATCTCGTAGCCTTCGGAACCGTTCTGCAGGTTTCTGTTCACTCTGCTCACGATCGCACTGGACGCGCCGGTCTTCTCCAGTATCGCGTTGTAGATGTGCCCGTCGTGAAGCATGCGCGCGACCTGGAAACGCTGCTCAAGGGCATGGATCTCCTTCTTCGTGCACAGATCATTGAAGAAGAGGACGAATTCATCCTCCGTCTTCAGTGTCATGAGCGCCTGATACAGTTCAGGAGCCGGATTCTCTCTCTGTTCCTTTTTCATAAGGTACTCCCCTTCTCATGAGAAACACTGGTTGCCATTATTCCAAACAGATCGTATCAGTGAAATACATTGCCTTCAGAATCGAGCAGTTCCAGACGACGGAACAGGACCGCTTCCGGGACCGGCTGTCCGTCCAGATGCCTGTCCGCCGCCTTCACAAGCAGATCCGGATTGACCGTGGGCTCCTGAGCCGACAGCAGCGCGGTCATGTGAACTCCCTGCTCCGACGGAGTAAAACATACGTCACGTACCGCTGCGGCAAGATCTATCTCCGCCATGCCGCGTTTCGTTTTCTTTTCCACAGGCAGAGAGTCTCTGAGGAACAGCGTCCGGAGTTCTTCTAGAGGAGCCGCATCATCGTATCTCCAGATTCCCTCCGTGCGTATCCACCTGATCTCCGACACTTTGCGCGACGGGAGATAGGCTTTCACAAACCTGATCCCCTCCGGTAGCTTCTCATTCATCTCTTCCGTCAGGCGATCCAGGTCAGGGACCGTCTCCGGTGCGAAATCCATGATCTCACAGACGCTTTCGCATCCCAGGGGAAGAGGAAGCGCGATCGACATCTGAGGATGAGGGTTGAACCCGTTGGAATGCCTGATCGCTATCCCTGCGCGGGAAAAACCGCGCTGTATCGTATGCTGCAGGTCAAGGTGCGAGATATACCTTGCCCGGCCCGTCTTTTCAAATTGGACCCTGACAGAATCATTCATCGCATCCGACCTCACTGAAGCAGCGGTTGACCCCGCATCCCGTACACTGTTTCCTGCAGTCGGGAGTGATGCGCCCTTCCATCGCCGTACGGCGTTCCTTCCGGAGATAATCCGCAGTAACCCCGGCGGTGATCATGCTCCATGGAAGCACCTCGTCTTCCGGGATATCGCGGTTCGCGAAAAAGGCGGGATCCAGGCCTTCCTCATCCATGGAGGACAGCCAGTTGTCGAGCGAGAAGAACTCGCTCCAGGAATCGAGCCCGCCGCTTTTCCTCCAGACTTTCTCGATCACTCCGCCTATCCGCCGGTCACCTCTGGCCAGGACGGCTTCCACCAGACTCGTCTCGGCTTCATGCCAGTTATAGACGATGGCCCGTGAGCGAAGGGACGACTTCAGCAGCGCTACCCTGCGCAGATACTCCTCCGAGGATATCTGCCCGTTCCACTGGAACGGCGTATGCGGTTTGGGAACGAAAAGAGACGTGCTTACGGTGAGCCTGAGTCCTCTGTTCCTGTTGGCGGCGCTCTTTTTCCAGACCTGGAAAACACGTTCCGCCAGTTCCGCTATGGCGACCACATCCTCGTCGGTCTCCGTGGGAAGGCCGAGCATGAAATACAGTTTCAGCGTATTCCATCCGCCTTCGAACGCGATCCGGCATGAGTTCAGCAGATCCTCCTCCCTCACGTTCTTGTTGATCACGTCCCGGAGGCGCTGCGTTCCCGCTTCGGGGGCAAAGGTCAGGCCGGACTTCCTCACCTTCTGGACTCTCTCCATCAGGTCCACGGAAAAATTGTCCGCTCTGAGGCTCGGCAGCGAAAGGCTGACATGATTCGGCTCACACCAGTCGAGAAGGCCGTCACAGAGAGAAAACAGATTTCTGTAATCGCTGGTACTCAGGGAGGACAGCGTGATCTCCTCATATCCGCTGTCGGAGAGCGCGGCTATCCCCTGCCGGATCAGCGTATCGGGTTTCTTCGCCCGTACTGGCCGGTAAACGTAGCCCGCCTGACAGAACCTGCAGCCGCGGATGCAGCCGCGGAACAGTTCCAGGACCACTCTGTCATGAACGATCTCCGTCGACGGCACGATCGTCCGTGCGGGGAAATATGACCGGTCGAAATCCTCGACGATCCTCTTCTTTACGACAGCGGGAGCTCCTTCCTCTGGCGTGACGGCTGTCACGGCGCCGGCCCCGTCATAGGAGACCCGGTAAAGCGAAGGGACGTATACCCCCTGTATCCCCGCGGCAAGTTTGAGGAACTCGGTCTTCCGCATGCCTTTCCGCCTGCATTCGTCGTAGAGCCGGAAGACCTCCAGGTCGAGTTTCTCCCCTTCCCCGATAAAGAACAGGTCTATAAAATCGGCCATCGGTTCGGCATTGTAGCAGACGGTGCCGCCCGCGCAGATCAGCGGCATGCTGTCGTCTCTGTCACACGCCTTTACGGGCAGTCCGGCCAGATCGATCATGTCCAGCACGGTGGTATAGGCCATCTCGTATCCGATGGAAAAGGCAATGATGTCGAATGTGCTGATCGGATCGCCGCTCTCGAGACCGTACAGCGGGATCCCGCGTCCGCGCATCTGCTCCCTCATGTCCCTCCACGGTGCGAAGACCCGCTCGCACCAGATATCCGGGCATTCGTTGAAGACGCCGTACAGGATGCGCATCCCGAGATTCGACATTCCGATCTCGTAGGTGTCTGGAAAGCACAGCGCGATACGCTGGCTGACAGTATTGCGATCCTTGACGATCTGGTTGTATTCGCCGCCGGTATATCTCGCCGGCTTCTGAACTTTCATCAGAATCTGATGCAAACCAATGTCCATATGCTCTCCCCGGGTCACTGCAGGACTCCTGCTGCTCAATCCATGTTATTGTAACCGATTTGCCGTTCGAATACAAGACCGGCCCCGGGGCAAAAGTCTCCGCCGTCCGCCGTTTTCAGGCGCCGGCGGTCTTGTCAAAACCGGCTTTTTATGGTATCGTACGAAGATGTGAAACATATCCCGGGGAGGTGAAACAGATTGCCTTCGGAAAACAATGCCGTACTGTTTCCGGAATTCGATGAGTCCGGGCGGTTCGACGGCGACATATTCGTCGATCCCACGATGAAAGAAGACTATCAGGAGGCTCTGAACGCCCGGCTGAACGATTACGTCACCGGCCATCTTCAGTTCGGAGGCTATCACGCCTCTCCTTCCCACTGCAGAAGATACGTGAAGGAGATCTGGGAAGCCGGCGAATTCGCTCTGGAGAAACATGTCCAGTCCGGACAGATCGGTGAACTGCCGGACGAGACCTATGAATGCTTCTCCGTAAAGAACAGACTGGGCATGGTGAAAAGATACGGCTTCTCCTACTTCTCCCAGCTTTCCGAGCAGGTCCGTTCGGGCGAGGGGGTCCCCCTGCTTGACATGTACTACACGCCGATCGACCGGGCCTACCGTTACGCCAGGCAGAATCTCACGAAATTCGGGAAACTCGTCGTCGAGATCGTCGCCGTGATCATACTGCTTCTCTCCATGATGATGTACGGGGCTTTCTTCCTGTCCTGGCTTCCCGAATCCGAGGCTGTCGCCAACGGCCTGACGAACGCCCGGCTGTTCCTGATCCTCCTGCTCGTCTTCCTGCTCGTGCCGATCCTGATCTTCTTCCAGGACGCCCACAGAAACGACAGCGGCGTCTTCTCCCTTTTCTATCATCCCGCGGTGCTGACGGCAATGACGCTTCTGTGCATTCTCTCCGCAATCTTCGGACTGCGCGTGTTCGGCGTGGTGAAGACCTGGGTGATCGCCCTGTGTTTCTGGATACCTCTTGTATTCTATTTCGTCTATCTGGTCCTGGACATCATCCATCTGATTTCCGAGAGCCGCAAGATCAAGTACCAGAGGATGTGGAAAAAGGAATACGCGGACGCCTTCGAGCAGAACTATGAACGTCCGCTGCGGTACATCCGCTTCCGGCTCCTGTGGTGGAGGCAGACAAGGAGATTTCCCTCCGCCCCGCTGAGCCTCATCATACTGCAGCACCGGTTCCGGAAATACGCCAGATTCTACCGCTGGTGCCGCAGCGCGCAGCGCAGGGTCCGGGACGCCGAGGCGCCGGACGACTGAAAACGGCATAATAAACAGACAAAAACCCGTACGGACTGATCCGTACGGGTTTTGTTCCGTTTATCTTTCTTCCCTGAAATAGCTCTGGCCGAGCGCGGCCGGCCCGAGGCTGTCCTTCTTGTTCCGCACACTGACGAAGATCAGGACAAGAACCGTTACGACATACGGCGCCATCTTGAACAGCTCCTGTGTGCTCATCCCGATATTGGCCACGTAGTTGTATGCGATGAAGAGCCCGCCGAAGACGATGGAACCGAAAATACTCGCGTTCGGCCGCCATAGGGCGAAGATGACCAGCGCGATGGCGAGCCACCCTCTGTCGCCGAAGCCGTCGTTGGACCAGACGCCGTTTGCGTAGTCCATGACGTAGTACAGGCCGCCCAGGCCGGCGATCATGCTCCCTATGCAGGTCGCGCGATACTTGTACCGGTTGACGTTGATCCCCGCCGCGTCGGCGGTCGCGGGATTCTCTCCGACCGCCCTCAGATGCAGTCCCGTCCAGGTACGCTTGAAGATGTAGGACACAACGACGGCGATGATGATCGCCGCGTAGGCAAGGAAGCTGTAGGATAAGAACAGTTTGCCGAACCAGCCGAGTTTGTCGGCGAACGGAAGGGACGCGCGGAAGTAGTTGCTGGTCGCGGTCATCGTGATGCTGGGCATGTCGCTCTTCGCAATCTTGATGAGCGAGCCGCCGAAAAAGTTTCCGATGCCGGTGCCGAACGTCGTAAGGGCAAGGCCGGTCACGTTCTGGTTGGCGCGCAGCGTCACGGTCAGGAAGCAGTAGATCAGGCCCATGATCAGGGACCCCAGCAGAGAGCAGGCAAGCGGTATAAGGATCGCCGGCAGCGGCCGGACGATACTGACGCTGCTCTCATAGAAAAATGCCCCTATGACGCCGCAGATGCCTCCCACGTACATGATGCCGGGAATACCGAGATTCAGGTTTCCGGAGCGTTCTGTGATGATCTCACCCGTGGATCCGTAAAGAAGAGGGATGCCCTGCATAACCGCCCGCTGAAGAAATGCGATCAACATTATTCGTCCTCTCCTTTCTTATTGATCCTGATACTGTAGTTGATGAAGAACTCGCACCCTATGATGAAGAAGATGATGATGCCGGTGAGGATATCAGAGAAACTGCTGTTCAGCCCGTAGATCGTGGAGATCTCCGAAGCTCCCTTCTGAAGGAACACGATGATGAAGGAAGTGAGTATCATCGATACCGGATTGAACTTTGCCATCCAGGAGACCATGATGGCCGTGAAGCCCCGGCCGCCGACGATCGTCTTCGTCAGCGTGTGGTCGGTGCCGCTGACGATGATCAGTCCCGCGATGCCGCACAGCGCGCCGGAGAGGAGCATCGTGCGTATGATGACCTTCGGTACGCTGATCCCTATGTACCGCGCCGTGTTCTGGCTCTCGCCGACGACCGAGATCTCGTACCCGTGCTTCGTGTTGCGCAGATAAATCTGGATCACTATGGTGAGCACGGCCACGATGATGATGTTGATCAGGTAGTCATAGCCGCCGACGCTGGGCATCCAGCCGGCCTGCGTTCCGCTGTTGATCAGGCCGATCTGGCCGCTGCCCTTGGGGACCGACCAGATATAGGTGAAATAGGACACGATCTGGATGGCGATGTAGTTCATCATCAGCGTGAACAGCGTCTCGTTCGTGTTCCATTTCGCACGGAAGATTGCGGGGATCAGCGCCCATACCGCAGCCACGATGATGCTGGAGGCGATCATGAGGATGAAGAGCATCCCGTTGGAGAGCCTGTTCCCGAACAGTATCATGCAGGCGGCCGTCGCGAGACATCCCATGAGGACCTGTCCCTCCGCGCCGATGTTCCAGAACTTCATCTTGAAAGCCGGCGTGACGGCGAGCGAGATGCAGAGCAGCACCGCAAGATTCTGTACGAGATTCCACGCGCGCCGCGACGTTCCGAAACAGCCGTCGATCATGGTTGTATAGACGCTGATCGGGTTTTTGCCGGTGACGAGAAGCGTGATGACGCCGCAGACGACGAGCGCCGCGACGACGGCGAGAATGCGGATGATCCACGCCTTCCACCAGGCGAGCGCGTCTCTCTTGACCAGATGCACTCTAGGTTCCTTGACATGTGACTTATGCATGCTGTCCGGCACCTCCCTTCGTCATCATCATACCTATCTCTTCCTTGGTCGCTGTCTTCGCGTCCACGCATCCGGTGATCTCACCGGAACTGATCACGAGGATCCTGTCGCACAGCTCCAGAAGCACGTCGAGATCCTCTCCGACGAATATGACGGCGACGCCGTTCTTCTTCTGTTCGTTGAGAAGGTCGTAGATCAGATAGGAGGAGTTGATGTCCAGCCCGCGGACCGGATACGCCGCCATGAGCACCGTCGGCGACGATGCGATCTCGCGGCCGACGAGGACCTTCTGAACGTTTCCTCCGGACAGGCGCCTCACCGGGGTCTTCGTATCCGGCGTGACGACCTCCAGCTGTTCCACGATGTCGTCCGCAAGCTTCTGCGGCTGTTTCCTTCTGAGGAAGAAGCCGTGTCCCGCGCGGTAGCTGCGCAGCAGCATGTTGTCCGTGATGCTCATATTGCCGACAAGGCCCATGCCGATGCGGTCCTCGGGGACAAAGGAGAGCCTCACGCCCAGTTCGCGGATCTGGAGAGGACTTTTGTCTGTAAGATCCTCGATCTTTCCGGAGCCGGGATGGATATAGTAGATTTCCCCGTCCCGTACCTTCTGCAGGCCGGCAATGGCCTCCAGGAGCTCTCTCTGTCCGCTTCCGGCGATCCCGGCCATGCCGAGGATCTCGCCGCTTCTGGCGGTAAAGGAGACGTTCCTCAGCACCTGGACGCCGTCGACGGCGTAGCAGTTCAGGTTCTGCACTTTCAGCCGTTCCGCAGTGTCTTTCGGCTCGGTCCTGTTGATATTCAGGGAGATCTTCTTGCCGACCATCATCTCGGTCAGCAGGGACTCGTTCGCCTCCGACGTGTTCACGGTCCCGATATACTCGCCTTTCCGCAGGACGCTGACACGGTCGGACAGACTCAGGACCTCGTGCAGCTTGTGCGTGATGATGACGACGGATTTTCCCGCCTGCTTCATCTTCCTGAGGACGGAGAACAGCTTGTCTGTCTCCTGCGGAGTGAGGACCGCCGTCGGTTCATCCAGGATCAGGATGTCCGCGCCGCGGTAGAGGACC
>JAFYAU010000044.1 GCA_017540565.1 Oscillospiraceae bacterium
ACCCCGAGCCCGAGCCGGAGCCTGAACCTGAACCCGAGCCGGAACCCAAACCGGAGCCTGAACCCGAGCCGGAACCCGAACCCGTGCCCGTACCCGTGCCGGAGCCCGACGCCGAGCTGGAGCCGGATCCCGACAAGCCGGAAAAGCAGGACGCGACGCCCTCAGGCGATGACGGCAAGGAAGAGGAGAAGCCCGAGACGATCATTCCCGAAACGCCCGATCCCGTGACCGGCACCTACACCGGCAGCTTCAGTTCGGATACCGGCACGCCGCTGAACGTGATCACGCGCTGGGCCGCCAGTGAGAACGCCGACGGGTCCTATGCCGTCTCCTTCCAGTTCTTCCTGAAGTCCTACGACATCTACGTCGGGCCCCGTTCCGGCAACACCCTCACCGTGCTGAACGGCGCCGGAGCCGGCGCCTCCTACAGCTTCAGCACCGCCCAGATCTCCAAGCCCGACGGCACGCTCGGCGAGGTCTACCTCGGTGGGACCTCCGTCACCGTCTCCGCCGAAGACATGGCCGCCGGCGCGGAAGTCTCCGTGAAATGGAACTTCAAGGGTTCCTATTCCGGCACCGATCTTCCCGTCGTGGAGTCCTCCGGCACCATCTCCGCGAACTGAGGCCGCAGCCGGAAGCTGAATAACGCATGAAAAAGAGCGGACCGCACGGTCCGCTCTTTTTCCGTTCTCCGGATATGTGCCGGGGTCTACCGGATGAAGCTGGTCATCACGTGGGGCTCCGGCGCGGGAAGTCCGTACTTCTCCTTTCCCAGGGCGATGCTCTTGATGAGGAAGGACATGTTCCGCGCGAGGGTGCGGACGGTGGCCAGGCCCTCCAGGTCCTGAGCGGCCTCCCCCTTTTCCCGGCCGTAGACGCTGTTCCAGTACCGGCTGGACGCCACCGGCATCCCGCTGATCGTGAAATACTTGTTCAGCTCGTCGAAGGTGGCCGAGCAGCCGCCGCGCCTGGCCACGGCCACGGCCGCGCCGACCTTCATGGTCTTGTCGAAGCGCGTGCTGAAGAACAGCCGGTCCAGCGCCGCCACGACCGTCGCGTTGGCGGAGGCGAAGTACACGGGCGACGCGACGAGGAGGCCGTCCGCCTCCTCGAACTTCGCCGCCAGTTCGTTCACGACGTCGTCGAACACGCATTTCCCCTTCTCGAAACAGCCGCCGCAGGCCATGCAGCCGCGGATGTCCCTGTTCCCGATCTGAACGGTCTCGGTCTCGATCCCCTCCTCGCGGAAGACGCCGCACATCTGCTCCACGGCGAGCGACGTGTTTCCGTCCTTCCTCGGGCTGCCGTTGATGATCAGTACCTTCACTGATGATTCCCCCTTTGGTTTTTGCTTTATTATATCAGGAAAAGCGGCGGCGCGGAATACTTCTCCGGCCCGTCCGCCAAAAAAACACGTTGAATCCGCCTCCGGCGGACTGTATAATGGAACAGGAAAAAACAATACAGAAAGGATGACCGAACCATGGCCATGATCGTACCCTCCGCCTGCAACGACGCCCAGCCCGGCGACATCGCGAAGATCGTTCTCTTCCCCGGCGACCCGCTGCGGGCGAAAACGCTCGCGGAGACCTATTTCGAGGATCCGAAATGCTTCAACACCATCCGCAACATGTACGGATATACGGGGACCTACCGCGGCAAGCGGATCTCCGTGATGGGCAGCGGCATGGGCATCCCCTCCGCCTGCCTGTATGAATACGAGCTGTTCACCTACTACAGGGTGGAGGGCGTCATCCGCATCGGCACGGCCGGCGGCATCTCCGAGGACGTGAAATGCCGCGACCTTGTGCTGGCACTCGGCGCCGCGACCAACAGCAACTACGCCGCCCAGTACGGCTTCCCCGGCACGCTTCCCGCCGTCGCCGACTACGCGATGCTGAAGACGGCCGACCGCCTGGCCGCCGAGAAGGGCGTGCATACGATGGTGGGCACCGTCATGACGAGCGACATGTTCTACTCCGCCGTTCCGAACGCCTACCAGCTGTACCGCGACGAGCATATGCTCGCCGTAGAGATGGAGACGGCCGGCGTCTACCTGACCGCCAGCCACATGGGCAAGAAGGCGCTGAGCCTGCTGAGCATCTCCGACCACTGCTTCACGGGAGAAGGGCTCTCCGCCCAGGAGCGCCAGGACACCTTCCGCGACATGATGGAGATCGCCCTGGACACCGCCTGGGAGTTCACCGACTGACCCCTGTATTCCCGCTCTCCGCCTCCCTCCGCCGACGTCCGGCGGAGGGAGGTTTTTCTGCATATCGGTAACCGCTTTCTTTTTTGTAAGGATGGCGGTTTTTTCTCGCTCCACTTCTTGCGCCTGAAGTGCATATTGGGTATAATACCGCATTGTGGACCTTTATATGGTCCGCGCAGGCAAATCCATCTTTTTACCACACGCAAGCAAAAGAAAGTAGGAGGAAACCATATGCACAAGAACGTTAGCAAGCTCCTCGCCCTGCTTCTCTGCCTGTGTCTGCTCCTGACAGGCGCGCCCGGCATCGCGGCGCTGGCTGTCGGTGACGACGACGAACCGGCGGAGAACCCCGCAGAGAGCGCCTCCCGGCTGCAGGATCTCGATCCCGCGACCCTGGGAGTCCACAAGCTCGGCGAGATCGACGAGCAGGAGATCATTCCGGACACGTCCGCTCTGACTCCCGACACGTCTCTGAACGAGCTCGTCAGAGTATCGGTCTTCCTTACGGAGCCTTCCGCGGTCGACGCGGGCTACTCCGCCCAGGGGATCGGCCGGAACGGTTCCGCGACCAGCTACCGCGCGACCCTCCGCACCCATCAGAAGAACATCCAGGCATCCATCGAGAACAAGATCGGCTACACACTTGATGTCGTCTGGAACCTGACGCTGCTGACCAACGCCTTCTCCACCTGGGTGAAGGTCAAGGACATCCCGGCGATCGAGCGCGTCGACGGCGTCAGATCCGTCCAGCGCGAGAACCTCTACACCGTTCCTTCTCCCGGGACCGCCGAGCCTGACACGGCCGTCACCAGTTCCGTCATGACCGGAGCTGCCGGCACCTGGGCCGCCGGATACACCGGAGCGGGCACCAGGATCGCCATCATCGACACCGGCATCGACCCGACGCACATCTCCTTCGACGGAGATGCCTTCGATTATGCCATCGAGCAGGAAGAGAAGGCCACGGGCAGGACCTACGACGTCATGACCGAGGAGGACATCCCCTCCGCCGCCCTGAACGGCGAAGGCGTATATCTGTCCTCCAAGATTCCCTATGCCTACAACTACATCGACGGCAATGTGACGATCAACCACCTCAGCGACACCGAGGGCGAACACGGCTCCCACGTCGCCGGCATCGCCGCGGCCAACCGCTTCGTGAAGGACGGAGACTCCTTCGCGGATTCCGTTGAGACCGTGCATGCCGTGGGAATGGCCCCCGACGCCCAGCTGCTCGTCATGAAGGTGTTCGGCGCGGGCGGCGGCGCGTATGATTCCGATTACTATGCCGCCATCGAGGACGCCATCGCCATGGACGCCGACGCCGTGAACCTCTCTCTGGGCGGCGCCGCTCCCGGCTTCACCTACGACAACTCCTATCAGGACGTTCTGAACGCCCTGGCCGACAGCGAGACGAACGCGGGCATGGTCGCCTCCATCTCCGCGGGCAACTCCGGCGCGTTCACCGACTACAACATCTACGGACTCGATCTGTTCATCGACGACGTGTCGATGCACACCGGCGGCAGCCCCGGCTCCTTCATCAACAGCCTGGGCGTTGCCTCCGCCGACAACGTCGGCAACACCGGCTCCCCCCTGCGCTTCGATGACACCCTGAACGTCTACATCACCGAGGCCGAGTCCGACGGCGGACAGTTCACCGACATCCCCGGCACATACGATTACGTCTATATCGACACGATCGGCGAAGCCGCCGACTACAGCGCCGTCGACGCCGCCGAGAGCCTGCAGGGCAAGATCGTGATCGTCAACCGCGGCTCCACCACCTTCGTGGAAAAGGGCAACAACGCGATCGACTACGCCCCCGCCGGCGTGCTCATCGCGAACAACCAGCCCGGAACCATCGGCATGCAGCTGGACGGCTTCACGGGTACGTTCCCGATGGCCTCCTTCACCCTGGCCGACGCGAACACCGTGAAGTCCCTCTCCACCGCCAAGGAGACCGGCGGCATCACCTACTACACGGGTTCCGTGAAGGTCACTTCCGAGGTCGCCCATGAGGCCGTCGCCGACCGCTCCGACGCCGTCGTCTCCGACTTCAGCTCCTGGGGCGTTCCCGGGTCCCTTCTGATGAAGCCCGAGATCACGGCCCCCGGCGGCAGCATCTATTCCGTCGCGGGCACCAACAAGACGAAGACCGGCATCGCCGGAGGTTCTGACAAGTACGAGCTCATGTCCGGCACCTCCATGGCCGCGCCCCACATCGCCGGCCTCTCCGCACTGACGGCCCAGTACCTCAAAGAGGCCGATTACGAGGAGATGAACGCCGCGCTGGCCGGAGAGTACTCCCGCAGGGCCATCATCCAGTCCCTGCTCATGAGCACCGCCACGCCCATGACCGACGACTACGGATATATCTCCATCCTGCAGCAGGGCGCCGGCCTTGCCGACGTATCCAGAGCCGTCAATGCCTCCTCCGTCATCATGATGAAGGACGCCGGCCTGACCACCTATACCGGGGCCGCGGCCGACGGCAAGGTGAAAGTCGAGCTGGGAGACGACCCGTCGCGCACCGGCGAGTACGGGTACTCCTTCACCGTATACAACCTCACCGACCGCGATCTGTCCTACGAACTGGACACCGACGTGTTCACGCAGGACCTGTATCAGGCGTACGGCCTGCTGTTCATGGACCGCGGCACCAGGACTCTGAACGCTTCCGTCAGCTATGACTACGAGCAGGATCTGGACGACCCGCACGACGTCAACAAGGACGGCGTGACGGACGACGCCGACGCCCAGGCCGTTCTGGACTACGTGTCCGGCGAGAACGACGGGTCCGCGCTCGACCTCGCCGCGGCCGAGATGGACGGCGACGGGAATATCTCCTCGCACGACGCCTATCTGCTGCTGCAGTTCTCCGAGACCGTGGCAGGCCAGCTGGTCGTCCGGGCGGGATCCAGCAAGGACGTCACCGTATACATCGCCATCGGCGATGAAGACAAGGCCTTCCTTGACGAGTATTACACCTCCGGCGCCTACGTCGAGGGCTATACCTACGTGACATGCGTCACGAAGACCGCCGAAGGCGAGCTGATCGGCGACGAGCACAGCATCCCCGTCCTCGGCTTCTACGGCAACTGGACCGATCCGTCCATGTTCGACAATACGTCCTACACGGATCTTATCTACGGGACGGACCTGGCCAACTATTCCGGCAACCAGTATACCAACTACCTCACGATGAAGTACGGTTCCGCCCTCAGCATCTTCACCGGCAACCCGTATATCGCCGAGGATGAGTTCCCCAGCGACGCGCTGGCGGTGAACAGCGGCGACCAGTTCGTCAGCCTGAACTACAACCTCATCCGCTCCGCGGGAACGACCGGCTTCGCCGTATCCAGGACGGACGGCGTTGGCGGAGACGTGACCGAGGTCATCACCTCCTCCCTCGAGGCCTACAATACCGATCCTCTGTACTATTACGTCAACGGAGGCACCTGGGAGAATACCGGCACGAAGTCCTACGGACTGAACAAGAAGCCGGCCGCCTACGGCCTGTCCGAGGGCGACACCTTCCGCATCGGCTTCTACGCCATTCCCGAGTACTACGGCATGCTGATGCACGCCTATGACATGACGGACTTCTACACCGGCAACCTTTACGACGAAGAGGAATTCAATGATCTGCTCGAGGCCAACGTCCTCGGACGCGGCGCATTCGTCGGCTACGACTTCGCGATCGACGACACCGCCCCCGTGATCGAGAGCGCCTACCTCGACGGCACCGACATCTGGGTCTCCGCCACGGACAACATGAATCTCGCCTACATCGCGATCCTGTCCCTGGACGGCGAAGTGACCTACGCGGAATACGCTCCGCACAGCCCCGAGTACACCGACGGCACCTTCGACGCCACCAAGGCCATCGAGGAGGCCGAGGGCTACGTCGCGGTCTTCGCCGCCGACTACGCCGGCAACGAGGTCGCCAAGGCCCTGAAGGTCAACGACAACGTGACGGTCGATCCTCTGGCCGTCGCCTCCATCTCCATCGATCCCGCCACTCTGGACATCTACAAGGGCAACGAGGTGGATCTGTCCGCCGAGATCCTGCCGCTGACGGTCGAAGACCGCCGCGTCACCTGGACCTCCTCCGACGAGACCGTCGTCATCGTCGATGAGGCCGGCCACCTGACCGCCGTCGACGCCGGCACCGCCACCGTCACCGTCACCGCGGTCTCCGACGAGACCAAGAGCGCCGAGTGCCAGGTGAAGGTCACCCGCATCGACCAGCAGGTCAACGGCATCATCTGGGACGAAGTCGGCGAAGTGTACTTCTCCACCTTCAATACCAACGGCCTGCCCGCCTGGACGAGGCTGCACGACACCAAGGCGTCCGCGGACGTCCGCACCACGCTGGTGGAGGACGACGGCGATATCTACGCCGCCACGCTGGATACCAGTTCCGCCTCCTCCGTGATCTACACCGTCGATCCCGCCACCTACGGCCTCACGGATTACAGCAACAACTATCTGTGGGCCGCGGACATGGCTGCCGGCGCGACGGACGCCTACGGGCTCGACGGGTATATCGGCATGGTATATTCCTATGCCTATTACCTGATGGCAGGACCCGTCGCTCCCGAGGATGACGGGACCGGAGCTCAGTTCTCCGGCGTGCCCTACGGTTTCGGCAATTTCTCCGAGAAACTTGACGGCGCCTACATCGCCGGCGTCGCCGCCCTCATGAGAGACGCCTTCGGCGGCATCTACGCGTTCGTCGACGAGACCGGCAAGATCTGGACGACCGAGCTCGGCCCCACGGTCGACGACCAGGGTCGTCTCACCGGCTTCGAGTTCTCCGAGCCCGAACTGCTGGTGGATACCGGCATCAAGACCAACTTCCTGTATCAGGATCTGTACTTCGACGGCACGTGGCTGTACTGGTCCCACTACGCGGACAACGTCTCCACCCTCTACGCGTTCGATCTCGACAACGGAGTCATGTATGACTGCGGCAACTTCGGCGAAGGCGTATGGCCGGCCAGCGGCCTGTACGACGGAGCCGCCCCGGTCTCCGATGAAGACGAGGGCGCTCAGTTCACCTCCGTCGAAGCGGTTCGCGCCGACGTCACCAGGGAGAGCCTGATGACCTCCGAGATCGCGGGCCGTCTCGCCGCCGCGGCCGCCAAGGGCCCCGCCGGCGGAACGAACGCCGCGAAGCTCACCGAGAAGCCTCTCGCCAGGAACGGCGCAGAAAAGCAGAGCGTCGATGGCACCGCTGACGTCAACGGAGCCGAAAGCACCGCCACCGTCACCCTGACGGAGGACGTCGACGTGACCAACGGCCTCGTGACCGTCTCCTACACCGAGGGGCTCACCCTGTCCGATGTCGAAAGCCCGGTCCTCTATTCCGCACATGTGGACGAAGAGGCCCGCACCGTGACCATCGCGTACGCGTCCGCAGCGGCCGTTACCGCCGGGGATACCATCGCCCAGCTCGTCTTCGAGGTGGAGTCCTCAGGCAAGGCCGAGGTCACCGTCTCCGAGCGTAACGACAACGTCACGGTCACGGAGGAGGAACCCGAGGAGATCGAGATCGTCTCCGTGAAACCCGTGTTCAAGAGCAAGTCCCTCGTCCTGTCCGGCCAGATCGGCGTGAACTTCTTCATGGATCTGCCCGAGATCGACGGCGTGGACTACAGCGAGAGCTACATGGAGTTCACGGTCGGCTCCTCCGAGCCTGTCCGCGTCGACTTCGACGAGAACAGCATGAACTCCTCGAAGACCTACTACCGCTTCACCTGCTTCGTAACGAGCATCCAGATGGCGGATACGATCAAAGCCGTCTTCCACTACGGCGACGGCCAGACCGTAGAGGCCGAGTACTCCGTCGAGCAGTACATCGCGTACTTCGACGAGCACTCCTCCAGCTTCAACGCCAAGGTCATCGACCTGATCCACGCCCTGGCGGACTACGGCTATTACTCCCAGCTCTTCCTGTCCGAGACCAACGGCTGGAAGCTCGGCGAAGACTATGCCGCCATGACCCTGCACTATGCGGACGGGTATGACTTCGACGCCGTCAAGGCTGCCGTCGCCGGCTACAAGTTCGTGAAGGAGCTGGACGGCTCCAAGGTCACCAAGGCGACCTACAAGCTGGTCCTCGACTCCACCACCGCTCTGGACGTGATCCTGACGGTGGAGAAGGGCACGGAACTGACGGCTTCCGCCGAGTTCAACGGAAACACCTTCGAGGCCGAGAAGCTGGCTGACGGACGCTACCGCGTCCGGATCCCCGATATCTCCGCGCATCAGCTGGGCGACACCGTTACCGTGACCGGAGAGGCCGGCGGCGCGTTCACCGTGGCCGTCGCTCCCCTGTCCTACGTGCGCTCCGTGCTCAACAGCGCGAGCTTCGGCGAGACCGCCAAGAACAGCATGGCTGCCATGTACACCTATTTCGAAAAGGTCATGGCCTACCGCGCCTGACCTCAAGCCACCATCATGCGGGCCGGACGCCGGCCGGGAGGCTTCTCCCGGCCCCGTCCCCCCGCTGACAGGAGATTGCGATGAAAATGAAACGAATCATTTCCCTTCTGCTCTGCGTCCTGCTGGCCGCCGCGTTCTGCGCCGGCTGCTCCTTCTCCTCCGGGAAGGATGAAAAGGCTCCCGACGCTCCCGCGTCCGATACCGCGCCGGCGGACGACGCCGCCGCTCCTTCCCAGGAGCCGGCCCCGTCCGGTGACGCCGAGTCTGCGGAGAAGCCCGGGGAACCAGCCGGAACGGACTGGCCGGACACCTCCGAGGACACCAGCCTGCCGGAGATCGAGATCCCCTTCGAAGAGGACATGGGCGATGAGCTCATCGATCCCGACGAACTGGCCGGCGATTCCCAGAGCTCCGAGCCCTCCGGCACGGAAGATCCCGGTTTCGTCCCCGAAGAGGATCTGATCACGGACAACCCCGATCTTCAGGTCGACGAGAACGGAGACACCCTCCTTCCCGAGATCGAAGACTGACGGCATATCTGAACAAAGACGGAAAACAGCGCCTGACCGCATGGTCAGGCGCTGCTGCTTTCATATATCTTTTACCGCATCCGTCCGCCGGTCCGGAGGACGGCCGCGACCTCCTCCGGCGAGGGCACGCTCCCCATGCCGCCCGGCCGCATGACGGACAGCGCAGCCGCCGCGTTGGCGTACCGCGCGATGTCCTCCAGTTCCTCGCGCTCCAGTTCCTCCGGCTTCTTTCCGGTCTTCAGGAAACGGCTGACGGCGGTCCCGCCGAAGATGTCCCCCGCGCCGGTGGTATCCGCCGCCTTCAGTCCTGCGGGGACCGGCAGGCGCACGGAAGCCCGTGCGTTCGCCGCAAAGCATCCGTCCGCTCCCAGCGTGACGAACACGAGGCGCGCGCCTTCGTTCAGGAGCCGCTCCGCGCCCTCTTCCGGGCCGGCGTCCCGGAGGAACCGCAGCTCTTCGCCGCTGATCTTCACGATGTCCGCCTGCCCCAGCGCCCATTCCATGGCCGTTCTGGCGCTCTCCCCGTCCGGCCACAGGGCCGGGCGGTAGTTCGGATCCACACTGACGGCAACTCCCAGCCGTTTCGCCTCCGCGGCGGCCGCTTTCAGGGCCGACGCCGAAGGCTCGTCCGTCAGGGACAGCGTGCCGAAGTGGAAGACCGCCGAGCGGGCGATCAGGGACATGTCCGTCTCCTCCGGCCGCAGGCAGGTGTCCGCGCCGGGCTTTCTCGCGAAGCTGAACTCCCGGCTTCCGTCCGGACCCACCGTCACGAACGCGAGCGTCGTGAACACGTCAGGATCCTCGATCACTCCGGATACGCGGACGCCCCTGCGCCGCAGCTCCTCCTTCAGCATCCGGCCGAACGCGTCGGCGCCCACCTTGCCGATCATCGCGGCGGGAGTTCCGTCCGCGGCCGCCGCCGCAAGGAAATTGGCCGGGGCTCCGCCGGGATGCGCGGAGAACACGGGGAAGCCGTCCTCGTTGGTCCCGCAGGCTGTCAGGTCCGCCAGAAGCTCGCCCATTGCCGTTATACCGGTGCCCATGGTCTCACCTGTCCTTTCCGGAAAAACGCGCCAGACGCCTCAGGAGGCGCCTGAAAAACGGAGCGCGGTCGAACGGGTCTGCCGGCGTGTTCCGGTATTCCGGACGCACGCCGCTCCGGTAGCGGAACATCAGGCGCTGCCGGCGGCTCGCCGTGTCCTCCGTGGATATATCGATCACGCGGCAGTGGCTGATCAGGTCCTGCCGGCTGAACAGGAACGAGGTGACGTTCCTCCGGTATCCCCGGTATCCCGCGGCCCAGAAGAACGCGTCCGCGTGATATTCGATCTCATAGGCCATGCACTTTTCCGAGAAGAGGTACGGCCTGCCGTACGCCGTGCGGTACTCCTCCGACAGCGCGTCTGCCGCCAGGCGGTAGCCCGCGTGCAGCCCCGTGCGCTTCAGCAGAGCGTCCCAGCGCTCCGCCAGGGCCTCCAGCTCGATGGCGAACCCCGTTTCGCTCATGTGCACGGACTGCCGCAGGAGGCTGTCCAGCTCCCGCCTGTCCGCCTCCGTGACGGGTCTTTTTCCGGCAGCCATTCCGGCACCTCCTCTCCGGGACGTCCGTCCCCATACGAAAAGCGGGGGCTTCCGTTCAGAAGCCCCCGAACTGTATTCCATTGTATCCGCGCGCGGCGGAAAAGGCAATGAAAAGATCAGACGACGCCCTGGGCCTTCATGGCCTCGGCGACCTTCAGGAAACCGGCGATGTTCGCGCCGACCACGAGGTCGTCGCCCGCGCCGTAGTCCTTCGCGGCCTTCCAGGCGCTGGCGAAGATGTTCTCCATGATGTCCTTCAGCTTCGCGTCCACTTCCTCGAACGTCCAGCCGTAGCGCATGCTGTTCTGGCTCATCTCCAGGCCGGAGGTGGCCACGCCGCCGGCGTTGGAAGCCTTGCCGGGGCTGAACAGGACGCCCGCGTTCTGGAACGCGGCGGTCGCTTCGGGCGTGGTGGGCATGTTGGCGCCTTCGCACACGGCCATGACACCGTTGGCAATCAGCTTCTCGGCGCCTTCGAGATCCAGCTCGTTCTGGGTGGCGCAGGGCAGCGCGATATCGCACTTGATGCCCCAGATGCCGCGGCAGCCTTCGGTGTAGACGGCGCCGGGAACTCTCTCGGCATACTCCTTGATGCGGCCTCTCTCGACCTCCTTGATCTGGCGCACGACGTCGAGCTTGATGCCGTCCGCGTCGTAAACGTAGCCGTTGGAGTCGGACATGGCGACGACCTTGCCGCCCAGCTGGGTGGCCTTCTGGCATGCGTAAATGGCGACGTTGCCGCTGCCGGAGACGACGACCGTCTTGCCCTCGAAGCTCTCGCCCTTCATCTCCCGCAGCATCGCGGAGGCGAAGTAGCACAGGCCGTAGCCGGTGGCCTCGGTGCGCGCCAGGCTGCCGCCGAAGGTCAGACCCTTGCCGGTCAGGACGCCGGTCCACTCGTTGGTGATCTTCTTGTACTGGCCGAACAGATAGCCGACCTCGCGTCCGCCGACGCCGATATCGCCGGCGGGGACGTCGGTATCCGGACCGACGTGGCGGTAGAGCTCCGTCATGAAGCTCTGGCAGAACCGCATGACCTCGTTCTCGCTCTTGCCCTTCGGGTCGAAGTCGGAGCCGCCCTTGCTGCCGCCCATCGGCAGGCTGGTCAGGCTGTTCTTGAAGATCTGCTCGAAGCCGAGGAACTTGATGACGGAAAGGTTGACGGAGGGGTGGAAACGCAGACCGCCCTTGTAGGGGCCGATGGCGGAGTTGAACTGCACGCGGAAGCCGCGGTTGACCTGGACCTTGCCGCTGTCGTCGACCCAGGGCACGCGGAAGATGATCATCCGCTCGGGCTCCACGATGCGGTCGAAGATGCCGGCCTCGACCAGATCCGGACGCTTCTGGGCCACGGGCTCCAGGGACTCCAGGACCTCGAGGACCGCCTGCAGGAATTCCTTCTGATCGCCGTCGCGGGCGACGACCTTGTCATATACGGGTTTGAGTACGTCAAGTTTCATTCTCGTTTCCTCCTACTTAACCGGCGGAAGGGTCCGCCAAAAAATACGGCTCATTATACACCCGGAAAAAACGGGAAAGCAATACTTTAAAGCAATAAAATTGTGTATTTTTGAAATCTTTATGCATCATGTCCTTCATATTCGGGCGCTTTTCCCGCAAGAATCGTCACTATATGCAAGTTCGCCCGTATCCGTCTGCTAATTGCGGAGACGGCGGGCCTCTCCGGCCCGCCGTTCCGTTCCCATTGTTTTCAGTAGTACAGATCGTCGACGTCCATCGTCGCGTAGGCGTTGAGCTCCTGTCCGGCGCGCACGCCGGCCAGATATTCGTAATAGCCCTGGCACCCGATCATCGCCCCGTTGTCGCCGCACAGCTTCAGCGGAGGCGCGTACAGCCTGACGCCCGCCTCCCGGCAGGCCTTCTCGAAGTCCGCGCGCACCCTGGCGTTCGCGGCCACGCCGCCCGCAATGGAGACCGTGCCGTACCCGAGCGCCTTCACGGCGTCCATGGTCCTGGGCACCAGCGTGTCGCTGACGGCCTTCTGGAAGGAGGCGGCCAGTCCCGCCCGGTCGATCGTCTCCCCCTTCTGTTCGGCGTTGTGCACCAGGTTCACGACGGCGGTCTTCAGGCCGGAGAAGGACATGTCGTACGGATGCCCGTCGATATGTCCCACGGGCAGGCGGTAGGCGTTCTCGTCCCCGCCGGCCGCGAGCTCCTGCATCGGCTTTCCGCCGGGATACGGAAGCCCGAGCACGCGTGCCGCCTTGTCGAAGCACTCCCCCGCCGCGTCGTCGCGGGAGCAGCCGAGGATCCGGATGTCCGTATACCCGCGCACGTCGGCGATGATGCTGTTGCCGCCGGACACAATCAGGGCGCAGAAGGGCGGTTCCAGTTCGGGAAACGCGATGTAGTTGGCCGCGATGTGCCCGCGGATGTGGTGCACCGGGATCAGCGGCACGTCCAGCGCCAGCGCCAGGCCCTTGGCGAAGTTCAGACCGACGAGCAGGGCACCGATCAGGCCGGGCGCGTACGTCACGGCCACGGCGCCGATGTCCTTCCGCCCGATGCCCGCGTGCTCGAGGGCCGCGTCTGCCAGGCGGCTGATAACTTTTATATGGTTCCGGGACGCGATCTCCGGCACCACGCCGCCGTACAGGGCGTGCAGGTCCGCCTGGGAGAAGATCTCGTCCGCCAGCACCTCCCTGCCGTCCCGCGTGACGGCGACCGCCGTCTCGTCGCAGGACGATTCCACAGATAAAATGATCATTCCTTCAGCTCCTTCCCGCAGAGGACAGCGTCCTCGACGGGTTCGACGTAATAGTTCTTCCGGACGCCCAACCGGCGCCATCCGGCTTTCCCGTATAGTCCGACGGCGGGCGCGTTGGAGACGCGCACCTCGAGAAAGGCCTCCGTCATCCCGTTCTCCCGGGCCCAGGCTTCCGCCCGGCGCAGCAGCGCCAGGGCCGTCCCGTTCCTTCTCTCCTCCGGGCGTACCGCGATCTGATAAAGCTCCGCCTGGTCTCCGGCCCGGTGCATCAGGCAGAAGCCGGCGAAGCGGCCGCCGCGCGAGGCGGCCAGCAGCAGCCCGTCAGGATCCTCCCTCTCCGCGGCCAGCGACGCCGCGGTCCAGGGCGGACGGAAGCAGAGCTTCTCCAGCGCGAGGATATCCTCCATGTCCGCCGCGCCGGCGGCACGTATCTCGAGTTCCGTCATTTCGCCTCGTACCAGCTCTTTCCCCACTTGGCCTCCACGGGCAGCGGCACGGACAGTTCGGCGGCGTTCCTCATCTCTTCGGACAGGATCTCCGCCGTACGCTCCGCCTCGTCCTCGGGGCATTCGACGATCAGCTCGTCGTGCACCTGCAGGAGGAGCCGCGCGCGCAGGCCGGACTTCTTCAGGGCCCGGTCCACGCGGATCATGGCGATCTTCATCACGTCCGCCGCCGTGCCCTGGATGGGCATGTTCAGCGCCACGCGTTCCCCGAAGGCCCTCAGGTTCCTGTCGTGGGAGGCAAGTTCCGGCAGCGCCCGCCGCCGGCCGTACAGGCTGGAAACGTAGCCGTCCTTCTTCGCCTGCTCCACGACCCTCTTCATGTATTCGCGCACGCCGCTGTACTTCTCCAGATAGCTCTCCATGTACGCCCTGGCCTCCGCCACGGAGACGTGGATGTCCTGCGCCAGGGAGAACGCGGAGATGCCGTACACGATGCCGAAGTTCACGGCCTTGGCGTGGCTTCTCTGCTGCTTCGTCACCTGCTCCAGCGGGATGCCCAGCACCTGGCTGGCCGTGACCGCGTGGATGTCCTCCCCGTCGATGAAGGCGCGGCGCATGGCCTCGTCCCCGGAGATGTGCGCCAGCAGCCGCAGCTCGATCTGGCTGTAGTCCGCGTCCACGAGGACGTTCCCCGGTCCGGCGATGAACATCTTCCGCAGCTCTCCGCCCAGTTCCGTCCGGACGGGGATGTTCTGCAGGTTCGGCTCCACGGAGCTCAGGCGCCCCGTGGCGGTCACCGTCATCTGGAACTTCGTGTGGATCCTTCCGTCGTCCGCGATCACCGCGGACAGTCCGTCGGCGTACGTGCTCTTGAGCTTCGTATACTGCCGGTATTCCAGCACGGCCGGGATGACGGCATGTCTGTCATACAGCTTTTCCAGCACGTCGGCGCCGGTGCTGTATCCGGTCTTCGTCTTCTTCGGCGGCGGCAGCAGGAGCTTGTCGAAGAGGATGTGCCCCAGCTGCTTCGGGGAGTTGATGTTGAACCTCTCCCCGGCCAGGTCGTAGATCAGGTTCTCCAGTTCGGAGATGCGTCCCGCCAGGAGCTCTCCGAAGCGCTTCAGCGCCTCCCGGTCGGCGAGGAAGCCCGTATGCTCCATCTCCGCCAGAACGGCGCACAGGGGCATCTCGACGTCCCTCAGAAGGCCGTCCAGCCCCTCCTGCTCCAGTTTCTCCCCGAGCACGGGCACGAGCTGGTCGACGGCGGCCGCCGTCCGGCGCGCGTCCTCGTCCTCGTCCCGTTCGTCCAGGAGGGACATCTGTCCGTCGGAAGGCGCGCCTAAGGATACGGGCCTCCCCAGATAGCGGGCGCACAGCCCGTCCAGCGGATACGCGCTGTCCGTGGGGGCCAGCAGATAGGCTGCCAGGGCGCAGTCGAACGACCAGCCCTCCGCCTCGATGCCGCGTTCCAGCAGCCGGCGGTGCAGGTCCTTGAGCTCATAGCCGTTCTTCCGGATCTCCGGTCCGAACAGGCCGCGCAGCGCCTCTTCACAGCCGGGCGTCTCCGGCGAGGCGGTGTACCTGCGGTCCCCGGCGATCACGCACAGGGTCCCTCCGTCCGTCAGGACGGCCGTGACGGTCCCGGCCTTCCGGGCCTCATCGAGCATGGCCTGCAGATCCTCCGGGCCGCGGCACTCCGTATCCGTATAGGCCTTCTCCTCCGCCCCGGCCCGCGCCACGGCGTCCGCGGGCGGCTTCAGCCCGAAGCGTTCGGTCAGCTTCGTGAACTCCAGCCTGCGGAAGATCGCGTACAGCGCGTCGTTGTCTGGCTCGCGCACGCGGTTTGCCTCCGGGTCGAAGTCGATGGGGGCGTCCCGGCGGATCGTGGCCAGGTCGTAGGACATCTCCGCGGACTCCCGGCCGGCCGCCAGCTTCTTCCTCACGCCCTCTTTGATCTCCGGGGAGTCGATGGCGCCGTACACGCCCTCGAGGCTTCCGTACTTATGCAGGAGGTCCATGGCCGTCTTCTCGCCCACGCCGGGCACGCCCGGGATGTTGTCCGAGGAGTCGCCCATGAGGGCCTTCAGGTCCACCATGACCGGGGGCGCGAAGCCGTACTCCTGCTCGAAGCGCTCCGTGTCGTACAGGACGGTCTCCGTCTGGCCCATGCGCGTCTTCACGTGGCGCACCGACGTGCCGGGGCCGATCAGCTGGAAGCTGTCCTTGTCCCCCGTCACGGCCACGCACTCCCAGCCGCCGGCCTCGCAGGCTGCGGCGATGGTGCCGATCAGGTCGTCGGCTTCCCAGCCGGCCAGCTCGTACCGAGGCACGTTCATTGCGTCCAGCACTTCCTTGAGGACCGGCATCTGCGCGGAGAGCTCCTCCGGCATCGCCTTCCTCTGGGCCTTGTAGCCGTCGTATTTCAGATGCCGGAAGGTCGGCTCCTTCCGGTCGAAGGTCACGCACAGCGCGTCCGGCTTCTCGTCAGCGATCAGCTTCAGATAGATGTTCAAAAAGCCGAAGATCGCGTTGGTCGGCGTGCCGTCGCCGGCCGTCAGCGCGCGGACGCCGTAAAACGCCCGGTTGACGATGCTGTTGCCGTCGATGACGACCAGTTTCATGTGCGGTCCCTCCCTGCGGATGAATGATTATTCAGGATGCTTAAGGGAAGATCAGATCTTCTTCCACTGCACGCCCTGCTTGGTGTCCATGATGGCGATGCCCATGTCCTTCAGCTCGTCGCGGATACGGTCCGCCTCGGCGTAGTTCTTCTCCTTCTTCGCCTGCGCCCGGGCTTCGATCAGGGCTTCGACCTTCGCGGTCAGGCCGGCGTCGTCGTCCTCGTTCCCGTAGACGATGCCCACCACGCCGTTGAGCTCCTCCAGCAGATCCAGGGCGGCCTGCGCGACGGCGCGCACGGGCTGCTTCTCCGCCGCCGTGGCGGCGTTGGCCTCGCGGACGAGCTCGAAGATCACGGCGATCGCGTCGGCCGTGTTGAAATCGTCCTCCATGGCTTCAATGAACCTCTCCCTGTAGCGTGGCAGGCTGTCCACGAAGGCCTTCTGTTCCCCGTTCAGCTCTCCTTCGGGAGCGTTCTTCGTCAGGAAGCGGAGGTTCTCCATGGCCGTCTCCACGCGCTCCCGCGCGGCCTTGGCCTGCAGCAGGATCTCACCGGAGTAGTTCAGCGGGCTGCGGTAGTGGCTCATCAGCATGAACATGCGGATCGTGGGATACCCGTAGGCCTCCGCCGCCTCGCGCACGGTGAAGAAGTTGCCCAGGGACTTGCTCATCTTTTTGTTGTCGATGCTGATGAAGCCGTTGTGCACCCAGTAGCGCACGAACTCGCAGCCGTTGGCCGCTTCGCTCTGGGCGATCTCGTTCTCATGGTGCGGGAAGGTCAGGTCCTGGCCGCCGCAGTGGATGTCCAGCGTCTTTCCGAGATAGCGCATGCTCATGGCGCTGCACTCGATGTGCCAGCCGGGACGGCCCCTGCCCCACGGGGACTCCCAGTAGGGCTCGCCGGGCTTGGCGGCCTTCCACAGGGCGAAGTCCATCGGGTTCTCCTTGACGTCCGCCACGTCGATCCTGGCGCCGGCCTGCAGTTCCTCCAGGGGCTGGTGGGACAGCTTGCCGTAGTCCGCGAACTTCAGCGTGCGGTAGTACACGTCGCCGTTCACCTCGTAGGCATACCCCTTCTCGATCAGGGTGGAGACGATGTCGATGATCCCCTGGATGTTCTCGGTGGCCCGGGGATGCACCGTGGCCTCGCGGACGCCCAGCCCGTGCGCGTCGGTGTAATACTCCCTGATGTACTTCTCCGCGACCTCGGCGCTGGAGATGCCCTCCTCGTTGGCGCGGTTGATGATCTTGTCGTCCACGTCGGTGAAGTTCTGCACGAAGGTCACGTCGTAGCCGCGGTACTCCAGATAGCGGCGAAGCACGTCGAACATGATGATGGGACGGGCGTTGCCCACGTGGATGTAGTTGTACACGGTGGGGCCGCAGGCGTACATCTTCACCTTCCCCTCCTCCAGGGGCACGAACTCCTCCTTGCGCATGGTCATGGTGTTGAATAGTTTCATTTCTGCATTTCCTCCATAGCTTTTTCCAGAAGACTCAGCTGTTCCTTCACAGCCGTCAGTTCGATCTTGACGGGGTCGAGGACGTGGATCTGGTCCACGTTCGACGTGTAGTCCACGCGCTCCCCGGCCACGCGCACGACGCGCGCCGGGACGCCCACGGCGGTGCTGTCCGGCGGGATCTCGCTCAGCACGACGGCGTTGGCCGCCACGCGGGCGTTGTCCCCGACGGTGAACGGGCCCAGGATCTTGGCGCCGCAGCCGACCATCACGTTGTTCCCCAGCGTGGGATGGCGCTTGCCCTTGTCCTTGCCGGTGCCGCCCAGGGTCACCCCCTGATACAGCAGCACGTCGTCCCCGATGACCGTCGTCTCTCCGATCACGATGCCCATGCCGTGGTCGATCACCAGCCGCCGCCCGATCGTGGCGCCCGGGTGGATCTCGATGCCCGTGAAATGACGGCTCCACTGGGACACGCACCGGGCCAGGAACAGGAGCTTTCTCTTGTACAGCCAGTGGGCGACGCGGTGGTAGATCAGGGCGTGGAGCCCCGGATACAGCAGGAAGATCTCCAGCGACGAACGCGCCGCCGGGTCGCGGGCCTTGTACGCCCGTATGGTCTCGCCGAGTCGTGTCATGTCCCGACCTCCGTAGCAAAAAGATAAAGCCGCCTCTGTCCAAGAGGCGGCTGTCGCGGTTCCACTCTTTCTTATCACTCGATGGCAGATAACGCCGCCAGGCGCGGGGCATTGCCCCCGATGCTCCCGGGCGCACGTTCGCGGATCCGCTGCAGGAGGCGCTTTCAGCCGGTGACGCCCGTTCTCTTTTGCCTCGGTGGTCCGCTACTCTTCCCGTTCGTAGCTTTATTATTCTATCATCATCACGGGGCCGCGTCAAGGGTTTCCGCCCTCTTCGGGCGGCGTTCCGCCCGCTCCGCGATCACGTCCGTGCGGGCCAGCGCGAGCAGGTCCTCCGGCTTCGTCCCGGGACGGATCCAGGCGTCGAGGCAGCCCTCCGGAAGGATCAGGGGCATCCGGCCGTGGATCTCCCGCGCGGCGCCCTCCGCCTCCCTCGTCAGCACGACGAAGCACGGCAGCCCGTCCTCGATGCGGTACAGGCCGCACAGCCAGCATACCGCCTCCCCGCGGGGCTGGAACATGTACCTGTCCCCCGGCTTCGTCTTCCCGTCCGCCAGGGGCAGATGCTCCCACTCGTAATACCAGGAGGCCGGGATCATGCACCTCCGGTTCTTCCAGGAGTCCCGGAAGGCCGGCAGCTCCGCCGCCGTCTCGCTGCGGGCGTTCACGACGGGCCTGTGGTTCGGGAAGCTGAAGCCCCAGCGCATGGGATACACCGCCCGGTCCCCGTTCCTGTCCGGCGCGACGACCGGCAGCACGTTCGACGGGCGCATCTCTCCGGCGGTGAGGACCGCGTCCCCCGCCCGGATGAACTTTCCCGTCAGCCGCGACCGGCGCAGCGCCTCCGTGATCCAGCGCAGCTCCTCCGTCTCCGGCTCCACGTAAAACCGCGTGCACATGTCCGCTCCTCCTCTCCTTCATTCTTGCCGGCTGTCAGAAGCCGTCCTCTTCCTCCGTTCTCTCTCCCTCGCGCTCGCTCTCGGCCTTCTTCTCCAGGATGGCCGCGCTGAAGCCGCGCAGGGCGTCGAAGGGCGCGAAGATCTTCGCCCGGTGCCCCACGTCCATCCGCGGGTGCCGGACGGAGAAATCGTCGTATCTGCCGTGTCCCGGCCGGCCCTTCAGATAGACCTCCCGGTACCGGAAGCCCTCCGGCACGGCCGCGTCCGTTTTCCGTTCCATGACTGTCCTCCGCTCTCCGGCGGAGCCCGGCCGTCAGGCGCGGTGTCCGCCAATCTGTCTGTTCCTCTCCAGCGCCGTGGCGCCCTCCAGCAGGTCCGTCCCGCGGAACAGGGCATTGGGCCCGTATTTCCGGCGCACGTTCAGCATGGCGCCCTGCAGGCGCCGCTCCCGCTCCACGGCCTCATGGTCGACGAAGAGGCTCAGCTGCAGCAGGCCCGCGTCCTCCGTCACGTCGCCGGCGCAGACGCCCAGCCGCCGGTACAGCAGCCGGTGGTCCGTCTTCTCATCGAACTGCCTCAGCATCGGCTCCATGACCGCCGCCAGGCGGTTGGTCAGCGCGGACAGGCGCACCGTGCCGTTGCTGTGCCGGGGGTGCAGCCGCCCGTAGAAATCCAGCGACAGCGGCCCGGCGTAGTCCGGGCAGGCCTCCAGGCTCTTCCAGTCGTAGCTCAGCCACCAGGTGAAGGTCCGGGCGACCAGGTTCTTCGCGAACAGGTCCGCGCACAGGCTCTCCACCATCTCCCCGAAGACGATCTTCGCCTCTTCGTAACGGTAGGGCCTGGGGAGCACCTGCCCCACGGAGAGACTGTGCTCCTCCGTGCGGTAGTTCTTGATGTCCTGCATGGTCACCGGCTCCGCGCCCCAGGCGTGGTCGATCAGGATCTCGGCGTCGATGCCGAAGGTCCTGTAAAAGTATTCCTCGTCCCACTGGGAGCGCGCCGCGATGTCCCCCATGGTGTACAGGCCGGCCGAGGCCAGGCGCCGGGACTTGCCGATGCCGATCTGCCAGAAGTCCGTCAGCGGCCGGTGGTCCCACAGCAGGAACTTGTACGTGTCCTCGTCCAGCTCTGCGATGCGCACGCCGTACTCGTCCGCCGGAGCCTTCTTGGCCACGATGTCCATGGCCACCTTGGCCAGGTACAGATTCGTCCCGATCCCCGCCGTGGCCGTGATCCCGGTGGTGCGCAGTACGTCCCGGATCATCGGCATGGCCAGCTCCCTGGCCGGGCTGGTGCCGGCGGCCGCCGCCTTCTCCCGGTAGGCGTAGAGATAGTGCGTGACGTCGATGAAGCACTCGTCGATGGAATACACGTGCACGTCCTCCGGCGACACGTACCTCAGATAGATGCCGAAGATCTGCGCGGAGATGCGCTCGTATTCCGCCATGCGGGGCGTCGCGATGATCCAGTCCAGCTTCGTCCGGTGCGCCGCCTCATACTCCCGGATCTTCTCCTTCGCCTCGAACAGGCGCGGCCGCGAGGGCACGCCCTTGGCCTTCAGGGACGGCGACACCGCCAGGCAGATGGTCTTGTCCGACCGGGACGGGTCCGCCACCAGGAGATCGGCCTTCAGCGGGTCCAGGCCCCGCTTCACGCACTCCACCGAGGCGTAGTAGGACTTCAGGTCGATGCACAGATACGTCCTATCCATGGGCCGTCCTCACAGGTCGCGGATCACTTTTCTGGCCACGCCCTGCAGGACCAGCTCCCGCACCAGGATGCGTTTTCCGGGATACACGCGCTCGTTGGCGTACTCCAGCACGGCTCGGCGCGTCTCCGGGTCCACCCCGCCGTAGCGCTTCAGGGTGTTCTCCCCGTCCTCGTTCATGGCCACCACGATGTCCCCGGGCTCGCATTCGGTCACCCGGTCGATCAGGATCAGGTCCCCGTCGCCGATGCCGGCGTCCTCCATGGAGTCCCCGGAGGCCCGCAGCAGATAGAAGCGCCCCGTGCCGAAGATCGCCTCCGGCAGGCTGACGTACATCTCCACCTGCTCCTCCTCCGTCTCCGGGTCGCCACAGTTGATGCTGCCCACCAGGGGGGCGGAAAAGTATCCGGTCCTCGTCTTGTCGATCCGGGACAGGCCGGCGATCCTTCCGTTCTCATAGCTCAGCATCCCCCGCCGGTCCATCTCCACCAGATAGTTGTAGGCGCAGGCGGCGGACACGCCGACCGCCGCGGCGATCTCCCGCGTGGTGGGCGTCCGGCGGTTCTGCCGGTAGTAGTCCCCGGCGAATCTTCCGATCTTCTCCATGAGCTGCGGATCCTTGCTTCTCATAAGCCCCTCCGTTCTATCGTAAACAGTTTGCTTACGATAGTCATTATACACGCTTTTCCGCGGATTGCAAGAGGAAACCGGGATTTTCCTTTCCTGACGGAAAAGCGGCCCCGCCGGAGTCCGTCCGTCGGAGCCGCTGCCGCAGCGTATTATCTTCAATACCCGGCCCGGTGGTTTCTTACCCATTGGAGCAGTTCTTCATAACCCATTTCTCCCGCGGCCACCTTCAGACCGGCATCGGCCACTTCGGCATTTGTCGCAGACATTCGTATGCCGTTGACCTCGAGAAATGTCAGCATCACGTACATTCCAATGCGCTTGTTTCCATCCACGAAGGCATGGTCGGAGATGAGGCTGAATCCAAGCCTCGCTCCCTTTTCCTCTTTCGAGGGATACAGTTCGATCCCGTCGAATGTGGCAAAAGCTCCTTCAAGGGCCGACTCCAGCAGCCCTTCATCCCGGATCCCTATGCTTCCTCCCGTCTCCTGCGCGATATACTTGTGCAGCAGTTCCACTTTTTCTCTGGAAAACCGGATCATTTCGCCAGCTCCAGAAATGCGGGACGGTACCGTTCCATGATGCGGGCGGCAACCACGTCGATCTTCTCGTCGTCCGTCATTTCGAGAAACGGATTGTTGTCGATATCTATGAGCAGATACTTTGGCCTGTTGTTTTTGAAGATGACAGCCTGGCCATTCTTGTCCGCGATCCGCGTCACACGGGAGAAATTCTGATTTGCCTCGCTCACGGAAACGATGGCAGCGGTATCTATCGTCATATATGATCACCTCGCACTTATCATACGCTATGTTTAGGCTGTTTTCAACCATAATTTTTTACCTATTCTAATAATAATACCGGGATGCAGCGTGTCAAACACAGCCACATCCCGGTTACATCTTCAGTTCCTATGATCAGAACATGCTGACGCCTTCAATGGCGGCATAGTCTCCGACCGGAGCGACATGGATCTCGCCCGGAGCGTTCCGCAGCATGGCCCAGTGTCCGCTGCAGGGCTCGTCGAGCGGTACCTTCTCCTCTTCGATCAGCACCTTGCGGACTTCCCTGCCGTCCAGGTCGCGCGGACGCACGCCCCGCTTCAGGGCCATGTCCGCCGCCACGCCGGCAGCGTGTCCGGTGCCCATGGCGGGCCCGATGATGCGCATGGCGCCGTTGGCGTGGAACTCGGAGGAGCAGCAGCGTCCCACCGTCAGCAGGTTGTCCACCTTCCTGGGCAGCAGGCTGCGGTACGGGATCTCGCAGTAGTCCCTGGGATTCGGGCGGACCTCCATTCCCTCGGGCTCTCCGAAGGGGTGCATCTCCGCCGGGCATCCGTGCTGGATCGTCACCGCGCTGCCCTGGGGCTCCTTCATGTGGAAATGGCGCTGGAACATCAGCGTTCCGCTGGTGGGATGGTGGCAGTCCAGCACCTCGGGGAACCGGGCGATGCCGTCGTCGAACTTGGTGCCGCAGCACACGTCCGCCGCCTTGAGCATGTACTCGCCGAACACGCGGCGGCTGTCGCGCACGCCGGGCAGAGCGCCGGTGCCGGTCAGGCGGATGTTCTCGAAGCCGGGCACGCACTCGCGCAGGAACAGCATGAACTGCTTCATCAGCGTGTGCTGCTCCAGGATCTGACGGCTGATATTCTCCGCGTCGGTGTTCTGGCAGTAGTAGCTGTGGAAAGCGAAAGTGACGAACTCGGCGTTGTCCTCCGGCGTGTTGGGGATCATCACGCGGAAGAAGCCGGTGTACTTGTTGGACACGTGGCGCACGAGCTTGCCCTCGGCGATGCGCTTCTCCTCCAGATCCCAGCACAGGGACACGGGGATCTTCACGCCCTCGTCGATTTGCTTCTGCCGGTAGGCCTTCTCGGCCTCCATGTATTTGGGCACGTTCAGGCCGGCCCACCGGGAGCCCTGGGTGGTGGACATGCTCAGCCCGGCGAAGTCGGCTCCGCCGACCTCATACGGCACGCCGCTCATCTCCGCGACGTCTCCGTCGCCGGTGGCGTCGATAAAGATGCGGGCCGTCACGGCGATCTTCCCCTGCTTGGTGTGGAAAACGCAGCGGCGGATGGTATTCTCGTCCGCCATCTCCACGTCAACGCAGGCCGCGTCGTACATGATGCGCGCGCCGGAGGACACCACCATGGATTCGAGGATCAGCTTGCCCCATTCCGGCTCGAACGAAGGATTGCGGTAATAGTCCACGTCTCCCCTCTGCAGCAGCTGTCCGGCCTCGTCCAGCTTCCTGCAGAACTCCAGGCAGATGCCTTCGATATTGCCCGCCACCTGCGGCACATAGCCGTTGGTGGCCAGGCCGCCCAGCGTGACGCCCTTCTCGAACAGCGTCACGTGCAGGCCGCGCCTCGCCGCCGCGATGGCTGCCGCGCAGCCGCCGACGCCTTCGCCGATGACCGCCACGTCACAGTAAAGATCTCTTCTTATCTGCTGCACAGATAATCGCTCCTTTCACCCGTCAGGGACGTCGTCCCCGCGGCAATTATAAACTCGTCAATCATCCCTGTCGGGCTCCGGGCGCGCCGTCTGCTGGCGGATCCACTCCATCCGGCTGTCGATCTCCGCGCCGAGCTCCGCGCACTTGAGCAGTTCCTCCTGCACGCGGGGCGACAGGATCACGTTGTCCTTCTTGTAGCGCACCTTGTGCTCTGATCCCGCCCAGCCGTTCATGGTCATCGTGCGGATCTGCACCTCCACCCGCATCCGCCGCTTCTCGTCGTGGAGGAAGATCGGGACGGAGATGATCAGGTGCAGGCTCCGGTAGCCGTTTGCCTTCGGTTTCTGTATATAATCCTTCCGGGCCAGCAGGACCACGTCGTCCTGCTTCAGGAAGGCGTCCGCCAGCTCGTATACTTCCGAGATGAACGAGCAGATCACCCGCACGCCGGCCACGTCGTTCAGGTTGTTCTCTATGCTCTCCACCGTCAGCGGATGGTGGTTGCGGATCATCTTCTCCACGATGCTCTCCGGCGTCTTCAGCCGGGACTGGATGGATTCGATCGGATTGCTGTCCTGCAGGAGCGAGAACTCCTCGTTCAGAACGCGGAACTTCGTCTCCACCTCCATGATCGCGCATTTGTAGAATGCCATCAGCTCCCGGTAGGGAATGGCGAATTCCTTGACCCAGTCCCTGACGGAACTCTCCGACATGTAATGCGTTAGCGCCTGTTCCAGCGGCATCAGGGCCAGATCGTTGTCTGTGACCACTCCGTCACCTCCCGTTTTTTCTTTTTTCCCAAATCATTATACCATCGGAGCCTCCGTTTTGTGAATATGTCCGAACATGCAAAACAAAATAAAAAAAGTTGAATAATGGGGTTGACTTTAGTGCTTTAAAGTGCTAAAGTGCGTGACAACAGGCTGAGACGAAGAAACAGTAGGCATTCGGACACGTCCCTTCAGAGAGCTGCCGGACGGTGCAAGGCAGCAGGACCCCGAACCCGAATTACCCTTCCGAGCCGCCGCCCGAACGCCTTCCGGCCAGTAGGGTCCGCCGGGTGCGCCCGTTACAGCGCGGGGATATGCTGCTGCGTATTCCGTGAGGCCCCCGGCGCGAGCCCGGGGCGAACAGAGGTGGTACCACGGTCTCGTCCGTCCTCTGCCCGTGCGGCAGAGGGCTTTTTCGTTTTCTGCACGCAAATCTGCGGCCGGCAAGCTTCCGGCGGAAAGAAGGAATCTTCTATGGACCTCTTTATCAAGATCGCAATGCTCGTTGTCTTCTTCGGCGTCATGGTCGCGGTCGGCATCTACTGCCGGCGCCACTCCACGGACGTCAACGGCTTCGTCCTCGGCGGACGCGCCGTGGGACCCTGGCTGACCGCCTTCGCGTACGGCACCAGCTACTTCTCCGCCGTCATCTTCGTCGGCTACGCCGGCCAGTTCGGCTGGAAGTACGGCATCGCCTCCACCTGGGTGGGCATCATGAACGCGCTGCTGGGCTCCATGCTGGCCTGGGCCGTCCTCGGACGCCGGACCCGCATCATGACCCAGCATCTGAACTCGGCCACGATGCCGCAGTTCTTCGGCTCCCGCTTCGACAGCCGCTCCCTGAAGGTCGTGGCCTCCGCGATCATCTTCATCTTCCTGATCCCCTACACGGCCTCCCTGTACAACGGCCTGAGCCGCCTGTTCGGGATGGCGTTCCATATCGACTACTCCATCTGCGTCATCGCCATGGCGGTCCTGACCGCCGTGTACGTCATCGTCGGCGGCTACATGGCCACCGCCGTCAACGACTTCATCCAGGGCCTGATCATGCTGTTTGGCATCGTCGCCGTGATCCTCGCCGTTCTGAAGAGCCAGGGCGGCCTGATGAGCGCGCTGGACGGCCTGGCCAGAGTGACCGACGAGAGCGTCGCCACCACGCCCGGCATCTTCGCCAGCTTCTTCGGCCCCGATCCGGTCAACCTGCTCGGCGTCGTCCTCCTGACCTCCCTCGGCACCTGGGGCCTTCCCCAGATGGTCGGCAAGTTCTATGCCATCAAGAGCGAGAAGGCCATCACCAAGGGCATGATCATCTCCACCTTCTTCGCTATCGTCGTGGCCGGCGGCTGCTACTTCCTCGGCGGTTTCGGACGGCTGTTCTCGGATAAGATCGACCTGGCCTCCGGCGGCTTCGACTCCATCATCCCGACGATGCTGTCCAGCCTGCCCGCGATCCTGATCGCCCTGGTCGTGATCCTCGTGCTGTCCGCCTCCATGTCCACGCTCTCCTCCCTGGTCCTCACCTCCTCCTCCACCCTGACGCTGGACTTCATCAAGCCCGCCATGAAGAAGGAGATGAAGGAGAAGCAGCAGCTGAGCGTGATGCGGATCCTGATCGCCGTGTTCATCGTCATCTCCGCCGTGATCGCCATCATCCAGTACCGCTCCAACGTATCCTTCATCGCCCAGCTGATGGGCATCTCCTGGGGCGCTCTGGCCGGCGCGTTCCTCGCCCCCTTCCTGTACGGCCTGTACTGGAAGCGGACCACAAAGGCCGCATGCACGGTGAATTTCATCTTCAGCTGCGTCGTGATGATCCTGAACATCTTCTTCCGCTCCAGCTTCCCGAAGCTCCTGCAGAGCCCCATCAACGCCGGCGCGTTCTGCATGATTATCGGCTTCGTCATCGTCCCGCTCGTGAGCGTGCTGACGAAGGCGCCCGCGAAGGAGCTCGTGGAGGACGCCTTCTCCTCCTACGAGAAGAAGGTGCTCGTTCCCCAGAAGGACGCGATCGCGGACGAGGAATAAGATCCATACGCTTTCATACAGAAACAGAGGGAGCCGCGGCTATCCGCGGCTCCCTTCTTCTCTGCCCGTTCTCAGGCGTCCTTCTCCTGCGCCTGCTTCTCCTTCATGTGCTCGGCCACCTTCATCATGCGCTCGTACATCTCGTCGCCCACGCACTGCCGGGCGTACTTGCACCACTGCACGCAGCTGAGCGTGTCGTTGTACACCGTGTAGCCGCACTTCTCGCACTTCATCTCCGTATCGACGGAGAACATCTCGATCTCCGCTCCGCAGTTGGGGCACACCTTGTCGATGATGGAGATCTCCTTGGATTTGCTCTGGCATCCCGAAAAGATCATGTCGGCGCCTCCTTTCGCTTTCCTTTTTTCTATCTGCATTATACCCGGTTTTTTCGTCATTTTCCGTTGCAATTACCACAAATCCGAGACGAATCCAAGATAATTTGTAATTCGTTCCAAAAGCGCGCGGGGTCGGGAAAATATGCTTGAAATAACCATTTTTTCATGGTTTAATATAAATCCGTGCTAAAGAACAATCCCGCTTCACCGAAGCGGTTCCGGAGGTCGACACAGTCATGAAAAAGGTAGTGAAATTCGGCGGCAGCTCCCTGGCCAGCGCCGAGCAGTTCAAGAAAGCGGCGGACATCATCCACGCCGACGCCAGCCGCGTCTACGTGGTGCCTTCCGCTCCCGGGAAGCGTTTTTCCGGCGACACGAAGGTCACCGATCTGCTGATCAGCGCCTACGACAAGGCCGTTGCCGGCGAGGACGTGACGGACGTTCTTGCCGAGATCAGGGCCAGATACGACGAGATCATCACCGACCTCGGTATGAACTACTCCCTCGAAGAGGAATATGAGAAGATCGCCCGCCATCTGAAGGAGGAGCCCTCCCGCGACTATATCGCCTCCCGCGGCGAGTATCTCAACGGCAGGATCATGGCCGCCTACCTCGGCAGCGAGTTCATCGATCCCCTGGACGTCATCTTCTTCAACGACGAGGGCAACCTCAACAGTTACAAGACCCAGAAGGTCCTCAGCGCCAGGCTCGCAGAAACCCCCAGGGCCGTCATCCCCGGCTTCTACGGCCAGGGCAAGGACGGGAAGGTCAAGACCTTCTCCCGCGGCGGCTCCGACGTAACAGGTTCCATCGTGGCGGCCGCCGCGAAAGCGGACATCTACGAGAACTGGACGGACGTTTCCGGCTGTCTGGTCTGCGACCCCCGCCTGATCAAGGATCCCGCCCCCATCCGCTACATCACCTACCGGGAGCTCAGGGAGCTCAGCTACATGGGCGCCAGCGTCCTGCACGAGGACGCCATCTTCCCCGTCCGCCACTCCGGCATCCCGATCAACATCCGCAACACCAACCGTCCCGAGGACGTGGGGACCTGGATTGTCGAGAGCACCTGCCAGAAGCCGGACCACGTGATCACCGGCATCGCCGGGCGCAAGGGCTTCTGCGCGATGCTGATCACCAAGGCCATGATGAACAGCGAGGTCGGTTTCGGCCGCAAGGTCCTGCAGGCCCTGGAGGACAACGGCATCTCCTTCGAGCACATGCCCTCCGGCATCGACACGATGACCATCGTCATCCATGAGGACGAGTTCCTGGACAAGGAGCAGCGCGTCGTCTCCGCCATCCACCGTCTGGCCCAGCCCGACTCCATCGAGATCGAGTCCGATCTTGCCCTGATCGCCGTCGTCGGACGCGGCATGCGGTCCGCCAGCGGTACCGCGGGCAGGCTGTTCTCCGCCCTCGCGGAGAAGAAGGTCAACGTCCGCATGATCGACCAGGGCTCCTCCGAGCTCAACATCATCATCGGCGTGGAGAACAAGGACTTCGAGACGGCCATCAAAGCCATCTACGAGAAGTTCATCGCGGAAGACAAGTAATCTCCATATATGCGAATTACCCCGGCGCTTCCGCGCCGGGGTATTGTATTGCTCGTTTACAGGAAGAGTTCCGGTCCCCGCCTGTCCGGGGCGGCCTTCTCCAGCATGGCCGTCACGCCGGCCACCGCGTCCGCGTCGAGGATTCTGCCCCCGCAGGGGCACAGCTTCACGCAGCGCATGCAGGAGATGCACTTGTCCAGATCCGTGCGGCTGGGATACTCGTTGAAGATGGCCTGCACGGGGCACATCCGGGCGCAGAAGCCGCAGCCCACGCAGTCGGCGGTCACGGTCGGTTTCAGCGGGATCCCGTGATACTCCCGGAACGGTTCGTTCCCGGGCACGCTCAGCTGTTCGGGGACTTCTCCGCTCTCCAGGCGTTCGCGGATGACGGCGGCCATGTTCCGCAGCGCCTCCAGATCCTGTTCGTCCGGACGCCCTTTCGCCACCGTTCTCGCCACGGAATGCTCGGCGACGGCCGCCACGGCGGCCACGGGCCGGAATCCGGCCTTTTCCGCCGCCTGCCGCAGTTCCAGCAGCGTATCCTCGAAGGCGCGGTTTCCGTATACCGCGACGAGGACGGCTCTGGCTCCCTCGGTCTTCAGTTTCCCAATCTTCTCCACGGCCAGGGCCGGGACCCTTCCGCCGTAGGACGGCACGCCCAGCAGGACCACGTCGTCCCTGCCGAATACGACGCTCACCTCGCCGGGATCGGCCAGGTTCCCCGAGCGGGCGCCGCCCAGCGCCTCCGCCAGTGCGGCCATGACCTTCTTCGTCCCCCCGGTGGGGCTGAAATACAGATTGTACAGTGCCATGACAGGACACCTCCCCAGTTTTTTCCTTGATTTCATTATACCGCCTCCGTCAATGGGCGGCGCGGAAAATTTGATGGGGCGCGGACATTTTTTTCTTTCCAAGCGTCTGCGGATATGGTATATTAATCATTGTTTTTTATTCCATATCGGAGGGATACTTATGGGCGGTTTCTTCGGCGTCGCCTCCAAGGGCGACTGCAGTTTCGATCTGTTTTTCGGAACGGACTATCACTCCCATCTCGGCACGCGCCGCGCCGGCATGGCCGTATACGGGGACGGCGGCTTCAGCCGCACGATCCACAACATCGAGAGCACTCCCTTCCGCACCAAGTTTGAGAAGGAACTGAAGGACCTCCGCGGCCGCTACGGCATCGGCGTCATCTCCGACTATGAGGCGCAGCCCATCCTGATGCGCTCCCATCACGGCACCTTCGCCGTGGTGACGGTCGGCAAGATCAACAACGCCAACGACATCGTCGCCGAGATCATCGACAAGGGGACCCACTTCTTCGAGATGGGCAACGGCGAGATCAACGCCACCGAGCTGGTGGGCGCCATGATCAACCAGAAGGAGAACTTCATAGACGGCATCAAGTACGCGCTGGACCGCATCGACGGCAGCCTCTCCATGCTCATCCTGACGGACAGAGGCATCTACGCCGCCAGGGACCGTCTGGGCCGTACACCCGTCGTCCTCGGAAAACGCGAGGATTCCCGATGCGCCTGCTTCGAGAGCTACTCCTTCCAGAATCTCGAATACGAACCCGACCGCGAGCTGGGGCCCGGCGAGATCGTCGTCTTCGACGAGAGCCGCTGCACGACGCTGGTGCAGCCCGGCAGCAAACGGAAGGTCTGCACCTTCCTCTGGGTCTACTACGGATATCCCGCCGCCAACTACGAGGGCGTGAACGTCGAGGAGATGCGCTACCGCTGCGGCATGAACCTGGCCCGCCGCGACTCCGTGGAGGCGGACAACGTGGCCGGCGTTCCCGATTCCGGCACCGCCCACGCCGTGGGCTACGCCAACGAGTCCGGCATTCCCTTCTCCCGCCCCTTCGTCAAGTACACGCCCACCTGGCCCCGCTCCTTCATGCCCACCATCCAGGAGCGCCGGAACCTGATCGCGCACATGAAGCTGCTGCCCGTGCACGAGCTCATCCGCGGAAAGCGCCTGCTGCTGATCGATGACTCCATCGTCCGCGGCACGCAGCTGAGGGAGACGACGGAGTTCCTGTATCAGAGCGGAGCCGCCGAGGTGCACATCCGTCCCGCCTGTCCCCCGCTCCTGTTCGGATGCAAATATCTTAACTTCTCCCGCTCCAACTCCGAGATGGAGCTGATCGCCCGGGTCGTGATCCGCGAACTGGAGGGCGGCGAGGTCTCCAGAGAGGTCCTGCAGGAATACGCGGACCCGAATTCCGAAAAGTACGAGCGCATGGTGGAGGGCATCCGCAAAAAGCTCAACTTCACGTCACTTCGCTTCAACCGGCTGGACGACATGCTCGACGCCGTGGGGATCGACCACGACTGTCTGTGCACCTACTGCTGGAACGGAAAAGAATAACGACAGATACATGCAGGAACGCCTCCGGAGAGATGATCTCCGGAGGCGTCTTTTTCATGTTCTCTTTTTCCGTCTCCACTTCAGAAGGAAGGCGGAATTCACGATCACAAGGACGGATCCGAGGTTGTGCACGAGCGCTCCGACGACCGGTCCGAGCGCGCCGGCGGCTGCGAGGACGACCGCCAGCAGATTCAGTCCGAGCGAAAACGCCAGATCGAACCGGATCACCGACATCATCCGCCGTGAGAGAGCCAGAAGATGCGGCACCCTCCCGATCTCGTCGTCCGTGAGCGCTATATCCGCGGCCTCCACGGCCATGTCGCTTCCCGCCGCTCCCATCGCGATGCCGGCATCCGCCTTCTTCAGCGCGGGAGCGTCGTTGATGCCGTCGCCGATCATGCACACGATGCCTCCCGCCGCCTGCAGTTCGCCGATCCTTGCGAGCTTGTCCTCCGGGAGGCATTCCGCGTGTACGTCGGATATCCCGGTCTTCCCGGCGACCGACATCGCAGGTCCCGCGTGGTCCCCCGTCAGAAGGACGGGCGTCACTCCGAGCGCCCGGATATCTTCCACCGTCTCCTTCGCCTCCGGCCGCACGGTATCCGACAGTGCAAGGAATCCCGCAGCCCTTCCATCGACCGCCAGATAGATCACGGTGCTCCCGATCTCCAGATAAGGCTCCGCCTCCCGGAACGGGAACTCCACGCCGGCATCCTCCAGCAGCCTCCTCCTTCCGGCAAGCACGGTCTCTCCTCCGATGACGGCCCGGACTCCCTGTCCTGGCATGACCGTGAACGCCTCCGGTTCCGGGACGGGGGTCACGCACCGTCTCACGACGGCTTTTCCCAGGGGATGCTCCGACAGCAGCTCCGCCGAAGCAGCGAGCCGCAGGATCTCTTCCTCGTTCCTGTTGCATACGGATACGGCCGCCGAGACCTCCGGTGTCCCGAAGGTGAGCGTTCCCGTCTTGTCGAAGGCGACCGCCGTAACGCCTGCCAGACGCTCCAGCGCGTCCCCCTCCCTGACAAGGACTCCATGCCTGGCCGCGTTTCCTATGGCCGCCATGACCGCCGTTGGCGTGGCTAGCACGAGGGCGCAGGGACAGAACACGACGAGGATCGTCACCGCCCGGATCGTCTCATGAGTGAACAGCCACGTCAGCAGCGCGGCGGCGAGCGCGCCCGCCACGATCCAGGTCGCCCAGCGGTCCGCCAGGCGCACGATCTTCGCCTTTCCCGCGTCGGCCGATTCCACCAGCCTCAGCATCCTCTGGATGGAGCTGTCCTCTCCAACCCTTGAGGCTCTCATATCGAAGGAGCCGTAGAGATTCACGGTCCCGCTGCACACCCCGTCCCCTTCGGCCTTATCCACAGGCATGGATTCCCCGGTCATCACGGATGTGTCCACGGAGGTCTGTCCGGAGACGATGACTCCGTCTACGGGGATCGTCTCCCCTGCGAGCACGCGGATCATGTCCCCGACGCGGATCTCCTGCACATGAACGAACTCCTGGCCGTTCTCCGTGATCCTGCGCGCGTTCTGCGGAGTCAGAGACGCCAGCCGGCCGATCCCCTTCCTCGCGCCCGAGACGGTCCTTTCCTCAAGGAAGGACCCGAGCTGCATGATGAAAGCAATCTCCCCGGCGGCGAACTCCTCGCGGATGCACACGGAGGCGATGAGCGCAAGGGACACCAGCACGTCCGCCCGGATATCCAGACGCACGGCAAGTCCGATAACGGCTTCGATAACGATGGGGACCCCGCACAGGACGACCGCGATCCACGCCGCGTCGAACGGGAACACCCGGAAACGGAAACGGCCCTCCAGGAAACTGAGCGCAACGGACAGTCCTCCGAGGATCAGCAGGACGACGTCCTTCCTGGTCCCTCCGCGCTCCAGCAGGTCCTCGAGCCTCAGCAGCAATGCTATCATGACACCCTCCATCTATACCCATAGGGGTATGCTCTCAATATACTTATAGGGGTATGGGTTGTCAATAGCCAAAATGAAAAAGGGGCAGCCGCGGCTGCCCCTTTCCTTCTTCCGGTCTTTACTGCATGTTGGCGAAGCGCTCGATTGCCTTCGTGAAGCTCTCGATGGCCGATTCGTCACCCGTTGCCACGGCGTCGCGGATGCAGTGGTTGATATGCCCCTCCAGCACGACCTGGCCGGCCTTGTTCAGCGCGGACTTCGCCGCGTTGATCTGCGACAGGATATCCTCGCAGGGCACGTCCTCGTCGATCATCCGATCGATCGCCTTGATCTGGCCCATGACTTTCGCGAGCCTGCGGTGCAGGTTATCTGTATCCATACATTGAATCATGATCGCATCTCCTTGCCTTCGGGGTATTGTCATCTTATCCGACGCGGAGGGTTTTTGTCAAGAAACGCGGATTCGCGCAGCATCCGGCACAGATGATCCGCGGGAAGCCCCTTATGATTCCCGCCCTTTCCGCACAAAAGCACACTAATCGAAAACCTCGTCCCAATAAATCAGATCCTCGACTAATTCTCCGCTTTTCGTATACAGTCTTCCATTCTCCGAATAGTATTTCGGATTGTCCGGATCGCAGTTGACATACAATCGAACTACGTATCCGATGTTTCCGGATGAATAGCAGGAGCGATACGTAAACACCTCACGGATATTCGCTCCAATGTTCATCACAAGATCATAGCAGAATAAATGATCTACCCCGAATTCGGCAGCTCTGTCCGGATCAACTCCTCTATTCGTCCGGAATCCTTTTACTTCAATACTGAAGTGACATGGCGCACCTCTCCCGATGTATCCTCCCAGTGATTTCACCGGGTAGTCTCCATACGTTTCAGGAATCGTGATCTCATTGATACCGCTGTTCAGATCATAGGTATATCTGCAGATACCGGCTTTCAGATTACGCTCATTATGATAGCGGACAAGATACTCAAATCCATCGTCCCCGCGTTCTATATCATCATAGTTGGACGAGATCCCAATACCGATCATGGCATAGATAGCCAGGCCTGCCAGTACGATCACGGAAGCCATAATTCCCACAATGAGCAGGATAATCTTCCATGGGCCAAAGCGTTTCCTTTCCATGTGCGCTCCTTTCTACGGACACGCAGAGAATCAAACCGACTTCCCGTTTATTTGCCTACGCAGAAACGTGAGAATATCCGGTTCGTTATATCCTCGCGGATCTCGACGCCCGTCAGTTCGCCCAGCGCCTGCATCGCGTCCTCGGCCATGGTGAGCACGGCGTCGGGGGTCACGCCCTCCTCTGCGGCATTCACGGCACCGCGGATCGAATCGGCCGCGCGGGAGATGGCCTCGGCGTGGCGCGCGTTGGTGATGATCTCTCCGACGGGAATCTGTCCCCCGATGCGGTAGATCTCCCGGATCCTGTCCGTCAGGCCGTCCAGGCCGGCTCCGGTGGAAGCGGACAGGACGACGGCGTCCCTCCCCTCCAGCTGCTCCGGCATCCTCCATCCGGCCTCGTCGGACTTGTTCACAACATACAGCCGGCGCGCGCTCTTTTCCGCGGCGGCCAGCACCTGTCCATCCTCTTCCGTGAACGGTCTAGCGCCGTCGAACACGGCCAGGACGAGATCCGCTCCGTCGGCCGCCTCCAGCGAACGGGCGACGCCCAGCTTCTCCACGGTGTCCTCCGTCTGCCGGATCCCGGCGGTGTCGATCACGCGCAGGACAACGTCCCCGAGGCTGATCTTCTCCTCGATGGTGTCGCGGGTCGTTCCCGCGATGTCCGTAACGATGGCGCGGTCGTAGCCGGCCAGCAGGTTCAGCAGCGAGGATTTGCCGACGTTGGGCTTGCCGATGATGGCGCAGCGGACGCCCTCCTTCAGTACCTTTCCGCGGTCGTAGGTCGCCAGCAGCTGCCGCAGGGTGCGCTCATAGTCCGCCATCTGTCCCGCGTACCGGGCCATCTCGAAGGGCTCGATCTCCTCGTCGGGATAGTCGATCACGGCGTGGAAATGCGCGCAGATGTCCGTCAGGCCGGAGTAGATCCCGTCGGCCTTCCGTGAGACGGCGCCGTTGAGCTGGCCCGCCGCGTTCTTCGCGGCAGCGACCGTCTCGGCGTCGATGAGGTCGATGACGGCCTCCGCCTGCGCGAGGTCCATCCGCCCGTTGAGAAAGGCCCGCTTGGAGAACTCTCCCGCGAGCGCCTGCCGGGCGCCGGCGGCGAACATGGCGCGCAGGGCCGCCGCGAGCATCACCGGGGAGCCGTGGCACTGGAACTCCGCCGTGTCCTCCCCCGTATAGGTCCCGGGCGCGCGGCTGACCGTGCACAGGCAGATATCCAGGACGCTCCCGTCTTCATCGAGCAGTTCCCCGTACGCCAGCTTCCTGTCCGGCGTCTGCGCCATGGTCCGTCCGGTGAATGCGCGGAAGACATGATCGGCCACTTCGATGGCCCGGTCTCCGCTCAGGCGGACGATGCCGATGGCGGAGATCACGCCGCCCGTGGCGATGGCCGCTATGGTGTCTGCCATATCCCTTACCCCCTCTGCCGCAAAGGCTGCGGATGTCCGCAGCCTTCGGCGATTTCTATGATCATCTCTCCCCGACGGAGAACAGGCCCGGCCCGAAGTCCCGTTCAAGAACGGCGGCCACCCTGTCCTTCAGTCCTCTGTCCACGACCACGCGCACGAGCCCCTCCTCGGGGACCGGTTCGCAGAGGATTTCCCCGCCGAACGCGGTCAGCACGTTGGCCTTCGCCTCCTCGGCCAGTTCCGCCAGCGTCTCCGCGCTGGAAGCGTAGTAGGCGGCGTCATGGGCCGGCGTGTACTTGTCCGGCACCCCGAACTTCACCGTCAGGCACATGACGAAAACAAGGACCGAGAACCCGAGGATCAGAATGATCCCCAGCGGCTTGATCTTCTTCAGATCGACCTGCATTTATCCGTTCTTCCTGGCGATGCTTCTCTTCGCCGCGTCGAAGATCTCGAGGGCCGTCAGGCCGTACTCCTGCTTGAGGAAGCTGACGGAGCCCACCTGTCCGAAGCGGTCCTTCACGCCAACCATCTCGATGGGCACGGGCACGCTCTGCACCGAGGCCTCGGCGATGGCGGAGCCCAGTCCGCCGAGCACGTTGTGGTTCTCCGCGGTCACGAAGCAACCGGTCTCCCGGGCGCAGCGCTCGACCAGTTCGGCGTCGATCGGCTTCCAGGTGAACATGTCGACGACGCGGGCGGAGATGCCCTCGGACCGCAGCAGCGTGGCGGCCTTCATGGCCTCCTCGACCATGATGCCGCTGGCGAACAGGGTCACGTCCGTGCCGTCCTGCAGGATGTTGCCCTTCCCGATTTCGAAGGTGCTGCCCTCCTCATAGACGGAGACGGCCTCCTTGCGCACCATGCGGATGTAGTACACGCCGTACTCCTGCGTCAGCTGTCCGATGAGCCAGCGCATCATCACGGGATCCGTGGGCTCGATCAGGGTGATCTCGGGGATCGCGCGCAGCACCGCCATGTCCTCGAAGGGCATGTGCGTGCCGCCGTTCTTGGCCGCCGTGACGCCGGGGTCGGAGCCGATCATCTTGACGTTCAGATGCGCGTAGGAGCAGGAGATCATGATCTGGTCGCACACGCGGCGGGACGCGAAACATCCGAAGGTGTGCGTGAACGGGATCTTGCCCGCGGCGCTGAGGCCGGCGGCGATGCCGATCATGTTCGCCTCGGCCACGCCGCAGTCGAAGGCGCGGTCGGCGTAATGCTTGAAAAACGGCTTCAGGCCGGAGGAGTTCACCAGGTCGGCGTCGAGCACAACGACGTCAGGGTTCTTCTCGGCAGCGTCCAGCAGTCCCTGGCAGCAGGCGTCCCGCATCAGGGTCTTGGACGTTTCAAAGGATTCCTTCACCTTGTACATGGTATTCCCCCTCATCTTCCCTCACGGGCGGCGGTGAGACGCTTTTTCACGTTCTCGATGGCCTGTTCCATCTCCATGGGCGTAAAGCTCTGGTGATGGTTCGGGCACACGCCCTCGCTGAAGGAGCAGCCGTAGCCCTTCACGGTATCCAGAACGATGACGGAGGGCTTGCCCTTCTGGTTCTTGGCCACGTTCACCGCGGTCTGGATCGCTCCGCAGTCGTGCCCGTTCACGTTCTGCACGTGCCAGCCGAAGGAGGCGAACTTCGCGCCGATGTCCCCGAGATCCAGCACGTCGCCGATCATGCCGTCGAGCTGCTGCTTGTTGTTGTCCACGAAGCAGATCAGGTTGTCCAGTTTGTGGTGGGCGGCGAACATGGCGCCCTCCCAGATCTGTCCCTCATCGCACTCGCCGTCGCCGATGATCAGGTAGGTCATCCGGTCGGAGCCGTCCAGGCGGGCCGCCAGGGCCATGCCGATGGCAGCGGAGATGCCCTGTCCCAGGGAGCCGGTCGTCATGTCCACGCCGGGCGTCTTGGTGCGGTCGCAGTGGCTGGGCAGATGCGTTCCGTTCTGGTTCAGTTCGGACAGCATCTCCTTGGGGAAATAGCCCCGCAGCGCCAGGGTGGCGTACAGGGCGGGACCCGCGTGGCCCTTGGAGAGCACCAGGCGGTCTCTCTCCTGCCAGCCGGGATCCTCGGGGTTCACCCGCATCTCGCTGGCGTACAGGACGGCCAGCGTCTCGATGATCGACATGGAACCACCCACGTGGCCGCTTCCGGCGCCGGCGAAGGTCTGCAACGTGACCAGCCGGATGCCCTCGGCGATGACGCGGAGCTGTTCCGCACTCGGTTTCACTGCCATATCTTATCCTCCCTGCCGCGGCGCGGCATCAAAAATCCGTCTTCTCCAGCAGGTAGTGCACCAGATCCGCCATGGGTACGCGCTCCTGCTGCATGGTATCCCTGTCGCGGACGGTCACGCAGCCGTCCTCGGCGGAATCAAAGTCGTAGGTCAGGCAGAACGGCGTGCCGATCTCGTCCTGACGGCGGTAGCGCTTGCCGATGCTTCCGGCCTCGTCGTAGTCCACCATGAAGTACTTCTGCAGGCTGTGGAAAAGTTCCGTCGCGGGCTCGGACAGCTTCTTGGACAGCGGCATCACGGCGCACTTGAAGGGGGCCAGCGCGGGATGCAGATGCAGCACCACGCGGGTGTCGTTCTTCTCTGCGTCGACGACCTCCTCGTCGTACGCGTCGATCAGGAACGCCAGCGCGACCCGGTCGGCGCCCAGCGAGGGCTCGATGACGTACGGGATGAAGTGCTCGTTGGTCTCCTGGTCGTAGTAGGTCATGTCCTGGCCGGAGGTGGTCTGGTGCGCCGTCAGGTCGTAGTCCGTGCGGTCCGCCACGCCCCACAGCTCGCCCCAGCCGAACGGGAACATGAACTCGAAGTCGGTGGTGGCTTTGGAGTAGTGGGACAGCTCCTCCTTCTCATGGTCGCGCAGGCGGATGTTCTCGTCCCTCATGCCCAGGCCGAGCAGCCACTTGTGGCAGTACTCCCTCCAGTAGCTGAACCACTCCAGATCCGTGCCGGGACGGCAGAAGAACTCGAGTTCCATCTGCTCGAACTCCCTGGTGCGGAAGGTGAAGTTGCCCGGGGTGATCTCATTGCGGAAGGACTTGCCCACCTGGCACACGCCGAAGGGCAGCTTCCGGCGCGTGGTGCGCTGGATGTTCTTGAACTGCACGAAGATGCCCTGCGCCGTCTCGGGACGCAGATACACCGTGGAGGCCGAATCCTCCGTCACGCCCTGGAAGGTCTTGAACATCAGGTTGAACTTGCGGATGTCCGTGAACTCCTTCTTGCCGCACTCCGGGCATTCGATGCCCTTCTCGCGGATGTACGCCATCAGGGCGTCGTTGTCCATGGCCTCGACGACCACGTCCGTGATCCCGTTGACCCGGTTCCACTCCTCCACCAGCTTGTCCGCGCGGTGACGGGTGCGGCAGGCCTTGCAGTCGATCAGGGGATCGTTGAAGGTCGCCACGTGGCCGGAGGCCACCCAGACCTGGGGATTCATCAGGATGGCGGCGTCCAGGCCCACGTTGTAGGGGTTCTCCTGGACGAACTTCTTCCACCACGCCTTCTTCACGTTGTTCTTGAATTCCACGCCGAGAGGACCGTAATCCCATGTGTTCGCCAGTCCGCCGTAGATCTCGCTGCCGGGGAAAATGAAACCGCGCCCCTTGCACAGCGCTACGATCTTGTCCATGGTCTTCTCTGTATTCTTCAACATAGTCAGTCCTCCCTGATCCGCGCCTCCCGGCCTCCGCCGGCGGCGCTGAATGTATCTATAAAATTATAAACCATGAGACGGCAAAGTCAATAATTATCCGCCCGATCCGGTCCGCGGAAAGCGGAAAATTTTCCTTGCATTTTCCTCTCCGTCTGCTATAATACCTTTTGTCACCTGCGGGTATAATTCATCGGTAGAATGCAAGCTTCCCAAGCTTGATAGGTGGGTTCGACTCCCATTACCCGCTCCATGCCGCCGCGCCAGGATGCGCGGCGGCTTTTTGTATCATCACAGGCCCGAGGTGAGAGTCATGTCCGCGTCCCCGGAAACGAATGAGAATACCGTCCTCGTCGCGATGAGCGGCGGCGTGGACTCCACCGCCGCGGTGCTCCTCCTGAAGCAGGCGGGATACCGCTGCACCGGCTGCACGATGACCCTTCTGGACGGGTCCGGCGCCGCCGGAGACGCCCTGGCCGCCGCCGGCCGCCTGGACATCCCCTTCCGCGAGCTGGATCTGCGCCGCATGTTCGGAGAGACGGTCGTCCGCGACTTCGCGGAGAGCTATCTCCGCGGACGCACGCCCAACCCCTGCGTCCTGTGCAACCGCGTCATGAAGTTCGGGCGCCTTCTCGATGAGGCGGACGCGCTCGGCTGCCGGTACCTCGCGACCGGCCACTACGCCCGTGCGGTAAAATGCGGAGACCTTTTCGAACTGAGGAAGGCCGCCGACCCGGCCAAGGACCAGAGCTACTTTCTGTACACCCTCACGCAGGAGCGCCTGGCGCGGATCCTCTTCCCCCTGGGAGAGATGCGCAAGGAACAGGTGCGCGAACTGGCGCGCGCCGCGGGGCTGGACGCCGCCGGAAAGCCGGAGAGCCAGGACATCTGCTTCGTCCCCGGCGGGGACTACGCGTCCGTGATCGAGCGCTTTTCCGGCATTTCCTCCGCACCCGGGGACTTCATCGGCCCGGACGGACAGGTCCTCGGCAGGCACCGCGGGATCGTCCATTACACCGTGGGACAGCGGCGCGGCCTCGGCATCGCCTGGAAATGCCCGCTGTACGTGACGGCGGTGGACGCGGAGAGGAACACCGTCTCCCTGGGCACGGACGACGCGCTTTACCGCAGGACCCTGGAGGCGGACGGGGTCAGCTGGATCTCTGGCGCCGCCCCCTCTTCGGACGTCTCCTGCCGCGTCAGGATCCGCTACCGCCACGCCGAGCAGCCGGCCCGCGTGATCCCCACCGGCCATGACACCGTGTGCGTCGAATTCGAAGAGCCTCAGCGCGCCGTGACGCCCGGACAGTCCGCCGTCTTCTACGGCGGGGACGCGGTCCTCGGCGGCGGCATCATCCGCTGAGAGCGCTCCGCCGACCTCTTGTGACGGCGCAAGAATCATTCCACAATATCTATGGGATACGGGCGGAATTCCGCTTGACATAATATGACCCCGGTTGTATTATTAGATAGTTAAGTATGATGTGGGAAATAATGTCGCAGATCATCTGACAACAGGGCGCCCTTCCGGGCGGCCTGTCTTCTGAACAATATCGAAAAAAAAGAAAGATCGGAGGTGTGTATCCTTTCCATGACAATTGAATTATGGTTGTTTATTCTCATTGTCGTCGTCGCAGTCGTGCTGATCGCCGCCGCGTTCGCCGCCGGTATCCTCTACCGGAAGAAGGTCTCCGAACGGGAGATCCAGAGCGCCGAGGCCCAGGCAACACGCATCGTGAACGAAGCCATTAAGACCGGCGAGAACAAAAAGCGCGAGGCCTTACTGGAAGCCAAGGAAGAAATACACAAGAGCCGCAAGGAGTTCGAGCGCGAGGAAAAGGAGCGCCGCAACGAATTGCAGAAGCAGGAACGCAGGATCCTGCAGAAGGAAGAATCCCTGGACAAAAAGACCGATGCTGTTGAGAAGAAGTCAGAGAACCTGACCCGCAGGCTTGCCGAACTGGACAAAGAGCACGAGGAGATCGCCGCTCTGAAGAAGAGCCAGTTCGAGATGCTGGAGCAGATCTCCGGCTACACAGTCGAGGAGGCCAAGACCTATCTGATCCAGAACATCGAGTCCGAGGTCACACACGAGGCGGCCATGAAGATCAAGGAGCTCGAGGCCCGCTTCAAGGAAGAGGCTGACGAGAAGGCAAGAGAGTACATCACGCTGGCCATCCAGCGCTGCGCGGCCGACCAGGTGGCGGAAGCCACCGTCTCGGTGGTCCCCCTCCCCAACGACGAGATGAAGGGACGCATCATCGGACGCGAAGGCCGCAACATCCGCGAGATCGAGAAGCTCACGGGCGTCGACCTGATCATCGACGACACGCCGGAAGCCATCACCATCAGCTGCTTCGAGCCCGTGCGGCGCGAGATCGCCCGCCTGGCCCTCGAGAAGCTGATCGCCGACGGCAGGATCCATCCCGCCCGCATCGAGGAGATGGTGGAGAAGGCCCGCAAGGAGGTCAACGCCACGATCAAGGCGGAGGACGAACGCGCCACCTTCGAGACGGGCGTTCACGGGCTGCATCCCGAGATGATCAAGCTCCTGGGCCGCCAGCACTACCGCACCAGCTACGGACAGAACGTGCTGCAGCACTCCATCGAGGTCTCCCTGATCTCCGGTCTGCTGGCCAGCGAGCTGGGCGTGGACGTGATGACCGCCAAGCGCGCCGGACTGCTGCACGACATCGGCAAGGCCATCGACCATGAGGTCGAGGGCAGCCACGTGTCCATCGGCGTCGACCTTGCCAAGAAGTACAAGGAGAACGCGGAGGTCATCCACGCGATCGAGGCCCACCACGGAGACGTGGATCCCCGGACCACTATCGCCTGCATCGTCCAGGCCGCGGACACCATCAGCGCCGCCCGTCCGGGCGCCCGCCGCGAGAACATCGAGAACTACATCAAGCGTCTCGAGAAGCTCGAGGAGGTCACCAAGAGCTTCGACGGCGTGGAGAGCTGCTTCGCCATCCAGGCGGGCCGCGAGGTCCGCATCATGGTCCAGCCGGAGAAGGTCTCAGAGGACGAGATGGTGCTCCTCGCCCGCGACATAGCCAAGAAGATCGAGGACGAGCTGGAGTATCCCGGCCAGATCAAGGTCCATCTGCTGCGCGAGACGCGCGCCGTGGACTACGCGAAATGAAATTACACCGGACCCGAAGGGTTCATAGTGGTAAGGAACTTTTTATCCTATGTACCCGCAGAAGCGGTGTGACCGTTAAGGTCACGCCGTTTTCTGCGTTTTTAGGGGTCTTTGATAAACAACAGTTCAATCTTGTTTCAAGGAACCTCCCTTACAATGAGCTCATCAAACGTAAGGGAGGTTTTCTTTATGAAGAAATTGAAAAATTTGATCGCTCTTCTGCTCGCGGCGCTGCTGGTCATCAGCCTTGCAGCCTGCGGAAGCAGCGCATCCACTAATACTGATAATACAACCTCTGCAGTAGAGAAGTCTGAGACCGCTACTGCAAGCGACAATTCTGAAAACACAGAAAGCAACGTGCCCGATGATTTCCCCGGCGAACCCCCTGAAGGTGGTCCGGGGGACACCCCTCCGGACAAGCCGGATGGAAACGGAGGTCCCGGCGGTGCGCCTGGCGGAGCTCCCGGCGGAAGCAGCGCGGATATCGATTACACAGCGTCTGTTGAGATTACTTCCGGAGATTCTCAGAGCAGTCAGACCTACGCCAGTACCACGGCTGACGAGAGCGCCCTGCTGATCTCCAC
>JAFYAU010000045.1 GCA_017540565.1 Oscillospiraceae bacterium
CGGCCTCCCGTTGTCATGGCAATAATACGGATCCAACCGTTCATACAGCCATTCATAGTCCATCACTTTTTCTATTTTCCTCAGCAGATGATCCTTCGGTACCAAGGCATCGATGTCTGTGATCACCGCGTCTCGCCGTGCGTCTTTTCTCCATTCTTCCATGACTTCGCCCCCGTTTCTATTTTACCAGAAACGAGGGCGCTAGCATAGTTTTTTGACAGACTGAACCGGCTGCGTTTCATTCCGAAACGCAGCCGGTTTTCCTTGTTGCTATTCCTCGATTAGCAGCCGGTCTCCGCTGAGGACCAGTTTGCCCGAGCAGTAGAGGTTGATGGCTTTGATCAGCACATCCCATTCGCCTTTTTCCATGATGCGGCGCTGGAGTGAATCCACCGTGTCGTCCTGTTTCACTTCCACGGGTGTCTGCAGGATGATCTTGGCATTCTCCGGCAGATCGGTGACGAGAAGAGCACTGGCGCCGGTGATGCGCACGCCGGCCTCTATGGCCTCCTTCGCGGCGCGGATCCCCGGATACAGCGGCCCGTAGAAGGCAGGCAGCAGGGAGGGATGGGTAAAGATGATGCGTTCCTTGTACGCACGGAAGAACTGGATCTCAAGCCAGTGATTCAGACCGGCGAGTACGACGAGATCGATATCCAGATCCTGGAGTTTCTTTATGATGGCCTCCGTAAAGGACGAACGGTTCGGGAAGATGGAATAGTCCACCACCGTGGTGGGGATGTTTGCAAACTGTGCCCGCTGCAGCGCATAGGCGTCGGGTACGGATGAAATGACCTCGCAAAGCTCGCAGCTGCCGAGCTCTCCGAACAGCGCGGCATCCAGAATGGCCTGCAGGTTGGCTCCGCCGCCGGAAACCAGAATTGCGGTTCTGACCAAGGATATGGCCCCCTTTATAGTGTGCTGACAACAATATATAGTATTCAATCCCGTTTTTCAACCGGTTTCCGGCAAAAATGCGGGCGGTTCGTTGTATTTTCAGATTCCATGGGATAGAATGAAGAAAAACCTGGAATTCAGGGGGACGCCATGGCTGACAGACTGGATTTTCTGCCCGTTTCAAAACAGGATATGGAAGACCGGGGATGGTGGTATTACGATTATCTGGTCGTCACCGGGGATGCCTATGTGGACCATCCCAGTTTCGGCGCGGCTGTCATCAGCCGGGTACTGGAGGCGGCAGGGTATCGCGTGGCGGTGCTTTCACAGCCGGACTGGCACAGCCCGAAGGCGTTCGAAGAGATGGGACGGCCGAGATATGCGGTGATGATCGGCGCGGGGAATCTGGACAGCATGGTGGCCCACTATACCGCGTCGAGGAAGCGGAGGGGCGACGATGTGTATTCTCCAGGCAGACGCGCGGGGCGCCGTCCGGATCACGCCGTGATCGTTTACGCGAACCGGGCCAAGGAGGCGTTCCCTGACGTTCCCGTGGTGATCGGGGGCATGGAGGCGAGTCTCCGGCGGTTCGCCCATTACGATTACTGGGAGGACAGGGTGCGCCGCAGCGTGCTGGAGGATTCCGGAGCAGACCTGCTGGTATACGGCATGGGGGAGACGGCCACGCTTGCCATCGCCGCGGGCCTTTCCAGAGGGCGGAAGCCGTCGGACATGCGGGACATCCGCGGAACCGGATATCTGACCGACGATCCGTCCTCCTGCGCCTTTCCTCATGTCACATGCCCTTCTTTCGAAGAGGTCTTCCGGGATAAAAAAGCGTATGCGGAAGCCAACCGCATCCAGTACGACGAGCATGATCCCGTGCGGGGGAAGGCCATCGTGCAGAAAACGGGTGACCGGTGGCTGGTGATCAATCCGCCGCAGATGCCGCTGACGACAGAGGAGTTCGACCGGGTATCGGAACTGCCGTATGCGAGGCTGCCGCATCCGGATTACGACTCCATGGGGGGAGTGCCGGCTATTGAGGAAGTTCGCTTCTCCATTATCCACAACCGCGGCTGCTTCGGCGCGTGCAATTTCTGCTCTCTTGCGTTCCATCAGGGCAGGATGATCACCTGCCGCAGCGAGGAGTCGGTGCTCCGCGAGGCGGAACTGCTGACAAAGCTGCCGGATTTCAAGGGATACATCCACGACGTGGGAGGCCCAACGGCAAATTTCCGTCATACTTCATGCGAAAAGCAGAAGAAATACGGCCTGTGCAAGGGAAAGAACTGCCTGACGCCGGAACCCTGCCGAAGCCTGAACGCCGACCATTCCGATTATCTGCGCCTGCTCCGCAGGCTGCGGGAGATCCCCGGAGTGAAGAAGGTCTTCGTGCGCTCCGGGATCCGCTTCGACTATCTGATGCTGGACCGGACAGAGTTCTTCTCCGAACTGGTAAGGCACCATATCTCGGGGCAGCTGAAGGTGGCTCCGGAGCACTGTATCGACAAGGTGCTGGACTATATGGGGAAACCTCACAACGAGGTGTACGAGCGTTTTCAGCAGAGGTACGCCCGGCTCAACACGAAGTACGACAAGGAACAGTACCTGGTGCCCTACCTGATCTCCTCGCATCCCGGAAGCACGCTGGCTGACGCGGTGCGTCTGGCGGAGTATCTGAACCGCACGGGACGCCAGCCGGAGCAGGTGCAGGATTTCTACCCCACGCCCGGGACGCTGTCCACCTGCATGTACTATACCGGGATCGATCCTCGCACAATGAAACCGGTCTATGTGGCCCGCTCCCCGAAGGAGAAGGCCATGCAGCGCGCCCTGCTTCAGTGGAAACGCCCGGAAAAAAGGGAACTCGTTCTTGAAGCGCTGAGGCTCACCGGCAGGACGGACCTGATCGGCTGGGGCAAGGAATGCCTGATCCGTCCGGAAAAACGGACGGGGACCCGCCCTGATCAGGGTAAAGCGGTCAGAGAAGGTCCGGCGCAGAGACCGGAAAGGAAGAAGGGCAGGAAGCCGGCCCAGGGAAGAACGGGGAAACGGCGGAGATAGCGGCAGAAGGAAAAGAGAACGGCGCCGGCCTCTGGGAACGAGGCCGGCGCCGGAATGCGTCACGGGATAGTGATGAGATATTTGTTCAGCAGCCGCTCGGGAAGGTAGGCAAGTTTTGCCTTGCGAAGGCCGGGATCGCCGTTGTCGTCCTCCCGGTTGATCCACTGTACGGAGCCGTCTCCGGCATACATGGCGGAATACCGGTTCACGACCATCTGATAGGCGCCCTTTTCCTCGCGCAGCGCTTTTTCCAGATGTACGTACAGCGTATCTCCGATGACTTCGCCGAAGGCAAAGCCGAAGAGGCGGCCGTTCTCGGACAGCATGCCGCCGGAAAGAGGGCAGACGTCCAGATGCTGCAGGACGTCGAGAGCCATCAGATCCTCCGTGCGCTTCACCGGATCGACGGAGGGGTCGAGGATGAAATGTTCATTCAGAAAATCCATCACCGCAGGCAGATCCGCGGGAGTGACGGGATCGAATGTCCAGCCCGGGTGATTGCGGCGGAACTGGCTCATCTGGTTGCGCTGCCCGCTGAGCCGTCTTCCCGCCATAGTCACGAGAGAGTCTGCCCGGTAGAGATAATCCGAATAGTCCCGCTGAAGGGTCACCGTGCATCCTGGGTACATGCGTTCGAACATCTCTACATGGGACTCCGGTATGGTGGTGAAGCAGATGGGACCGCTGCCCTTGTTTTCTTTTACAAGACGGTCCACGGCTTTCGCGTGATCCCGGCTGACGGGAAGAGCATAATGGGGCGTGGAGGAATCGTCGTGGAGACAGATGAACAGGGAATCGCCGTCGGTATGGTATTCCATGCGGCAGTATTCCCGCCACATCAGCAGGCATCCCGGCGTGGGATCGCACTCACGGCCGGTAAGAAACGGCAGGAAGGATCTGAGACAGTCCGCGTCCTGCCACGTGAGCTTCTGAAAAAGCATTTGATTCACCCTTGTAGATCAGCAAAAATTGCTAATAGTCATTATTTCCTATTATACCACCGATTGGACGGATTGTATCCTGTTTTCCGAAAATTCATGATTTCACGGAGATGTTCCTTCATGCGGTGAAACGCTCTTGTTTTCCGGAAAGAATGCGAGTAGAATGCGTCCTGAACGTTCAGAGAGGAGGCAGCCGATGGAAGCGCATGTCAGGCACCGTACGGAAGTACATATGACGGAAGGCGATCCCCGCAGAGTGATCGTCTCTTTTGCGCTGCCCGTTCTCCTCAGCCAGCTGTTTCAGCAGCTGTACAGCACGGCGGACACCTGGATCGTCGGACACTTCCGCGGGACGGAGGCCCTGGCGGCGGTAAGCTCCTCGGGGAGCCTGACGTTCCTTATGATCAGTTTCTTCGTGGGGACGTCCATGGGAGCCGGCGTGGTGATCAGCCGGTATTTCGGCGCCAGGGAATCCGCGAAGACATCCCGTGCCGTTCACACCACTGTCCTGCTGTCGCTCATCATGGGTGCGTTCCTGACCGCTTTCGGAGTTGCGGCGACCCCGGTCCTCCTGCGCTGGATGGGGACGGATCCGGACGTGCTTCCCCAGTCGATCATCTATTTCAGATACATCTTCCTTGGGTCCATCCCGATGGTGATGTACAATTCTCTGCGCGGCATCATGAGCGCGGTAGGGGACAGCCGGCGCCCGCTGTATTATCTCATCCTCTCCTCCGTCCTGAACATACTGCTGGACGCGCTGTTCGTCGGCGTGTTCCGCTGGGGCGTATGGGCGGCCGCCGTGGCGACGGCGCTGTCACAGGCCGTCAGCGCGGTCCTGTGCCTGATCCAGCTCCTGAAGAAGGGGAACGTCTACACGCTTTCCGCGGACAGGATGAGGATCGACGGACCTCTCGTCAGGGAGATCCTGCGCTACGGGCTGCCCTCCGGCGTCCAGAATTCCGTGATCGCGATCGCCAACGTTCTGGTGCAGGCCAACATCAACAGCTTCGGCAAGCTGGCCATGGCCGCCTGCGGAGCGTATTCCAAGATCGAAGGCTTCGCGTTCCTGCCCATCACCAGCTTCTCAATGGCTCTGACCACGTTCATCGGACAGAATCTCGGAGCGAAGGAGTATGACAGAGCCCGCCGGGGCGCCCGCTTCGGACTGACCATGGGGGTGGCCATGGCGGAGCTCATCGGTGTCGCCGTCTTCGCGCTGGCCCCGCTGATGATACGTACGTTTGACCAGAATCCGGAGGTCGTCGCGATAGGAACCATGCAGGCCAGGATCGAGGCCCCGTTCTACTGCCTGCTCGCACTGTCGCACTGTGTTTCCGGCGTCTGCCGCGGCTGCGGCAGGGCGTCCGTACCGATGTACGTCATGCTGAGCGTGTGGTGCGTTTTCCGCATCATCTATATCACGGCGGCCATGCACATCCGCCACGTCATCTGGCTCCTGTTCTGCGCCTATCCGCTGACCTGGTTCATCAGTTCGGTCATTTTCATGATCTATTATCTGAAGTCGGACTGGGTGCACGGCTTTGAGAAAAAGACCGGCGGGGCGGAGAGAAGCGAATGAGCATTTCCGCCTGCAGGAAGGAGTCCCCGGGACCAGGCGAAGGGCAAATATGTGTTGACAAAACATGGGCACCATGCTAATATAAACGGGCGTTTGAGATGTGGAGAGATACCGAAGCGGTCATAACGGAGCGGTCTTGAAAACCGTCGTACGGCAACGTACCGTGGGTTCGAATCCCACTCTCTCCGCCATTTTAATACCGTTATGGAGAAGTACCCAAGAGGCCGAAGGGGCTCCCCTGCTAAGGGAGTAGACGTCTAAACCGCGTGCGAGGGTTCAAATCCCTCCTTCTCCGCCAAATGGGAAACCCGCAGAACTGTTAGGTTTTGCGGGTTTTTCCTTATTTTATGCGGGTTTGCGGGCTTTTCAATTTTAGCCGTTAGTCTGCAATATTGGACGATTGCAGTAATTTTCGGACTGCAAATTACTGCAAAATTACTGCAAAATGTGCCGTCTTCAGCGGGAGCCGTTGAAGGCGGCCATCATGCTGTCCTGCCAGCGGGAGCGGTCCGCCTGGGCGATGTGCAGGTACCGGGCCTTGATCGTGGCGTCGTTGGCCCAGCCGCCGATCTCCATCAGGACCTGCATAGGCACGTTGGCCATGTATCCGACAGATATGAAACTGTGCCGGAGACCGTGGATCCCGACGGCAGGAAGGCCGTGCTTCTCGCACAGGGCGTTGATCCTCTTGCGCAGCGTCTCCGGGTTGATATCCAGGACGAGTGCCTCCGGATCCGCGCCGGCGGCCATCGGACGGAGCAGCTCCTGAAGCCGGTCGCACATGGGAACGGTCCTCCGGGAGGTGGCGTTCTTCGTGGTGTCCTTCCGCACGAAGCGGTTCTCCGTATCCGGAACGAGAGCACCGCGCACGTGGATCAGCTTCTTCTTTACGTCCAGATCCTTCCACCGGAGGGCGAGAAGCTCGCTGCGGCGCAGTGACCACAGACCCAGAAGGCAGGGGATCTCGATATCCGTCCCGCGGATCGCGTCGAGGAAGGCGGGCAGCTCGTCGGGGGACAGGAACGGGTGCTCGTTGGGAACGACCTGCGGCGTCTGCACGCTGATCCGCGTGCCGGTCTCGTCCGCCAGCACGGACAGGACCAGACCGACGGCGTTCTTCAGCGTCTTCGGAGAGCACAGCCTTGCCTCTGTGTTCACGGCTTTCTGGAGCGTCTTCCGGTCGAGCTTCCGGACCGGAATATCCATGATGTCCTGGAAGCGGTTCCGCTGCAGGATACGGTAGCCGCGCACGGTGGACACGGAAAGAACGTTTTCCTTCCGGGAGATGTAGCTGTCAATCGCCTGGGACAGGGTGCGCTGGCTGTCGGAAGCGGCTGCCACGAGGCCGGCCTTCAGCTCCATGGCTCTGGCCAGGCACGTGGCTTCGTCCTCGGCGGACACGTAGTGGCGCTGACCGGCGACCATGATCTGGCAGGACCACCGCTCCCCGCGTTTGATTGCCTTTGGCGTTTTCATTGGTGCACCTCAAATAGTTACAATTTGTTTCAGAAGTTGTATTTTCCTTGACTTAGAGGATAACGGAAGGGTATGATGATAAAAAATAACATAAATGTTATATTTTCGCTTCTTTGGTGGTGATGCGGTGCTATGTATGAAGTGGAATTGTACAAAACAGAAAGAGACAACTGCCCCTTATTGGAATATTTAATGGAACTTCGGAAGAAACACCAATCACGAGAGCTTGCCAAAATAGAAGAGGCAAAGAGAAGACTTGAAAAATATGGAATGGATGTGAACAACCATTACCCTCATATGATACGAAATCTACAAGAAGGAGTTTGGGAATTGAGACCGGGAAACAACCGTGTCTTTTTCTTTCACTTTACCGGCAATAAATTTGTGCTTCTTCATGCGTACAAGAAGGAGAGCCCAAAAACTCCCGAAAATGAACTAAAAAAAGCAATCAATGAGATGAAAGACTATAAAAGGAGGAACCGTGGATGAAACCGTATACGTTTGAAGAAATGTGGGAAGAACTGAAAAACAGCGGTACAGAAGAAGAACGCAAAACTATGGTAGAAGCTGAAATGCTGGCAAATATCATCCACGAAGTATCCGAAGCGCGCATCAAAGCGGGACTGACGCAGGCACAACTCGCAGAGAAATGTGGAATGAAGCAATCTGCCATCGCCAGATTCGAGAATCTCAGTGTCATGCCGAAACTGGATACCGTTGTAAAAATAGCGGCAAGCCTCAGCCTTAATATGGAGATCAAGCCGGAAGAAGAACCAGAAACAGAAGGAACACAGATAGTTTATCTATATAGAGGGACAGAGGATGGAAAATATAGCTGGGAAAATCCGCAGAGTGTAAATGAGGGGAAAATTCATGAATACGTTGGGTGATCTTCAACTGGTCGTGGAAGAGATCAGTATAAAGAATAATGACCTTCCGGCGGGACAATTCCAAGTAGATCCAATTCTTACGAAGAAGGTTGAGCGGCTTGACGACACGCATCACGCGGTCCGGCTTTTACTGGAGCTGAAGAATACAGAGAAAAAACCGTTTCCTATAGAACTGAGGGTCAGCCTGACGGGGATCGCAGAGACGTCAAACGTTCCCGAGGAGGCGATGGATAATTTCCTGAATATCCAGGCCGTGCAGATCATGTTCCCGTATATCAGAACCATGGTGACCAGTTTGACAAGCGCTGCTCTGATGCAGCCGCTGATCCTGCCGTTTGTGGATGTAAGGCAACTGTTCCAGGAACAAACAACCGAATAACGCCCCAGGATGACAGGCCTCCCAAGAGCGGGAACGCCTTTTCTTGGGGCATCAGATCTCAGACCCCGGCTGCGGCCGGGGTCTTTTTGCGACCAAAAACAAAAACGCTGGAAGCGGCTGTCACTTCCGGAGGAGGATGATCAGATTGCCTTCTCGGCGGTATCGCCTTTTCGGTAGGGCTCCAGAGCGTGGTCAACGATGCCGCGGATCTCCGGAGGCGCCGCCCGGTAGGCGTCCAGAAGTTCCTGTTCGGAAGCACTGATATTGGCCTCGGCAGTTCCTGCCGGGGTCTTTTTTTGTTCTCCGGTAAGTTCTCCAAGGGATATTCCTATGTAAGCGGCAATCTCTTTTGCGCGGACAACTGTGACGGTCTCAATCTTTTTAGGGTTCAGATACCCGTTCCCGTACCCCAGAGCTTCCTCCAGGCGGGCAATGGGAATCCCATGCTCTTTACAGACTTGTCTAATACGTTCAACGTCAGTCATTTTTCTCACCTCCGAAAAAACATAGGAGAAGTTCGAAAAATCTTGTTGACAATTAGGAAAAGTCCGATATAATGAGAGGCAAGATAGGAAATCTCCTACAGCAAGATTTATCTAAAGTGTTTCGTGGGGCGCTCATTTTAGAACAAAATCTAACCAATGTCAATAGGGCTGTAGGAGATTTCCGATTCCCGGTAATCATCTACGATAATTACCAAAGAAATGTCAATAAGGGTATTGACATTTCTTATGAAGTCTTACGGACAGACGGAGGTGAAAAGATGATCTACGAAAACATCCTGGCACTGTGTAGGAAAGCGGGCATTCCGGTATCCAAATTGGAGCGGGAATGCGGACTGGGTAACGCAACGATCAAGGGATGGGAGAGCGGAAGCCCGAGACTGAGCAAGATCAAACCCGTAGCGGATTACTTCGGCGTCACGGTGGACTACCTGATGCAGGAACATCCGGAGGCAAACTGAGGAGGTGAACACATGAACTGGGAGAAGACAGGCACGAGGATCAACGCCAACGGGGAACGCATCGTCACGTACGAATTCATGGACATGAAGATCCAGAGCCGGAGGATGATGATCCCGCACGCGAACCGGAGCGGCGGATGGCTCCACACCAGCTACTTTCTGATCTGGCCGGACGGCTACGAGGAGGAGTTCCGCACCCTTCGGGACGCGAAGGCAAAAGGAGAGGAGGAGATCCTGAAGCGATGAGAGACGTCATCATTATGATCGCCGGGCTGTTCGTTCTGGGCACAGCCGGCGGACTGGAGAAGGAGCTGATCAGCATCCCGGGTGCGCTGATAGCCTGGGCGGCGGCCGGAGCGGTCATCCTGGCCGCCGTGAGGGCAGGAAGGAGGAGAAGAGATGCCGAGAACGAAGCTGCAGGACCGGGTCGATGAGGCGAAGCGGGGCCCGGTGTGGGAGAGGAACCTGCGGGCATCGGTGGATTACGCTCTGATCATGAAGGGGCTGACGAAGGAGCAGGCGTGCGAAAAGATGGATATTCCGCGGTCCACGTTCTTCGGTTATCAGAAGGAACCGGCGAAGATGCCGCTTGGAGTGTTCATCAAGATAGTGCAGACGCTGGGCATCCCGGCGGCCTCGGTGGCGCGGATCACCGGTGCCAAAGCGGAAGAATGAAGGGGGGGAGAACATGAATCCGATCACAAGGGAGGAGCGGTACGCCTGCACAAAATGCCTGAAGCTGGTGCGCACGGGCCGGCGATCCCATGAGAAGATGCGGGACTACGCCTTTTACTGCACGGCGGGCGTCCGTCCGAGGAAGATCGCGTACATCTACGAGTACACGGGGCTGGTGCCGAAATGGTGCCCGCGTTTGGATCCGGAGGAAAAAGAGTGAGCCGCCCGTGTTGGCGCACGAGCGGCTCGGTGGGTGCCTCAATTCTGTTTTACATTGAAGGTACCTCCACTATAACACGTTCAAGGAGGTTTTTCAATATCAATGAAAGCGATGCTGATCGGCAACTGCTATGACAGCTGCTATGAAAAGACCCTGTCACGGTGCGGCGGGGAGCTGCATCAGATCCTCGGCTGCGACTGCCTGGCTGAGACGGAGCTGCCCGCGCCGGCCACGGCGGCGGCAGATCTGCAGACCCTGCAGCGGGAGGCCCACGGCGCGGACGTGGTGATCTTCCTGCCCTGGTGGTGGCTGAGCCGCCGTGCGAGACTGCTGAACGAATACTGCCGGTTCACGGAGCTGACCACGGCGTACGCTTCGTGCCGGCGCGGACGCTGGCGCCTGTTGGTAAGCGGTCAGTACATGAAGGGAGGGCGGTTCTGGAAATGAAGGCCTACAGGATCCTGCCGGGGAGGCCCGGCGAGATGATAGATCTGCCGAACGAGCTGCACGCCCTGCAGCGGGAGGTGGACGGGTACATAGAGACGGTGAGTTTCCCGGGCTGGTGCGTCATCTGCAACGAGGAAGGAAAGCTGAAGGGCATGGATTACAACTTCTATCTGGAGATCGGAGGGCGCATGGAGGCCATCTTCGGGCCCGTGCTGATCGTGGGCACGGACGGAGAGGAGTTCACCGACGTGACGGACGCGATCCTGGACGAGCTGGGGGCCGTGACGTGGAGATGAAAAGGTGCGGAGGCTGCCGGCATCTGCAGACGGAGCCGGCGGCCTCCAGAAACGGGACCGCGTACGTGTTCCTGAAATGCGGCGCGGATACGGCCTTTCGGGGACGGGTGCTGAGCCATGTGCCAAAGGAATTCGGAAGGACAGAGAAACTGTCGCTGCCGCGCCCGGCGTGGTGCCGCAGCTGGGAAGGAGAAGAAAGATGAAGAACTACACGCCCGACGACGGCGTCCTGGCCGCGCTGGCCCACGACGCCATGGAACGCTGGCCGGAGACGCTGGGGCATCTGCGGGAAGACTGCCGGATCATGTACCAGTACTGCGACGGAGAAAAGACGAAGAAGGGGCAGACCGTGTTCGCGGACTGCGAGCGGGTGAAGGAAAAGTACCGCGCCTTCATGCCGTGCGACTACGTGATCACCTTCTATCTGGCGGCGCGTGGCCTGAACCGGGAGGGAGCGGTCCGGCTGATGCAGCACGAGCTGATGCACATCGAGACGGACGGAAGCGTCCACAGGATCCGAGAACACGACCTGATCGTAGAGGACTTCAGGGCCATGATCGACGCCTACGGGACGGACTGGATCGAAGGGCGGGAGAAATGACATGAGCTACGAACTGGATGAGGCGAGACTGCACAGGGGAGAGCTGAGCCGGGACGGAGGCTACCACCGTCAGCTGGAATGCCTGTCGGACCTGCAGTCGTTGACGGCGCAGATCACGCACATGGTGATGGGATTCGGTAGAGTGGAAGACGTGGCGGAGACGATCGCTTACGGACTGATCGCCATCGGCCAGCTGCAGGCCTGGTATAACTGCGAGGAGATCGTGGACAGCCGGCGCCGGCAGATCGTATATGAGCGGCTGGCCAGACTGGCAAGAATGAAGGAGGCCGATCCGGATGCGTGAACGGAAGCGGCTGAAGATGGATAAGACTGCCTGCCGAAACTGCGGACACGCGGGAACGGTCAGCGGCGTGGCTAAACTGCAGTGCTGCGACTACTTGGCGGATCAGAACGAGCACGGGCTGCCTCCGCGCCCATGGCCGCGTCCGCTGCCGCAGGAATGCCTGTACAGGAGCCGGAAATCGGACAAAGCGGGCAGTCTGAGCCGGCAGGAAGCGCGGGATATCCTGCATCCGCCTCATCGCCGGGGCCGGCCGGAGCGGCCGGTGCTCCACGTGGATACCGGCACGCTGTACTCCGGAGCCACGGCTGCCGCGATGGCCTCCGGAGAGAGCAGGGAGGACATCCGCCGCGCGTGCGCGGCCTCAAGGAGGGACCGGTACGAGGCAGAGGAGTACAGATATCTGACGTCGGAGGAGATGGAGCTGATCCGGCGCACGGCCTTCGGGTGGGAAGGCTGGGTATAGGTCTTTGAACTCAGCCCGCCGGAGCGGGCGGGCTGACTTGAGAGACGTATACGGTAAAGGACGCGTGCGCGCGCGTTCTTTACCGGGTCCTTAAGAGCCTAAGTTTAGAACGAAAAGCATCAGAGAAAGGGACGCGAGTCTTCTTCTCGGCGTCATCGTTCTGAACAGACAGGCAGGAAGAGGGGGAGCGGAAGGTGAAGGAGGGGCGCTGGGTGGTACGGAAATACGTCAGCGGACAGGTCGTTGAGCGGAGCAAGGTGTACATTCCCGGGAGCCGTCCCATCCGGAAGGGCCGGGTGAAGGGAAGTACGACCGCCGCCAAAGCGGACAGCAACGCCATGCAGGCCGTGAAGCAGCTGGCCAGGGCGATCAACTGCAACTTCACCAGGAAGGATCTGTACATCACGCTCACCTATGCGGAAGGCCGCCTTCCTGAGGACTGGAAGCAGGCGGAAAAGGAGACGGGGAACTTCATCCGGCGGTTGAACTATCAGTTGTCGAAGCAGAGAATCCAGCGGGTGAAGTGGATCTCCGTCGCGTCAGAAGCGGACGGGAAGAGCGGGGAGCCGGTGCGGCCGCACACGCACGTCATCCTGTCCAGCAGCGGGATCACGTTCCGGGACGGGGACTGGTGGTGCGGAGGAAAGAGCCTGCGGGAGATATGGGGGATGGGCGTCGTATACTGTGAGCCTCTCCGCGCCCAGCAGGACTACACGCCTCTGGCCGTGTACCTGATCCGACAGGCGGGAAGGCAGGAGAACCGGAAGAAATACCGGACCAGCCGCAATCTGGCAAAGCCCATCGTCACAGAAGAGGAGGTCAGGACAGGGCGCCCTCTCAGAGCGCCTGCCGGAGCCAGGGTCGTGGAACAGCGGTATAACACGTTGGATGGCGTCAACTACATCCGGTACATCCGGCCGTGTTCGGAGCCGGAGGGAACGGGACCGGGAAAGAGGACGGGAAAAACGGAACGAGCGGGCGGAGGAGGCAGGACGTGAGCAAGTACAGAGACTGGTGGCGCCGGGTAGCGGTGGACATGATCCGGCAGTATCCGGAGCTGAGAAAGCGGAAGGACGAGATGCAGAAGGTCAGGATCACGGCATCCTTCAAGCCTGCCCGCCGTGGATCCGGCGCGGGGAGAGCAACAGAAGCGGCCGCCATGCGCCAGCTGGAGCCAGCGGAGGAACGGATCATCGACGCGGTTGAGCTGGCCAGGGAGGAGATCCTGCGCCACAGGGACGGACGGGAGGTCATGGCCATCGTGACGATGGTAGATCTGAAGCGGACCCACAGCATGACGGGGGCCGCCATGACCGCGCACATGAGCAGAAAGACGGCCCAGTCAAGACGGGGCCGGTTCATCTATGCCTTCGCGAAATACTACGGGTTTTCAAAAGATTACCCATCAGAGCCTAAATGACGTGCTAAAACGGTACCGTGGCATAGCCACAGATCATCCTGTTTTCTTTTCTCAGGGCGGGGACTCGGTGCAAAACACCGGGGCTCCCGGCTTAACCGGGAGAGACGCGGAGTACCGACACAGCCGGAGGGAGGTCACGGCATAGGCAGAGGAGGGAGCGCCGTGAGCAGGAAGCCGAATCCCAGGTATAAGAACGGGACGTTGAGGCGGAAATACAGGGCCAGGTTCAAGGCGATGGGCGCACCGTGCGGGATCTGCAAGGGCCGGCTCGGTCCGATCCGGTACGACGAGCCGAGCGATGCCCGACATCCATTCAGCTTCGTGATCGATGAGATAAGACCGGTATCACGATGGCGAGAGTTTGGATACCCATCCCCCGAAGCCGTGGCCCAGGACTGGGACAACCTGCAGGCAGCTCATTACTGCTGCAATCTGGCAAAAAGCAATCATCTGCCCAGCGAACGCAAAATGGCAAGGAAACTTCCGAGCTTTCCGGATGGCCAGTGGTAAGCTGACCGGACGGATCAATGGACCCAGGGGAGGAACCCCTCCGGTGAGTGAAGGCGCTAACAGCGCCGTCCAGCGCCAATTTACCCCCGAGGGTGTTTTTCTCAGCCCGGAACACACAGGAAAAATATCATGCGCGGGCCGCGCACGTGAGGCACGAACGTCATGACGAAGGAAGAAAAATACGCCAGTCAGCTCATGGCGCAGGGGCTGTGGGACGAGATCCTGAAGCCCGCCGTCCATGAGCTTTGCATATTGGAGCGGGAGCTGACCCGGCTGCGGAAAGCGTGGAGCGCCACGGCACCGCCGGGAGGAAAGGCCTCCTTCCAGCATCCCCTGTACGATAAAATCCTGCGGCTGAACGCCGAGATCCGGGCGGCCAGGAGCGCACTGTTCCGGAGCGCGAAGATCCTGAAGACGGTCGGAGACGATTCGGCCGAAGATGAGACCGAACGGCAGACACCGCTGGCGCTGATCCGGGCAAGACATCAGAAAACGGGATGAGAGGATCACAGGAACCGCGCATCCGCGTCGAGCCGGGACGGATCAGATCCGACGGTGAGGAAGCGGCCATCCTGATGGAGGCGTATAGCTGCGCACTCGATCCGTGGCAGAAGAAAGTTCTGGCCTGCTGGCTCGGAAAGGATGAGAGCGGCCGATATAACGTCACCTCCGCCGGACTGGCCCTGCCCAGACAGAACGGGAAGAACGTCTGCCTGGAGGCCAGGGAATTCTACGGAATGGTGATCAACGGCGAGAAGATCCTGCACACGGCCCATCAGGTAAGGACCAGCAAGAAGAGCTTCCGGCGGCTGGCAGCCATGTTCACGGATAAGCGGCATCCGGAGATCACGGACATCGTCCGCAACATCCGGTATACCAACGGCGAAGAAGCGATCGAACTGGACAACGGAGGATCGATCGAGTTCTCCGCACGGTCGCGTCAGGCAGCCCGCGGCTTCGACGGGATCTCACTGGTGGTCTACGACGAGGCCCAGGAAGTGACGGACGATCAGGTGGAGGCCATCATGGCCACACTGTCGGCGTCGGCCACGGGGACCAGGCAGATCATCTATGCCGGCACGCCTCCGTATCCGGGCTGTCCGGGCAAGGTGTTCCGGCGCCGGAGGACGATATGCCTCGCAGATCCGGGACCGTTCGACGCCTGGCATGAGTGGAGCGTGGCGGGAGACAGCATCGAGGATATCCACGACGAGGATATCAGCGTGTGGTACATGACCAACCCGGCGCTGGGCATCCGGCTGACGGAAGAATTCACCGCCGAGGAACGCAGGACCATGTCGAAGGACGGCTTCTGCCGGGAGCGGCTGGGCTGGTGGTCGCCGGAGATCTCGGAACACGTAGATCTCGCGATAGATGCGGACGTCTGGGAGACCTGCGGGTCGGAAGAACCGAAGCCGGAGGGAAAGACCGCATACGGCGTCAAGTTTGCGGCCGACGGCTCGGAAGTCTGTCTGTGCGGGGCAGTGATCCCGAAAGAAGGGCCGGCGAGGATCTCGCTGATCGATCGATGCTCGACGGGGCTCGGAGTGCGATGGCTTGCCAAGTGGCTGAACGAGAGATATTCACAGGCGGCATGTGTGGTCATAGACGGACGCAACGGCGTGGACGTGCTGGTGGACAGGATCGCCGACACCTGGCGATTCAAAGGCAGTGTGATCCGGCCGAAGGCGACCGATGTGATCGCAGCTGCGAGCCTTCTGATCAACGAGCTGAACGAGCGGACGATCACGTGGTACACAAAGCAGGAAGCGCTGAGAGATTCGGCGCTGACTTCAACGAAGCGCACGATCGCCGGCGGCTGGGGCTTCGGAGGAGATAACTCCCTCCCGATCGAGGCCTGCGCCCTGGCACTGTGGGGTGCGAAGACGAGCAAGAGAGATCCATCGAGGAAAATGCGGATAGGGTGATTGAGAAATGATTCTGACGAATGCGATAGCGGAAGCGAGAGGGCTCCCGAATCAGGAGAAGGAAACGCTCCGCCGGCTGATCAACGTATACAACAAGCACAAGGCAGCCAACGCGACGAAGCGGAGATACTACGAGGGCCACATCCGGCTGAGCGAGGTCAACCTGGGACTGGCCCTGCCGAAGGGCATGGGGAACCTTGAGATCGGCTGCGCGTGGGGTGAGAAGGCGGTCGACGTGCTGGCGGCCCGGTCGATGTTCGACGGATTCGTCGGCGCGAACGGCGAGGACGCGGAGGTCATGAACCGGATCATGAACGCCAACCGGCTCCAGGCGGAGTACATGAAGGCATGCCGGGACGAGCTGAAGTACGGGTGTACCTTCGCCACGCTGTACGCAGACAAAGCGTCCGGCTGCCGCATCCGGTTCCATTCGCCCGAATCCGCAGCGGCGGAGTGGGACGGTGAGCAGGGCCGCATCAGCGCCGGGTTCGCCATCATCGCCTCGGAGCGTCTGTCGCAGACGGAAGCGCCGACACCTTCACTGATCAACTACCACACGGCGGATGCCCTCTGGGTGATCCGCAGGGGCCGGAGCAACGCAGAGTGGACGGCGGAGAGGTATCCGCACGCCATGGGCCGGCCGCTGATGGAGCCGCTGGTGTGGAACGCCACCAGTAAAAAGCCCTTCGGCCGTTCCCGCCTGAAGGAGCCCGTACGGCGTCTGATCCAGGGCTACGTGCGTACGGTGGCCAACGCTACCATCGGCCTGGAGTTCGCTACTTCCCCACAGAAGTATCTGCTGGGCGTGTCCGACGACCAATATGACGCCATCATCAACGACAAGTTCAAGCAGTACGTCGGATCGATCATCGCCAGCACGACGAATCCGGAGACAGGGGCCAATCCTGTGTTTGGCCAGCTGCCTCAGGGCACGATCGAGCCGCATGTGCAGATGCTGAGAATGCTGAGCACGCAGTTCTCCGCCGCCACGGGCCTCACCGTGACGGACGTGGGCGTGATCAACGACGCAAATCCGACCAGCTCCGAGGCAATTCTGGCGCAGAGCCAGACGCTGATCCTGATGGCGGAGCAGCTGAACGCCGGCAACGGTGACGCGCTGTACACCATCGGCCAGATGGCGCAGGCGATCGCCAGAAACGTGACTCCGGACGAGCTGGATGACGTCGAGCGGGTCGTTGTGCCCCATTTCAAGAATCCGGCTATGCCGAGTATCGCGGTGATGGCGGACGCAGCGATCAAGATCGCAAGCGCCCGTGCGAGCTTCGCCGAGACGGACGCCTTCCTGGAGATGAACGGCTTCGACCAGGCGGATATCCGTCGGATCAAGGCACAGGAGAGCCGGGCCAGAGGCATGGAGCTGCTGACGGACTTCACCGCGTCGGAGGAGGCTGAGAATGGAAATATCGAAGAGGGACTGGAAGAGGTATATTGACCTCCTGTCCGCAATCGACAAGAAAGCCGCCGACACAATGCAGTTTTGGATGCAGGAAAACCCGGATGCTGATGTCGAAGAACTGATCTGGGTGGCCCAGAATATAGCCGGACGCTATGGTGAAGCCGCCGGCGCGCTGGCCTGCGAAATGTACGACGCCGTGGCAGCCGCTCAGGGGGCGGCAGTTCCTCCAGCAGAGATTGCAGACATACCTGACTATGGCGAGACGGCAAAAGCGGTCCGTGGCACGTTGAAGAACAAACAGAACACCGTGCCGGCTACCGTCGGCCGCCTGGTAAAGCGGGTCGGAGCTGACACGATGCTGAAGAACGCCGCGCGGGATCACGCGCAGTTTGCCTGGGTCCCGATGGGTGACACCTGCGCCTTCTGCATGACGCTGGCCAGCCGTGGCTGGCAGTACATAAGCAAGCAGGCTATGAAGCACGGACACGCAGAACACATCCACGCCAACTGCGACTGTACCTATGCCATCCGGTTCGACGAGGAGAGCACCGTGGAAGGATACGACCCGAAGCGGTACCGGGAGATGTACGACAACGCCGAAGGCGGCACCCCGCAAGAGAAGATCAACTCCATGCGCCGGGATATGGCGGCAAAAAAGCGAGCAGCGTATGCGAAGAAGGAATTCTACAGCGTTATCGATGGTTATCGAAGGGATGCAACTCCAGGAAAAGGAACACAGGCAATTGCAAAAGGGAGAAAGCCCAAAAATAGAGAAGCAGACAATATGGAGTTAATCCATCGTGAATTTGGAGGAGATATTTCACTGATATCGGAAAGTAATATTCCGGGAACGAATAATCCAGACTATCAGTGGAGGGGGAAGGTATGGGAAGAACAAGAACCTCAAGCACATACGAAGAATGCTGTCGATGCTAATATTCGAGAAGCCATCCATCAAATCTCTGACAACCCCGGAGGGATTGTACTTGATGTTGGGAATAGTAATATGCCGCAAGATGAGATAGCTGAAATAGTATTAAAAAGGCTTCGCCGTAGTTCGCCATTTGATTGTGATGTGATGATTATCAGAAACGGAAAAATAGAGAATATTTACCATTATCATAAAAACAAAAAATGAGCCGTGTCGGCCCTCGCCAATAAGGGGCGTGGGTGCACCAGACTCATCAATTATTATTATACTCATTTTTTCAGTAATTGCAACAAGAAGATTATAGAAATTACTGATTTCTCGGTGGCTTTCTATGCTTGGAAGGAGAAATCAATGAAATACATGATCCACGCGTTACCGCAGCGAATTAGGGGGCAGAAATGTTACACCATTTTTTGACAACATACGAGGAAGACGGAACACGCTACGCGGAAGCATGGTTTCAGATCAATGTATTCCGGTGGTGCTTCTGCATATTCAAGCGAAAGGTGGCAATATAATGAGGTACATGATCCACGCGGCGCCGCCCCGGATGTGGTACGTGGAGGAGTTCCTGATCCCGTCCATGACGGAGCAGGGCATCCCGGAGGACGATATCACCGTCTGGAACGACGCTGAAATGAACGGGAACCTGAAGGCGTTCCTGGGGAGTATGGAGTTCTGTGCAGGCCAGCCGGGCGGCACATGGCACCTGCAGGACGACGTGATCATCAGCCGGCGCTTCGCCGAGCTGACGCAGGCCAACAACGAGGGCCTCGTCTGCGGATTCCACTGTACGAACTTCAGCTGGCACCCGGTCACACGAGGACGGGTGCCGGCCAACTTTATGTGGTTCTCGTTCCCCTGCATCCGGATACCGAACGACCTCGGAGGGCGGTTTCTTCACTGGTTCAATAACGTGGCCATGTATCGGCCGGCGTTTGAAAAGCAGATCCAGGAGGGCAAGGGCGACGACTGGTTCTTCCTGAAGTACGTACTGGAAGAAGAGCGAGATCTGCGCGTGCTGAACCTGCAGCCAAATCTCGTTGATCATGTGGACTACCTGATCGGCGGCACGCTGGTCAATCCGGACAGGAGCATACAGATCAACCGGGCGGCGTACTTTGAGGACGCAGACCTTGTGGACGAGCTGGAAGAAAAACTGAAGAATCGATGATAACAGCACGGCAACGTGCTTTTTTCATGCCCTACGGCGGGGGCAATCCGCCGGAAATACGCGAAAGCGGGAGGATAAACCAATGGCAGCAGAAACTGTGAATCAGGAAACCCAGCAGGCTGAACAGCCGGCACGCACCTTTACCCAGGCGGAAGTCGACGCCATGATCGGCGAGCGGCTGAGCCGTGAACGGGCGAAGTATGCGGACTACGATCAGCTCAAAGCCAGGGCGGATCAGTTTACCGCCCAGGAGGAGGCCTCAAAGTCCGATCTGCAGAAGGCACTGGACAAGGCCGGAAAGCTCCAGGCAGAGCTTGATGCGTTGAAAAGATCGAACACAGCACGGGACGCCAGAGACAAAGTGTCCGCCGCCACTGGCGTACCGGCCAATCTTCTCACCGGTGAAACGGAAGAGGATTGCAAAGCCCAGGCGGACGCCATCCTGGCATGGAGACGTGATGTCCAGAAGTATCCGGAAGCGCGAGACGGCGGCGAGGTACATTCTGCCCCCGCGGACGGCGCTTCCTCACTCTGGGCAGGCATCTCCGAACGACTGAGAAATAACTGAATCAACTGAAAGGGGTAAAACAATGTCCAACACTACTACTGCTCTGCAGCTCGGTCCTGAACTCGTAACCGAGATCTTCAACAAGGTCAAAGGCCATTCCAGCCTGGCAGCTCTGTGCGGCCAGACTCCCATTCCCTTCTCCGGAGTAGACGTCATGGTCTTCTCCATGGACGGCGAAGCTGAGCTCGTCGGCGAAGGCGAAAATAAGGGCCCCGGCGATGCCGCTTTTGAGCCCGTCACCATCACTCCGGTGAAGTTCGTCTATCAGCACCGTCTGACCGACGAGTTCGTAAAGATGAGCGACGAGAAGCGCCTGCCCTATCTGCAGGCCTTCGGCGATGGCTTCGCGGCCAAGATCGCCCGCGCTCTGGATATTGCTGCTTTCCACGGCGTGAATCCCAAGACCGGTACCGCTGCGACCGCCATCCAGGCGAAGAGCTTTGACACGATGGTCACCGGCACCGTCACCTATGCCGCCGCTACCGCGGACGACAACCTGCAGGACGCTGTGGCCGCCGTGCAGGCCCTCGACGGAGTCGTCACCGGCATCGCCATGGCTCCGGCCTTCGGCGCCGCTATGGCCCAGATCAAGGTCAACGGCGTGCGTCAGTATCCGGAGTTCATGTTCGGCGCCAATCCTGCCGCTCTGAACGGCATGGGCGTGGACATCAACGGCACCGTGAGCTTCGGCAGCTCCGCGGATCGTGCCATCGTCGGCGACTTCCGGAACGCCTTCAAGTGGGGCTATTCCGAGAACATCCCGCTGGAGATCATCGAGTACGGCGATCCCGACGGGCAGGGCGATCTGAAGCGGAAGAACCAGATCGTGCTCCGCGCTGAGGCGTATCTCGGCTGGGGCATCCTGGATGCGTCCAGCTTCCAGCGCATCGTCACGGGCTGATCATGCTTTACCGGCATGAGAAGACCGGCGTGATCATTGACGTAAACAGCAAAATGGGCGGCTGCTGGGTTCCTGTCAAGGAGCCCGGCACGCCCAAGGCAACGCCGGCAAAGAAGCCCAAGACGGCGAAGAAATAAGCAAGGGAGCGATCAGCATGACTTATGCAACTGCAGACGACGTGCAGGCGCGGATGAATCGGACGCTCAGCGCGGCGGAGCTGGCCCAGTGCGAGACGCTGCTGGAGGACGCTGCGGTCGTGATCGACGCGTACAACGCCTCGGCGGATGACGACGCGAAGAAGCTTGTGTCCTGCCGCATGGTCCTGCGTCTGATGGACGCTGGGGTAGATCTCGGCGTGCCCATGGGCGCGACCCAGGGCAGCCAGTCAGCCCTCGGATATTCCCAAAGCTGGACGATCAGCAACGGTGCGGCCGGTGAGATCTATCTGTCCAAGCTGGAGAAGAAACTGCTGGGTGTCGGCGATCGGATCGGATCGGCCAGTCCGGTGGAGGATCTTTCGAGGCGGTGTTGTCTGTGAAAGGCAGGACGATCATTCTGTACGAGCGCACGCAGACCGGCACGGACGGATTCAACCGTCCGATATACGAGGAGACGCCGGTGCAGGTGGCCAACGTGCTGATCGCGCCGGCAAGCAGCGAGGACGTTATCAACGAGATGAATCTGTCCGGCAAGCGGGCGGTATATCAGCTGGGCATACCGAAAGGTGACACGCACGACTGGGTCAACGCTCGCGTGAACTTCTTCGGGGAAGACTGGCGGACCATCGGTTACCCGCAGGAGGGGCAGGAGGAGCTGATCCCTCTGAGCTGGAACAGAAAGGTGCAGGTGGAACGGTACAATGGGTAAGCTCACGATCAAGCTCAACTCTGCCGGCGTGCGGGCGCTGCTGAAAAGCCCGGAGATGCAGGCTATGCTCTCCGAGAGGGCCAGACAGATCGCGGATCGTGCCGGTTCCGGCTATGAGACGGACGTGTTCAACGGCAAGACGCGTGCCAATGCTTCTGTGTACGCCGCTACGGCGTCAGCCGCCAGCGACAATCTCAAGAACAACACCCTGCTGAAGGCGGTGAGCGGCGGATGATCGAGAAAACCGTACTGGACTATCTCACCGAACGGTTGAGCGTGCCGGTATACATGGAGATGCCCGAACAGATGCCGGACAGCTTCGTGCTGGTGGAAAAGACCGGCGGCGGGCGTGACAATCACATCGACCGGGCCACCATAGCCCTGCAGTCCTATGCCCCGAGCATGTACGAGGCAGCAGAGCTGAATTATGTGGTCAAGGCACTCATGGACGCCATGCCGGACACGGAAAACGTGTTCCGCTGCAAGCTCAATTCTGACTACAACTTCACGGACACGTCCGTGAAACGCTACCGCTACCAGGCGGTATACGATCTGACATTCTAAGGAGGAAAACAAATGGCACAGACTGTGAATTACGTCAGCGCCGCGAAGCCTGCGGTAGGCGGTGCCGTTTCCGTAGGCCCCACGACGGCGACTCTGCCGACGAGCGCCAGCGGGGCGGTGACTGGTTTTACGAGCCTCGGATACATCTCTGAGGACGGGCTGACGAACAGCAACACACCCGAATCGGAAGAGGTCAAGGCGTGGGGCGGCGATATCGTCCTGACGCCGCTTACCGGCAAGCCGGACACGTTCAGCTTCACGCTGATCGAGGCGCTGAATCTGGAAGTCCTTAAGGTCATCTTCGGTTCCAGCAACGTGACCGGGACGGCGCTGACCGCCGGCTATACCGTCAACGCCAAGGCGGCGGAGATGGAGGCCCATGCGTGGGTCGTCGACATGATCCTGCGCAACAATGTGGCCAAGAGGGTCGTGATCCCGAACGGCGTGATCTCCGAGATCGGTGAAGTCACCTACGCCGACGGCGAGGCCATTGGCTACGAGATCACTGTGACGGCCTTCCCCAACAGCTCCGGCGACACTCACTACGAGTACATCAAGGGCTGAGGAGGATGAGCCATGAAGCTGACGAATGGGTTTGAAGTAGAAGTCGACGAGAAGGCCCTGGACGATTGGGAAGTGATGGAAATCGTGTGCGAGCTGGATGGAGAGAAGTACATGCGGCTGCCGGATCTTTTCATCACTCTGCTCGGAAACGAGCAGTACCAGGCGCTGAAGAAGCATCTGAAGGAGCACTCCGAGAGCGGGCGGTGTACCACGACGGACATGTCCGCCGCGCTGGCGGAGATCTTCGACGGGCTGAAAGCGGGAAAAAAATAATCGCCCTTGCAGGCATGATCGCGACGGATGAGGACGCCCTCGTCTGCGACATGGCGGAAACCTACCGCATATACGACTATCGAGCACTGTCACCGATGAAGGCGGCAGTGCTCGCGTGCGGTCTGCGCGATGATTCCCGGATCAAGATGAAACTGCAGGAGCAGAACGTGCCGTTCGACACGCTCCTGTTGGCGATCATAGCGGACCGGATGGGGCTGCAGCTGTATTCAGGCAGCAAGGATGCGCAGCGTCACAGGAACCGGCCGGAAAGCATCGCGGAAAAGCTGCTGCAAGGGCAGAAAGAAGAAGCAGTGAAAGCATACAGGTCGGCGTCTGATTTTGAAGCGGCCTTCAGACGTCTGGCGGGAGGTGAGTAAATGGCAACAGAACTGGCCAAAGCATATGTGCAGATCGTGCCCTCGGCCGAAGGCATCAAGGGCAAACTCAGCGAGGCTCTGGGCGGCGAAGCGAACGACGCCGGCAAGAAAGGCGGCGAACGAGCTGGGCACAGCTTTGGCGCGACGATCAAGAAAATCATCATCGCCGCCGGGATAGGAAAGGTCATCAAGGATGCCATCACGGAAGGCGCAAATTATGAACAGCTGGAAGGCGGTGTGACGAAGCTCTTCTCCGCCAGTCAGGAGGCCATCGCGGCCACCCAGAAGGAGATGTTCGCGCACGGCGCGGCGCTGGAAGACGTTATCAATAAAACACACGCCATGGCGACCGCAAATGAGCTCGTCATGAAGAACGCACAGGAAGCGTATAGAACAGCCGGAATGTCAGCCAACGAATACATGAAGACGGTGACGAACTTCTCCGCGTCACTCGTCTCCGGTCTCGGCGGAGACACAGAGAAAGCGGCGAAGATCGCAGATGTCGCCATTCGTGACATGTCCGACAACGCCAACACTTTCGGCTCGGACATCCAGTCGATCCAAAACGCCTATCAGGGTTTTGCCAAGGGCAACTACACAATGCTGGACAACCTTAAGCTCGGATATGGCGGCACGAAAGAAGAGATGCTCCGGCTGGTCAAAGAGGCCGGCGTTGTTGAGGATTCTGTAGAAAGCATCGACAATGTTTCCTTCGACCAGATCATTGAGGGTATCCACATAACGCAGGAGCGTTTGAAAATCACAGGAACGACGGCGAACGAGGCAGCCAGCACCTTCAGCGGAAGCCTCTCAACCATGCAGGCAGCTTGGAAGAATCTTCTGACCGGCATCGCCTCCGGGCAGGACGTGTCCGGAATGATCGACGGGCTGGTGCAGTCGATCTCAGACTTCGCGGCGAACGCCATTCCCATGATTGGAAACGTACTGACCGGACTGCTCCCAGCGCTGACGCAGGTACTGGTGAGTCTTGGCCCAACGCTGGTCAACGATCTTCTGCCGATGGTCCTCGACGTGGTGATGCAGCTGGTCAATTCACTGGTGACGGTACTGCCGACCATCATTCCGCAGATCGTTCAGCTGGCGGTCGACGTGATCAACGCGCTTACTGCGGCGCTGCCGACGATCCTGCCGGTATTGATCCCCGCGGTTTTGCAGGGGCTGATCGACATCGGCTTGGCTTTGGTCAAAAATCTGCCGTTGCTGTTGGCCTCTATTTTTGAATGCTTCGTACAGATAAGCCAGATTCTTGGCGAGCTGTTTGTTGGCCTGTGGAACGACACGATTTTGCCATGGCTGAGTGACGTATTCTCGTCAGTCGGTGAGTGGTTCTCCGGGATCATCTCTTCCATCGGTGAGTGGTTCTCTGGGATCTTCGCTTCAATCGGACAGTTTTTCAGCAACGCATGGCAGTCCATCGGTCAGTGGTTTTCCAATATCATTCAGAAGGTTGTAGGGTTTTTCACGGGTATCTGGCAGAAATATAACGAGACCCGCTCGAACGTGCTGAGCGCAGTCGGGCAGTTCTTCAGCAACATCTGGCAGTCTATCACTTCGTGGTTTTCTCGGATGATCCAGAAGGTCGTGACCTTCGTGACCAGCATTCCGCAGAAAATCCGCGATGGATTCTCCAGAGTGACGCAGGCTGGCCTCGATCTGGTCAAGGGCCTGTGGAACGGTATCAGCAACGCGACTCAGTGGGTGCTCGACAAAATCAGAGGCTTTGGCAAGTCCATCCTGAACGGGATCAAGAAAATCTTCGGCATCGGATCTCCGTCGAAGGAGATGGCGTATTTTGGTGAGATGCTGGACGCCGGTCTGGCGCAGGGCATCGAGGGCAACACCCGCCCAATCAGCAACGCGATTGATGACATCACTTCAATGACGACCAAGGGCTTCGGAGCTGACCTGGGTGTGAACACGTCGATGGACGTGAACCACACGAGTGCCGGCATGGCACAACTCGTGCAGCTGGTTGCCGCTCTGTCGGACAAGATAGACAAGCTTCAGGTGTATCTGGACGGTGATCTGCTTGTCGGCGGCATCAGCGACCGGATGGACACGGCGCTGGGCGTGGCCGGCACATATAAAGCGAGGGGACTGGCATGACGTATGGCGTGACTATAAATGGGACGAACACAAAAACGGCGCATGATCTGATCCTTCTCGCGGATCTGAGCATCCAGCATTCGGAGGCGCGGACGGCGAAGGTGGAGGTTCCCGGCCGGGACGGATTCTGGGATTTTACGGAAGTCCTTGCCGGCGGCCCAACCTTTGGGAACACGCAGATCTCATTTTCGCTTTACAAGCGCGTTCCGGATACAGAACTGTATGCGCTTCGGAATCAATTGGCTACTGCTTACCACGGAAAAGTAGTGGATCTGATCCTGCCGGTCGCTCCGAGCAAGACGTTTCACGGTCGGATGAGCATTGGAGCGTCCGGCAGCGGCAAGATTGCCGTCACGATGGACGCGGAGCCGTAAAGGGGTGTGACATATGCTCTACACGATTGCGGCCTCAATACCGACCCAGCAGGCGCTGCTGGATCTGTCAGCGGACGTATACAACGCACAGCTGAACCGGTCTATAAACAGCATAGACAAACTTAGCTTCAGCCTGCCGCACGGATCGGCAGGCTTTGGTACAATGCCGCCTCTGCTGACGGAGGTATGGCTTTATAGAAACGAAGAAACGGAATTCCATGGTCGCGTTCTGACAGCCGTCCCGACGATGACGTCTGGCGGCGAGGTGACCTACGCCATAACGTGCGAAGGGCAGATGGGTTATCTGAAGGACAGCGTTCAGCCGTATACGCCGGAAACGCTGTACGAGGATACGGAAGGCGGAACGACGGGTCTGGAAAAGTTCCTGGACGTCCTGCTGGCCAACCACAACAGCCAGGTGGAACAGAAAAAGCGGATCCACCGCGGGAACGTCAACGTGCAGACGAACGAGTCAAATAACCAGGTCTTCAAGGGCCTGAACTGGGCGTCAACCTGGGACACGATCCAGGATAAATTGATCAGCTCATACGGCGGCGAGATCCGGCTGCGCGAGTCGGACGGGGTTTTATATCTGGACTATATGCAGAAAATCGGCTCCGACCGGAGCACGACGATTGAACTGGCCAAAAACCAGCGGAGCCTTCAGCAGACGTTAGATCCTGCGGACGTGATCACAAGGCTGTATCCTCTCGGAGCCAAGCTGAAGGCTACGGACGAAAGCGGGAACGAACAGCAGACGGACGAGAGGCTGACGATCCTCCATGCGGCAGACGCCGGCGGAGTGGAATACATTGACAGCGACGGCGGAATAGAGCTGTACGGAGTGCGCTGCGGGACCGTAACGTGGGACGATATCACAGACCAGGATAACCTGTACAGGGCAGCCATGTTCTACCTGACAAGGCAGAACCTTGTTCTTGCCAGCCATGCGCTGGAAGCTGTAGATCTGTCATATCTGGACATCGACCCGGACGGCATCGTGCTTGGCGACTGGTATCCGGTGATCAACACGGTGCTGGGGATCAACACAACGCTGGAAGTCACCGCCATGACGGTGGATCTGTCGAAACCGTGGTGCCCTTCCATCACGCTCGGCGCAAAAAGCGTGAACCTGAACGACATCTTAGCCGGAGGTCTCTCAGAGAAAGCCAGAGAACAGGTAGACAGCGCGATCAGCTCCGGATCTGCGGCAAATAACGAGATCCTCGCCATGATCCAGAACGAACAGCGCGAGAACTCGGAGACATTGGACGAGGTGGCAAACACGCAGACGCTGATGTCGACGGCTTTCCTGATCGATCCGGAAGGCAACGAGGCGGACCTTCTTTTTGACAAGATCCTGGTCTCTACTACCGGAGACGGGACCGAACGTGAACGGGCAACGGCTTACATTCGATTCATTGACGGGAATATTGTGCTGGGAAAGACGGACAACCCGTATACGATGGAGCTGACGGAACAGGAACTCGTTTTCATGCAGAACGGCGTGCGCGTGGCGTGGTTCAACAACGATCAGCTCGTCGTGACGAACGGAGACTTCCGGAACAGCCTGAAGATCGGTAAGTTCCAGTTTACACCGCGAGACAATGGGAACCTGTCCTTTGCAAAGGTGGATACGTAATGGCAGCGATTTACACAAATGAAAGATGGAGCACGCTGACGCCGGCCATCTACTTCGACCTTTCCTACACGAGCAGCCGAAGCGGAACCAGCATGCTTTATAACTTCTCCATCGCCATACGGCCTCTCGTAGACGGTGGATACGGCCGCCGATTCGGATATCCGATACACTGCCAGATCCTGCTGGACGGCGTGAGCAAGTACACGGCAACGCTCAAAAACGCGAGCCAGGCGAACTGGTCGTCGAGTATCACAGCTTCGACCGGCAATCTGACGGTGAGCAATAAGACGACCGGCACGACGGCGTTGACCTTCAAGCTGTATTCCAGCGACGGATCGACGCGAAGCGGAACGTATACCTATACTCTGCCGATCCTGCCCGCGGCATCCAACATATCGGTGCCGTCCACGATGACATGCGGATCAGCGTCAACGATATCGATCACAGCTGTATCATCTGATGCCAGCTACCATGTCCTGACGCTGACTATGAACGGGCACAGTGAGACGATCAGCAGCAGGGCCGCAGCTGGGAATGTCAGCTATACGCCTCCAGCGAGCCTGGCAACGTACATCCCCTCAGGGAATACAGCAAGTGCCACGGTCACCTGTTCGACATATAACAGAAGCGGGACGCTGCTTGGCAGCACGACAGGAACGACCACGATAACGGTGCCTGTGTCCTATCTGCCGCCGACGGTGAGCGCATCGATATCGCATGATTCCGTCGGCCAGCATTTCGGCGGTGCTGTGCAGGGAAAAAGCAAGATCACGATCACGGGGTCTTATACGCTGAAATACGGCGCGACGGCGAAGTCGGTCAGCGTTACATATGACGGGGTGACTTATTCCGGCAACACCGTTACGCTCACTCCTGCGGCCTCAGGAAGCCGGTCATACAAAGTTTCTGTTACGGACAGCAGAGGTTATACCGGCACGTATACCGGCACTGTGAACGTCATGGCATATGCGCCGCCGTCAGGTACGATCAGCGGCACTCGTGGAGACAGCACCGGCTCAGAAGCCGCCGACGGCGCGTATCTGCGCTATACCGTGAACGCGTCCATCACAGCGCTGAACAATATCAACGCGAAGACGATGAAGCTGCAGCTGAAGAAGCGCAGCGCATCGTCATGGACAGATGCGGTAACGAAATCTGTATACAGTTGGTCAGAGACGACCGGCGGCTCGATTGCGCTGGCTGCTGATGACAGCTACGACATCCGGCTCGAGCTGACGGATTACTTTGGCACGACGTATGCCTACGGAGCTCAGATCCCCAGTACATTCTCTACGATCGACTTCCGGTCCACCGGCAAGGGTATCGCCTTCGGCAAAGCCTCCGAGCGGGATGCCTTCGAGTGCAATATGTCGCAGGAGCTGCGGGGGCAACTGCAGATCTGGGGCGACATCATCTTTGACCGACTGGAGCAGAGTGGCCAGCGGGTCATCCGATTCGCCAACGTGGACACGTCGACGAACCACCACGATGCAGCAATCATTGGTGGCAATCCATCAACAGCGACGGGAATCGGTGCGTATGACTTCGTCAACTCAGCGTGGATCTGGCAGTACAAGACCGGCACGCAGAAATTGTCGCTCAAGGATGACGGACAGCTGACGTTGACCTACACGAGCAACAATTACGTTTCCAGTTCTTCGTTCGGCTATGTGAGCGCATACCGCCGGAGCAACGTGTATATGATCCGGGGCAACCTGGAGGTCACAACGGCGATCCCGACTGGCACAAACTGGACGCAGATCGGATCTATCGGCAATTATTCGGCGGCGTATACGGAATATCTTTCCGTAGCCGCGCAGAACGGCAGCGGCGTCCTCGCCGTCCGTATTGAATCCAACGGAACGATAAGCATAGCAAACACAAGCGGTTCGGCCGTGAACGGTTTGTGCCGCTTTAGTTCGGCAATACCAACGGCATAAAGGGGGCGACAAAATGGAAACTGCAATTTGGGTCGCCATTATCGGCGGCGTGGTGACAATTATCGTCAACGTCATAACGATAGTCTCTGCGAACAACCGGACCAGACAGGACATCAAGACAGAACAGAAACTCCAAGAGGAGCGTATGAAAAACGTGATTGACAAGGTCAGCGAACTATCAACCGAAGTAAAAGCGCACAACGAATTTGGCAGACAGATTCCCGTTATGGTAGAGCAGATAAAAGTCATCAACCACAGATTGGATGATTTGGAGAGGGGGCGTTGACATTGGTAAAGATAAACGGCACGAAGATCTCCATGACGCGGGGCGACACCATGCAGGCGCAGGTGGAGATCTTCGACACCTCCGGCGAACCATATGTGGTTCAGGAGGGCGACCGCATCCGCTTCGCCATGAAGAGCAGGAGCAAGGGCAGCTGCGGCCAGATCCTGCTGTACAAGGAGATCCCCAACAGCACCCTCGTCCTCACGCTCCAGCCGGAAGACACGGAGAACCTGCCGCACGGTGAGTACGGCTACGACATTGAAATAACAATGGCCACCGGCATTGTGGACACCTTCATCCCCGAGGGGACGTTGGAACTGAAATGGGAGGCAGACTGATGGACGGGAAGCTGACCGGCAGGCTGTCTCCCATAGGCGGTCTGCGGGGCACGCTGTCCGGCACCGGCGGATTGAAGGGAACCCTATCACTCGCCGCCGGCTCGGCTCCCCCGTATGAAGGGGAGACCGTGTTCACGCCGACACGGCAGACGCAGACCATCCAGGCGGCGGGCTTCCTGTTTTCCGAAAACATCACGATCAACCCCATCCCGTCCAATTACGGCCTGATCACATGGAACGGGTCAACATTAACTGTATCATAAAAAGGAGATGTAACAATGGCGCAGAACGTAGTTATTAATGGCGTAGTGTATGCGGACGTCCCTGAGGTGGATATCCCGAAACAGGGCGGAGGTACGGCGAAGTTCTTCGACACGGCCGGCGGCGATTTCACGGGAGCCGACCTGCTGACTGGGAAGACGGGATACGGTCCTTCCGGAGCTGTTCCTGGAACGATGCCTAATAACGGAGATGTGAGCGGCACGATCGGGACGAAGGCCGGAACGGTGGCCATCCCGAGCGGGTACACTTCCGGCGGCACGGTGAGCCTGACCAATGTCGCCGACTGTCTGCCGCAGAACATTCTGGCTGGGAAGAGCATCCTCGGGCAGAATGGCACCCTGGCACTCCCCAGCATCTCGCAGGACAGCACCACGAAGATCTTGAGCATAGCGTGAGGATCTGGCCATGGCACAGAATATAACGCTCCTGGGGGCGTCATATAGTGATGTGCCGGCCGTCACGCTGCCGAAGACGGGAGGAGGGACGGCGCTTTTTGCCGATCCCTCCGGCGTGACGGCCGTCCCTTCTGACGTGGCGCAGGGGAAGTATTTTATCGACGCTTCCGGAGAGCTTAAGCCTGGCACGTCCTCCGGCGGAGGGGCTCCTGACGGGAATCTGCTCGCATACGGGAGCGCGACGCCGGCGAAGGTCGGGCTGGCGAAGGTCGGCCTGACGAAGGTCGGGGTCGTGAGCTGATAGGAGGAAGAAAATGAGCTACACAGCGCACACCTGGGAAGACAGGGAGGACATAACGGCCGCGAGGCTGAACGCGATCGAGAACGCCCTGGCGGCGGCGACCCCGCTGATCGTGGAGTGCACGAACGTCACCCAGAACATCTGGCTCCCGACCGCGGGGGACACGCTTAACAAAACATACCGGGAGATCTATGACGCACTGAAGGCTGGGATACCGGTGTATATCCGTTGGGGAGTCCCGACTGACCCGGAAGCCGTCTCCCCGGTACTGGCTAACGCGTCGCTTATTCCGGTCAAGGTGGCTTACAGATATGACACGTATTACAGGATCGCCGTAGAGTGGCCGGTCGCGAGGGGGCAGTGGGGCAACGTGGACCACGTATTCCAGTCGACGGTCGTCACGTTCTCGGCGTCTGGCGTGAGCGCTTATCCGACCTTTGCCGTCGTTGTTTATACTGTCCCGGAGGATTGACATGGTCATCCTGGTATATGGCGCCCCTTGCAGCGGGAAGAGCGCGTACGTCGACAAGTGCCTGAAGGAGGAGGACGTGGTCTGCGATCGGGACCGCATCTGCGGCGCCCTGTCGAATGGAGACATCCATGACGCGGATCTTGACGTCCAGGAGCTGGCCGGAACATTGTGGGAGCGGCTGCTGGAAGAGGTCAGGCGCGGCAACGCGGGAGCCGGCGACGTATATGTGACATCGATCGCGAACACGCCGGAGCAGCTGAAGCTGGACGCGGAGAAGGCCGGCGCGGATCGGCTGGTATATATCCGGGAGACGGAGGACGTCTGTCTGGAGAGAGCGAAGAAGAGCAGGCCGGGTTACTTCCAGTATCTTATCCGGGAGTGGTTCCGGACCTGCAGGCTGGAGGTGTAAAATATGGCGAATGTTCTGATCGAACATGATACCCTTGACGAGCTGGCGGAGGCGATCGCTGCGAAGTCAGGCGAGGACCTGCCGCTCACGCTGCCGGAGATGATCGACGCGGTCGACGGGATCACGGTCCAGGGCGAGCCGGAGCCGGAGGTACAGATCGAGCCAATCAAAGCGGTATCTCCGGCCGAGGAGGTACGGGTCGTCACGCCGTCCTCTGGATATGACGCGATGTTTAGCGTCAAGGTGAACGCGATCCCTGGGAGCTACGTCGGGTCCTCCGTCCCGCGTCGGGACGCCCTGAGCGCGTCGGTGGATGAGACGGGGACGACCGTGGGGGCGTCCTGGGGTTATTATCCGAGCAGTCGCACGCTTCACGTAGCCGGTCCTCCGATGGTGGTCAATTATGAGTTTACGACGAATAACACCAGGGTCACCTTTGACAAGACTTATTCCCAGGTCCTGGCTGCGTACCAGGCCGGCCGCGGGTTCTTTTTCCTGGAGATCGGAGACATCACGGCCGGCGCCGTGCTCTCGCATCATACAAATTATAATTTTGACGGGACGACGTTCTCTGACTGCCTCACGATACAGCTGGACAGGTGGACGGGTACCGTGGGAGATTTTGAGGTCTATATCGTCGCGTATGGCCTGGTGAACGGGTCCCAGACAACGAGGACCAGGCTCCAGTCCAGGACCGCTCCGTCCGGGGCGATCGAGATCACGCAGAACGGGCAGGGGATCGACGTATCCGCGTATGCCACGGCCAACGTCAACGTGAGCGGCGGATCGGCGAAGAATGTCCAGGTGAACATGGACAGGAAGCAGAGGACCGGGAACAGTTACGGCGCCACCGGGCTCTCCCTGACGGTGGCGAAGACGGGCGTCTATACGGTGAGCTGGACGGCTTGGAGGAGTTCCTCCTCTGGCACGATGGGGACGAATCTGCACAGGAACGCGACGGCGGGCACGAATCAGCAGACATTCACCGGTACGTATGGACAGAATCCGAAGCTGACGAATCAGAGCCTGAACGCCGGGGACGTCCTCACGATTTATGCCACGTCCGGAAGCACGAGCCGGAGCATATACGTCGCGAATCTGATTATTGAGGAGCAGTAATGAGTAATAAGTTATTTGACATCGTGAGGCTGGTGGGAGAGCTTATCCTGCCGGCCTGCGCCACGCTGTACGCCGCTCTCGGAGCGATCTGGGGCTGGCCGTACATCGAGGCCATCGTGGGCACGCTGGCGGCGGTAACGGCTTTTATTGGGGCCATCGTCAACGGTTTGAGGAAGGCATACAACAAGAAGGAGGAGAACAATGGCACGGAAGAAGATGACTGACGAAGAACTGCTGGAGCAGGAAGGTGTCACTGAAGATACCCTCGCCGAATATGACGATGCGAAGGGAGATGACGAGTAATGGCCTATACGAACAGTTCCCTCGTCGACTTCAAGCTGATCTCCCCGCATAGAACAAAGAACAGAACCCACGCCATCGACACGATCACCATCCACTGTACAGTCGGACAGGTATCCGTGCAGACGCTGGGTTCTATTTTTCAATCGAAAGAGGCCTCCAGCAACTACGGCATCGGTTACGACGGCAAGGTCGGCATGTACGTCGAGGAGAAGGACAGGAGCTGGTGCTCCAGTTCGGCGAGCAATGATCACCGCGCCGTGACGATCGAGGTGGCCAGCGACAGCAAGGAGCCGTATGCTGTTAACGCCAAGGCCTACGAGAAGCTGATCCAACTCGTGGCAGACATCTGCAAGAGGAACGGCATCAAACGTCTGCTGTGGAAGGGAGACAAGTCCCTGATCGCGCAGGTGGACAAGCAGAACATGACCTGGCACTGCTGGTTCAACTCTGGCAAGTCATGCCCAGGTACCTGGCTGAAGAACAAGCACCCGGAAATCGTGACGAAGGTCAACGCCATACTGGCTGTGGCCGAAAAGGCAGAAGAGAAGGAATCAACGCCGGCGGTTCAGACACTGGAGCCCGGCGGCGCGCTGTCTTTGAAAAACGAGCCCCTATATGTGTCCAGCACGGCCAAGACGAGATCCAGCGTCGTGTCAGGAACGTACTATTACTGGGGCGGAGCGGTCCTGAACGGCCGGATCAGGATCACCAACGCCAGATCCAGGGTAAATATCAGCGGTCAGGTGACAGGATGGATCAATTCCCCGGCAAAGGTGATCATCTACACTGTGAAGGTCGGCGATACGCTGGGGAAGATCGCCAGGGCGAACAGCTGCACCGTGGCCCAGCTCGTCGAGCTGAACGGAATTAAGAACCCGAATCTGATCCACGTGGGTGATCGTATCAAGATCCCGGTCAAGTAGTCAATACGAGGCATCAAACTGTAGACAGTTTGTAATCGATCTGTAGACAGTTAGATAGTTAGATAGTTTCAGTCAACTTACGGTCAAGTAAATCTGCAAGTTACCGGCAAGTGAATTCTAAGTAACTCTAAGCGAGAAGGCCAATGCATCCAACGCTTTCAAGGCGTTGAGTGCGTTGGCCTTTCATATTAAGCATTGGAGACGAGATATGAGAATCTCTATGAAAGACTGGAAGCGGTACATAAAGATGCTTTCAGCAGTCGATAAGAAGGCTGCCAATACCATGCAGAACTGGATGGACATGAATCCGGATGCCGACGTTGAGGAACTGATCTGGGTGGCTACGAACGTTGCCGGCCGTTACGGTGAGGCCGCCGGAGCTCTGGCCTGCGAGATGTACGACGCCGTGGCAGCGGCTCAGGGCGTGTCCGTGCCTCCGGCGAAGATCGCCGAGGTCCCAGATTACGGTGAGACGGCCAAAGCGGTTCGAGGCACGATAAAGAATAAGCAGAACACCGTGCCATCTACCGTAGGCCGCCTGGTGAAGCGGGTCGGAGCTGACACGATGCTCAAGAACGCCCAGCGAGACGGAGCGCAGTTCGCTTGGGTGCCGATGGGAGATACATGCGCCTTCTGCATGACGCTGGCCAGCCGGGGCTGGCAGTACATGAGCAAGGACGCCATGAAGCGCGGGCACGCCGAACACATCCACGCCAACTGCGACTGCACGTATGCCGTACGCTTCGATGAGCGCAGCACGGTGGAAGGCTATGAACCGGAGCGGTACCGGGAGATGTATGACAATGCCGAAGGTGATACGCCGCATGAGAAGATCAACTCCATGCGCCGGGCAAACTACGCGCAGAATAAGGACCGGATCAACACCCAGAAGCGCGCAGCGTATGCTAAGAGGAAAGCGATTGACTCGGGGGCAAAAGGGGCTATAATTGAAGGAAAGTACAATCCGGCGGATATAAGAAAAGCCAAACGACAGGAATCTACAAATTTCGTGATTAGAGATAACAACCATCCTGATAGTGTTTTTGGAGAGGTATGCGATCTTGTTCCCAAGGAAAATGGTTTTTACGATGTAAAGATGCATGGTTCGCCAACTAAAGTAAAGATTTTCAATTCCCCTGTTGATTCGAGAGAACTGGGGCATATCATAATGAGCCGGGAGGACTATGAAGGTGGGCCTATACGGTTGCTGTCATGTGAGACGGGAAAACTTGAGAACGGGACATGTGTTGCAATGGAGCTGAGCAAAATGCTTGGCGTGGATGTCATGGCACCAACGGAGGACATTTACGTACTATCAAAAGGCAGGTTGATCATCGAGTCAGCAAGGGGGGAGAAAGGTTGGATGAGGACATTTCATCCTGACGGAAGCTATGAAGATGATATCTGATTATCTCAATAATATAAGAAAGACGGTATATGATCCTTACATAAAAGAAGCGTTGTTGGAATATATGACGAAGCGGGAATATGTTTACGGAGCTTCTTCAGCAAAGATAACAGATTTCGTTACAGGAGAAAAAGTATACAATAAATGCAGGATCATTTATCAAGACGAGGAGTTTGAATGGAGGTCAGAAGAAGTCTACCTGTTAGAGAAGTATGATTTGAAGGTATCTGATGAGTTTATCCATCATGTAATGGGGAAAAACAAGGGATAATTACTGCAAAATTACTGCAGGAAGTCCGAAAAGCATTGTAATTACTATATTCTTGGGACTTGCCCATAGGGTTCAAATCCCTCCTTCTCCGCCAAAGCGAAAACCCTGTCGCGCAGGCGGCAGGGTTTTCGCTTTGTATTATTCAGTCTTCAGTATTCAGTCTTCACGAGACAGAGGTTTATGGAATCGGCGCCACCGGGGCGGAGCCCGGCCCCGGCGGCAGCGCTTTGGGCGCCTCGTCCCCGCAGAAGGGCTGAAAGGAGTCAAAAAAACTGTCCCTCTTGACCCGAAAGGAGATGAGTTGCATGCGTATGAAAGACGCCCCCTTCTTCTGGTTCCGGGAGAACCGGCTGGAGATCCCCGGTGTCCGGGGAGAGCACCTGTTCATGCACATCACGGATACTCACGTGAACGTGTGGGACGAAGAGGCCGCGGAAGAGGAGCGGCAGACAGCGGAAAAGCAGGATGAAATGTGGAGGACGTTCAAGGGACGGTTTGCGGAGGCCAACGGAGAGCCCTACGGCGACCCCCAGCGCATTCCCACCCGGGAGGCCTTTGAAAAACAGCTGGCCCTGGCGGAGGAACTGAAGCCCGAGGCGCTGCTCCTCTCCGGGGACAACCTGGAGCTTTCTCATCCGGCGGGGGAGCGGTATCTCACCCGTATGCTGGGCGCCTACTCCGGGAAATACATGATCGTCCCCGGCAACCATGAGGACCAGACCTTTGGCAGCCTCTGGAGACCCGGGGTGAAGACCCTGGACTTTGACGGCTTCCGCATCGCCGCGGTGGACGACAGCCGGAAGACCGTCTCCCGGGAGGATCTGGACGCCCTCCGAGCCCTGTGCCGGGAGGGGGTCCCTTTGATCGTCCTCTGCCACATCCCTCTGGCCGCTCCCTACTGCAAGGCCCAGTGCAAAGAGAAGATGACCGGGATGGACGACTACTTCTATATCGACAGCGAGGCTGCGGACGAAAACGGCCGGGAGTTCGTCGCCCTCTGCGCGGGCAGCGACGCAGTGAAGGCGGTGGTCTGCGGCCACGTCCACGGGTACTACCGCATGGAGCTGGTCCCGGGCAAGCCCCAGATCATCGGCTCCCAGGGCATGGCCGGGGCGGTGGACCTGCTCACCGTCGCTCCTCCCAAACCGAACCCGCAGCTGTGAAGCGTTCCGGTTTTACTCTCTCTTGGACGGAAATAGGAGTTTTAATGCATGCTGGTACACAGGCTGTGCTTCAATAGACCGTGTGTACTTTTTTCCTTGCCGCACACGTGCGGAATGAGCTCGGAAAAGGATTGGATACCATGAAGATCTATTCTGGAATCGACCGGCTTCCGGAAGGAAGGGCGGCGGACAGCATCACGAACGGATGCCTTGTCCTTGAAGGCGGAGGCTGGAAAGGACTGTATACTCTCGGCGTCCTCGACTGCATGATGGAGAAGGGCATTAATCTCTCCTCCGTCGTCGGCGTCTCCGCGGGTGCGCTCTCCGCCATCGGCTATGTCTCCGGCCAGATCGGCTGGGGCGCGGGCATCGACCTCAGATACCGGCATGACGCGAATTACTGCGGGATCGGTGCCTTCCGCCGCGACCGGGGCATCACCGGTTTCTCGTACCTGTTCGATGATATACTGAAGGAGCATCCGCTGGACGAGGCAAGGCTGAACGAGCCCTCGCGCAGGCTTGCCGTTTCGGCGACGAATCTTCTGACAGGGGAAGCGGAGTATTTCGAGAAGGGAAGCTGCGACCTGTTCAGAGCTGTGCAGGCATCGGCGAGCGTGCCCTATGTGACCCGTCCCGTCATGATCGGCGGCGTCCCGTATCTTGACGGCGGCTGCGCAGAAAAGATTCCCTTCCGCTGGTCGCTGTCCAGCGGGGAGGAAAAGACTGTCGTCGTGCGCACCAGGGAACTGAGCTACCGGAGGAAACCGGGAGCGCCGGGGATCGCCGGCCTCATGTACCGGAAATACCCGGCGTTTGTAAAAGCGCTGGGATCGGCGAATGAGGAGTTCAACGAAGCGGCAGACATGCTGGAGCGCAAGGCGGCAGCGGGGGAGATCTTCCTAATTGCGCCATCGAAGCCGGTGACCGTCTCAAGGTTCGACGGGGATATGGAGAAACTCGGCGCGCTGTACTGGCTCGGCTATCGAGATATGGAGTGCAGGCAGAATGAACTGGCCGCCTATCTGCAGAATTGAATCACGTAAGGATGAAATTAACCGGTGGATGCCGTTTACGGCAGCCACCGGTTGCGCTTTTTTGTATCCTGACGGTTCAGTCTTCTCTCCCGAACAGGGGAAGGAAATTGATCGTGATCATGGCCAGCAGGCAGATGCACCCGGCGCTGATCAGAAGGCCTCCGTAATTATTCCCGAAGATGGGCGTGAGGATCCGCGCAGGCACCTGGGTGGCACCGATCATCTCGATCGTGGCGATAAGCCCGGTAGCGGTGGCGGAGTAGGTGGGGCCGATCTCCTTCACGCCCACGGGAAACGCATAAATGATGGGAATGAACTGGCTCATGGCGGCGCCGCCTGCCAGCAGGACGATGGCCAGAGGAACGGGGCCGGAGATCTTCCAGCTGAACGCAATGCAGAGACCGGCGAGAAGAATGCTTGCCAGCAGATAAAGCCTTTTTCTGCGGACTGCGTTCAGCAGACGGGGACCGAAAGCGGAACCGGCGATGGAGCCGAGCATGAATGCCGAGGTCATGTATCCGGCGACCTTCTCGCTCATTCCGTGCACCGTCTGCAGAGCGACAGGAAGGAAACCGGAGGTGACCACCTGGGCGATCAGGAAGAAGAACATGGTGATGCCGGCAATCCAGACATACCTGTTCTTCAGACACACCCGCAGACTGTCAAGGATGGGTGCGGGCCTGATGGCTTCAGTGTCCTCGGAATCCTGTTTCCTGACGAAAAGGAACCAGCAGACGGCGAGAAGGATCCCGAGCACGGCGGAGAAGACGTATGCGCTTCTCGTGCCCGGAAACCAGGCGGTGGTGGCGGTGGCCACGAACATGCCGACGTTGGAGCCGGCGGTGACGATGCCCACGACTCCGCCCAGCTGCGCCGCGGAAAAATACGGGAACAGGATCTTGGCGGAGGAGGACGTCAGGAAGAGGCATCCCATGCCGGAGAGCAGCATGCTGATCCACATCACGCTGTAGGAAGACGCAAAAATGCGTCCGATCCCGCCTATGGCAGCCAGAACGACGGCGAGTCCGACGGTGATTCTGGGACCGAAACGGTCCACCAGCAGACCGGAGATCAGGCTGAGGAAGATGGCGGGGAAGAGATTGGCGGTAAAGATCGAGGAATACTGGCTCTCGTTCAGGCTCAGTTCCTTCATCACAGTAGCCGCCAGGGGGGACAGCTGATACTGCATGTAGTTGCCGATGAAGTAGACGGCAAAGCACACGGCGGCAATCAGTATCCCGACCTTTTTCTTTCTGTTGTCTGCAGTCATATCTGTTCTCCTAACTGGGTCCGCTCCCAGAGGGAGCGGGACGCCGATCATGAAATGCCCTGTCCAGCCACCGCCTGTCGGCCAGGCGGATCAGGAAGAGAATGCCACGGACGCCGATCTCGGCGGCCATGACGATCCATACGCCGGTGAGGCCGGAACGGGAAGCGGCGAGCAGGGAAAAGGGAAGGCGGATGAACCACATGGTGCCGAACCCCAGCAGGCCTGGAATCAGGGTATCCCCGGCGCCCCGCAGCGCCCCCGCCGCCACGATGGAGGCGGCGAACATGGGTTCCGCGAAGCACTGGATCCGGAGCACGCGGACCGCCAGCAGACGGATCTCCTCTACCGGAGTCAGCAGGCCGATGATCCACGGCGCGGCGAGATACATCAGAAACGACGTTACGGTCATGATCCCGATGCCGAGCAGACAGCTGTTCCAGGCCATCTTCCGGCAGACGCGTCTGTCTCCGGCGCCGACACACTGGCCCACGAGGGCGGCGGCCGCCGCGCTGATGCCGTAGCCCGGCATGTAGCACAGGCCCTCCACGGTGACGGCGAAGGAATTGGCGGACAGCGCGATGCCGCCCAGCGGCGCGACGATGCGCGTGGAAACGACGTAGGCGCCCGTCATCATCACGGATTCGACGGCGACGGGCAGGGAAATGCGCGCGGCCCGGCGGATATCTCCCCCGGCCGGCCGGTGCCTTTCCCCGGCACGAAGCTTCAGGACGGGGGAGCGGAGAAGGACCCTGAAGAGCAGGATGGCAGCCGTGACGGCGTGCGCCAAGGCGGTCCCGAGAGAGGCTCCGGCGACACCGAGACCGGCGCCGGGGACGCGGATGAGCGTGTTCAGGACGGTCAGATCCCGGGTCGGATAGATCAGAAGGAAGTTGAACACCACGTCCATCAGGCACATGACGGCGTACCAGAATCCGGGGCTTTTCATGTCTCCCGTGCTCTGCAGCATCCCGCTGCACAGCTCGCACAGCTGGAAGAAGGGAAGAGACAGGGCGAAGATGAGAAAATACGAGGAAGCGCCCCGGAGCATGCCGCCGGAACCGCCCAGCCATATCGGGAGCCGGCCGCTGATCGCCGCGGCGAACGCTCCCAATAGGAGACTGAGTCCGAGACAGATGAGAAACGACGTATGAAGAAGCGAGCGGGTGCGCCGGTGATCCCCGGCTCCGCAGCTCTGCGCCGCCTGCACTGTGAAACCCGCGTTCGCCGCCTGGCACACACCGTGGAACAGCCAGGTACTGGACGCGATCAGCCCGATGGCGGAGGAGGCATCCGCTCCCAGGGAACCCACCATGCCCGCGTCAATATACTGCATGATGACGTTGGACAGCTGGGCGAGGATAGCCGGCAGGCTCATCCGGAGAGGCAGGGAGATCTGCTCTCTCACCGTAAGCGGGCTGTGCTCTCTGGTTTTCGTCAGTAGTGTTTCCGTGCTCATATCTCTGCGGCCTTTCCGCTTCTTTGCGCAAGTACAGCAATTATACCCGTATCACAGGGGAAAAACAATTGCTAACGACAGGTTTCTGGGGTATAGTGGAGAAAAGGAGGCGATCCGGGTGGATGAGACCGTAAGACTGATGAAAAAGCAGCTGTTCTGGTCCAGGCTGACGGCGCTGCTGTTCGCCGTCATGACAGTGCTCCTGGTCATCGCGCTGATCCTGTTCGGCAGTTTCCTCCGGCAGGCGGGAGATCTTGTGGCGAAGGCCGATCAGATCGCCGTACAGCTGGACGCGACGGCTTCCCAGCTGAAAGACGTGGACTGGGAGTCGGTGGGGAAAAACCTCGAAACGATCTCCAACGACCTGTCTGCGGTGGACTGGCTGGGTCTCACGGAAGATATAAGTGAGATGACGGCGGAGGCGGAAAACAGCCTTCAGATCGCCCAGAAGGCGATCACCGATCTGGATATCGACACGCTGAACGAGGCGATCACCGAGCTGAGGGACGTGATACGGCCCCTGGCCAATCTGGTGAACCGCTTCTCCAACTGAATCAGGGAACAGAAGAGGACAACGGAGTTCCGGCGGGACCGGAACTCCGTTTCTTTATCTGTCTCTGTACAGGTGGTCGATCTCCTCCTGCAGGCTGAGGGGCATGCTGCGGGGACCGCGGACCGTGGTGACGCCGTGCTCTCTCATCAGCGGGAGGCCGACGGGGGGATCCTTGTATTCCTGCAGGACACGGAGGCGCATTAGCTTCTTTACCGTTACATGCTCGTCCCTGTAATCGTCGGGGATGCTCACCTCGACAGCCTCGCATTTGAACCGGATGGCGGATACCGGCGCGGCGACATATACGTATACGGTGTCTCCGACTTCTACACAGCTGCTCTGCTTGAACAGGAAGCATCCGTCCTCGTCCGGGCGGAGGATCTCCTCCAGATCGAACCACCGCGGATTGGCGGGGACGATCCACCGGGAGATGCGGAAATGACCGGAGGAGCGGGCCTTCGTTTTCGAAGATGTCAGCTGATAGCTCATGTCCAGAAGAGCAAGAAGGGTATCGTCCGGGACGGTGCCGTCGAGGACGACGGAGATCCAGCTGGACCGGCTCATGTGATAGGCGGGGAAGATGCCGGGTTCCCGGATCAGAGAACCCATCATCAGCGGACTGTTCTTCAGGTTCACGACGTCTACGAAGCCCGTACCGCCCGGTTCGAGCCTGTCCCGCGGGATATGCATGATCAGAGCAAACCATTTGCGGCTGACACTGTGGCGGAGAACGGTGGTGACGCTGTCTCCGGAAAACGGGTGATCGCCCTCGACGCCGTAGGCGTCCGCGGCGGCCAGGAGAAGGCGCTCCTTCTGGGAGGAGGTTCGTTTCCTTGTTCTCATGGGATCTTCCTCATCTGCTGAAATTGGCGTGTTCCCGCTGGAGCTGCGCCGTCAGTTCGACCAGCGTCCAGGAGCAGTTGAAGGGAGTGACCACGGCTTTCAGGGGAATGGGGGAGATCTTTTCCTGCCGGTATTTCTTCAGGAAGGTGTCGAGGGTGCGGTCTTTCAGGCCGTTGAACAGCATCAGCTCCGGCTGCACGTACAGCGCGGGGAGCGGAGCGGCGGCGCCGAGCGGGAATTTGTAGTCCCCGGAGATGACGGAGGCCACCGAGAAACGAAGATCGCCGATGGTGAGTCGGCGGAAGCCGACGCCGAGCGAGGAGCAGAGTTCCTCGATCTTCTGCGCTTTTTCCCTGTCTGTCGTGAACACCAGGACCTGTTCCATGATAGGACCTCCCTGCTTGATTTGCTGTTATTATATGCCCCGCGGGGAGAAAAGAAAAGAGAGAACCGGCCGGCCCTCAGCGAGAGAGGACCGGCCGGTGAACTGTCCGGATGCGGCAGGCCTCAGGCCATGCCGGCGGTAATGATGGCCATCTTATAGACCTCGTCGGCGACGCAGCCGCGGCTGAGGTCGTTGATGGGAGCGTTCAGGCCCTGCAGAATGGGACCGTAGGCTTCGAAGCCGCCCAGACGCTGGGCAATCTTGTAGCCGATGTTGCCGGCCTCGATGCAGGGGAAGATGAAGGTGTTGGCGTGGCCGGCCACGGCGGAGCCGGGGAACTTCAGCTGACCGACGACCGGAGAAACGGCGGCGTCGAACTGCATCTCACCGTCGATGGCCAGATCGGGGGCCATCTCCTTCGCCTTGGCGGTCGCTTCCTGGCTAAGACCGACGGTGGCGCCCTTGCCGGAACCCTTGGTGGAGAAGCTCAGCATGGCGACTTTGGGATCGATGCCGAAGAACTCGGCGGTGCGGGCGGACTCGATGGCCACTTCAGCCAGCTTCTCGGCGGCGGAAACGGTCACGTTGCCCTCTTTGTCCACCGTGTCCTCATAGGAGATGTTGATGGCGCAGTCGGCCATGCAGTATTTCTCGGGACCGTCGGCGGTCTCCCTGTAAAGAATAATGGAGGAGGAGACCAGATGCGCGCCCTTCTTCGTCTTCACCAGCTGCAGGGCGGGACGCACGGTATCCGCCGTGGAGTAGGTGGCGCCGCCCAGCAGAGCGTCGGCCTTGCCCATTTTGACGAGCATCGTGCCGAAATAGTTGCCCTTGCTCAGAGCGGCGCGGCACTCGTCAGCGGTCATCTTGCCCTTGCGGAGCTCGACCATCTTTTCAACCATTTCATCCATGCCGTCATAGGTGAGGGGATCGATGAATGTGGCCTTGGAAACGTCGTAACCGCCCTTTTCGGCGGCAGCTTTCACTTCGTCGACGTTGCCGATCAGGATGACGTCCATCAGGTCCTCTTTCAGAAGACGCGCGGCGGCGTCCAGGATGCGGGCGTCCGGCCCTTCCGTGAACACAATCGTGCGGCGTGTGGCCTTCAGAGCGTCCAGAAGCTTTGTAAACATGGGAATTACCTCCTATACTTGGGCAGCGGCTGCCCTTTTTTACCAAAACATTATTATACTCTTACTGACCGCGTCCTACAAGAAAAAAGTGAAAAAGCATCTGCCGGATGAAATCGGCGGTTGGCGAAGCGGCGGGGTTATGGTAGAATACCGCATGCAGATAGCAAGGAGGCGCGATGTCATGGCGTGGGTGCTTGAAAAGGGAAGTCCGGCGGACGATTCCGGCCGGCTGGAGAAGGAGAGACGCTGTTACCGGCTGCTGGACGGCCTGGGACTGGAATACTGGCGGTGCGACCATCCGGACGCCAACGCCGACACGATGGAGGACTGCCTTGTCATCGACGCCGTGCTGGAGGCGGCCGTCTGCAAGAACCTGTTTCTGTGCAACCGGCAGCACACGGCGTTCTATCTTCTTATGATGCCGGGGGACAAGCCGTTCAAAACGAAGGAACTATCCGGACAGCTGGGTTGCGCGAGGCTCAGCTTTGCCGGTCCGGAGGAAATGGAACGGTATCTGGATATTACACCGGGTTCCGTCAGCATCCTGGGTCTGATGAATGACACCGGACACGCGGTGCAGCTGCTGGTGGACGAAGACGTACTCCGCGAGGAATACGTGGGATGTCATCCGTGCATCAACACCTCGAGCCTGAAGCTGAAGGGGGCCGACATGTTCGGACCGGTGCTCAGAGCCATGGACCATGACCTGATCGCCGTGCATCTGACCGGCGAAGGATAGGAGAGAAAACAGTACGCCGCCGTTCCGGTTGTCACACCGGAACGGCGGCGGTTTTTACGGCCGGTTCGGTTATTCCTCTGCCAGAGCACGGCCGCACAGATATCCCCAGGTCAGGCAGCGGCCCAGATCGTTGCCGGGGATGGAGAGCGGATAATCCACGGCGTAGATGCTTCCGGAGGCATTGCCCACCGCATACAGGCCGGGGACCGGCGCCTTCTTTTCGTCCAGTACCCGAAGTTTTGTATCTATGGTGAGGCCGCCGGGAATGGTCAGCAGGGAGGGACCGAATTTCACGGCATAGTACGGGGGCTTGCAGACGGCCGTCATCAGCTCCCGGCGCTTGCCGTAATCGGTATCGTGTCCCTGATAGACAAGCTGGTTGTAGCGCTCCACCGTGGCGAGGAACACGTCCTCAGGGACGCCGATCTTTCCGGCAAGCTCTTCCAGAGTGTCAGCCTGCCAGGAGACCTTGCCCTCCTTGATCTCCTGATTCAGGAAATACTCCGCGTGGTCGGTGGAGAACGGCGTGTCGATGTCCCTCAGGACCCAGTCCCAGAACATGCCGCCGCCGTAGGCCATGCTGTCGGCGACCTCCTGTTTCCATTTGGAGTCCATGATGGCGTACCCCCAGGGGTGCTCCGGATCCTGGTTCCAGGTGTAGCAGCTGCGGTTCTGGGGGCTCGCGTCCTCGTTCATGTAGCGCCGTCCGGACTGGTTCACGGACAGGAAGAAGAACATGTGCTGTCCGAACGCCATGGTGTGGGTCATGCAGGGGAAGGGAGTATCCTGAAGACGGCCGCCGGCCCAGACGCCCATCCGGTGCCCGTCGCCGGTGTTGCGGCCGACGGGGGTATACAGGTCATTGTTGACGTGCAGCCCTTCCGGAGCCAGATCCGCCGTCATCTCCTTGTTGCCGGAGATGTCGCCGGTGGCAAGGACCACGCCCTTGACCGCGCGGAACCGGGCGTAGCCTTCCGTCCCGTTGGCGATGACGGCCGTGACGCGGCCGCCGGTCTTTTCCAGCTGCAGGGCGGGGGTGTTGTAGAATACCTGAACGCCCTTTTCAAGCGCCAGGTCGAGCATCAGTTTCACCACGGCATTGACGCCGCCCTCGAACTGATGGGTCCCAGGGAACTCACGGTAGGACCAGCCGCGGTAGTAACCGGTGTTGATGGACGAGGCGATGCCGGCGGCATCGGTCTTGTCCAGCAGCCAGTTCATGGCTTCCTCGCTGCGGTTGAGGTAGTTCTGCAGCACATCCTCGTCCGCCCGGTAAGTGGAGATGCGGATAAATTCCCTGCGCAGTTCGTCGATATCGTTCACAATGCCTCGTTCACGCATCAGACGGGAATTGGAGACGCCGATATGCAGGCCTCGGGCGGCAAAGTCCCGGCCTTTCTCCAGAATGATGACGGAAAGGCCCTGTTCGGCGGCGCTGAGGGCAGCGGTGATCCCGGAAAAACCGGCGCCGCAGACGACCACGTCGGCCGTCATGTCAGATACGATATTTTCTTCGGGCACCGGGACGGGGGGCTGAGCCCAGCGATAGGGATATTTTGTCATGACATCGACACTCCTTATGGTTTTTTCTCATTATATCATAATACCCGGCATCTGCCTACATGAAGAATCTGCATTTGTTTTCCATCGGAGATGATCACAGTGTAAAATAGATGTAGGAAAAAAAAGGGAAAGATCTCGAAATATGGTTAAATAAGTATGCCAACCACAATAACCAAGACCTGCTAACAAAAGTCAAGATCTGCTAAGAAAAGTCAAGTAAATAAATAGATTCTTGAGCGAGTGAAAAAGAGTATAACAAACCAGACCGTTAAGCGCCCAGTTTTCAAAGCGACGGTCGGCCTAAGGCTATTGTAGCGAATCAGATACC
>JAFYAU010000046.1 GCA_017540565.1 Oscillospiraceae bacterium
TGCGCGTCCATGAGGGCACCCCCGCGGATCTGTGGGAGGCGGCCGTGGAGACCACGAAGGTCTGCGGCGGCATCCCGACCTTCGAGAGCGACATCGCGATCATCCCGGCCATGATGCGGCGGGGCATACCGCTGGAGTACGCCCGGAACTACTGCCTGCACGGATGCGTGGAGCCCGGCATCGGCGGTTACGAATGGTGCGAGCCCGGAGGCACCGGCAATCCCAGCTACATCAACATCGCCAACGCCATGCTGATGGCCATCAACAACGGCATCAACCCCCTGCGGAAGAAGGGAGAGCCGGCCAACACGAAGATCCAGGGCCCCGAGACGGGCTACCTGTATGAGATGACGGATATAGAGCAGGTCAAGGAAGCGGTCAGGACCCAGTTCCGCTTCTGGATGCCCTGGCATGCCAACTGCACGAACACGTGGGAGAGCATCGCCGCGTTCCACACCCCGCTGCCCATGGTCTCCGCGACATTCGCGGGCTGCATGGAGTCCGGCAGGGACGTCATGTGGGGCGGCGCCATGTTCAACTCCACCGGCAACAGCTGCATCGGCGTCGGCAATGTGGCGGAGAGCCTGAACGTGATCAACCAGGTCTGCTTCGTGCAGAAGCTGGCGACGACCCGCGAACTGTACGACGCTCTGATGGCAAACTGGGAGGGCTACGAGGACCTGCGCCAGATGATCATCGGCAAGATCCCGCATTTCGGCAACGGCATCCCCGAGTGCGACCAGTTCATGACCTTCGCGGCGAATACCTATGCGGAGTCCATCAACTGCTGCGTCGGACCGAGAGGCAACCATTATTCCGCCGGCTGCTACCCCGTGACGCTGAACGTGGTCTTCGGCTACAGCACCGCGGCGACGCCCGACGGGCGCAAGCAGGGCGAGCCTCTGACAGACGGTATCTCTCCGGTACAGGGGATGGACAAGAGCGGCCCCATCGCCACGATGCAGAGCCTGCTGACCTTCGACTATACGGCCTACGGCAACGGAACGCTGTGCAACATGAAGTTCCATCCCACGTCCCTGTCCGCAAAGGACGGGATCGGCAAGCTGGTGAACGTGATGCAGTCCTACTTTGAGCAGGGCGGCATGGAACTGCAGCTGAACATCGTCTCCGGCGACACGCTGCGCGACGCGCAGGCGCACCCGGAGAACTACCGCGACCTGGTGGTCCGCGTGGCGGGTTTCTCGGCATACTTCGTCGAGGTCTTCAAGGACTCCCAGGACGACCTGATCCGCCGTACGGAGCAGGCTCTTTAAGAAAAGGATCACGGAGAAAGATCAAAGATAACCAGTCATCAGAAAAACGGAGGAATCATCATGTACCAGAAAGCCCCCATCACCGACCGCGTGAAGCGGATCCGGGAAAAATGCCGCAACACCAAACCTTCGCTGGACATCAGCCGCTACCGGCTGGTGACGGAGTTCTACATGGCAAATCCCCAGCTGACGGGCATCCTGAAGCGGGCGAAAAACCTGCGCAACCTGTTCGAGAATCTCCCCGTCGTCATCAACGAGGACGAACTGATCGTCGGCTGGCAGGGAAAGAAATACCGCTCCAGCGCGCTGTATCCGGAAGTGTCGTGGAAGTGGTTCATGGACGAACTGCGGATCAACTACATCCGCACCCGCAGCGTGGATCCCTATGAGATCGACGAGGAGGACGAGAAGTATCTGCTGGAGACGGGCGACTTCTGGCTGAAGAACAACATGAGCGCCATCTCCGACGAGTATCTTCCGCGGCCGCTGCAGGACAAGCTGGATCAGAGCGGCGTCATCTTCTTCAACAAGTCGGACAACGCCGTGGCTCCCGTGGGCCATTTCGTGGCCAACTTCTGGACGGCGACGCAGAAGGGCTTCGGCGCCATCGCCCAAGAAGCCCGGGACAAGATGACATACATGGAGGAGCACGGCATCTTCGGCGAGGACGTGCAGAAATACCACTTCTACCGCGCCGTCGAGATTGTCTCCGAAGGCATCATCATCTGGTCCAAGAGATACGCCGCCGAGGCCAAGCGCCAGGCGGACGAGTGCGCGGACCCCGCGCGGAAGGCGGAGCTTCTGGAGATGGCCGATACGCTGGACTGGATCATGGAGCACCCCTGCCGCAATTTCCATGACGCGCTGCAGTGCATCTATCTGTATCAGCTGGCCATGTGCCTGGACGCCCAGCTGCACGGCATCAGCTTCGGCCGCATGGACCAGTATCTGGGACGCTACTATGAGAAGGACATCGCCGACGGGACCCTGACGCCGGAGAAGGCGCAGGAGCTGGTGGACATGTTCTTCCTGAAGCTCATGGAACTCAACAAGATCTGGTCCGAGGAGGCCACCAAGTCCAACCCGGGGTACACCTGCGGCACGCTGATCACGCTGGGCGGCGTGGACATGGAGGGACGCGACGCGACGAACCCGGTGACATACATGTTCCTGCAGTCCAGCGCCAGGATGAGCCTGAACGTTCCGCAGGCGCTGCGCGTCCATGAGGGCACCCCCGCGGATCTGTGGGAGGCGGCCGTGGAGACCACGAAGGTCTGCGGCGGCATCCCGACCTTCGAGAGCGACATCGCGATCATCCCGGCCATGATGCGGCGGGGCGTTCCGCTGGAGTACGCCCGGAACTACTGCCTGCACGGATGCGTGGAGCCCGGCATCGGCGGCTACGAATGGGCCCAGCCCGGCGGCAACGGCACGCAGAGCTACATCAACATCGTCAACGCCATGCTGATGGCGTTCAACAACGGGATCGGCACGATGAAGGTGCCCGGACAGCCGGCAAACACGAAGATCCAGGGACCGGAGACCGGCTACCTGTATGAGATGGAGAGCATGGACGAAGTGCTCGAGGCCGTAAAGAAGCAGTTCTACTTCTGGATGCCGTGGCACGCCAACTGCACGAACACGTGGGAGAGCATCGCCGCGTTCCATTCGCCCCTGCCCATGGTCTCCGCGACATTCGCGGGGTGCATGGAGTCCGGCAAGGACGTCATGTGGGGCGGCGCCATGTTCAACTCCACCGGCAACAGCTGCATCGGCGTCGGCAACGTGGCAGAGAGCCTGAACGTGATCGACCAGGTCTGCTTCAGGAAGAAGTGGGCTACGACCAGGGAACTGTACGACGCCCTGATGAACAACTGGGAGGGCTATGAGGAACTCCGCCAGCGTATCGTCGGCCAGCTGCCGCATTTCGGCAATGCCGATCCCGACTGCGACAAATACATGACCTTCGCGGCGAACACCTACGCGGATTCCATCAATCAGTGCGTCGGCCCGAGAGGCAACCACTATGCCGCCGGCTGCTACCCCGTGACGCTGAACGTGGTCTTCGGATACTTTACCGGCGCCACGCCCGACGGGCGCAAGCAGGGCGAACCCCTGACGGACGGCATCTCCCCGGTGCAGGCGATGGACAAGAACGGCCCGATCTGCACGATGCAGAGCCTGCTGACCTTCGACTACGGCGCGTACGGCAACGGAACGCTGTGCAACATGAAGTTCCATCCCACGTCCCTGGCGGCCAAGGACGGCATCAGCAAGCTCGTGAACGTGATGAAGTCGTACTTCGAGCAGGGCGGCATGGAGCTGCAGCTGAACATCATATCCGGCGACACGCTGCGCGACGCGCAGGCGCACCCGGAGAACTACCGCGACCTGGTGGTCCGCGTGGCGGGCTTCTCGGCATACTTCGTTGAGGTCTTCAAGGACTCCCAGGACGACCTGATCCGCCGCACGGAAATGGCCCTCTGAACCTCAGACAAGGAGAACGGAAATGAGCAAGGAACTGACAGGAAGAATCTATGATATCCAGGGTTTCTCGGTACAGGACGGTCCGGGCGTGAGGACGACGGTCTTCATGAAGGGCTGCCCGCTGCACTGCCCCTGGTGCCACAGCCCGGAGTCCCAGGCATTCAGGAAGCAGCTCAGCTGGATGAGCATGCGCTGCAAAGGTACGGAGGCCTGCGATTCGCGCTGCATGAAGGCGTGTCCGCAGAACGCCATCGAACTGGGCGAGACCCGGAAGGATTCCCTTACGGGAAACGATCTGCAGATGATCCATGTGAAGAGGGACCTGTGCGACGACTGCGGCAAATGCACGGAGGTCTGCTATCCGGAAGCACTGTATCTGTGCGGGGAGGACTATACCGTCGAGCGCCTGGTGAGCAGGCTGATCAGGGAAAAGCCCTTCTTCAAGGGCGGCGGCGGCGTGACCATCTCCGGCGGCGAGTGCCTGTGCCAGCCGGAATACGTGCTGGAGGTCCTCAAACAGCTGAAGGCTGCGGACATCAACATCGCCATCGACACCACGGGCTTTGTGAAATGGGAGATCATCGAGAGCATCCTGCCCTATACGGACCTCTTCCTCTACGACCTGAAGCACATGGACAGCGAGAAGCACAAGGCGGCTACCGGCGTTCCCAACGAACTGATCCTGGAGAACGCGAGAAAGATCGCTGAGAACGGAGGAAAGATGCAGATCCGCATCCCCGTCATCCCGATGTTCAACCACGACGAGGAGAACATCCGGAAAACGGCGGAGTTCTGTGTCTCCGTGCGGGATGCCGTCACACTGGTGCAGCTTCTGCCCTACCACAATATGGGCGTGATGAAGTACCTGCGCATCAGCGACAAGCCGGTCATGGAGGCAACGCCCCCCAGCGACGAGTACATGAACAAGCTCCTCGCCATCATGGAGGAGTACGGGCTTCCCGCCCAGATCCACTGACAATGCAGCGGGACCGCGCGAAATAGCGCGGTCCCGTTTCGCTTTTCTTTTCCGCCGTCCAGGGGTATAATATAAGAAACCATTGAATCAGGAGGGTACTGATTATGACACAGGAAACAAGGCCGTATGTCGGCTGGAAACTGCTGGATGATTTCATGACCGCCGCTTTCGTGAAGCTGGGCGTCCCCGAGGAGGAGGCACGGCTTTGCGCGGACGTGCTGCTGGAGAGCGACCGCCGCGGAATCGAGAGCCACGGCTGCAACCGTTTCAAACCCATCTACGTGGACCGGATCCGGTCGGGGATCCTCAACCCGGTGACGAAGATCGATATCCTGAAGGAGACGCCCACCACCGTCGTGCTGGACGCCAACGACGGCATGGGCATGGTGGCCAGCAAGAAGGCCATGGATATGATCATCGAGAAGGCCGGGATCTACGGCTTGGGCATGGCTGCCGTGACCAACTCCTCGCATTACGGCATCGCTGGATACTGGGCCGGCCTCGCGGTGAAGGCGGGCATGATCGGCGTCACGGGCACCAACGCCAGGCCGTCCATCGCCCCGACGTTCGGCGTGGAGAACATGCTGGGCACGAACCCGCTGACATTCGGCATGCCGACGGACGAGGAGTTTCCGTTCATGCTGGACTGCGCCACGTCCATCACGCAGAACGGAAAGATCGAATACTACGCCCGCATCGGCCACGATACGCCGGAGGGCATGGTCATCGGGCGTGACGGAAAGCCGATGACGGACTCCGTCCAGATCCTGAAGGATATCCGCAGCAAGAAAGCGGCCCTGGCGCCGCTCGGCGGCATCGGGGAGACGCTGGCCGGCTACAAGGGATACGGCTACGCCACGGTCGTGGAGATCCTCAGCGCGGCGCTGCAGAACGGCATCTTCCTGAAGGATCTTGAGGGGAAGAATCCAGACGGAAGCGCCCATCCCTATCATCTCGGTCATTTCTTCCTCGTGATCAATCCGGAATTCTTCATGGGGCTGGATGCGTTCAAAAAGACCGCCGGGGAGATTCTGCGCCAGCTGCGCGCGTCCGAGAAGGCGCCCGGTCAGGAGAGGATCTACACCGCGGGAGAAAAGGAGTGGGACGTCTGGCAGCAGAGGAAGGACAGGGGAGTGCCCGTCACCGAGGCCGTCCAGAAGGAATTCATTCAGGTCCGGGACGAACTGGGCCTGACGGAATTCGCCTTCCCGTTCGAATAAGAATCCTCAGGAAACACAAGAAAGCGGCCGCCCGTTATCTGACGGGCGGCCGCTTGCATCATATGCGATCATTCATCGGGCGGCGCGGTTTCGGTCACGGTCACTCTTTGCCGTCAGAGTCTTTTCCGACGGGCTTCCCGGTCTCCGGATCGAAGCGCGCGGGGAGGCTCCTGCGGCGGCGGATGCCCCTGCGGATCAGGATGGCGGCGACGGCGGCAATGACGGCCAGGATCACCAGCACGGGCAGGGCGGAAACGATCCACAGCAGGAGATTGCTGAAGAAGCGACCGACGTCGGAGAGCGTATCGGACAGCCCGTCGCGGAGCTTCTCTCCGTAAGTGCGCTGCGTGGCCGTGGGGGAGGTAAGTTCTTCCACCTCCTGCAGGTGGATGTTCACGGTGCTGTAATCCACCTCGTGATCCCAGTTGCGCAGGGTGGAAGTGAGGGATTCGATGTTGTACCGGACTTCGCTCAGACGGGATTCCACCGCAATCATGTCCTCCACGGTCTCCGCCTTCTCCAGCATGGCAAGAAGCCGCTCCTCCTCCGTACGGTAGGTCTTCAGGCGGGATTCCACGTCCGTATACTGCGAGGTGATGTTCTCCACCCAGGTGTTCATGCTGGTCACGTTGCCGATCGTGCTCAGCCCGGAGGTGAGCTCGGCATAATGCTCCTTCGGCACGCGGATCACGAAGCTGGCCGAACGGTAGTCCGCATATCCGTAATACTGGGACCGGTAGCTTCTTCCGCCGGTATAGCTGGACTCCAGAAAGGCGCCGTACCGGTCCAGAAGGGCCTGGACGGCGGCCACGCTCTCATCGAAGTTCCTGGTCTCGATCTCCGCGTCTGCGGTATAGATCAGCTTCTCGGAGAAATCCGGACTGGGGACGGCCGTTTCCCCGGCGCCCCCGCCGATGGAGTTCGCGGAACTGGGGGCTTCCGCGGGAGAAGGTTCGGGCCACGCTTCGTCCTCTTCTGCATAATCGTACTTCCCGTTGTCGGCAGGCGCGGAAGATGAGTAGTCCGCCTTGGAGGCGGAAGCGGCGCCGCATCCCGTCGCACACGCCGTCAGCATGGCCGCGGCCAGTATGAGCAGAAGGACTTTCGTTATCGTCTTTTTCATTTCTCATTCTCCTTTTCATCGTGATCAGGCGTGCCGGAGAAACGTCCGGACCGCGCCCTTTCACCCCATAAGACGTCCCCGGCCGGAAAAGGTTCCGTAAGAAAAAACGGGGGCCGCGGACGGTCTGCGGACGGCCTCCTGAGGCAAGGTTTTGATTGACATGCAAGGGGCGGTATGGTTAAATATAAAAGGATATTTCTGTCATTGCGCGCACCGCGCGGCACGGACGGAAATCCGGAAAGAGTGGTGGGAAAATGGAGGAATACGTACCCGGTCCGGAACAGCGCCGGCAGGAGAAGATCGAGATCGCTCCCATGACGGAGAAGGACGGGGAAAAGATGATGAAGTCCGTGGAAGCGGGCAACATGGCGGCCATCGTGTCGGGCATGGAAGTCATGTATACCTTCATCTACCGCCGGCAGTTTCAGTGTTTCATACATCCCTTTGACAGCGAAGAGGGCCGGAGGAAATCGTTCGACGTCAACTCCCGCAACAGGGCCATGCTGAAGAATCTCGACAGCGCCGCGGACCATATCTTTGAGATCAAGTTCAAGAAGGATATGGATCTGATGGGGGTCATGGTGGCGGCAGAAAAGGCGATCATATCCTTCCTGGACGTGACGGGGCAGCTCCCCGCGGAGGATTCCGACTTCATGAGCTGGCAGGAAAACAGTGAGGAAAACGGTCAGGAAGGAGGGAATGAGGGGTGAAAACCTACAGATTCGACTGCAGGAGCACCAGGAGAGGCTTTACCCAGTGGGCCGTCGCCAAAGAGGACGGCAAGGAAGTGAAGCGCATCGACAGGGACGTTACCCAGGAGACGGTGCGTGAATTCTATGAACGAGCCGGAGCTCTGCTGGAGGCCGAGGGCTTCGTACCCGAAGAACATCAGTATTCGCTGTAACGGTCAGACCGGTCAGCGCAAGTACAAGGACTAGGAGAAAGAAGGAATCGCATGAAAAAAGTTTCCGTACTGATCAAGCACCACGCGGGGCCCACCGGGGACGTGCTGATCTGCAGAAAGAACGGCGGACCCTGGGAATTCCCCGTGACTAAGGTCCGTACGAACGAGGTCTCCCCCGAGGCGGCCGAGCGGGCGGCCTGGGAGCAGGTGGGGATCTATGTCAGCGGCGCCAAACTGGAGATGATCGGCCACAACCGCCCGATGGACGGCAAGGTCGAGCATATCGCCGAGGGCAACATCACCCACGACAATCACACGAAGTCGGCGTGGCACGCCTATTACACCGCGGTGAACAAGTGGCAGACCGAGCCCGTGGCCGGCACCTATGACGAGTTCAAATGGGTGCATCCCACCGAGCTGGCGCAGTTCGAGTTCTCCGGAGACGACGTGAATTTTCTGGCCAAGTATGATCCCTGGGTCAACGGCCGGGAGATCAAAGACGTCAGGATGTTCTGAGGAGGGCTGACATGAAGAAATACGTTTATGAAGCCAACAGAACCCAGTGGGAGAAGCCCAACGAGCCCAAGTCGGTCTTCAACCGCACTGCGACGACGACGGTGATCGCTGAAAACGAAAAGGAAGCGGAAGCTCTGGCCTGCCGGAACCTCCGCAGCAAATACCACGGCACGGGAATCATCCTGAGCGGCATGAAGAAGGTCGCCGAGATCGAACTGGCCGTGGACTGGAACTACGGCTACGGCGATGAGCGCGGCTCCGGGACTCCGGAGGAGAAGGAAGCCCTGACCCGTGCCAATACTTACTGAGGAGGGCGGACTGTGGAACTTGTAAAGAAATACGTACTGCGTCTTCCTGACGAGAACGTGACTATGACCAAAGAAGAACTGGTCGCCCATGTCAAGGATATGCTGAAGGATCATCCCAGCGAGTATATGAATGCCTACCGCGTATGGTATGAGTGCTTCGAGGGCTGCGGCATGCCGGGCACCGATGTGTACGACGTCATCGTGGAGACGATGCGTTCCCTGACGGAGGACTGGAAGGACATCGGACCCATGCGCTGGGAGAAGTACGGCGTCATCGATCCCAGCTTCCTGAACCTTCACTATGCCACCGCCCGGAAGACCGACGAGCACGGCAACGACATGCTGCAGCACCGGTTCCATCTGGGCAAGCACTACCAGGGGCCCGACGGCCGCGTGTTCTGGATCCCCGTGATGGAGGACTTCAACATGCGTGCGTTTGAGCGCAAGGACGGCAAATACGTCGGCACCATGGTGGAGATCGACCCCTTCAGCGACTATGCCAAGGCCATGGTCGAAGTGAACGTTTAAGGAGGATTTGCAATGTCTGACAGAACTGTGTTAAGCTCCGCAGATCATCCTGTGGAGAAGATTTCGCACAGCATCGGCGTCGGCGGCCCCATGACCATCCACACCGTGGACGGCGTCATCCGCCGCGTGCGCCCTGTTGTGTTTACCGATGACGATACCCCCGGCTGGGTGATCAAGGCCAGGGGCAAGCAGTATACCCCCCAGCGCAAGTTTACGATGAGCCTGCTGGGCTACTGCGAGAAGGACCGCACCTATGCCTATGACCGTCTGAAATACCCCATGATCCGCGAGGACTTTGTGGAGACGCCCGACGGCAAGAACCGCAACACCGAGAACCGCGGCAAGAGCGGCTACCGCCGCGCCTCCTGGGACGAGGCTCTCAGCCTGGTCGCCCGTGAGATCAAGCGCCTGCAGAAGACCTACGGCAAGGAGACCATCACCGCCTGCACATCCTCCCACCATTCCTGGGGCCTGGTAGGCTACAAGATCTCCCTGTTCAACCGCTTCTTCTCCATGATGGGCTATACCCGCATCGCGGACAACCCGGACTCCTGGGAAGGCTTCCACTGGGGCACTCCCCACACCTACGGCTACTACTGGCGTCTGGGAGGACCGGAACCCTATGATATGCTGGAGATGGCCATGCAGAACACGGAGACCATGCTCTGCTGGTCCACCGACCCCGACACCAGCCGCGGCGGCTACTCCGCCCAGGAATCCGCCCTGTGGCGCTGGTGGATGAAGGAGATGGGCATCCAGTTCATCTATGTGGATCCCTTCAACAACTACACCTCCGTAAAGCACGCGGACAAGTGGATCGGCCCCCGCATGGGCACCGACGCCGCGATCCTCGAGGCCATTGCCTACGTGTGGATTACCGAAGGCACCTATGACAAGGAGTACGTCGCCCAGCACGGCCACCGCTTCAAGGAGTTTGCCGACCATATCCTCGGCCGCGGCCCCGACGGCACGCCCAAGACCCCGAAATGGGCTGAGGAGCTGTCTCTGGTGCCCGCCATGGATATCAAGGCCATCGCCCGCCGCTGGGCCAGCACCCTGACCACCGGCGGCTCCGGCATGCGCGGAGGCTTCGGCGGCGCCTGCCGTCACTCCAACGGTACCGAGTACGCCCGTCTGCTGTTCCTGCTGTTCGCCATGCAGGGCATGGGCAAGCCCGGCCGCGCCTTCTGGTCACCGGCCTGCGGCGGCCCCATGAACTACAACTTCTGGTTCGGCGGCTATTCCGATCCGCTGGCCTCCATCGCGAAGTATCCCGTGTGCGACGACATGCCGGTCAACTCCGTGCAGCAGGTCCTGTACCGTCCCAACGTGCCCGACGCCATCCTTGACGGACACTACGAGTGGTACGGCGAGGGCTTCTGCGGCGGCGGCATCGACTTCGAGTTCACCCGCCACGTGTATCCGGCGCCCGGCTACAACAAGGTGCACTGCTTCTGGCGTTACGGCGGATCCTTCTTCGGGACCATGCTCGACACCAACAAGTGGGCCAAGATGTACAAGAGCCCCGAGCTGGAGTTCGTCATCAACCAGGATATCTACTTCACTCCCGAGACCCGTCACGCCGACGTCATCCTGCCGGCCTGCACCAACCTCGAGCGTGTGGATATCGGCGAGGTCGGTTCCTCCGGCCTGGGCGGCTACTGCTCTCACTCCGAGTCCGGCAACAGCTGGCAGATGATCGTCTATCAGGACAAGGCCATCGAGCCTCTGTGGGATTCCCGCAGTGACTTCTGGATCTTCTCCCAGGTGGCGGCCCGCCTCGGCTGGGGCGAGCGCTTCACCGAAGGCCGCACCGAGGAAGAATGGGCCAAGCGCTTCTGGCAGTTCTCCGATCTGCCCAAGCAGATGTCCTGGGAGGACTTCAAGAAGAAGGGTTACTATGTCATCCCCGTGGCATTCGGCGAGGAGAACAAAGATCCCGAGACCGGTCTGATCGAGAACTGGGACCGTTATCCCGGCTTCAACTGGTTCGCCGAGAACCGCGCCTGCGACACCATGAACCACAAGGTGTATCAGGAGGAGCACCTGCTCGGCACCTTCTCCGGAAAGTTCGAATTCGTCTCCGAGTCCCTCACATACTGGGCACCGGACGATGAGGCCCGCCGGCCCATCCCGCAGTATCAGGATTCCTGGGAGGGCCACAAGTCCCTGTCCGCGGACAAGTTCCCGTACGGTCTGGTATCCCCGCATCCGCGCTTCGACTATCATACCCATTTCCAGCAGCACGCCGTGTGGCTCTGGGAGATCCCGAAGAACCGCGTCGTGATCAACGGCAACCCCTATCTGGTGTGCCACATCAACCACGAACTGGCGGAGCAGAAGGGCATCAAGGACGGCGACGTCGTCCGCCTGTTCAATGATCGCGGCAGCGTCCTTTGCGTCGCCCGCGTCACCTGGCGCCTGAATCCCCAGACGATCCACGCCTACACCTCCTCCGGTATCTACAACCCCATCAAGTACGGCCAGTACAAGAGCTGGGACAAGGGCGGAAGCATCAACTTGCTGGTGCCCGGCCGCCTGATCGGCGACTACGTGCCCGCCATGGCCCCGTACAGCTGCAACATCGACGTGGAGAAGGCCGAGCCCGATCCGAACTACGGCCAGGGCTGGGAGCACATCCTGGACGCTGTGGACAAGCAGCAGCTTGAGACCGAACGCCCGATCCGCACTTCCATCTCCGCTGACCTTCTGTTCGGCGAAAAGGAAGCCTGGCTGAAAGATCAGAAGAATAAGAAGGAGGCTGTATAAGCATGTTGAAAAAGCCTATGAAGAAGCCCGGTATTGCCATCAATTCCGCCCGCTGCATGGCTTGCTATGCCTGCTTTATCGCCTGTAAGGACGAGCACTGCGGATGGGATACCCCCCTGTCCAAGGCGCAGCCCGAGATGGGCCAGTACTGGATGAACATCGTGGAGTGGGAGCGCGGCGACAATCCCCGCCGCATCAAGACGGCTACCGTTCCGACTCCCTGCTCCCACTGCGAGCACCCCGCCTGCATGGCGGCTGCCAAGGACGGCGCGGTCTACAAGCGCCCCGACGGCATCGTGATCATCGATCCCGAGAAGTCCAAGGGCCAGAAGCAGATCGTGGAAGCCTGTCCCGTGGGCGCCGTATACTGGAACGAGAAGCTGGAGATCCCCCAGAAGTGCACCATGTGCGCCGAACTGCTGGACGATCCCGACTATCCCGGCTTCGAGCCCCGCTGCGTGGAAGCCTGCCCCAACCAGGCCCTGGTGTTCGGCGATCTGGATGACCCGGAGAGCAACATCAGCAAGCTGATCGCCGCCAACAAGGTCACTCAGCTGGAGTGCTTGGGCGACATGAAGTCCAGCGTCGTCCATCTGAACATCCCCAGCCGCTTCCTGGCGGGTACCGTCGCGTATCCCAAGGAGCTGGAGGAGGTCTGCATCGGCGCCGCCGTCAAGGCCACCCTCGAAAACGGCGAAGTGCGCGAGACCGTGACCAACTGGGCCGGCGACTGGGAGTTCGAGGATCTGCCCAAGAACGTGAAGGTCGCGATCGACATCACCTTCGACGGCTTCCAGCCCGTCCACTATGACTGCTTCACTGACGCCGACCACTACGTGGCCATCACGTATCTGGATCCGGTGAAATAAGCCGCTGAAAGAAGTCCGCATGGGTTCCATGCGGACTTCTTTTCCCATGTCCCGGCCTGCCTGTTGTCAAAGAGCGGCGCAGGCCGGAAGAAGAGATAAAGATCCAAGACTGAAGATGAGGAGGAATACCATGTACAAGCTTTCTCCGAAGGAGAACCTTCTCCGCATGTTTGAAGGAGAGATCCCGGAATACCTTCCGAATTACGATTTCTGGGGCTGGGGCACCGGCCTGCCGTTCCAGACGGGGGAGAAGAGCGCCGACGGATACCCGGTCGATGAATTCGGCATCGAGTACACAACCACCGACGCCTCCATGGGGGGCATGATGCCCGTTCCCGGCCGTGTCCTGCTCGAGGATATCACCAGGTGGCGCGACGTGATCAAAGCGCCGGACCTGTCCGGCACGGACTGGGAGCGCCTGGCGAAGGATGCACTGAAGGACAAGGACGTGGAACACAATCCGGTCATCGTACACAACGCCGGCTATTTCATGACGCTGATGAACATGATGGGCTTCGTCAACGGCCTGTGCGCCATGCAGGAGGAGCCCGAGGAGGTCTACGCGCTCTTCGACTACCTGTGCGAATACTATCTCGAGAGGGAGAGGGCGCTGATCAAATACTTCCACGGGGACATCTATGAGCTGGCGGACGACACCGCCGCGCAGAACTGTCCGTTCATTTCCGCCGAAGTGTACCGGGACCTGGTGAAGCCGTTCCACAAGAGGGAGGCTGACATGGCTCTGAACGCAGGCCTCAGGATCGCCATGCACGACTGCGGCAGGGCCGAATGCTTCATCGACGACTGGCTGGACATCGGCGTGCAGATGTGGGAGCCGGCCCAGGTCTCCAACGATATCATGGGGATCAAGAAGAAGTACGGACGTAAGCTGATCATCGCCGGCGGATGGGACAACCAGGGACCGATCTCCTATCCGGAGACGCCGGACGAGGAACTGCGTGAAGAGCTGATCAGGTATATCGACAGGATGGCGCCGGAAGGCGGTTTCTGCTATCTGGTCTCCGTCGTCGGACGGGATACCGACGAGCATTTCAAGCGCAAGATGCAGCTCGTACAGGACGTATACAGGGAGTACGGGCAGGACTGGTACAGGAATCACGGTTATTGACAGATCTCCGCTCTATCCGTATAATTATCCACAGGCTAACATCAGGCGTTCCGATCCCGGAGGTCTAAGGGCTGCGTCACAGCCTATGAGCACCGGGACTTTCGGCGGACCGTTTCGGCGGGACGCACGAAACAGGGTGCTGCGGGAAACGGCAGTGCCTTCCGTGTTTGAGAAGGATGCGTCACCTGGTTTCCGGCGCGGCATGGGCAGCCGCGTGCATTCGTGATTTCAGGCGGACGGTTCTTCGTCCGCCTTTTGTTTTTGCCGAATCCTTCTTTTTCCGGGAAAAGGCCGGATGCCGCGCGGCATCCGGCCTTTCCCATTGAGGAAGGGAGGAGAGAAAGAATCGCCGACCTGTCAAAACTTGCATCAGCTCAGGACGATACGGTATTGAACCGGTCCGGCGAATCGTGTATACTTATAGAAGTTGTGTATTGTCATATGTATGCATATGTCTCTTAGAAAGGAAGATTGTTTATGTACCAGTTCAGATCCGTGACTCCCCGTATCGAGAGATACCGCGAGAAGGTCCGCAACAGGCTCATCATCGGTGACGCTGCCAAGGAGAAGCTGAAATACGAGGCGGAGATCCGTTACCAGAATTTCCCGCCCATGATCCAGAAGCCCATGATCTCGAAGTACGTGATCGAGAACATGCCCATCGACATCCAGGAGGACGAGTTCTTCGTCGGCGATATGGGCGGCAAGAACTGGGGCGATTCCCACGCCCTCGCCTGGGTGCTCATGACGGATATCGAGCACACCTGGCCCATCCTTGAGGACGGGCTTCATCACGCCCCCATGGACGATCCCATCTACTCCAAGCAGCTGCTTGCCATCGCGCCCGAGGACGTGAAGGAACTGCGGGAGATCATCAACAAGAAGATAGCCGCCAACGACGGCATCCGTCCGGAGGAGTGGCTTCCCGACGGCGCCCAGGAGTTCTTCGCGCTGCAGGCCTCCGACTACGGAAAGATTGGCGGCTGGCCCGTCATGCTGCCTCCCGGACATCTGACCCCCGGTTTCCAGAACCTGCTCCGCCGCGGCTACGCGGACATCCGCAAGGAAGCGCAGGACTGGCTGGACGCCCATGAGGGCAACGTCCAGGGCGACAACATGGGACGCTACATGTTCTACAAGGCCGCGACCATCGCCTGCGACACCGCCATCCTTCTGACCCGCCGCTATGCGGACCTGGCCAGGGAGAAGGCCGCCTCCTGCGCCGACGCCGAGAAGAAGGCCGAGTTCGAGAAGATGGCCGAGGGGCTGGACTGGATCGCGGAGAAGCCCGCGCGCAATTTCTGGGAAGCCCTGCAGCAGGTCATGATGTACAACGTGTTCCTGAAGGTGGACAACGACCCCGGCGTCACCAGCATGGGGCGCTTCGACCAGTACACCTGGCCGTACCTGAAGAAGGATCTGGAGGAGGGCGTACTGACCATGGATCAGGCGCAGGAGCTGGTGGACAGCTTCTTCCTGAAGATCAACACTTTCTACAAGGGCGGCTTCGGCAAGACCCAGCAGACGGCCGGCATCGGCCATCTGGGCCAGCACACCACCATCGGCGGCTGCATCCCCGAGACGGGTGAAGACGCCACCAACCCCGTGTCCTATATGGTGCTCGAGGCCATGTCCCGTCTGGAACTGCACGAGCCCACCGTCTCCCTGCGCTGCGGAAAGAACACCCCGAAGGAGATCTGGGACTGCGCCATGGAGACCTCCATGCGCGTGGGCGGCCTGCCCCTGCTGCAGAATGACGAAGTCATCGTGCCCGCCATCATCCAGGAACTCGGCTTCGATCTGGAGGACGCTCGCAACTTCGCCTTCATCGGCTGCCAGGAGATCACCGGATCCGGTTGCGACTATCCCGCTCCCAACGGCTCCGCCATGGGCCACAGCGGCATCTACTGGGCCATCGTCCTGGACATGGTCATCAACAACGGCGTGAACCCGATGAACGGCGCCAAGGCGCCGGACAAGGTCTGCTCCGGCTACCTCTATGATTTCAAGACCTTCGACGAACTGAAGGCCGCCTACGAGAAGATGGCAACCTGGATGCTGACCTGGTCGGCGACGCTGAACAACTACACCGAATTCGAGTATCCCAGGATCTATCCGTTCCCGAACCTGTCTATCACCACGACGGGCTGCATGGAGAGCGGCAAGGACGTGTCCGAGGGCGGCGCCAAGTACAACAGCTACGGCGGCACGGCCACCGGCCTGGCCACCACGGCGGACAGCCTCACGGCCATCAAATACATGATCTACGACAAGAAGCTGATCTCCGCGGAGGAGTATCTGAAGGCCGTCCTGGCCAACTGGGAGGGCTATGAGCCTCTGCGCCAGCGGATCATCAACGAGGTGCCTCACTACGGCAACGCCGATCCGTACGCCGACGAGCAGATGAAGTATATGATCGACCTGTACTACGGCATCTCCCGCGCCTTCTCCACCCACCGCTGCAAGGTGTACAAGTGCGGCACGTTCGGCGCGTCCGACCACGTGGTGCAGGGCGAGATCACCTGGGCGACTCCGGACGGACGGAAGACCGGCGACCCGATCGCCGACGCGTCCAGCCCGTGCCAGGGCCGCGACGTCTGCGGGCCCACCGCCGTGTTCGTATCCTCCACGAGCTTCGACCACAGCCACTTCATGGACGGCATGGCGCTGAACCTGAAGATCCATCCGACGGCGCTGCAGTCCAACGACGGCATCACCAAGCTGGAGGACGTCACGAAGGCCTACTTCGATCAGGGCGGCATGGAGGTCCAGTACAACGTGGTGGATTCCAAGACGCTGAAGAAAGCGCAGAAGAATCCGGAGAAATACCACAACCTGGTCGTCCGCATCGCGGGCTTCTCCGCCTACTTCGTGGACATGACGGAGGCCATGCAGGCCGACATCATTTCCCGTGCGGAGCACAATCTGTAAAAAGACCGGCAGAGACCGGGAAAGACGCAGGGCCCCGTCCGTCGGACGGGGCCCTGCATCCGCATCCCGGAAAGAACGCCGGACCCCTTTTCAAAAGGATGCCGGCGGAGTACAATAGAAGCGTATCACCATCCGGGCATCGGAACGGCCCGGGAGAAAGGAGAAGCGATTATGCTGACACTGGAACAACTGCACGCCATAGGGGAGGAACTGGAGAGCACGTTTCTGCTCAAGTCTGCGCCGCTGGCCATCAAACTGATCAACGAGGATGAGATCCCGCCCCTGTGCGAACAGCCCAGCAAGCAGGGCAAGCACTACGCCCTTTGCCAGGCGCTGGCCTTCTCCCGTCATACCCGCCACCATCTGGCCATGTTCGCAGAGGATCACTGGTGTCTCTGGCCGGTGATCAATTTCCGCCTCCGCGACATCGACGAGCAGGACAAGAAATACGTGGGCAGCGCCTATTTCATCCGCGACCCGGACGTCAGCTACCGGCATTTCTGCGAGGAGTATCCCTACATCCGCGAGGAACTGAAGAAGACGGGCATGGCCATTGCACCGCTGGCGACCTGCGATTTCGAGCCGGACTGCGTGATGATCTACTGCGAGCCCAGCCAGCTGCGGCAGCTGCTGATGGCCAGCAAATACCACACCGGCAACATTACGGAATCCTCCTTCGACACCTGCGATTCCTGCGGCGCCGCCCTGGTGCCCGTGCTGAACGGGGAGCGGGACTACAACGTCTCCATCCCGGACGCCGGGGAGTACGAACGGAGCCTCTGCGGCGAGAACGAGATGATGTACACGGTGTCCGCCGCCAGGCTGGAGGACTTCATCGGGGCCGTGCGCGGACTGGTGGAGAAAGGCTTCAGCTACAAACAGCTGGCCTACGATATCCGTCCGGATTATCTGCGGCCGGCCTTCTACAACAACATGTTCAAGAAATGGGGTCTCGCCACCAGCGACGAACTCTGGACGCCGGGACAGAGATAAACCGCAGATAAAGATGAGGAGGAAGAAGACATGAAAGAGTTTGCGGGGAAACTCGCGTTTATCACCGGGGGCGCCTCGGGCATCGGCCTCGGGCAGGCCAAACGGCTGACGGAACGCGGCTGCCGCGTGGTCATCGCCGACTACAGCCAGGAGCATCTGGACTCCGCCATGGAGTATTTCCGGGGCAAGGACGTGCAGGTGCATCCCATCCGGCTGGACGTGACGGACCGTGACGGTTTCGCGGCGGCGGCCGACGAGACGGAGCGCGTCTTCGGAGAGACACCGGATCTGCTGTTCCTGACGGCCGGGGTCAATGTTTTCGGACCGGCGGAGGCTTCCACCTACGGGGACTTCGACTGGGTGCTCGGCGTGTGCCTGGGCGGCGTCATCAACGGCCTCGTGACCTTCGTTCCCAGGATGATCCGGAAAGGAAGGGGCGGATATATCGCGGGGACGGCTTCCTACGGAGCCTTCGGACCAGGACCCATCACCGCACCGTACGCCTGTGCCAAATCCGCCGTCCTCAACCTGATGGAAAGCTATATGACGGCGCTGAAGCCCTACGGCATCGGCGTGTCCTGCCTGTGCCCGGCGAACGTGAACACCAATATCTATCAGGCGCCCATCGCGGGACGTCCCGCCCGCTACGGGCGCTCCGGATATAACGTGAACGAGAAGACGCAGCAGGCCGTGGCCAAGGTGAACTCCGCCGGACTGGATCCGCTGGAGGTCGCTGACTGGCTGATGGCGGCCATCGAGGACGAGCACTTCCTGGTGGTGCCTTATGAGCACGGCGCCCGGATGGTGGAGCTCGAATACCGGCGTATGCCGCTGTACTGCTCCGCCGAGGGGATGAGGCAGCTGGAGGAGATGAAAAAGCAGCCTCCCACGGAAGAGGAGAAGATGCTGTTCGATGAACGGGAACGCGGAGGCGTGTTTGACGGAGACATGAGGGCCAGCGGTTTCGGCAAGGCTGCCGAAGGCGTGGACTGGGTCTCCGACAAGCAGAAACCCATCTACTGAGGACCACAGAGAAAAGAAAATGCCGGAGGCGGTGCCTCCGGCATTTTTGCTGAACGGGTCATTTGGTTTTTTCCGCCTCCCGCTCACGGGGAGACGGCCGCGTGTCTCCTGCCACGGGAAGGCGGAAGACGAACGCCAGGGAGAACAGCGTGCCCGTGAGAAGGATCAGACGGTCCGGCCAGGTGATCTGCGGACCGGTCAGCGCCGTGAGGCACAGGCCGGCGGCACACAGACCGAAGCATACGGTCCCGAATCCTCTGGCCTGCCCGCGGGCGGTGCCCAGACAGAAGGCGAAGAGACTGACGGCGCCGAGCGACAGACACTCAGGCCCGAAGGAAAGAGCGACGGGATTGAGCGTGTTGGCGGCGAAGTGCCGGACCAGTTCCAGACAGAAAAACGTGCCGACGGCGGCGCACGGCCACCGGACGGATCTCAGCCGCGAAGGCCTTGCGGCCATCACCGCAGCAGCCGCCGCGGCGGCCAGACCCAGTGCGGAGCAGATGATCAGAAGCGTCGTCCGGGGAGAGGAAGATGCAAACTGCCAGATGGTGCCGGCGGCGGTCAGAAGAGCTGAGACGGCGCAGCATGCGGCCGGAAGAGGACCCCGCGGGGCGGCGTCCGGACGGTCGTCCGGCGGCGTCCTGCGGCTGCGGATGGCAAGCATCGCGCCGATGATCACTCCGATAAGGATCACGGCGATCAGCGCGGCGGTCAGGAGAGCGGTCAGCGGACGGCCGGGCAGGATAAGGCCGGATTCCTCATAGCAGGTGCGGGTATGGGCCAGCCGGAGCACAGCGCCCGCGGCACCGATCACACAGACCGCGGCGGCCGGCAGGGAAGATGTACGGTTCATGGCGTAGCGTCCTTTACTGTACAGATGATGACTCATTCTACTCCAAACCGTGCGGAGCGTCAACGCGGGGAAAGCGGATGTTGTCAAACGCCGGGAAATGGAGTAAAATGGCGGGCATGAATGATGTGCCGCCAAGCGGCGGAACGGGGGAGATATACATGGATTACGCAAAGGAAGCGCTTCGCCTGCACGGTGAATGGAAAGGCAAGATCACATACAGCCCGAAGATGGCCATCGAGACGAAGGATGATCTGTCGCTGGCCTATACCCCTGGAGTGGCGGCTCCCTGCCTGGCCATCCGGGACGATCCGGAGAAGAGCTATGAACTCACCGGCCGGGGAAACCTGGTGGCTGTCGTCACGGACGGGACCGCCGTCCTGGGACTGGGGGACATAGGCCCGGAGGCCGGCATGCCCGTCATGGAGGGGAAGTGCGTCCTGTTCAAGCGTTTCGGAGACGTGGACGCCATCCCCCTGTGCGTGCGCAGCAAGGACGTGGACGAGATCGTCGACACCGTGGCCCTGCTCGCGGGCAGTTTCGGCGGCATCAATCTGGAGGACATCTCGGCTCCGCGGTGCTTTGAGATCGAACGGCGTCTCAAGCAGCGCTGCGATATTCCCATCTTCCATGACGACCAGCACGGCACCGCCGTCGTGGTGCTGGCAGCCATGATCAACGCGCTCGCCATCACCGGACGCCGTCTGGAGGACGTGAAGGTGGTGACCAGCGGCGCCGGCGCGGCCGGCATCGCCATAGTCAAGCTCCTCCTCTCCATGGGCCTGAAGCAGGTGGTCATGTGCGACCGCCGCGGCGCCGTCTATGAGGGAAGGGAAGGCCTGAATCCCGCCAAGGAAGAGATCGCCGCCGTGACCAACCGGGAGAAGCGTTCCGGTTCCCTGGCGGAGATGCTCCGCGGTGCGGACGTGTTCATCGGCGTGTCAGGGCCGGGCACGGTGACGGAGGAGATGGTTCGCTCCATGGCGCCGGATCCCATCCTGTTTCCCATGGCCAATCCCACGCCGGAGATCATGCCGGAACTCGCACGGGCGGCAGGGGCCAGGATCATTGGCACCGGACGGAGCGACTACCCCAATCAGATCAACAACGTTCTGGCGTTCCCGGGCATTTTCCGCGGGGCGCTGGATGTGAGGGCAAGCGATATCAACGACGGCATGAAGATCGCCGCCGCCAGGGCGCTGGCGGATCTGGTGGGTGACGACCGCCGCGAGGATTACATCATCCCCAACGCGCTCGACCCCAGGGTGAGAGACGCTGTGGCGTCCGCTGTTGCGCAGGCGGCCCGGGAGACCGGCGTGGCGAGACTCTGAACAGAACGGATTCTCATACATTATATAATTAGTAATTAGTATAGTACGTTCACTGTATTCACTCTGTGATGCCGCGGTTCTGGCGGCCGGAAGTTGATCCGGCCACGCTGACGGCAATGCAGGTGACGGAGGGATTGGAATGAAAAGGTTCTTGGCGCTGCTTGCGGCCCTGCTGCTGATCCTCTGTGCCGCCGGCTGTTCCGGCGAATCCGGCGGAGGGAAGGAACGGGCGGAACTCACCGCCTGCGAATATACGGAGACCGGACACGCGGACGGGAGTTATCTGGCCGTCAGCGTGACCCGGAAGGACAGGAACGCCGAACTGGATTTCCAGGCGTCTTCCGGAGCGGGAACGGAACCGCTGACAGCGAAGACGGACGTGAGGCCGGAGGTGCTCGACCGGGCGGCGGAGACGGCGGCACGCTGGGGCATGAAGGACTGGCCCGGAGATACGCCTGCTTCGCGTCCCGAAGACGGCGTCACGGCTCTGCGGCTGACCTATGCCGACGGAAGCCGGCTGTACGTGTCCACGGCGGACAGCCTGCCGGAGGGAGGACCGGCCGCGCTCGAGGAGATGCGGGAGGTGCTGTTTGGCGCAGTCACGCCTGACGGCGCCGCCGTATTCGGCGGGGAGGGGTCGCCCGTGGACCTGAGCATCCTGGCGGAACCGGAGCCGTCCGCGGACGACTGGTCCGACACGCTGGGCCCGGAAGGCCTGGAAGCGGTGAACGCCCTGCGGGAGAAGACAATGGATGACGGCGGCGTGTACGCCATCGCGGTCCTCGGTTCTCCGGACACCAGCGGGGGCGGCGTCGCCTCCGACCGGGGGTATCTGACCCTGATGCTTCAGGCAGAGGGATATGACGATCTGACTTTCCTGTCCGACCTTCCCGCCGACCGCTTCGCGGAACTGCCGGAGGGACGAACGCTGTATCTGATCCTGCCCCTGGATCCCGCTGCCGTGATCGAGGTCTACCGGGGCACGTCCGCCCATTCGGGGGAACTCATGTTCCGGGGCAACGGTGCTCTGCCTCTTGTGCTGAGATGCGGCGCGGACCCGACGGTCGCGGACGTCCTGGTGGTGATCTCCGCCTCCGACGGAAGCGTGACGGAGATCACGCCGTGCCTGGCGGAGGGGGGCCAGCTGACACCCCAAATGCGGGGCTACGACTGCTCGGCCTATAACCGGGCGGTAGGATGACCGCGGGCGCATCCATAGAGTAAAACGGGGTGACGCGGACCTGCCGGAACGGGGGAGAGCCGCGTTTGCCCGGAAGGACGACAGATATTGAGAGGGTGACATAAATTTTTTTGGAACCCTCTTTTTTTTGCTTTTTTACTTGCACCACCGGGTATCCTGTGATAGACTACCTTTGATATTATGCGCTTGCTGTTACTATGCGCGGCGGGCGTATGGATATCGCCAGCATTTATACGTAAATCCTGGGAGGAGGAGTAGACATGAAAAAGTTTCTTGCGGTGCTTCTGAGCCTCGTCATGGTGCTGAGCCTGTTCGGCCCTGCCGCCGTGGCCCTGGAAGAAGACGCCGCCCCGGTGGAACCGGCGGAAGCGGTCATTGAGGCTGCCGAGGAAAAGCTGGAACTTCCGGAGATCGAGGAAACCGTAACGGACGAGGAGCCCGCTGCGGAAGAGCCTGCGGCCGAAGAGGCTGCGGAGGAGGACGCGGAAGCCGCTGCCCCCGAAGCGCCCGCCGAGGCCGAGGAGCCCGAAGCGGAGAAACCCGCCGAGGAGCCTGCCGAGGAAGAAGCCGAGGCAGAGCTTCCGGAGGAAGCTCCCGTCGAGGAGGCCGCTCCCGAAGAGGAAGAGGCCATAGAGAAGGAAGAGACCGCACCCGTTGTCATTCCCACGAAGTTCGAGAAAGAACTGGACAACGTCACCGTTACCGCGGAGACGAAGGCCGGTGCTTTCAGCGTGCCCGTGGAGCTGCAGGTCAAGCCTCTGACCAGAACTTCCAGCGAGTACAAGGAAGCCGACGAACTTTTGGCGGAAGAGGGTTATGCCTATGATGGCATGCTCGCTTTCGACATCGGATTCGTCGATGCGGACGGCGCCCCCGTAGAGCCTGAGGGCGATGTGTCCGTCTCCCTGAAGCTGAAGACCGGCGGCATCGTTCCCGATAACGCTGAGTCCGCTCTGGTCGCCCACATCACGGAGGATGGTGTGGAGCCGGTGGCCGATACGGATGAAGTGACGCCCGGTATCGTATCACTTGAAGTCAACGCCCTGAGCGCGGATTTCGTCGTAGACAGTTTCTCCACCTTTGTCATTACATGGACGAATGCAGAGGAAGAAGAGGAAACTGCAACGATTCATTTTGTTACGATGGACGGGGGAGACTACACGGAGATAGCTGAGGATGCGAAGCTGGATACTACAGCTGCAAGCATCAGCCTTGAAAACAATTTCTCCGGGTACTACTTTACTGGTGCATCCTACAAAGAAACTGAGTCTTCAAATGCAGTTGCAATCGATACCGTTCTGAAGAAAGTCACCGCGGACGACGGAAGCACTTCCTGGACGATGACGCAGATTTCCGTCGATGAGGATGGCAATAGGACTACCCAGACTGTAACGGTTGCACCGAACAGCCAGATCTACTCTGTCTATGCTGAAAAGGGATCGGGCGGGTATACGCCTCCGGCACCTCCTACCGATGAATCTCAGATTCAGGGACCGACTACCGAGAAGACGGTCACTCCCAACGGAGATGGTACCTATAAGATTCGCCTGGACATCACCGGTGTACAGGAGCATATCGAGACAAAAGTCGGCGCAAATGTTATCGTAGTCTTTGATACGACAAACAGTATGAGCGGCAATATGAGCGGCGGCGGTACTCGTATCGCAGCTGCGAAATCCGCTCTTCAGACGCTGGTCAATACACTGAAATTCGACGAGAACGAGATCCACTTTGCTCTCGCGGAGTTCAATGTTGCCGGCAACCAGTCGTACATCAAGACTTGGGATGGCGCCAATTGGACGACAGAAGACGATCCCGTGCTGACGTACGCTCAGTCCAACCAGTTGAACTATCGGAATACTCACGGTACCAACTGGGAACTGGGACTTGATCTTGGCCTGCAGCTGGTCGGCGAGGCACAGAGCGACGCCGATATGAGCAAGAACGGAACGTATGTCATCTTTATGACAGACGGTGAGCCCAACCGGTGGGATGGCTATGATTACGGCGCTAATGATTTCGGTCATGTTGCGGAAGCCGTTGCCGCCGCTCAGGACGAGGCGAACCAGCTTGGCGGCAGTTCAAAGCTGTACGGTATTTTCTGTGGAGCAAGTAGTGGTTATGATAACCTGGAAGGCCTGATTGAAGGTGCGCAGGGCGTGGATACAATCAACGCAACGAGCACAAGTGCTATTCAGGAGGCTTTCGAAAACATCGGTAAGGCTATCCTGGAAGACATCGGTGCCGAGCAGGTATCCGTGGATGACGGCATCCCCTCGCTGTCCAGCATCAGCTCAGCGGTTGCGGGTGAAGCCAGCGGTTATAAGTATTACAAGAATGGTGAAGAATGGGCGGATGCGCCCGGTGCCTCCTACAGCAACGACAATGGCGTGACCTGGGATCTTTCCAATGTCGGCAAGCTGGAGTTTGGAACCACATACAGCATTGAATTCGATGTATGGCCCAGCCAGGCCGCCTATGATAAGATTGCGGATCTGAATAACAATCTTATTACAATGTCTGACGAGGAACTGGCTGAGGCGGGAATCGGAAAGAATGCAGACGGAACCTATTACCTGAAGACGAACACCCATCTAGAAACGACTTATACCGTCAACGGCGAGACCTATTCGGATAACCCGGATTATTCGGACAGGGCAATGGCTCTTCCCACCGAAACCATCAAGGTGGAGAAGAAGTGGTACAACAAGCTGGACGGTCACGACGGAACGGTCGTCAAGCTGGACGTCACGAAGGACGGCGACCCGTACCTGTACGGCGACAACGCCCTCGAGGTGAGCGAAGCGAGCGGATGGAAATCCGAAGACATCTACATCTCCATGGGGCAGATCAAGGGGACCGGCAGCAGCTATGAGGTCCTTGAGGACGGTCACGATTACGAAGTGGTCGAGCCGCCCGAGTTTACATGGCGCTGGGAGCTGACCAGCGAAGTGTACCATCCCATGGTGATCAACGGCACGCCGAAGGTCCTGATCAAGGACGAGAACGCGACCGGCACCGAGGGAACGGACTACTACGTGATCAAAGGAGCCAAGTATAAAGTCGGCACCAGCGAGAACCTGCTGACGGCCGTCAACAACCGCCGCAGCTGGCTGCAGCTGGAGAAAGCGGTCACCGGTGAGGGTGCCGATCCCGATGCGCTGTTCAAGTTCACGATCACCGTGACGGATCCGAACGACGAGGACGTCTGGTTCTCGGTATACGGCCCTGACGGGATCGTGAAGGATCTGACCACAAACGCAACGCCGGAGGAAGACGATACCGGTTACTTCTATGCGGCGAGCGGGTCCGCCATCACGGTGGAAATCAAGGCCGGCTGGACGCTGCGTTTCACGAACCTGCGTTCCGGCACCACCTACACGATCGAGGAGACCACGCTGCCCGACGGTTTCACGTTCGACAGCGCTGCGGGACGCGCCGTTTCCAATGCTACCGAGGAAGCCAATCAGGATGAACCTGAGGTTGCGAAGGTCACCGGCATGAAGGCGGAAGGCACGATCAACGTACCGAACACTGAGTTCTACGTCGACTATACCAACAAGTATGAGGAGACGGAGATCGAGATCACCAAGATCTGGGAAGACAACGGCGACCAGATCGGCAGCCGTCCCGATACCGCGGAGTTCGCAGATTACATCGCCCTGCTGCAGGCCGGCGAGGTCACTGAGGACTACGACGACGAAGATCACCTCACGATCACCGACAACAACGACGATACCTATACCATCAAGTACACCGGACTTCCCAAGTATGTCAACAATGAGGAAGTCGAGTACACGATCAAGGAGAAGGAAGCTCCCGAGGGCTACACCGCTTCCACCACTGAAGCTGTCGAAGACGGCGGAGAGATCACCAACACCCTGAAGGTCGGCAACCTGACCATCAAGAAGACGGTGGTGAGCCCGTCGGCGACAGACAAGGAGACCAAGTACACCTTCACGATCACCACGGTTCCCAGCGTGAACGGATCTTTCGAGGCTACCGGCGTGGATTCCATCACTTCGGTTACGTTCACGAGCGGAACAGCCACCGTGCAGCTGGCTGACGGCGAGGAGCTTACCATCGTCGGCCTGGCGGAAGGAGTCGAATGCACAGTAACGGAGGAGCCGGTCCAGAACCTCACTCCGGATAAGACCGAAGTCACGGTCACGATCAGCGAGACCGAAGCTGCCGAGGCCGCATTCACGAACACCCGCGCACTGGGCGATCTGGAAGTGACGAAGACGGTCACGTCTTCCACGACTGCGGACAAGAGCATCGAGTTTGAGTTCACGGTGACCCTGAGCGATACGACAGTGAGCGGCACGTTCGGCGACATGACGTTCACGAACGGCGTGGCGACATTCAAACTGACCGACGGCCAGAGCGCGAAGGCCGAAGACCTGCCGCAGGGCGTGACCTACACGGTGACGGAGAAGGCGGTCGACGGTTTCACGACCGAGAAGACCGGCGATACCGGATCCATCAGTGATACCGCTGCGACGGCGGCGTTCACGAACAAGCGCAGCGAGGGAGCCCTGACTGTCAAGAAGACGGTCGAGAGCCCCGCCGAGAGCGACAAGACCGTGAAGTTCACCTTTACAATCACGCTGTCGGATACTACCATCAACGAGACCTACAGCGAGGTCGAGTTCAAGAACGGCGTAGCCACGATCGAACTGGCCGACGGCGAAGAGAAGACCATCGAAGGCCTGCCGCAGGGCGTGACCTACACGGTGGAAGAGGAACCGGCCGACAACTTCGAGACCGAGGCGACCGGCGACACCGGCACCATCGGGACATCGGCCAGCACCGCCGCGTTCACGAACACCCGCAAACTGGGCGATCTGGAAGTGACGAAGACGGTCGTGTCCTCCACGACGGCGGACAAGAGTGCGAAGTTCACGTTTACGGTGACTCTGAGCGACAACACGGTGAGCGGCACATTCGGCGACATGACGTTCGATGAGGGCGTTGCCACGTTCGAACTGACCGACGGTCAGACCGCGAAGGCCGAAGGGCTGCCGCAGGGCGCGACCTACACGGTGGAAGAGGAAGAGGCCGACGGTTTCACGACCGAGAAGACCGGCGATACCGGAACCATCGGTGAGACCGCTGCGACGGCGGCGTTCACCAACACCCGCGACGAGGGCAAGCTGACTGTCAAGAAGACGGTCGTGAGCGACCTCGACGAGGACAAGACCGTGAAGTTCGAGTTCACGATCACGCTGTCGGATAAGACCATCACCGAGACCTACAGCGGCGTCGAGTTCGAGGAAGGCGTGGCGACGATCGAGCTGGCCGACGGCGAGGAGAAGACCATCGAAGGGCTGCCTGCCGGCGTGACCTATGAGGTGGTGGAAACCGCCAACGACGCATACGAAACCGAGAAGACCGGCGACACCGGAACCATCGTCAAGGATGAGACCGCCACGGCTGAATTCACCAACACCCGGAAGATGATCGAAGTCACGATCACCAAGGTGTGGGAAGATGAGGACAATAAGTATGGGGTACGTCCGGACGATGTGACGGTCCAGCTGCTGGCCGGTGAAGAGGTCAGCAAGAGCGACGCCATCACCGAGGACGACGAGTGGACCATCACCTATGAAGTTCCCGAGTATACGACGGAAGGCGACAAGATCGTCTATGACGCCGATGAGGAGCAGGTGAAGGCCGGCTACGTCAAGGAAGTGACCGGCGACGCCACGGAAGGCTTCACCATTACGAATACGTTCGAGCCGCAGTTCGGCGATCCTCCGGTCGGAAAGACGGTCGAAGGCGAGCCGAGGAGAGACGAGACCTTCACCTTCAAGATGGTCGGATCCTCCACCACGGATACCGTTCCGATGCCTGAGGGTGCCGAAGGCAACGAGATGACCATGGAGATCGTGGGAACCGGTGCGGACGAATTCGGCGAGTTCGCGCTGGTCGAGCCGGGAACCTATACCTATGAGATCAGCGAGGTCCCGGGAAGCACTGAGGGCTACAACGAAGGCTACGACTACGACGATACGGTCTACACCGTCGAGTTCGAGATCACCACGGACGAGAACAACGCCCTGGTGAAGACGACCAAGGTCAACGGCGAAGTGGTCGAAGAACTCACGGCACAGTACGTGATGTTCACCAACATCTTTGAAGAACCCACCGTGGACATCTCCGGTACCAAGACCTGGGACGACGCGGACGACCAGGACGGCAAGCGTCCCGAGAGCATCACCATCAACCTGCTGGCCGACGGCGAGAAGGTCGACAGCGTGACCGTGACGGAAGCGGACGACTGGAAGTTCGAGTTCAAGGGAGTGCCCAAGTACAACGACGATTTCGAAGAGATCGAATACACTGTCACCGAGGAGACCGTGGACGGCTATGAGACCGAGATCACCGACTTCGACGTGACGAACACGCACGAACCCGAAGAGGTCGACGTATCCGTCGCCAAGGTCTGGGACGACAAGGATGACCAGGACGGCAAGCGTCCCGACAGCATCACGGTGACCCTCTCCAACGGCGACAAGGTCACTCTGAGCGAAGAGAACGAATGGAAGGCGACCATCACCGGCCTGCCGAAGTACGAGAAGGGCGTCGAGATCGAATACACCTGGACGGAAGCCAGCGTGGACGGCTACGAGCTCACTGATACGAAGGTAGAGGAGTATCTGACCACACTGACCAACACCCATGAGCCTGAAGTGACCAAGGTGGATGTGACGAAGGTCTGGACGGACGCCGACGATAAGGACGGCATCAGGCCCGACAGCGTGACCATCAACCTGCTGGCCGACGGCAAAGAGACAGGTGCGAGCGTGACGCTGAACGAAGGCAACAGCTGGAAGGGATCCTTCATCAACCTGCCGAAGTACGCCGACGGCAAGGAGATCGAGTACACCATCAGCGAAGTCACGGTGGAGGGTTACACCACCACCATCAGCGGCGACGCGGCCTCCGGATTCACGGTGACGAACGTCCACGTGCCGGATGAGACCCCGCCGACCGGCGACAGCAACATGCTTGGCCTGTGGATCGCTCTGCTGAGCGTATCCGCTCTGGGATTCTGCGCAATCCTGAAGCCCAGGAAGAGAAGGAACGGCGCCAACTGATAAGCAGCGGCAGCGTCCCTGACAGGTAAAACAACGAGCCCCGCGGCATGTGCCGCGGGGCTCGTTTCGTGCGCCCGGCATGGGCGACAACTTGGTGGTGAAAGTCCACTACGGACTCGGTAGCAGGAACCGTTAGCCGAAGGCAAGGGTGTCCACTGCGAGGTGGAATCTGAAGGAAGCCGGATTGCGGAGGTTGAAAGGTCCA
>JAFYAU010000047.1 GCA_017540565.1 Oscillospiraceae bacterium
GCACGAAATACACCTATGTGCTCGTGGACGGGGTACGGTATGACAATGAAAACCCCGGAGGAGAAAGCACTTTCACGATTCCCGTCAACGTGAACGCACCGACGGAGATCTCGGCGGAGACCACGGCGATGTCCGAGGCGCACCTGGTCGATTACACGCTCCACGTCGGTCTGGCGGAGGGAGCGGAGCCGGAGGAGCCCCCCGCGCCGGAGGAACCGGAAGAGCCGGAACCGCCGACGGATCCGGACGAACCCGGAACGCCGGATGATCCCGCGGGACCGGAGGATCCGGAGAACCCCGGCGGGCAGACGGAACCGGAGGAGCCGATGATCTCCGAAAACGGCGTCCTGGCGGACGGAGTCTACCGTGCGGAGGTCGAGACGGGACAGCCCATGTTCAAGGTCGTGGACTGCGTCATCACGTCCGAGAACGGAAAGATGACGGCGGTGATCACGCTGAGCGGGACCGGCTACGACTATCTCTATGCCGGAAGCGCGAAGGACGCATACGCCGCCGATGGAGAGGGCTGGATCCCCTTCGTGCAGGATCCCGAGACCGGCAAGTACACCTACACTCTGGAACTGGCAACGGTGACGGAACCTGCGGAGGTGGCGGCCCGTTCCGCCAGATACGCCTCCGAGGGCAGAGGGGAAGCGGCCTGGATCGACCGGACGCTGACCATTGTCACGGATTCCATCGTAAAGACTGCGAATCTCCCTGAGAAAGGACAGCAGAGCGATTCCGCCGGCCCTTCCGGGGAGCAGGGGAACGAACCCTCCGGAGGACAATCCGGCGGCTCCGGGAATGCCGGGGGAAAGGATCCGGAACCGGAAGAACCCGAAAACACCGGAACACAGGACGAGGAAGAGATCCGGAAGATGGAGGAGAACACGAAGAAAGGAACCGTCGCCGACGGTACCTATGTACCCTCCTTCGGATTTACCGGCGGAACGGGCAAGGTGACCATCTCCTGCCCGAAACTGGTGGTCAGGAACGGAAAGGGAACGGCGACACTGGTGTTCAGCAGTTCCAAGTATACATATGTTCTGGTCAACGGAACGAAATACTACAACGAGAATCCCGGAGGAAAGGGAACATTCACCATTCCCGTCAATGTGAACACGACGACTCTGGTCTCCGCGGAGACCACGGCCATGTCCGAGGCGCATCTGATCGATTATGTGCTGTATATCTATGTGGACGGACAGGATGTGTCGAATATACGTCCGTCCGCCGCGGGAAGCTCGGACGATGCCGAAAACGCTGAGGATGCGGACCAGGCCGGAACGGAGGAAGAGGAAGAGGAATTCGGTCCCGACGGAAGAAAGAAGAATTCCGGATGGGGCGAATATGACTCTATCCAGACGAAGGACGAGCCGGCACCGGCCGAAGAAATGGGCGTTCCCGCGGCCGGAGCCGACGGGACGGTTCCGGAAACGGAACAGGAGGAGCAGACCCGGAAGAAAGGCTTCTCCGTTTGGTACGGAGTGGGAATCGGCGCGGCGGTGATCGCGCTTGCCGGCGGCGGGTTCGCCGCCATGCGAAAGGGTAAGAAAAGAAAATGAAGACGACAATCGGAAAGATAGCGGCGCTGGTCCTGGTGCTGATCCTTCTGCTTTCCATGGCGGCCTGTGGAGGGACATCCCCTGCGCCGTCCGGACAGGATCAGCAGGATGGGAAGAAAAACGAAGCAGAGGAGCAGACGGTCCCCGAGGATGAGCCCGCAGACGGCGGGGAGGATCCCGGGGAGACACCTTCGGGAGATGGAGCGGCGATCGACCCCAAGGCCCCCGTGATCGAAGGCCTGACCTACGAATCGACACTGCAGCTGGACTATGCGAAATGCTTTCAGGTGTACCGGTATCAGGGAGGGTACTCCGTGATACGCGTCGATGACGGAAACAACTATATCCTCATCCCGGAAGGCGGAAGCGTTCCGGAAGGACTGCCCTCCGACGTGACGGTGATCCGGAAGCCCATGAACAGCATCTACAATGCGGCGACCGCCTCCATGTCGCTGTTTGCCGCGATGGACGGGCTGGACTCCGTCACCATGTGCAGCCTGGAGGAGAGCGGCTGGTATACGCAGGCTGTGGCTGACGCGATGCACGAGGGAAAAATGACGTTTGCCGGCAAGTACTCCGCCCCGGATTTCGAGCAGCTGCTAGACAAGAAGTGCTGCCTTGCCATCGAGTCCACCATGATCTGGCATAAGCCGGACATCATGGAAAAAATCCAGGAACTCGGGATTCCGGTCTTCATCGACAGAGCCAGTTATGAGACCAATCCGCTGGGAAGAATGGAATGGATCAAGCTTTACGGGGAGATCATCGACCGCCGGGAGGCTGCAGCGGAATACTTTGACAGCCAGATCGGGCAGGTGGAGGAACTGTACGCGCTGGAAAACACCGGGAAGACGGTGGCGTTCTTCTACATCAACAGCAACAACGCAGTCGTAGTGCGCAAATCCAACGACTATCTGGCCAAGATGATCGACATCGCCGGAGGGAAATACGTTTTCGATAATCTGGGGACCGAGGACGAATCCGCGACCGCCACGGTGCAGATGTCCATGGAAGAGTTCTACGGGTCGGCTTCGCAGGCGGATTATCTGATCTACAACGCCTCCATCGCAGACCCCGTCGGAAGCCTGAACGAACTGCTGGGCAAGAGCCAGATGTTCGCCAACTTCAAGGCCGTTCAGGAGGGCAACGTCTGGTGTACGGACAAGTCCCTTTATCAGGCGACGGACGCCATAGGAACGATCATCATGGATATCCACAAGATGCTGACCGAGCCCGCGGCGGACAAACTGGATTTCATTTACAGACTTTCATGACCGGCGGCTGATACCGGGGAAGAAAGGAGCCGTGTCCCATGGACAGAACCGAACAGGAACGACTCATTGCCGAAAACAGGCGGAAGAGGGAACTGAGATACCTTGCCACCTTCGTCGCAATGGCGGTGATATTCGTCGCGATCGTCATCCTGAACATCAATACCGGGTCCGTGACGATCTCGGTGGGAGAGATCCTGCGGGTGATCTTCCTGAGGCAGGGGGAGAAGGTCACGTATGACATCATCTGGTCCATACGCCTCCCGAGGATCGCCATGGCGGCTGTTCTGGGCGGGGCGCTGTCCCTGTCCGGATTCCTGCTGCAGACCTTCTTCAGCAATCCCATCGCCGGACCGTTCATCCTGGGCATCTCCTCCGGAGCCAAGATGTGCGTCGCCCTTTCGCTGATCTATTACATCCAGCGGTTCGGCCAGTCCAGCTCCGTGATCATGATTCTTGCGGCCTTCGTCGGCGCACTGCTGTCCACGGGCTTCGTCCTGCTGCTGAGCCGGAAGATCCGCAACATGTCCATCCTCCTGGTGGGGGGCATCATGGTCAGCTACATCTGCTCGGCCGTGACGGATTTCATAATTACCTTTGCGGACGATTCCAATATCGTGAACCTGCACGGATGGTCGCTGGGAAGCTTCGCGGGGTCCACCTGGACGGATTTCTATACGGCGCTGGTCATTATCGGCGTGTGCGCCGTCATCACGTTCCTGGCGGCTAAGCCGATCAGTGCCTTCCAGCTCGGCGAGAACTACGCCCAGAGCATGGGCGTCAACATCCGGCTGTTCCGCGTCATGCTGATTCTCCTGTCCAGCGTGCTGTCCGCCACCGTGACGGCCTACGCAGGCCCGATCTCCTTCGTCGGCATCGCGGTGCCGCATCTGATCAAGAGGAGCCTGAACACGGCCAAGCCCATCATCGTGATCCCTGCCACCTTCCTCGGCGGCGCGGTGTTCTGCATGTTCTGCGACCTGATCGCGCGTACGGCCTTTTCGCCGACGGAGATGAACATCAGCACCGTGACGTCCATTTTCGGCGCGCCGGTCGTGATCGCGATGATCCTGAAGAGAAACGGCGGGGTGAAGCAATGAGCGACTACGTAACCGCTTCAGGCCTCACCGTAGGCTACAACGGAAAACCGCTGATCCGGGACATCGCCCTGTCCATACGCCGGGGCGAGATCGTCACGCTGATCGGGCCCAACGGATCGGGAAAATCCACGATCCTCAAGACGCTGACGCGGCACCTTGCCGCCATCGGCGGGACCGTGACCATCGACAGCGAGGATCTCAGCAGGATCACCTACAAGGAACTTGCAAAAAAGATGGCCGTGCTCCTGACGGACCGGACGCGCCCCGAACTGATGACCTGCCGGGACGTGGTCGCAATGGGCCGGTATCCGTATACGGGCAGCCTCGGCCTGCTCACGGAGGAGGACCAGAAGCTGATCAGCGACGCCATGGTCATGGTCAACGTGCTGGAACTGTCCGACCGGGATTTCCAGAATCTGAGCGACGGACAGCGGCAGAGAGTGCTGCTGGCCAGAGCCATCTGCCAGGAGCCGCAGGTCATCGTGCTGGACGAGCCCACCTCCTTCCTGGATATCCGGTACAAGGTGGAACTGTTCGGTATCCTGAAGAAGATGGCCATCGAACGCAACACCACCGTGATCATGTCCCTGCACGAGATCGATCTGGCGGAGAAGATCTCTGACAAGATCCTCTGCGTGAAGGGGGATCACATTGAGCATTTCGGGACTCCGGAGGAGATCTTCTCCACCGGGCTCATCGGGACCCTGTACGACATATCGCCGAAGGTGTTCAACCCGCTGCTCGGCAGCGTGGAGATGCCCGCGCCGGCCGGAGAGCCGCAGACGTTCGTCATTTCGGCCTGCGGCAGCGGCATCCCGGTGTTCCGCGGCCTGCAGAAGGCGGGGACGCCGTTCGCCGCCGGCATCCTCTACGAGAACGACGTGGATTACCAGGTCGCCTTTTCACTGGCGGCCGAGGTGGTGACGGAAAAACCGTTCGGAGAGATATCGGAGGAGTCGCTGCACCGCGCCATGGAGATCATGGACGGGTGCGGGGAAGTGATCCTCTGCGATGTCCCGGTCGGGAGTGCCAACGCCCGGATCCGGGAGCTCATCGACTATGCGCGGCGCACGAAGCCGTGCCGGGAAGCCTGAATCCGGGGACGGAATGCACACAGGACAGAATACGGCCCCGCCGGAGCTCCAGCCGGCGGGGCCGTTTCACTGTCCGAACGCATCACAGCATACCAAAAAGACATGTTCAAACAGTTGTCAACCAGAGAAAAAAACAGTAGAATAATGACGAAAGCCTGATATGGCACAGCATTCTATACAGATATGGAGTTGAACGATATGTACCAGAAAGCCCCCATGACCGACCGCGTGAAGAGAGTGCGCGAAAAGGTCCGCAGCACGAAACCTGCCCTGGACATCAACCGCTACCGGCTGGTAACGGAGTTCTACATGGAGAATCCGCAGCTTACCGGCATCCTGAAGCGCGCGAAGAACCTGCGCAACCTGTTCGAGAACATGCCCGTCGTCATCCACGAGGACGAGGTCATCGTGGGCTGGCAGGGAACGAGATTCCGCTCCAGCGCTCTGTATCCCGAAGTCTCCTGGCAGTGGTTCATGGACGAACTGCGCGCGAACAACATCCGCACCCGCGGCGTGGATCCCTATGAGATCGACGAGGAGGACGAGAAGTACCTGCTCGAGACCGGCGACTTCTGGCTGAAGAACAACATGAGCGTCATCTCCAACGAGTACTACCCCCGGCCTCTGATGGACAAGCTGGACAACAGCGGCGTGCTGTATTTCAACGCGAAGGACAACGCTCTGGCTCCCGTCGGCCACTTCAACGCCAATTTCTGGACGGCTACCCAGAAGGGCTTCGGCGCCATCGCGCAGGAAGCCCGTGACAAGATGGAATATCTCGAGGAGCACGGCATCTTCGGCGAGGACGTGAACAAGTATCATTTCTACAGAGCCGTTGAGATCGTCTCCGAGGGCATCATCATCTGGTCCAAGAGATACGCCGCCGAGGCCAAGCGCATGGCCGCCGAGTGCACGGATCCCGCGCGGAAGGCGGAACTTCTGAAGATGGCCGACACCCTCGACTGGATCATGGAGCATCCGTGCCGGAACTTCCGCGACGCCATACAGTGCACCTGGCTGTATCAGCTGGCCATGTGCATGGACGCCCAGCTGCACGGCATCAGCTTCGGCCGTGCCGACCAGTATCTCGGGCCCTATTACGAAAAGGATCTCGCCAACGGGGATATCACCCCCGAGGAAGCCCAGGAACTGGTGGACATGTTCTTCCTGAAACTCATGGAGCTGAACAAGATCTGGTCCGAGCGCACCACCAAGTCCAATCCCGGCTACACCTGCGGCACGCTGATCACGCTGGGCGGCGTGGACATGGAGGGACGCGACGCGACGAACCCCGTAACGTACATGTTCCTGCAGTCCAGCGCCAGGATGAGCCTGAACGTTCCGCAGGCGCTGCGTGTGCATGAAGGCACCCCCATGGATCTGTGGGAGGCCGGCATCGAGACCACAAAGATCTGCGGCGGCATTCCGACCTTCGAGAGCGACATCGCGATCATTCCGGCCATGATGCGCCGGGGCATCCCGCTGGAGTATGCCCGGAACTACTGCCTGATCGGGTGCGTCGAGCCCTGCATCGGCGGCTACGAGTGGGCGCAGCCCGGCGGCAACGGCACGCAGAGCTACATCAACATCGTCAATGCCATGCTGATGGCCATCAACAACGGCATCAATCCCCTGCGGAAGAAGGGCGAACCGGCCAACACGAAGATCCAGGGCCCCGAGACGGGCTACCTGTATGAGATGGAGAGCATGGACGAAGTGCTCGAGGCCGTAAAGAAGCAGTTCTACTTCTGGATGCCGTGGCACGCCAACTGCACGAACACGTGGGAGAGCATCGCCGCGTTCCACACCCCGCTGCCCATGGTCTCCGCGACCTTCACCGGCTGCATGGAGTCCGGCAAGGACGTCATGTGGGGCGGCGCCATGTTCAACTCCACGGGCAACAGCTGCATCGGCGTCGGCAACGTGGCGGAGAGCCTGAACGTGATCAACCAGGTCTGCTTCGTGCAGAAGCTGGCGACGACCCGCGAGCTGTACGACGCCCTGATGGCAAACTGGGAGGGCTATGAGGACCTTCGCCAGATGATCATCGGCAAGATCCCGCATTTCGGCAACGGCATCCCCGAGTGCGACCAGTTCATGACCTTCGCGGCGAATACCTACGCGGATTCCATCAACCAGTGCGTCGGCCCGAGAGGCAACCACTATTCCGCCGGCTGCTATCCCGTGACGCTGAACGTGGTCTTCGGCTACGGAACCGCCGCCACGCCCGACGGGCGCAAGCAGGGCGAACCCCTGGCTGACGGCATCTCCCCGGTGCAGGCCAGGGACAA
>JAFYAU010000048.1 GCA_017540565.1 Oscillospiraceae bacterium
GGCGTCCTTGCTGCCGTTGTCCTTGTCGCCGTTGTCTTTGCTGCCGTTGTCTTTACCGCCGGTATTCTTCCCGTCCGTGATCTTGCCGCCGGGGATCAGGCCGCCCTTCTTGTTCGGGTCTGTCTGGGAGGAGTCCGGTTTGCTGCCTCCGCCGGTGGCGGCCTTTTCAGGGCCGCAGCCCACCAGCCCGGTCAGACACACCATCGTGACAAGCAGCACGGCGCCCCCGCGCCGGAGCTTCTCTTTCAAACTGACGTCCTTCATCGGATCGCTTCCCTCCGTCGATGGATTCAGATGCCGCTGTCTTTGTGCCGCTCTGCATCTGTTGAGGCCATCATAGCGAAAGGTTCTTAAAAAATCCGGACGCAAGTTCTTAACGATTCTTAATATTCATCTTCATGCTCATGGGCAGACACGTCCTGCTCGAACTGGCTGTTGTACAGGTCGGCGTAGAAACCGCCCTTTTCCAGCAGCTCCTCGTGGCTGCCCTGCTCGACGATGTCCCCATCCCTGAGACAGAGGATCAGGTCCGCGTTGCGGACGGTGGACAGACGGTGGGCGATCACGAAGGAGGTCCGCCCCTCCATCAGCCGGTCCATGGCGTTCTGGATGAGCAGCTCCGTCCTGGTATCCACGGAGGAGGTCGCCTCGTCCAGGATCAGGATGGGCGCGTTGGAGATGATCGCCCTGGCGATGGTCAGCTGCTGCTTCTGCCCGGCGGAGAGGCTGGCCCGGTCGGTGAGCAGGGTGTCATAGCCCTCCGCCAGCGTCCCGATGAAGTGTTCCAGCCCCGCTGCGGAGACCGCGGCGTCCAGCGCTTCGTCGGAGATGTCCGGCGTGGAATAGATGAGATTCTCCCGGACGGTCCCCTCAAAGAGCCAGGTGTCCTGGAGGACCATGCAGAACTGCCGCCGCACGCTCTCGCGCTTGACGGAGGAAATGTCTATGCCGTCGATGGAAATGCTGCCGGAATCCGGCTCGTAGAACCGCATCAGGAGATTGACAAGGGTGGTCTTTCCGGCCCCGGTGGGGCCCACGATGGCGATCTTCTGTCCGGCCCGCGCTTCGGCGGAGAAGTCGCGGATGACGGGCTTTTCCGGGTCGTAGCCGAAGCGGACGTGACGGAAGCTCACGTTTCCCGCCGCTCTTTCGGGCAGCGCGAGCTTTCCGCCCTCATCCGCTTCCTCCGGCTCCTCCATGAGCTCGAAGATGCGCTCGCTGGCGGCGGCGGTGGACTGGAAGGTCACGGCAGTCTGCGCCAGCATATCCAGCGGCTCGGAGAACATGCGGGCATAGAGGATGAAGGCCACGATGACGCCGAAGCTGATCCTGCCGGAGGCGGCGAGATAACCGCCAACGACGCAGACGGCCACATAGCTGATATTCCCAACGAACACCATGATGGGCATCATCAGCCCGGAGTAAAATTCCGATTTCCAGACCGATTCATAGAGGGCCCTGTTCTGTCGGCGGAACTCGGCGATCGCCCTCTCCTCCAGGGAAAAGGCCTTGACCACCTCCAGACCGGTGCACTGTTCCTCGATGTAGCCGTTGAGGACGCCCAGCCCCTCCTGGCGGGCCATGAAGAGTTTCTGGGTGCGGCCGATGATCAGGCTCATGAGGGCGAAGCCGATCACGCTGGTGGCGATGGTCAGGAGCGCCAGGGGCACGTTGGTGATCAGCATCATGACGATGGCTCCGACGAAGCGCAGCACGTTGGTGATGATGCTGATGATGGTCTCCGTCAGCGTCATGTTCACGGTGTCCACGTCGTTGGTGACACGGCTGATGATGTTGCCGTAGGTGGTGGAGTCGAAGTAGCGGAAGGGCAGGCGGCTGAGCTTGGCGTCGATCTCCGTGCGCATGTTTTTGCCGATCTTCTGGGTCACGGTGGCCATGATGTAGCCCTGAAAATAGGTCAACAGAATGGCAAGCGCGTAGATCAGACAAAGCGTGACGGCGACTTTGCGGACCTCAGCCATGTCCAGCATGCCCGCAAGGCCGCGGGAGATCGCGTCGGTCATTCCCCGGAGGAAATCCGGCGCGACGACCGTGGCCACCGCGCTGCCGCCCGCGCACAGGAGCGCCAGAAGGATGGCAGGCAGAAAGGGCCTGACGTATTTCAGCAGCTTCCCCAGGCTCTGCCAGGGATGGACGGCCCGGGAAAAATCCATTTCGTCGTCAAACATGGCGGAGCTCCTCCTCGCTGAGCTGGGATTCGGCGATCTGCCGGTAGACCTTGCTGCTTTCCAGCAGCTCCCGGTGGGTGCCCATGGCCTCGATCCTGCCCCGGTCCAGGACGATGATCTGATCCGCATTCAGGATCGTGCCGATGCGCTGCGCCACGATGAGGCAGGTGGTCCCGGCGGTGGCCCGTTTCAGTTCATCCCGGAGCAGCCGGTCCGTCCGGTAATCCAGGGCGGAGAAGGAGTCGTCGAAGATCAGGAGCTCCGGCCTGCGGTACAGCGCGCGGGCGATGCTCAGCCGCTGCCGCTGCCCGCCGGAGAAATTAGCCCCACCCTGGGAAACGGAGGCGTCCGGCCCTTTCTCCAGGGCGTCGACGAATTCCGCCGCCTGGGCGATCCGAAGCGCCTCGCGCACTTCCTCCTCCGTCCCGGCGTCCCCGGAGGCGACGTTGGAGCGGACCGTGCCTGAGAAGAGCAGCGCCTTCTGGGGCACGAAGCCGATACGCCGCCGCAATTCCCGCAGCCGGTAGCTCCGGACGTCCGTGCCGTCCACCAGCACCTGCCCGCCCGTTGCGTCGTAAAACCGGGGGATCAGATACACCAGGGAGGTCTTTCCCGCGCCGGAGGAGCCGATGTCGGCTA
>JAFYAU010000049.1 GCA_017540565.1 Oscillospiraceae bacterium
AAGGTTCCGACGGCGGACTGTTCGACTGGAACGACATATTCGGATGAATCAAAGGGACAGCCGGCCGGACCGGCTGTCCCTTTTCGGAAGGAAGTGGCTGACAGATGCCGTATGACATGACAGACAAGCTGAAGATCGCGGTCGGATCCAGAGCGCTGTTCCGGCTGGAAAAGGAAAACGAGATTTTCGAAAACGAAGGCATAGAGGCGTACGAGAGGTACCAGAGGGAGCACGAGACGGATATCCTGCTTCCCGGCGCCGGATTCCGTCTTGTCAAAGCCCTTCTCCAGCTGAATGATGCGGCAAATGCCGTCCAGCCCGTGGAGATCCTTATCGCCTCGAGAAACAGCGCGGACACGGGAAGCCGGGTGTTCCGCTCGCTGGAGAGATACGGCCTGGACATTTCCCGGGGGATATTTACTTCCGGGGCCGGCCTGGCGCCGTATCTGAAGGCGTTCGACATCGATCTGTTTCTCACGGCCAACCCGGCGGACGCACAGGCGGCCATAGACTGCGGGATTCCCGCGGCGACGATCGTAACGGACCATGCGGAGAGATACGACGCGGAAGAGGATCTGCGCGAGATCCGGATCGCCTTTGACGGGGACGCGGTCCTTTTTTCCGACGAGGCCGAGGCGGTCTTCAAGCAGGAGGGCCTGGAGGCATTTTCCGAGAGAGAGCGTGCCCTGGCGGACCAGCCGCTCCCCGAGGGCCCGTTCGCAAAATTCCTGCGGGCGCTGAACCGGCTGCAGAGAGAAGGGGGAACAGGGCCTGTTTCAATCCGTACGGCACTGGTCACCAGCCGCAATGCGCCGGCCCATCAGCGGGTGATCTCGACGCTCAGAGCCTGGGACGTGCGGATCGACGAATCGTTTTTCCTCGGAGGACTCCCGAAGACGGAGATCCTGCGGGCTTTTGGAGCGCATATCTTCTTCGACGATCAGAAGATCTATACGGAAGCTGCCGCCGATGCGGTGCCCTCGGCAAAGGTGCCGTACGGTCCCGGAAGCGTTTTCCGCCGGCCGGAAGGAGCGGAAGGGAATTGACTTTCAAAGGGAGAAAGCCATATAATGAATACTGTCAGATGCCCGTACAGGATCGGCAGACCCCGGGCAATTCATTGAGTTGGAGATGATTGACCATGACGTATCCCATGAAGATAGCCGGCCTTGATCGCGAACTGCCCCTGTGCAGGCTGACGGACGATCTGATGATCGGGGCGTTCGTCATCTTTGGCGACGTGGAGCTTACGGTCGCGTGCGCTCGCGCCCTGCTCGAGAAGGCTCCCGAGTTCGACTACATGGTCGCACCGGAAGCAAAGGCCATTCCGCTGATCTACGAAATGGCCCGGCAGAGCGGAAGAAACGACTATTTCCTCGTGAGGAAGAAGAAAAAAGCGTATATGGACGGCGTGTTTGAGGTGGATGTTCATTCCATCACCACGGAAGGCACCCAGAAGCTGTATATGGACGGAGCAGACGCGAGAAAGATGAAAGGAAAGAGGATCCTGATCATCGACGACGTCATTTCAACGGGAGAGAGCCTGCGGGCCGTGGAGACGCTGGTCGAGGAAGCCGGCGGCATCGTCGCGGGGCGCATGGCCATCCTCGCCGAAGGGGAAGCCAAGGACAGAAAGGACATCATCTATCTGGAGCCGCTCCCTCTGTTCAACGGAGACGGAACGCCCAAAGAGTAAGAACGGAAAGAAAAACGCCGGCAGCGTCATGCTGCCGGCGTTCTGCATCCGGGAGATCATTCGGTGAAATGAACGTGGCTGTTGATGTGGTCGGAACAGAAACAGTGGTAACCGCTGCACAGGGAGCAGTAACGGAATTCCAGCTCGGGGTGATCGGTATCCGTCCTTCCGCAGACGCTGCATTTGTGGCGGTAGTTTCCTGCGGCGGCTTTCGGCGCGCGGGCGGGCGCCGTTTTTGACGCCTTTTTGAAGGCGATGACGTTGGATACGCGCCCCGCCCGGCTCCTACGCACGAGCGCGGCGAGATCCGGCCCGCAGAATATGAAGAAACTGACGACGGAGACGAGGGGCATGAGGAGCACCAGCCAGTCTCCGGAGATCGCCTGCCGGACCGCGGGAAGGAAGATGATGACGGCGTCGGCGACCGCCAGCCATTTCACCTTGATCGGAATGAAGAAAAACAGAAGCACCCGCTGCTCGGGGAACAGGACGGCAAAGGCGAAGAACATGGACATGTTCAGATAGTAAGGGTGCAGCAGGAGCGTCAGGCCGGATATGAAGTAGACCGCGAAACCGAGCACGATGTGTAGGATGACGCCGAGAAGATAGAAGACAGTGAACCTGCCGGCTCCCCAGACGCTTTCCAGCGTGCTTCCTATGAAATAGTAGAAATACAGGGAGATCAGCAGCCAGATCGAACCGCTCGAAGGCAGAATGATCCAGGATACCAGCCTCCATATCTCACCCCGCAGGATCCTCGAAGGATAGAAGAGCAACAGGGACTGGAACACGCCGGAACGGTCCATCAGGGAGATGACGTATACGGCTGCGGTGGCGATGGAAAGCCAGAGCATAAGCTTCGGAATGCCGAAACGGGGATGACGGTAGCAAAACTTTTCAACCTGTTTCCGTAAACGATTCAAGACGCGATCCCTCCAGGAACGGTTTTTGGCCATTATACCATGATTCACGCGGCGCTACGAGGTGTTCACAGAAATTTTCATGAAAGAATGGTAAAAAACTGCTTGCAATATTCCGCAGCCTGTGATAATATCATTCAGCGTTTGTGCCGCACAGGCGGGACAGACATTGAATTTGGGACGGTCCTATGCCGGGAAGATCATACGGTACGAACGTTCGTCTTGAAAGAAGGATAAAAATGGATCTCGTAAAGGTACTCAGCGAACAGTACATGAAACCGGAGCTCCCCGAGATGAACGTGGGCGACACCGTAAGGGTCACGGTTCGTGTCAAGGAAGGTAACCGCGAAAGAACGCAGGCTTTCGAAGGCGTCATCATTGCCAAGAAGCACGGCGGCATCAATGAGACGATCACGGTCCGCCGCATCTCCTACAACGTCGGCTGCGAGAAGGTATTTCCCGTGCATTCTCCCACCATCGTTTCCGTGGAGACGGTACGCCGCGGCAAGGTGAGAAGGGCAAAGCTCTACTATCTCAGAGGCAGAGTCGGCAAGAAGGCAAAGGTCAAGGAACGCATCTGATCATCGAAAGGGCATCTGGTTGGCAGGTGCCCTTTGATTTTTGCTACGGCTTTTCTTTTGGAGGAAAGTCGTGTATAATCATTTGCCAAAGGAAAAGGGAGGCGGGCGGCATGTCCATGGACGAGAACGAAAAAAAGAGCGTGACGGATACCGGATGTCAGGACGGGACAGGGACCGTCGGGCGGCCTGAAGAGGCCTGTTCCCGGAAGGACGCGGAGGAAAAGGAGGAGCCGTTCTCGCTCTTCGACATGCTGCAGAGCGTCTGCGCGGCCGTCGTCTTCGGGATCCTGATCTTCATTTTCATCTTCCATGTGACGACCGTCCGGGGGAGCAGCATGAACGATACGCTCCTCGGCGGCGACAGACTGTTCACATCGGATCTGTTCTATACCCCGGAGCAGGGGGATATCGTGATCTTCCGCACCCCCTATTACGACGAGCCTCTCATCAAGAGGGTCATCGCGACGGAAGGGCAGACGGTGGATATAGATTTCGATGCCGGAAGCGTCTATGTGGACGGAAACCTCCTGCAGGAGGACTATATCAAGGAACCCACGAGGACATCCAACGGGTTTTCCGGGCCTTTGACCGTTCCGGAGGGCATGCTGTTCGTCATGGGAGACAACCGGAACAACAGCAACGACAGCCGCCTGCCGGCCATCGGATGCATCGACGTGCGGGCCGTGCAGGGAAAGGCGTTCTTTATCCTCCTGCCGGGGAAAAACGCAGACGGGAACCGTGAGTGGAGCAGGCTGGGTTCCGTATACAGGTGAAGGGTGCCATGAAGGAAGAACTGAACATACAGTGGTTTCCCGGGCATATGACCAAGGCCAGGCGGATGATGGCGGAGGACGTGAAGATGGTGGACGCGGTGTGCGAGATCGCCGACGCCCGCATCCCGATCTCCAGCAGAAATCCGGACCTGGATGAGATATGCGGGGGCAAGCCGAGGCTTCTCGTCCTGAACCGGACCGATCAGGCCGATCCCGGGCAGACGGAAGCCTGGATAAGATACTACAGGCAGCAGGGCGTGTCCGTCCTGTCTACCGACTGCCGCACGGGAAAGGGCACGAAGAACTTTTCCGGAGCGGTCAGGGAACTGCTTTCGGACAGGATCCGCTCGCTTGAGGAGAAAGGGCAGAAAGGCCGTTCCCTCCGTGTGATGGTCGTCGGCATACCCAATGTGGGAAAGTCGAGTTTTATCAACCGTGTGGCCAACAGAAAAGCCGCTCAGACGTCTGACAGACCCGGAGTGACGAGAGGGAAGCAGTGGATCCGCGTAAGCGGCGGGCTGGAGCTCCTGGATACTCCGGGCGTACTGTGGCCCAAATTTGAAAACAGGACCGTCGGGGAACACCTTGCCTATACGGGAGCGATCCGTGACCAGATCCTGGACAGCGTTTCCCTGGCCGGGAACCTGATGCTCCTGCTGAAGGAGAGATATCCCGGGAGACTGGCGGAACGATTCCGGATCGAGCCCGGCGACGGGGATACCGGACTGACGCTGCTGGAGATGGCCGGAAGGAAGAGAGGGTGCCTGATCAGCGGGGGCGAAGTGGATCTGGAAAGGATCGCGGCCGTGGTGCTCGACGAGTTCCGCGGAGGGAAGCTCGGACTGATCACGCTGGAGACGCCCGGCGATCTGGCGGAGGCGGGCAGCGATGAAGGATGAGATCGATCTGCTGGCGATGGAAATGCGCCTGCACGAGGAAGGATACCGGCTGATCTGCGGCGTGGACGAGGCCGGACGCGGACCGCTGGCCGGGCCTGTATATGCCGCTGCGGTCATTCTTCCGGAAAACACCGTCATAGACGGTCTGAACGATTCCAAAAAACTCACAGAGAAAAAGAGAGAGGAACTGTTCGATGTTATCCGGGACCGCGCACTGGATTTCGGGATCGCTTCGGCATCCCAGCAGGAGATAGACGATGTGAATATCCTCAACGCCGTCTATCTTGCCATGAACAGAGCGGTAAGGCAGATGCGTACGGCCCCGGATCTGCTGCTGATCGACGGAAACCGGGACAAGGGGATCGAAGGGCCCAGCCGCTGCGTCGTAAAGGGCGACGCCACCTGCGCATGCATCGCCGCGGCGTCCGTCCTGGCAAAGGTGAGCAGGGACCGCTTCATGTATGAGATGGCGGAAAGGTTTCCCCAGTACGGATTCGAGAAACACAAGGGGTACGGGACCGCCCTGCACTATGAAAAGCTCCGCGAATTCGGCCCCTGCGAGCTGCACAGGAAAAGCTTTCTCCGAAAGATGCACTGAGCCGCGGCCACGGAGCATCCAAGAATGATGTTTTTGAAGGAGAGAATCCCCATGAGATTTCACAGCACCAGAGATGTAAAACTGGCTTATACCTCGGCACAGGCCATTACGCAGGGACTGTCCAAGGACGGCGGACTGTTCGTTCCTGATGCGTTTCCGAAGCTTGCCGCAGGACAGCTGGAGGAGCTGAGCTCCATGGACTATCCGCACAGAGCCGCAGCGGTTATGGGCATGTTCCTGGAGGATTTTTCCGCCGGGGAACTGGCGGCTTTCACGGAAAAGGCTTACGGAAGCCAGTTTGACGATCCTTCGATCGCTCCTGTCCGCCGGATCGACGAGAATACTGCGGCGCTTGAACTGTGGCACGGACCGACATGCGCATTCAAGGATATGGCGCTTCAGATGCTCCCGCTTCTCCTGACGGCATCCATGAAGAAGACGGGGGAGACCCGCCGGGCATGCATTCTTACCGCGACCTCCGGAGATACGGGAAAGGCGGCGCTGGAAGGATTCCGTGATGTGCCGGGGACGAAGATCATGGTCTTTTACCCGAAAGACGGAGTGTCCGACGTGCAGGCCCTTCAGATGACCAGCCAGGAGGGCGCCAACGTGGGCGTTTCCGCCGTTTACGGAAACTTTGACGACGCCCAGGCTGGTGTCAAGAAGATCTTTTCCGACGAAGCGTTCCGTGAGGAACTCGACGGGAAGGGATGGTTCCTCTCCTCCGCCAATTCCATCAATCTCGGACGGCTCCTGCCTCAGGTGGTTTATTACGTTTCCGCCTACTGCGACATGGCCGCGGCGGGAATGGTCCGGATGGGAGAACCCGTGAACTTCTGTGTGCCTACCGGGAATTTCGGGAATATCCTGGCGGGATTCTATGCCAGGCAGATGGGGCTTCCCGTGAAGAAACTGATCTGCGCATCCAACGCCAACGACGTTCTTACGGATTTCATCAGCACCGGGACATACGACAGAAACCGGCCGTTCTTTACCACCATTTCCCCCTCCATGGACATTCTGGTCTCCAGCAATCTCGAAAGGATGCTTTTCCATCTTTCCGGAGGAGACGACGGATTCGTCAGAAAGTGCATGGAAGGACTGGCTTCGGAAGGGAAATACACCGTGCCTGAGGACCTGATGGCTGCCCTGAGGGAGATTTTTGCCTGCGGCTGCTGCGGGGAAGAGGGCACGAGGGAACAGATCTCGCGAATCTTCACAGCCCATGGATATCTGATCGACACGCATACCGCTGTGGCCTACCGGGTGCTTGAAGACTATCGGGCCTCTACCGGGGACATGACGCCGGCGGCCGTGGTATCCACCGCCAGCCCCTACAAGTTCTGCGGGGCGGTGCTGGAAGCAATCGGCGGCGCGGCGGAAGGGTCCGGTGTGGAACTCATCGACAGACTCAGCGAGAAAAGCGGCGTCAGGATCCCGGAGCCGCTGGCGGCGCTGAAGGGGAAACAGCCGCGGTTCACGCAGTGCGTGAGCAAACAGGAGATGCAGGAGGCCGTCCGCAGCTTTATCGGCTGAACGGGAAGGACGCGGCCCGGAACGGAAGGAACAGGGATATACTGTGGCACTGTACGCGATTGGCGATCTGCACCTGTCGCTGGGAGCGGAAAAGCCGATGGATGTTTTCGGCGGCCGCTGGCAGGATTACATGGACAAACTGGAGAGAGGGCTGTCCGTCCTGCGCGGAGAGGATACCGTCGTCCTGTGCGGGGACACCTCCTGGGGCATGACGCTGGAGGAGGCGCTTCCTGATTTCCGCTATCTTGAACGCATTCCCGGAACGAAGATACTCGTCAAGGGAAATCACGACTACTGGTGGACGACGGCGGCGAAAATGAACGCATTCTTCGAGGCTCACGGGCTCACCAGCCTGCGCATCCTGCACAACAACTGCTGGTTTTACAAGGAAATCGGACTCTGCGGCAGCCGGGGATGGTTCTTTGAGGAGGGCGTCCACGGGGGAGAGCATGACAGAAAGATCATGAACCGCGAGACGCAGCGTCTGGAGACCTCTCTTAAGGCGGCCGGTGGCGCGGAAAGAAAGCTCGTATTTCTTCATTACCCTCCGCTGTTTCACAGATTCGTCTGCCGGGATCTTATCCGGATCATGAGCGGTTACGGCGTTACCGACTGCTATTACGGACACATCCACGGAGCGGGTCATGCCCTGGCCTTTACCGGACAGGAAGAGGGGATCCGGTTCCATATGATCTCCTCGGATTACATAGGATTCGCGCCGCAGCTGATCGAAGGATAGAAACACCTGAGAACGGATGCGGCCGGAGAAATATGTATTGCTTTTTGCAGGCCAGTCTGATAAAATACATAGGCATTTGTGGATTATTCGATTCATACAGTAAATGGGAGGACTCAAAGTGAACGTTAAGAGCTGCGAAAAAAAGGAAAAGAGCACCTGCGGTCTTGTCGTGGAAATCACCCCGGAGGAATTTGATGCCGCCATCGAGCAGGTATACCGCCGGAACAGGAGCAAGATCTCCGTCCCCGGTTTCCGGAAGGGCAAGGCTCCCCGCAAGATCGTTGAAAATATGTACGGCAAGGGCGTTTTCTATGAAGACGCTCTGGAGAATATGCTTCCCGCTGTCGTTGCATTCGCAAACAACGAAAGCGGCCTGAAGACGGTGGGAAATCCCTCCGTCGACGATGTGGACATCGCGGATGACAAGACCGTCACGATCACCTATACCATCGGCGTGTATCCGGAGATCACCATCGGCGAGTACAAGGGCATCCATGCGGTGAAGCCGGTCGTGGAAGTCACGGAGAGCGACATCGATACCGAGGTCGAGAAGGAGCGCTACAAGAACGCCCGCATGGAGACCATCACCGACCGTCCCGTCATCGGCGGAGACACGGTCAACCTGGACTACCGCGGAACGATCGACGGCGTCGCTTTCGACGGCGGCACTGCGGAGAACTACGAGCTCAAGATCGGCTCCAACTCCTTCATCCCCGGCTTCGAGGAGAAGATGCAGGGCATGTTCACCGGCGAGGAGCGCGACCTCGAACTCACGTTCCCGGCCGACTATCATGCCGCCGAACTTGCCGGCAAGGATGTCATTTTCCACGTGAAGGTCAACGAGATCAAGAGCCAGGTGCTTCCTGAAGTCGATGACGAGTTCGTCAAGGACGTTTCCGAATTCGATACCGTCGCCGAGTACAGAGAGAGCCTGAAGAAGGATCTGACGATGAACAAGGAGGCCAGCGCCCAGACCACGTTCGAGAACAACGTCATGGACAAGCTGGTGGAGTCCGTGGAAGGGGAGATCCCCGACGCTCTCATCGACCAGTACATCGACAATCAGATCAACAACATGAGCGCCAGCCTGAGCCAGTACGGCATGAGCTTCGAGCAATATCTGCAGATGATGGGCGCCAACGTGGAAGGCTTCCGCGCCAACATGAGGCCCAACGCAGAGAAGAATGCCAAGAGCATGCTCGCTCTGGAGAAGATCGTTGAGATGGAGGGCATCGAGCTCACGCCCGAGGAGATCGAGGAGGGCTACAAGGAACTGGCGGAGAGCTACGGCATGGAGCTCGAGGACATCAAGAAGCAGATCACCGAGGACATGGTCTCCGAGGATCTGAAGATGAGGAAGGCCAACCGGATGGTCATGGATGCCGCCGTGGCGGAGGATCCCGCTCCCGAAGAGGAGACGCCTGCGGAGGAAGCATCCGAGGAGGCCGGGGAAAAGACCGAGGAATGACCGTAACGTTGTGAAACGTTGTAGCGGCGTATAACAGATCCCGCTGTTTTTCTATAATATCCGTATTATAAAAGGCATGCCGGGCGCAAGGACGGCATGCCTTTGTTCATCTGAAAGGAGTAATTGAATATGAGCCTGATTCCCTATGTAGTAGAGCAGACATCCCGCGGCGAACGTTCCTATGATATTTTCTCCCGCCTTCTGAACGACCGTATCGTTTTCCTGGGAGAAGAAGTGACCGACGTTTCCGCGAACATCGTAGTGGCGCAGCTGCTGTTTCTCGAAGCGCAGGATCCCGAGAAGGACATCCAGTTCTATATCAACAGTCCCGGCGGATCAGTGACGGCCGGAATGGCCATCTATGATACGATGCAGTACATCAAACCCGATGTTTCCACCATCTGCATCGGCATGGCCGCCAGCATGGGCGCTTTCCTCCTGTCTTCCGGAGCCAAGGGGAAGAGATATGCCCTCCCGAATTCCGAGATCATGATCCATCAGCCCTCCGGCGGTTTCCGCGGCCAGGCGACGGACATCAGCATCCACGCAAAGAACATCCTGCGGGTCAAGGAGAACCTGAACCGCATCCTGGCGGAGAACAGCGGGCAGCCTCTCGATGTCGTGACGGCCGCCTGCGAGAGAGACAATTTCATGTCCGCCCAGGAGGCGCTGGAGTTCGGACTGATCGACAAAGTGATCACCAAGCGCTGAACATTTTCGCGTAAAGAAGGAGACAGCCATGGCTAAGACCGATGATAAGCAGATCCGCTGCAGTTTCTGCGGGAAGCGGCAGAACGAGGTCTCCCGCCTGATCGCGGGGCAGGGGGCCTATATCTGCGACGAATGCGTGGAACTCTGTTCCGGCATTATCGACTCCAGCCGCTCGGAAATGAGTCATGAGGACAACGTTCACAGCGCGATGATGCAGGGAGAGCTTCCGAAGCCCATGCAGATCAAGGCGGTCCTGGACGATTACGTCATCGGACAGGAGCAGGCGAAGATTGCCCTTTCCGTTGCCGTGTACAACCATTACAAGAGAATCTACGGGGCGACCGGCTCCGATGTCGAGATCCAGAAGAGCAACATTCTGATGATGGGACCCACCGGATGCGGAAAGACGCTCATGGCGCAGACCCTGGCGCATATCCTCCAGGTGCCCTTCGCCATCGCGGACGCCACGACGCTGACGGAAGCCGGCTACGTAGGCGAAGACGTAGAGAACATCCTGCTCCGCCTGCTTCAGGCTGCGGATTTCGACGTGGAACTGGCCGAGCGCGGGATCATCTACATCGACGAGATCGACAAGATCACGAGAAAGAGCGAGAACACATCGATCACGCGCGACGTCTCGGGCGAAGGCGTTCAGCAGGCCCTGCTGAAGATCGTCGAGGGAACGCTTGCCAACGTTCCGCCCCAGGGGGGCAGAAAGCATCCCCATCAGGAGTTCATCACGGTCAATACGCAGAACATCCTGTTCATCTGCGGAGGCGCTTTCGACGGCATTGAGAAGATCGTGGAGAACCGGATGGACAGAAAGACCATCGGGTTCGGAGCGGAGATACAGACGAGCAAGGAGAAGGACGTCTCCGAACTGTACCGGAACGTGCAGTCCAGGGACGTGGTGAGATACGGACTGATTCCCGAACTCGTGGGCAGACTTCCCGTGATCACCCCGCTGGACGAGATGAAGAGGGACGATCTGGTCAGGATCCTGACCCAGCCGAAAAACGCGCTCGTCAAGCAGTATCAGGCTCTGCTGGGGCTGGACAACGTGGAACTGGAATTCACGCAGGACGCCCTGGAAGCCGTGGCGGACAAAGCCATAGACATGAAGATCGGCGCCAGGGGCCTCCGCAGCGTGATGGAAGGCCTCCTGACGAAGATCATGTTCGAGATCCCTTCGGATCCCAGGATCGAGAAGGTCACTCTGGACCGGAACTGCGTCGAAGGTACCGGCGAGCCCGTAATCACGAGGAGACCCAAGCCGGCGATCAGCCCCGAAGTGATCAACGCCGAATAATGCATACAGGGCAAGGCTCGTCTTTGCCCTGTTGCTGTTACATCAAACAGAAAGGTTCAAACGGCTGAATCATGGTACAGATAGAGTATGAAGACAGAACGAACCTCGAGATGCCGATGCTGGCGCTGAGAGGTCTTTCCGTATTCCCTGACATGAGCCTGAATTTCGATGTGGAGAGGATCGTATCTCTCAACGCGCTGAATGCGGCCATGGAGCGGGACCGGCAGATCTTCCTGCTTACCCAGAAGGACATCATGGCAGAGATGCCGACGAGGAAGGATCTCTACACCGTCGGCACCGTGTGCCATCTGAGGCAGCTGCTGAGGATCCCCGGCGGGGGAGTCAAGGTGCTTGTGGAGGGAATGACCCGCGCGAAGCTGGTCTCCTTTACCACGGACGAAGGATATTTCTCCGCGGAGATCGTGACCGTGAAGGACAGGCAGCCCAGAGGATACTCCGTCAATACGGAGGCGCTTGTCCGGAAGGCCTTCCAGCTGTTCAGCGATTATGCGAGGCTGACCGGTACGGTCGCCAAGGAAACGGTTCTGGCCGTGTTCGACGAGCGCAGGCCCGGTTTTCTTGCGGACTATATCGCACAGAACACTTCGATCCGCGTGGAGTGCAAACAGCAGGTGCTGGAGCTCCTTTCACCGGTAAAGAGACTGGAATACGTGTGTCAGGTAATGTCCGAGGAGGTCGAAGTGGCACGCGTCGAGAAGGATATCGACCAGAAGCTGCTTGTCCGCATGGGAGAGCAGCAGAGGACGAACATCCTGAGAGAGCAGCTGGGTATCATCCGCTCCGAACTGGGCATGGACGCGCAGGAGGACGCAGAATTTGACGAATACCGGGAAAGGATCCTGGCGCTCTCACTGCCGGAAGAAGTCGAGACGAAACTCCTGAAAGAGGTCGACAAGCTCGAAAAGCAGCCATACGGTTCTGCCGAGACCTCCGTCCTCCGCAACTATCTGGACGCCTGTCTGGATCTTCCCTGGAACGTCACCACAGGGGGTGAAGTCAGCGTCGAGAAGGCGCGGCGGATCCTTGACCGGGATCACTACGGGCTGGAAAAGGTCAAGACCCGGATCCTGGAGTATCTCGCCGTGCGGCAGTATTCTCCCGGATCGAGAGGTTCCATCCTTTGCTTTGTCGGACCTCCGGGAACGGGCAAGACTTCAGTCGCCATCAGCATAGCCGACGCGCTGGGAAGAAAGCTGGCCAGGGTCGCTCTGGGCGGCGTGCATGACGAAGCGGAGATCCGCGGGCACAGGAAGACCTATGTGGGAGCCATGCCCGGCCGGATCATGACGGCCATCACGCAGTGCGGGTCGTCCAATCCGCTGATGCTGCTGGATGAGATTGACAAGCTGGGATGCGATTACCGCGGAGATCCCTCCGCCGCGCTTCTTGAGGCTCTGGATCCGGAGCAGAATGCCCGGTTCCGCGATCATTTTCTCGAGATACCCTTCGACCTTTCGGACGTGCTGTTCATCACCACGGCCAATGACGCTTCAAGGATCCCTCGGCCGCTTCTGGACCGGATGGAAGTGATCGAACTGCCGAGTTACACGGACCTTGAAAAGCTTCAGATAGCGAAGAGGCATCTGATCCCCAAGCAGAGGGCGCGTCACGGCCTCGACGGAAAGAAACTGCGTTTCACGGACGAAGCGATCGCCGCCATCATCTCGGGGTATACAAGGGAGTCCGGCGTCCGCCTTCTGGAACGTGAGATCGCCGCCGTCTGCAGAAAGACGGTGTCCGGCATCGTGGCAGGGGAATTCCGCAGCCTGAGGGTGCGCCCGGATATGCTGCCCGAACTGCTCGGGCCAAAGAAGGTTTCCGATGATGCCGTTCCGAAGAGGGACGAGGTGGGCCTGGTCAACGGGCTCGCCTGGACCAGCGTGGGAGGAGAGCTCCTGCAGGTCGAAGTGAACAGCTTCCCCGGCAGCGGCGCTATCGAGACGACCGGCAACCTCGGGCAGGTCATGAAGGAGTCCGCCAAGGCCGCGATCTCCTACATTCGAAGCAAGGCCGTGTCTCTCGGCCTTGATCCCGAATTCTACAAAAACACGGATATCCATATTCACTTCCCGGAAGGCGCCGTGCCAAAGGACGGTCCTTCGGCCGGCATCACGATGACGATGGCGGTGATCTCCGCTCTGACCGGGGCGCCGGTGCGTCACGACATCGCCATGACGGGTGAGATCACCCTGCGCGGCCGGATCCTGGCGATCGGCGGCCTGAGAGAAAAAACGATGGCGGCCCTGCGGAACGGGATCACCACAGTGATCATTCCGGCAGACAACATGAAGGACCTCGAGGACATCGACCAGTCCGTACGGGAGAAGATCCGTTTCGTTCCGGCGGTCTACGCCGAGGACGTCCTGGATCTCGTGATGCCCTCTCTGGCTGAGAGGAAGCCGGAGAGCAAGAAAAAGAAGAGAACGGGGCAGGAGCCTGGGGAGACCCGCTCCGCCGTGAGACAGTAAAGAGCAGAGCGTATGAACTACCATAACGTCAGTTTCGTTACATCCGTGACGGACAGGAAGGGATTTATCCATGACGGCAGACCGCAGATCGTTTTCTCCGGAAAGTCCAACGTCGGGAAGTCCTCTGTCATCAACTGCCTGCTGAAGCGGAAGAATTTTGCCAGAGTCGGAGGAACGCCCGGGAAAACGGTGCATATCAACTATTTCTCCGTCGACAGCGCGGCCTATTTCGTCGATCTTCCCGGATACGGCTATGCGGCGGTATCCAAGGCGGAGAGAGACCGCTGGGGACGCCTCCTTGAAGCGTATTTTTCCGAGGAGGGTCTCATCTCGGGCGGCGTTATGATCGTGGACTGCCGGCACCGGCCGACGGCGGACGACGTCACGATGGCCGGATGGTTCCGTTCTGCGGGCTGTCCGGTGATCGTTGCCGCCAACAAATGCGACAAGGTCAAACGCTCGGAACTCGAAGGCAACCTGACGCTCATCCGCGAAACGCTCGGGCTCGGCGACGGCGTTCCCGTCCTTCCGTTTTCCGCGGAAAAGGGGACGGGCAGGGACGAACTGGCGGCCTGGATCGATGCGCTGGCTCCGGGGGCGGAAAGATGAAAGCGTTTCTCCAACAGCTGGATATCTCCGTCCTGACCGATGCGCTGATCAACGTGATCCCGGCGGTCATCTGCATTACGCTGCATGAACTGAGCCACGGCGTTGTCGCGCTGAAGCTCGGAGACCCTACGGCCAGAAATGCGGGGCGTCTTACCCTGAATCCCCTGAAGCATATCGACCTGTTCGGGCTGATATGTCTGGCGGTTTTCGGATTCGGATGGGCCAAACCCGTCCCGATCAATATGCGCAACTTCAAGAATCCCAGGCGAGGCATGGGCCTGACGGCGCTTGCCGGACCTGCCGCGAATATGGTGCTGGCGGTCGTGTTTCTCGCCTTGTGGGGATTCTTCACGCCTGCACTGTATGCGGGCAAGGTCGGAAGCGTCGTGCTCGACGTACTGCGTTCCACCGCAGTCCTGAGCATGGGACTTGCGATCTTCAATATTCTCCCGATTCCCCCGCTTGACGGGTCCAAGGTGGTCTTTTCCATCGCGTCGGAACGGCTGTACCGCCAGCTGATGAGGTATGAGCGGTACGGAATGATCCTGCTTGTCGTGCTCCTGGTCACCGGGGTGCTCTCGGGTCCCATGAGCCGCGGGGTGACGTTCCTCTGGGACCATCTCGTCATTGTCGCGGAGACATTTTTCAGGCTGGGAAAATCGGTGTGGCTGACCGCATGATCATTCGGAGGAGATTATGTCAGATCCGGTATTTCATCTGAGCGGAGTCGTTCACTCCCGCGGGGAGACGGAGGATTTCGAGGGACCTCTCTCCCTGATCCTTCTGCTCCTTTCAAAAAACAGAATAGAGATCAGAGATATCCAGATCTCGCTGATTCTGGATCAGTACATGGAGTATCTCCGCCAGATGGAGGAGATGGATCTCGAGGTAGCGAGCGAATTTGTCGCCATGGCCTCGCATCTCGCCTATATCAAGTCGCGGATGCTGATCGCGCCCGAAGGGGAGGAGATCAGCGAACTGGAGGAACTGATCCAGGGACTGGAGAGGCTGCGGCGCAAGGATGACTATGAGAAGATCCGCGCCGTGACCGACCAGTTGGACCGGATGTATAAAAAAGGGGCCGGTTATATCGTCAGGCCTCCAGAGCCGCTGCCCGCCGGCAGGAATTACCGCTATCGCCACGAGCCTGAACAGCTTCTGCAGGCGATGAACGAACTGCTGTCCAGGGAGGACCGAATGGCGGAAGCTGAGCGTGCCTTTGCGGGACGGTATCCCCAGAAAGTCATGTTCCCCGTGGAGCGGAAAGCGGAGGAAATCCTCGAGAAACTTCGTTCGTTCGGCACGGTCTCGCTCTCCGGCCTTTTCTACAGCTGCGGGAGCCGTTCGGAGATGGTGGCGGTCTTCATATCCGTGCTGGAAATGTGCAAGACCGGGGTGATCCTGCTCAGCGGCGGGGATGATGACGTGGCGCTCAGTCTGACGGGTGCGGACGCAGCCGTGAGCTTCAGTGGCTATGAGGACGGTGACTGAAATGGAATTGCATGACATTGAGAGCAGCATCGAGGCCATACTGTTTGCGTCCGGAGAACCGGTGCATATGGAAAGAATCGCCGCGGTCCTTGGCATTGATGCGGAGACCGTGGCCGAGACGGCCGACAGACTTGCGGACCGGTACAGCTTCGAGAGAAGAGGCATCCGTCTGCTGAAGCTGGACCGTCGCCTTCAGATGTGTTCCGCACCTGAATACGCGGATACTGTGAGGCTGGCGCTGGAAAAGAGGAAACCGCCCCAGCTCACGCAGCCCGCGCTGGAGGTACTGGCCATAGCGGCGTATTTTCAGCCTGTGACCAGAACATATATCGAACAGGTGAGAGGCGTCGACAGCAGCTATACCGTCGGCATGCTGCAGGAGCGGGGACTGATCGAAGAGTGCGGACGGCTCAGCGTTCCCGGACGTCCTGCCCTGTTCCGGACGACTGACGCGTTCCTGCGCACCTTCGGGCTTTCCTCGCTGGATGAGCTGCCTCCGCTGCCGGAGACGGAGCAGGAGAATGAGGATGGGCAAATGACACTGATGCAGGCGATCTCGGCCCTGCAGGCGGAGCAGGAGAACGGGGGAGAGGAAGAGACTTGACGGTTCTGATCGTGATCGGAGCGATCCTTCTCTTTTTCCTGATCATTGGACTGATTCCGCTGGGCGCCGGCGTGGAGTACTCATCGGACGGCCTGATCCTCGAAGCTGTGGCGGGACCCGTCAGGATCCGGCTCGTTCCGAAGTCGGAAGCAGTGCCGAAGAAAAAGAAGGATAAGCCGAAGACAAAGAAGAAAAAAAAGGACCGGAAGAAGAAGGAAAATAAGCCCTTTTCAGAGGGCGGGGCAGGTGAGAAGAAGGGCGGAATGCCCGAAAAGATCCTCCAGGTGCTGCCCACTGTCTTTCAGACGCTGGGACGGTTCCTCCGGTCGCTGACGATAAGGGAACTGACCGTGCGCTATACGGTGGGAGGGGAGGATCCCTCCCGGACGGCCATTCAGTACGGTGCCATGTCCGGCGGGATGCAGCTGCTTGAGCCGCTGCTGTCGCGCATGCGGATCAGAAAGCGCGATATCCGCTTCCGCTGCGATTTCACCAGGGAAAAGGACGACGTGTACGTGAAGGCAACTGCCGTGATCATGATATGGCAGCTGATATATATTGTGTTGAAACTGGACTTCAGAGCCATTTTCAGACTTCTGAAATGAAAGGTCGGAGAACAATGGAAAGAAAACCCGTCAATGATTTTATCGATTCTGCGATGCAGAAAGTCAAGGAACTGATCGACGCGAATACCATCATCGGTCAGCCGATCTGCACGGAAGACGGCATCACGCTGATCCCGATTTCCCACGTCAGTTTCGGCTTCGCCGGCGGAGGTTCCGACTTCCAGACGAAGCATGCCGGCAGCGGAAAGTCCGATCCGTTCGGCGGCGCCACCGGCGCCGGGGTGAAGATCCATCCGGTCGCCATGCTGGTCATCAACCACGGAACCGTACGCATCATGAATATCGCGCCTCCTCCGGGGGACACCATCGACAAGATCGTCGACATGGTTCCGGACGTTATGGACCGGGTGGAAAACATGATCAACAAAAAGCGGGACGCCAAGACGCCGGAGGCCGTGGACGTTGACGACAGCTGGATCGAACCCGTCGAATGAAACGGAACCCCGGATCATTTCCGGGCCGCAGCATAACGAGGTCTTTCCGATATGAAATGCAGATTACAGAAGATCCTGTCCTCCCGGGGCGTCGCCTCCCGAAGAACGGCTGAAAAATGGATCGCCGACGGGAGGGTGACCGTGAACGGAACACCCGCCGAGATCGGCGCCAGCGCGGATCCGGAGAACGATGTCATCTGCGTGGACGGCATCCGGCTTCCCTGTCTGGAAAAGCGCGTTGTCATCGCACTGAACAAACCGCGGGGATACGTGACCACCATGCACGATGAAAAGGGACGGAAGACCGTGGCCCAGCTGGTCTCCTCCTGCGGATATCATGTGTATCCCGTGGGCCGGCTCGACATGGAATCCGACGGACTCCTTCTCCTTACGAATGACGGAGAACTTGCCAACCGGCTGTGTCACCCTTCAGGAGAGAAAACAAAGATCTACCGGGTCAGGGTGCAGGGGTATTCAGACGCCCTCGGTGAAAGGCTCACGGAGCCGATGACGATCGACGGTTACGCGCTGCGTCCCGTGCGCGTCAGACCGGTGGAGACCGGCGGGGACGAGGCCGTTCTGGAATTCGAACTGACCGAAGGGCGCAACCGCCAGATCAGAAAGATGTGCGAGCAGTGCGGACTGCGGGTTCGCACGCTGACGCGGATACAGTACGCAGGCGTTGCGCTGGGACAGCTTCAGAAGGGATGCTGGAGATTCCTGAGCGACGAGGAAGTCGTCGGACTGGCCGGATCCGGAATGAAAAATGAATGAAATGCATTTTTCTCTTGCAAAAACGAAGCTGTTCCTATAATATTGGGATATTCCGATACGATTCGTATCCGATCCCGGAGGAGTTATGGAAAAGGACATTCTTTCTTTGATCGAAAAGGAAAGCGCCGGATTCTCAAAGAGCCAGCGTAAGATCGCGGCATTTATCACGCGGAACTATGACAAGGCTGCGTTCATGACCGCCGCCAGGCTGGGCAATACGGTCGGCGTGAGCGAATCCACCGTCGTCCGGTTCGCCGCGGAACTCGGTTATGACGGATATCCCGAGATGCGCAAGGCGCTTCAGGACATGATCCGCAACTGCCTGACTTCCGTTCAGAGAATCGAAGCGGCGAAGGGACTGCTGGAGAATCAGGACATCCTCTCCGCCGTCCTGAATTCAGATATCGAGCAGATCAGAGTCACGCTGGAAGAGACGAACCGCGATGATTTCAACAGCGCCGTGGATGCCATCGTGCGGGCCAAGCACGTATATATCTTCGGCCTGAGATCCTCCGCTCCCATCGCAAGCTTCATGGGCTTTTATTTCAATTTCCTGTTCGAGAACGTGCGTGTGGTGAACGAGAACTCCGTCAGTGAAGTGTTCGAGCAGATCCTCAGGATAGGGAAGGACGACGTTATGATCGCGCTGAGCTTCCCACGTTACTCCAAGAGGACGATCAAGGCCATGCGGTACGCCAGAGACAGGCAGGCGACGGTCATCGGCATCACGGACAACGTGAATTCTCCCATCGCGGAGATCGCGGACATCCCGCTGTGTGCAAGAAGCGACATGGTATCTTTCGTGGATTCCCTGGTCGGGCCGCTCAGCCTGGTCAACGCGCTGATCGTTGCCGTCAGCACCAAAGCGAAAGGCACCGATCTGGAAACGGATTTCAATCGCCTGGAGGCCATCTGGGCGGAATATGACGTGTATGAAAAAAACGACATATGATGTGATCGTCGTAGGCGGAGGCGCGGCAGGAATGCTGGCCTCCGCCGTTGCGGCGGAAAGGGGGCTTCAGACCCTCGTCATAGAGAGGAACGACCGCTGCGGGAAAAAGCTCAGGATCACCGGGAAAGGACGCTGCAATCTAACCAACGACACGTCTCCGATGCAGGTGATCGAGCACATTCCTACCGGAGGTAAATTCCTGTACGGCGCGGTATTCTCATACCCTCCGGAAAAAGTCATGGAAGACTTCCGCGGCATGGGGGTCGAACTGAAGACCGAACGCGGAAACCGGGTATTTCCCGTCTCCGACCGGGCGGAGGATGTGGTCGCCGCGCTGCGCCACAGGATGGATCTCGCGGGAGTGAACGTCATCAGAGCGCTGGCGCAGGAGCTCCTGACTGAAGACGGGGCATGCGCCGGCGTCGTCACCGACCGCGGCGTCTTCCGTGCGGCATCCGTCATCCTGTGCACGGGAGGGGCTTCCTATCCCGGAACGGGTTCGGACGGATCGGGCTACGGCATCGCCCGAAGAGCGGGGCATACGGTGTGCGACGTGCGTCCTTCCCTGGTGCCGCTGTGCGTGGAGGGAACGGACTGCGCCGACATGCAGGGACTGTCTCTGCGGAACGTGAGGCTGACCGCCGAAGCGCCAGACGGGAGGACGGTGTACCGGGAACAGGGAGAGATGCTGTTCACGCACTTCGGGGTTTCGGGGCCGCTGGTCCTTTCTGCCAGCGCGCATATGAGAGAAGGCGCCGCCGGATGCGTGCTGCACATCGATCTCAAACCGGCCCTGGACGAGAACGCGCTTGACGCGAGGATCCTCAGGGACTTCTCCGCCCAGCAGAACCGCGATCTCGCGAACGTGCTCGGCGGGCTGGTCAACAGGAAGATGATCCCGGTGATCGTGCGAAGACTCGGCGTTCCCGGAGACAGAAAGATCCACGACGTGACGCGGGAGGAGAGAAAGAGGCTCGTCTGCCTGCTGAAGGATCTGACGCTGAAAGTGACAGGGCCCAGGCCAATCAGCGAGGCGATCGTCACCTCCGGCGGCGTCGACACCGCTGAGGTGGATCCCCGGACGATGCAGAGCAAGCGGGTCAGGGGACTGTACTTCGCCGGAGAGATCCTGAACTGTGACGGATATACCGGCGGGTTCAATCTTCAGATTGCATGGTCGACGGCTCGGGCCGCCGCCATGCACGCCGGCGGCTGAATTCCGGATGACTGTGAAAAGGGGAATGGATAATGAGCAAGAATATCGCTGTGGACGGTCCTTCCGGAGCGGGCAAGAGCACGCTCTCGAGGATGATCGCCAGAAAATTCGGACTGATCTACGTGGATACGGGGGCGATGTACCGCACCGTAGGCCTGTACGTTCTGCGTCACGGACTGGACTCCCACGACAAAGAAGGCGTGGTGTCCCTGCTTCCCGACATACATGTGGCCATGCGTTACGATGACAGCGGAGTCCAGAGGATGCTCCTCAACGGGGAGGATGTGTCCGAGGAGATCCGGCTGCCCGGAGTATCCATCTACGCCTCGGACGTGTCCGCCATGCCCGAGGTCCGGAGTTTTCTTCTGCACATGCAGCGGAAACTGGCGGAAGAGAACAGCGTGATCATGGACGGCAGGGATATCGGAACGGTCGTACTGCCGGATGCCGGCCTGAAGATCTTCCTTTCCGCTACCCCGGAGGACAGGGCCAGACGCAGGTATGAAGAACTCCTCCTCAAGGGAGTGGAGACGACGCCTGAAGACGTTCTCAGGGACATCAACTATCGTGACGTGAACGACAGCACGAGAGCTGCGGCGCCTCTCCGTCCGGCGGAGGGAGCTGTGATCCTCGATACGACCGGAAACACGCTGGAGGAGAGCTTCGAGACCATATCCCGTCTTGTAAAGGCGTATCTGGACGGCGGGGACGGAGAATGAAGGTCACCGTAGCCGAAACCGCCGGATTCTGCTTCGGCGTGACGCGCGCCGTTGATATGTGCAGACAGGTGCTGGAGAAATACGGGGCCTGCAGGACGCTGGGTCCCATCATACACAACAGCCATGTGGTGGCTGCCCTCGAAGAGGAAGGCGCGGCGCCTGCCGGAGGTATCGATGAGATCCGGCCGGGGGACGTGGTGCTGATCCGCTCCCACGGAGTGACGGAGCAGGAACTGAGGAAACTGGAGAGGATGGGCTGCACCGTGGCGGATGCGACCTGTCCTTTCGTGGCACGCATCCACGGGATCGTCCGGGAGGAGTCGGAAAAGGGAAATCCGATCGTTATCGTCGGGGAAAAAGAGCACCCGGAGGTGCGCGGGATAGCCAGCCGCTGCGGTACCGTACGCGTGGTCGGCGGCCCGGAGGAACTGCCCGGCGTGCTGAGCGACCCTGAGTTCACCGCTTCCGGTATTCCCGTCATGGTTTCGCAGACCACGGGGAATGCACAGAATTACAAAAAATGTTCCGAAATTATGAAAAAGATGTGTACAAATGCGAAAGTATTTGATACAATATGCTTAACTACGTCAATGCGCCAAAAAGAGGCTGCAGACTTATCTTCCCGTTCTGATGCCATGGTCGTCATCGGCGGCCGCGGCAGTGCCAACACTCAGCGTCTGGCGGAGATCTGCGAGAGATACTGCTCCCGGGTCGTCAGGGTAGAGTGCGCCGAAGAACTGGATTTAAGTCTGTTTTCGTCTTGTGACCGCGTTGGGGTCACGGCGGGAGCGTCCACCCCGTCGTGGATAATTAAGGAGGTCAATCAGAAGATGAGCGAAGAAACCAGAGAAATGATTCCGGAAGAGACTGCGGAAACTGTAGCGGAGCAGGCGCCTGCAGCGGCGGAAGCCGTTGTGGCCGAGGAACCCGTCGCAGCGGAAGAACCTGCCGTTGAGGAAGTTCCTGCCGCCGAGGAGGCTCCTGCTGCAGAGGAACAGCCTGCCGCTGAGACGGCCGATGAGACCGAATCCTTCGAAGAGATGGTTGAGAAGTCCATCAAGACTCTGAAGAACGGGGATAAGGTCACCGGGATCGTTGCCGCAATTACCAATACGGAGGTTTCGGTTGACCTTGGTTGCAAGCACGCCGGATATATTCCCGTCACGGAGCTTGGAGCGGATCCCACCGCCAAGCCGGAAGACCTGGTAAAGGTCGGCGACGAGATCGAAGCCTACGTGATGCGCGTGAACGACGTGGAAGGTACCGTCATGCTCTCCAAAAAGCGTCTGGATCTGGCCAAGAACTGGGATATGGTCGAGCAGTTCCGCGCTGACAGAGAGACCGTGGAAGGAATCGTTACCGAAGAGAACAAGGGCGGTGTCGTCGTGTCCGTCAAGGGACTGCGCGTGTTCGTACCCGCCTCCCAGACAGGCATTCCGAAGGATCATCCCATGACCGAGCTTCTCAAGCAGAAGGTGAAGCTCCGCATCACGGAAGTCAACCAGGCCCGCCGCCGCATCGTCGGTTCCATCCGCGCGGTGGCTTACGAGGAGCGTAAGGCCAAGGCCGAAGCGATCTGGAACGAGATCGAGGTCGGCAAGAAGTACACCGGCACCGTGAAGTCCATGACCAGCTACGGCGCATTTGTGGATATCGGCGGTATCGACGGCATGGTTCACGTATCCGAGATCAGCTGGTCCCGCATCAAGCAGCCCAGCGACGTCCTCTCCATCGGCGACGAGATCGAAGTCTATGTCATCTCCTTCGACAAGGAGAAGAGAAAGATCTCCCTCGGTTACAAGACGGACGCCGACAATCCGTGGAACAAGTTCACCTCCTCGGTCGCCGTTGGCGATGCCGTGAAGGTGAAGATCGTCAAACTCATGCCTTTCGGCGCGTTTGCCGAGATCATCCCCGGCGTGGACGGCCTGATCCATATCTCCCAGATCGCCGATCACCGGATCGCCACTCCCGGCGAAGTCCTGACCGAGGGTCAGGAGGTCACGGCGAAGGTCACGGAGATCAATGAGGAGAAGCACAAGGTGTCTCTGAGCATCCGCGCGCTTCTCAACGGTCCCATCCCTTACGGGTATGAGGTGGAAGGCGACGACGAGCCTGAAGAGGCTGCAGAGGAAGCTCCGGCCGACGAAGCGCCTGAACAGACCGAAGAGTAAACAACACATGAATCACTGCCGGGCAACCGGCAGTGATTTTTTTCAGATTTTCACAAGGCAGGGTGATGTATCGATGATCAGAGGCGCAGCAGGCGCGGTCGGCGCGGCAATCAAACTGATCGACAAAAAGACGATGTTCGTATCCGCGGTGATCGTTGCGGCGGGATCCTCTTCAAGAATGAACGGGGTGGACAAGCTGTTTGCCCCGCTGAAAAGTGAGCCGCTGCTGGCGGCCACGGTCAGGGTCTTCCAGAACAGCAAAACGGTCAATGAGATCGTTCTTGTCATGAGGGAAGAGGACCTCGCACGGGGCAGAGAACTCTGCGCCATGCACGGGCTGGACAAGGTGACGGCCGTCGTAGCCGGGGGAAAGACCCGTGCGGATTCCTCCGGAGCGGGACTCGCCAGCGTGTCGAGACGGGCGGACATCGTCCTCATCCATGACGGCGACCGGCCGTTTGCCGACCAGGATATGATCTTCCGGACGGTGAGCGCCGCCTCCCGCTGGGGAGCGGCGGCAGCCGCTGTGCCCGTGACGTCCACCGTCAAGAGAGCCGTGGATGATGCGGTCACGGAAACTGTTTCCCGGAAGGATCTGTATGAGATCCAGACGCCGCAGGCTTTTCAGCTCCAATTGCTGAAAGCAGCCAGAAAGAAGGTACTGGCTGGCACGGCAGAGGCGACGGACGACTGCATGATGGTGGAAGCGATGGGCGTGAGGCCTGTCCTGGTGGACGGGAGCCGTCTCAACATCAAGATCACGTTTCCCGAGGATCTTGTCCTGGCGGAAGCGATAGCGGACAGGCTCGGAAGGTGAGAACATGAGAATCGGACACGGATACGATGTGCACCGCATGGTGCCCGGAAGAAGATGCATCCTCTGCGGGGTGGAGATTCCCTATGAGTTCGGGCCGGAAGCCCATTCCGACGGCGACGTGGCCCTTCATGCACTGATGGACGCCATCCTGGGTGCGGCCGGACGCGGGGATATCGGGAGACTGTTCCCCGATACGGACAGCCGGTGGAAGGACGCCGACAGCACGGATCTTCTCAGGGAGGTCTGCCGGACCGTCGGGGACAGGTACCGCGTGGGAAACTGCGATATCACCGTCATTGCGCAGAAACCGAAGATCGGACCCCACGTCGGGGAAATGAGGCGGAAAGTCGCTTCTGTTCTCGGTGTGCCGGAGGATGCCGTGAATGTGAAGGCAACGACGGAGGAGGGACTCGGATTCACCGGACGCCTCGAAGGCATCGCCGTCCACGCCGTCGTACTTCTGGAGGAAAGAGACTGACGAGAGGTTCGTGCAGGAGGATGCGCATATGAGATTTATGGCCAAAATGGACTATACGCTGAAGGATATCCGGCAGTACTGGAAGGTGCATCAACTGTTTCGGGGAAAGGCGCTGTATTACATCTCATGGATTCTGGTCGCTGCCGTGCTGGTGGTGGTCGTTTCCCTCGGCGTTCTTCTGGTCATGAACCGGATATTCAGCGGCGACCTGATATGGTACTACGTGATCATTCTGGCCATGCTGGCCGCATACTGGGCGGTCCGCGAGATACGCGTGCGGACAAATCTGAAAACGCTCACCGGACAGGGGATCATCACGCTGACCGCAGAGGAAGAAGGACTTCACGCACAGGCCGACGCCCTTTCTAGCGACTACTCCTATCAGGCTTTTCAGGACATCGCAAGATATAATGGCGCCTATTATCTGTATATCGACAAGAGAAGGGCGCTGATCGTTCCGGACCGCTGCTTTACGGAGGGAGATCCGGTCGCATTCGGACCTTTCATCGAGGAGAAGACCGGGCTGAGGATCAGAAACATCGGAGGGTGAAGAAATGAGACAGCTTACCGTCAGACGCAGGAAGGTATTCAACGCATTTGCCGCCAAGGCGAGAGTATATATCGAGGACCCTTACCATCCTGAAATCACCATCGAAGGAACGCCCTGCCGGAAACTGGGGGATTTGAAGAACGGAGGAGAACTGTCCGTCCTAATCGGCGACGAGTCTGTCAGGCTTTTCGTCATTGCGGACAAACTGACCAAAAGTTACAGCGGCGATTATTATCAGATCCCGGAGGGATCGGACGACATCGTTCTGACGGGACAGTATCAGATGACGCCCGGCGGCAATCTGTTTCGGTTCGACGACAACGACACTCCGGGCATACAGACGCACAGAAAGAAAAGAACGGTGGTCGCAACGATCCTCCTCGTTGCTGCCCTCATTATCGGGCTGTGCGCAGGACGTCTCTTCAGCGGGGGACTGTTCAGGAACAGAGCTCCGAAGCCGGAGGACTTCACCTCAAACGGTATGACCATCACGCTGACAAAGGACTTCACCGAAGATAACGTGATGGGATTCACATCCATCTACCGGAGCAAGGATGTGTACGCGCTGGCGCTCCGTGAGGCTTTTTTGGAAGCGGAGGGCCTGAAGGAACTGTCTCTGGAAGAGTACCGGGACCTCCTTATGGAGGTCAACGAACTGGCCGATGCCCGGGCGGATACTTTCGACGGGATACCCGGGTTCGAGTACGACTATGAAGACGAGGACGGGAACGCCTACCACGACAGAACGTTCGTGTACCGGACGGATGACTCGTTCTGGATGATCCAGTTCATCACGTTCAGGGAGGCTTTCTCCCAATATGAGGCCACAGTCAACGGCTGGGCAAAATCCGTCAGGTTTGGACAGTAACGGCATTCAGACAGGACAGGAATGGGAAAAGGGGGGATCGGACATATGCAGCAGAATGACCGCATGACCATGATGGCGGAAGCGCCCGTCCATCAGGTGCTGGTCAGGATGAGTCTGCCGATGATGATATCGTTCTTCATCCAGGCCATGTACAATATCGTCGACTCCATGTTTGTGGCCCGTATATCGGAACATGCGCTGACGGCGGTTTCCCTTGCGTTTCCCATGCAGATGATCGTCGTCGCCATCTCCGTAGGTATGACGACCGGCGTATCCGCCGTATGGGCGAGATACATGGGAATGGGACGGCAGGACAAGGCGTCGGCGACCATAAGGACCATGACGGCCCTGTGCAGCATTGTATCTGTGCTCTTTATTGTGCTTGGGATCTTCGTTACGGGACCTCTGTACCGGTTCCAGACTGACGTTGCGGACATCGCCGAAATGGGTGCGGTATATCTGACCATCAACTGGGTGGCTGCCTTCGGAGGGATCTTCGGAAAATACTACGAAAGGCTCCTGGTGTCTTCCGGCAGATCGATCCTATCCATGATCTCCATGGCTTCCGGCGCGGTCTTCAACCTCATCTTCGACCCGCTGCTCATCTTCGGGATCGGACCGTTTCCGGCCCTCGGGGTCGCCGGCGCGGCGTACGCGACGATAGGAGGTCAGATACTGGCGGGGATCATCGGTATCATCTTCAACTGGAAGCATAACGAACCCGTGCGGCACGATATGCTGCGTCTCGCTTTCCATGCGGATGCGGCCCTGGATATCCTTCGGGTCGGAGCCCCCACCATGCTGACCATGGGATTGTCCTCTGTGACAAACTTTACCATCAACCGGATCCTCGGAAGCTACTCCACCACGGCGATCGCGGTCCAGGGCATATGGATGAAACTGCAGAATTTCTGCTATATGCCCGCATTCGGCCTGAACAACGGGATGATCCCCATCCTGTCATACAACTACGGACACGGCCGGCCGGACAGGGTCCGGAAGACGATGAACCTGGCCATCGGCGCATGCGCCATCCTCATGACCGTCCTTCTCATGGTGTTCGAACTGATCCCCGGCTCGATCCTGACGCTGTTCAACGCCGGCGATCAAATGAGGGAGATCGGGACGATGTGCCTCCGTGCCTGCGTGATCTCACTCCCGTTCGGCGCCGTCTCCATGATGCTGTCCACCAGCATGCAGGCGCTGGATCACAGCCGCTACGCGCTGCTGATCAATCTCCTCCGGCAGTGCGTTCTCATGATCGCGAGTTTCGCCGTGCTGTCTGCTCTGACGCACAGCGAAAAGTTCCTCTGGTTCGCCGTCCCGACGACGGAAATCATCACTTTCGCGGTCAGCTGCCTGCTGAACCGCAGGTTCAGAAAAGCGATCATGAAGCCGCGGGAATCCGCTGAAGGATAAAATAGTTACAAATAGTTGCAAAAACCTCCGATATGTGTTACAATTTGAAAACAGAACGGAGAGACCCCGCATTTGATGCAGGTTCTCTGCTCCGTTCACAAGACACTACCGGAGGCAACCGACATGAAGAAAAAGGCCAGGATTCTGGCTCTGCTGCTGGTGATTCTGATATGCGTCGCCATGGTACCTTTCGCCGCTGCTGCGGAGGAAACGGAGAACGACGATTATCCGGAGGAACTGAAGGGAAACGCCAAGGATTCGCTCGTCGATCCCTGGCGGTTCTATAACAGAGAATGCACATCATTCGTCGCGTGGCGTCTGAACGACCGCAACGGCGTGGCCTTTGACAACGGCTACGGCGGTGTCCTGTGGGGCAACGCGGAGCACTGGGATGACGCCGCCAGATCCCTTGGAGTGACGGTGGACGACCGGCCCGCTGTCGGGGCGGTAGCCTACTGGGAGGGGGGCGGCGCAGGCCATGTGGCCTGGGTCTCTTCCGTGGAAGACGGGCACGTGTGGGTCGAGGAATACAACTGGAACTCGGACGGAGCCTTTCATCTGCGGTGCGTGGACGAGCATCTTCCGGACGGCTATATCCACATTCAGGATCTTTCGGCGGGACTGTCGGAAGAAGCGGTCCTGTTTGCAGCCGCGTCCGCCCGCTACCATGTCATGAGTCAGTAATTCAAAATGCTTTCTCGGCCCCCTCCGCGCAGCAGGAGGGGGCTTTCGTCTTTTCCGGAGCGAAGGAGGATAGCCGCGGATCCGCCGGGAACAGGAAAACTGCGGAAAACCGTGCAGGTACATTGTTTGCTGGTGTTGCAATCGGCCGCATGATTCGGTATAATAAAATGAATTTATATGTACATGGACGGGGAGGTGATCGTCTTGTCGGTTCTTGGTTCGATCAATGAATTCCTGCGGGTGGCGGGCAACCTGATCTCCGCTATGACCATAGCGGATTTCATAGATATCGCCATCGTTGCTTTCATTATCTACAAAGTGTTTTCCTTTGCGCGCAGGACCAGTGCCGGCGCTCTGATCTGGGGCATCGTTCTGGTGCTGGCCGTGCTGTGGATCTCGCAGCTTGCGCAGCTGACGGTCATCAACTATCTGCTCGGCCGCGCCGTGGAACTGGGAGTCATCGCCATCATCGTCCTGTTCCAGCCGGAGATACGCGGATTCCTCACCAGCGCCGGAAGCTCCGTCAGCGGCGTTTTCGCGCGAAGCTACAAGCAGGCCACGGAGGTAGCCGTCTCGGCTACGGTAGAAGCTTGCAAGGACATGAGCAGGACGAAAACGGGAGCGCTCATTGTTTTCGAGCGCAACGTGCATCTGGAGGAATACATCAAATCCGGAACGAAACTGGACTCCGCCGCGTCAGCGGAACTGCTCCTGCAGATATTCTATCCGAATACTCCTCTGCATGACGGCGCCGTCATCATCTCCGACGGCAGGGTAGTCGCCGCGGGCTGCATGCTTCCCATGTCCTCCAACAACAATCTGAGCAGGGAGATCGGAATGCGGCACAGGGCGGGGATCGGCCTGTCCGAGCGGTCGGACGCCGTGGTAGCCATCGTATCCGAAGAGACCGGCGGCATCTCCGTCGCCGTGAGTGGTATGCTGAAGAGGAACCTGGATCCGGAGACCTTCGAAATGCTTCTGAAGAAGGAACTGGTTCCCGAGAAGGACGGGTTTATGGCACGCATCCGGAACGTGCTGAGGAGGAACAATGCATAAGGAAAAAACGAACGTTGCCTTCGGCACGCGTCTTCTGTTCATCATCGTCTCCCTTCTCATCTCGTGTTTTCTATGGTTCACGATCTCCGTCAATGAGAAGCAGGAGCGGACGGTGGACGTATCCGGGATAGAAATCCAGTATACGGGCGAAGACGTCCTGGAAGAAAACGATCTGGTTGTCACGAACAGGAATGTCGATCAGCTGAATCTCAAGCTTTCCGGCAAGCAGCTTACCGTCGCGAGACTGAACAAGGACGACATCACCGTCACCGTGGACATGTCGAAGATCCGGACCGCCGGCACGCATTTTCTGGAATACTCCATCGATTACGGCAGCGGTACGAAAGCGTCTGACGTGAAAGTGGTCAACGCCTCGGTGAACTACGCCACGGTCACCGTAAAGAAGATGGTCAAGACCGAGATCCCCGTGCGCGGGATGTTTGACGGACAGATAGCCGACGGCTATATGGGCGGAAGCATCGAATTCACACCGGGTACCATCGAGATCTCCGGTCCTGAAGACGAGATCGCAGGGATCTCCTACGCCTGGGTGACGCTGGGCGGGGAGGACATTACGCAGACGCTCTCTTCCGAACAGCCTTTCGTGCTGATGGACGCCTCCAACAGCGAGGTGGCTTCGGACAACATCAAGACGTCCGTAAACCAGATCACGGTGGTCCAGGAGGTCCTGATGCTCAAGGAGGTCCCGCTGATGGTCAATCTGATCAACGGCGCCGGAGCGGATGAGACGAACACGATCGTGGATATAACGCCGGCCTCCCTGACGCTTTCCGGCGATCCGTCCATCATCGAATCGCTCAACAAGATCGTCCTCGGAACGGTCGACCTTACGGCCTTCCAGACGACGTATTCGGAGACAAAACCCATCGTCCTTCCGGACAACGTCAGCAACAAGACGGGCATTGGGACCGCAGAGGTCAACGTGCGCATCGTCGGACTCGACGTGACCAAACTGTCGGTCTCCAACATAGAGGTCATAAACCAGCCGGCGGGTTTCGATATCGAGCTGATCACCCAGACGGTGGATATCACGCTGCGCGGGCCTGCCGAGGAGATCTCCGAGGTACAGGCGGAGAACGTGCGCATCGTGGCGGACCTGTCGTCCGTCAAATCCACGGGAGTCTTCGATGTGGACGCCAACATATTCATCGACGGATATCAGCATATCGGTGAGATCGGCAGTTACAAGATCAACGTGCGCAGCGGGACTGCAGAGTCAGGCTGATGTTCGGTTATATCAGGCCGGTCTTTCCCCGGATGGATGAGAAGGAACAGGAGGATTTCCGCGCCTGCTACTGCGGACTGTGCCGCTGCATGGGGCGCCGTTTCGGACAGATCTCCCGACTGCTTCTGAACTACGACTTCGTATTCCTGGCCATGCTGCTGTGGCGGGGACAGGAACCGCCCGTACGGGAAGAGAAGAGGTGTCCGTACGTGTGCTTCCGGAGGAAATGCTCCTGCCGGAGCAACGGCGACATGGAGCGTGCCGCCGCGCTGAGCGTGATCCTGTCCTGGTGGAAATTCAGGGACTCCGTGAGGGATGAGAAGGGACTGAAGAAAGCGGCAGGCGCTGTCGCCATGACGGTCATGGGCGGGGCATACCGCCGCGCTGCCGGAGCATATCCTGAATTCGACAGAGCTGTGGAACGCGGCATCACCGAGCTCAATGCCCTGGAAGACCGGAAATGCGGGTCGATCGACGAGACGGCCGACTGCTTTGCCCGGATCCTGTGTTCCGCCGCAGACGGAGAAGCCGGAAACCGGCGCCGCATTCTGGAACAGCTGCTGTATCACGTGGGACGGTGGATCTATCTGGCCGACGCAAGGGACGATCTCGAAAAGGACGAATCCGGCGGGGCGTACAATCCTCTCCTCATCCGGTTCACGCCGGAGGAGAGAGCGGACGGGACCATGGACGAGAGGCTGCGGGCGACCATGCTCCATTCGAGGAATCTGGCCGGAGCGGCCTATGAGCTGATGGAGGAGAATGCCTGGAGCGGCTCCATACGAAACATCCTGTATTTTGGGCTGCCTTCGGTGGCCAGAGCGATATTTTCCGGCGAGTGGAAAAGCAGAAACAAGAAAAACAGAGGAAAGACGGTACAGAGCCTATGAACGATCCTTATCAGGTTTTGGGCATTTCCAGAAATGCCACGGACGAAGAGATCAAGAGAGCCTACAGGGACCTGGCGAGAAAATATCATCCGGACAACTATCAGGACAATCCCTTGGCGGATCTTGCCCAGGAGAAGATGAAGGAGATCAACGAAGCCTACGATTTCCTCATGAAAAAGAACGGGCAGGCTTCGGGAAACTACGGGTATCAGTCCGGAGGCGGAACGGCCTATCAGAGCGCGTCCTCGGAGTTCGCGAGCGTCAGGAACGCGATCAACGCCAACAATCTGCAGCTGGCGGAACAGCTCCTTTCCGGTGCTTCCGTGAGGAACGCCGAATGGAACTTCCTTATGGCCGTGGTGGCATCCCGCAAGGGATGGATGGACGAGGCTTACCGCTATGCGCAGAACGCCGTAAATATGGAGCCGGGCAACATGGAGTACAACAGCTTCTATAACCAGCTCATGCAGAGCGGCCAGCAGTACAATCCCGTGGCGTATCAGAACCAGAGAAGCGACTGCGACGGCTGCGACCTCTGCTCTGCACTGTGCATCGCCAACATGTGCTGCAACGGGTGCCGATGAACAGACGCCGGTCTGCACGCGGCATTGCGCTCGGAGGAATCATGACGGGCGCAGCTCTGGCCTTTCTTTACCTCGGATCCGTCCTGACTGCGTGGGCCATGGCCCTCGCGGCGGTCGCGGGACTGTTTCCGGCAGCAGTGTTCCTGTCGGAGGGCACTGTCACCGGCCTTGTGAGTTATGCCGCAGCGGCGGCCCTCGGGCTCCTGCTTCTGCCGGAAAAGGGCTGTGCCTTCCTGTTTGCCGTTTTCTTCGGCTATTACGCCGTGATCAAGCTTGCCGCGGAAAAACGGATGGGCAGGGTGCGTGCCTGGGCGGTCAAACTGGCCGTTTTCAACGCGGCGCTGACCGCGACGGTGCTTCTGCTCCCGGCCCTCGTTTCGGTCTCGGTCATCCGGTCTCTTTCCGGATTCCTTTTCTATGCGGCCGTATATGTTCTGTTCAACGCGGTGTTCATCGTGTTCGATCTGGGATATTCCAGACTGATTTCGTTCGCCCGGGACCGTGTCCTGTCCCGGATTAAGTAAGAGGTGTTTCAATGATCAGAAGTATGACGGGCTATGGCAGCGCCGCGGGAGAGAGCGGCGGCCTCGGCCTTACGATCGAAGTGCGGAGCGTGAATAACCGTTATCTCGACGTCAATATCCGCATTCCCAGAGTGTACACGTCCATGGAGGACGCGCTGAAAGAGGTCATCGGGAAACACGTTTCCCGCGGCAAACTCGATGTTTACGTTACGATTGACTCCTCCGGCGCCGATGATCTCACCGTAGAGGTGAACCGGCCTGTGACGGATGCCTACGTGGAAGCGATGCGCTCGCTTTCTGAGACATACGGGATTCCGCTGGCACTGACGGCCATGGATCTCGCCAGATTCCAGGACGTCCTTTCCGTCAGGAAAAAGGAGACGGACACAGACAGCCTGTCGGCGGAACTGTGCCGGATCATGGACGAGGCCATGAAGAATTACGACGTTATGCGGCTGACGGAAGGCGCGAAGCTGCGCGACGACATCTCTCTGAGACTGACCGAGATCGGCCGCCTGACGGATCTCGCTGAGGCGAGAAGCCCCGAGACGGTAAAGGCCTACAGGGAGAAACTGCTTGCCCGGATGAGGGAGGTTCTGGAGAGCACGGATATCGAGGAGAGCAGGATCCTCACGGAGGCGGCGATCTTCGCGGACCGTGTTGCAGTGAACGAGGAGATCGTGCGCCTCAGGAGCCATATCGACCAGCTGCGCACCATGCTGGACGGTGACGGACCCGTCGGAAGAAAGATGGATTTCCTCGTTCAGGAGATGAACAGGGAAGCCAATACGCTGGGATCGAAAGGAAACGACGGAGAGATCGCCCGGATCGTGATCGATATCAAAGCCGAGATCGAAAAGATCAGGGAACAGATCCAGAACATAGAGTGACGGAGGACGGAATATGACGCTGATCAATATCGGCTTCGGGAATCTGGTTACGGCCGAGAGGATCGTTTCCGTTGTCAGCCCGGAGTCAGCGCCCATCAGGCGCATCATCACGGACGCCCGCGAGGGGGGAAGGCTGATCGACGCTACTTTCGGAAGAAGGACAAGGGCCGTCCTGGTCACGGACTGCGGCTTTGTTGTACTGTCTGCGCTGCAGCCGGAAACGGTCGCCGGGCGCATGACCGGAAAAGCTGCGGGAACGGAAGGGGAGAAAAGCAGCAATGAGACCTGAAAAACTGATCATTTTCTCCGCACCGTCCGGGACCGGAAAAGGAACGGTGATCCGCAGGATCATGGAACTGACCGACCATGTGAAGGTGTCCGTCTCCGCCACAACCAGAAGTCCCCGGGAAGGGGAACAGGACGGCGTGGATTATCATTTCATCTCGCGAGAGATGTTTGAAGAGATGATAGAGCGCGGAGAGTTTCTGGAGTATGCCGAGTATTCGGGCAATTATTACGGAACGCCGCTGGGTCCGCTGGAGGAACAGACCGATGCGGGCAACTTCGTCATCCTCGAGATAGAGGTGCAGGGCTTCCTCCAGGTCAAGGAAAAGATACCGGAGGCGCTGGCGGTCTTCCTGAAACCGCCCTCCCTTAAGGAACTGGAGCGGAGGCTCCGCGGCCGGGGAACGGACAGCGAAGAATCCATCCGCAGGCGCCTGAAGACCGCGAGAAAGGAACTTCCCATGGCCGAGCGGTACGACTGTGTCGTGGTAAACGACGAAGTCGACCGGGCGGCCGGAGAGATCATAGAAATCATCAGAACGAAAAGAGGAGTGAATGAGATATGATGCTGTATCCGTCCCTGTCCAAGCTGCTGGAGAAGGTCCCCAGCAGATACATGCTTGTCAACGTGCTGGCCTACCGCGCCAGAGAGATCTCCGCCGCGGCGGAGGAGGCCGGAGAACCGCTGCCTGAAAAGGCGGTATCCATCGCCATCGACGAACTGGCGTCCGGCAAGTTGAAGACCCACTCTGTATAACGGAAAAGGGCAGGAAGCGAAGCATTCGCTTCCTGCTCTCCGATGTGGAGGTGAGTACCGGATGCGATGCGCGCAGATCGCCGTTTCAGGCCTGCCCTACAGCGCCGACAAACCATACGATTATTCCGTGCCGGACGCACTGAAGGCGGCCGTCGTTCCGGGACTGCGGGTCCTGATCCCGTTCGGGCGAGGCAACCGCACCCGCGAAGGCGTCGTGCTTTCTGTAAGCGAGAAGGATACGGAACTCGATCTGAAGCCCGTGGCCGCGCTGCTGGAGGAGGAACCCGTCATCACCGACGAACAGATCCGGCTCGCGGTTTGGATGAGAGAACGCTTCTTCTGCACAGCTTATGAAGCGTTCCGTGCCATTTTGCCGGCCGGACTCTGGTTCCGAGGCAGCGAACGGCAGGTCCGGGACAAGACCGTGCTGTTCTCCGCTCTTGCCGTGACAGGCGAGGAGGCATGGGAACTGGCCGGGAGCAAAAAAAGAAGTGCACCGAAGCAGGCTGCTCTGCTGGAGGTGCTCGCCCAGGTGGGAGAGGCTTCGGTACCGGATCTTCTGACTTATTCGGGTTCAGGAAGAGAATCGCTGAAAGCCCTGGAAAAGCAGGGACTCGTCGTAACGGAGGCGAGAGAGGTCTTCCGCCGGCCTGCGGTCCGCGTGACCGAGCCGGAGGCCATCACGCTGAATGAGGAGCAGGAGAAAGTGTTCCTGAGTCTCCGCCGTCAGATGCTGGAGTCGGAAGGATCCGCCGCGCTTCTTTACGGCGTTACGGGAAGCGGGAAGACGTGTATCTATATCCATCTCATTCGTGAACTGCTGGAACGCGGCCGGTCTGCCATCGTGCTGGTCCCGGAAATCGCGCTCACGCCGCAGCTGGTCGGCATCTTTACTTCTCATTTCGGGGATAAGGTCGCCCTGCTGCACAGTTATCTTTCCGCAGGAGAGAGGTATGATGAGTGGAAAAGGGTGAGAAGCGGCACAGCCAGCGTTGTTGTCGGTACCCGTTCCGCCGTATTCGCCCCGGTGCATGACCTCGGGATGATTATCATGGACGAGGAGCATGAGACCTCCTACAAATCCGAAGCCAGCCCCAGGTATCACGCGCGGGACGTAGCGAAGTACCGCTGCGGAAAGGCGGGAGCCATGCTGCTCCTGGGGTCCGCCACCCCGAACATCGGGACGATGTACCGGGCGGAGAAGGGCGATTATTCGCTGTGTGAACTGAAGCAGAGATACAACGGGAAGCCTCTTCCGGCCGTTATCACCGCGGACATGCGGGAGGAACTCCGGAAGGGAAATTCGGGGGATCTCAGCAGTGTGCTCACCGGCGAGATGCGGCAGAATCTGAAAGACGGAAAACAGACGATCCTGTTTCTGAACCGGAGGGGCGCCTATTCGAGCGTCGTATGTCCCGAATGCGGTTTTACCTATGAGTGTCCGCACTGCAGCGTCTCTCTGACCTATCATATGGCCAACCACCGCATGATGTGCCATTACTGCGGATACTCGCGGGAAAGGGAGGAGCGCTGTCCGGAATGCGGGCAGGAACTGAGGTTCCTCGGTTCCGGAACGCAGCGTATTGAAGAACAGCTCAGGCAGCGTTTCCCGGAGATTGATATCGTCCGGATGGACGCGGATACGGTATCTTTGTCCCACTCCCATGAAAAGCTGCTGGACAGGTTCCGCGAGGAGAAGGTGCCGGTGCTCCTGGGAACGCAGATGGTGGCAAAGGGGCTGGATTTCGAAAACGTCACCCTGGTGGGCGTACTGAACGCCGACGCAGGCCTGTATGTGGCGGATTACCGGGCGAGAGAGAGAACGTTTTCCCTCATTTCCCAGGTCATCGGACGCGCGGGACGCGGAGATGCCTCGGGACGGGCGGTCATTCAGACATTCACGCCGGAGAACGATGTGATCCGGGCAGGTGCCATGCAGGACTACGACGGTTTCTATCGGAAGGAGATCGAACTGAGGCGCGCGATGGCGCTCCCTCCGTTCAGATCCCTTTACACTCTGACCTGTTCGGGTATGGACGAGAGCGCCACGCTGCGGACGGCGGCCCTGGCGGCGGGAATGCTGAAGGAGAATCTGAAGGAAGCAGGGACGGATGTGCTCGGACCTGCCGCTGCGCCGGTTGCAAAAATGAACGGAAGGTACCGGTACAGGGTCACCGTATGCTGCGGTGACACACGAGAGAACCGGAGAGTCATCGGCTATGTGCTGCGGACGCTGCCGGCTGACCGGAGGACCAGAGGCGTGCTGATCTATGCGGACGCAGAGTTCTGACAAGAAAAGGAGAAGATATCTATGGCACTGAGGAACATACTGAAAGCGGGAGAGCCTCGTCTGAAAAAGACTAGCCGGGTGGTGACGGATTTCAACGACCGCCTGCACCAGCTTCTTGACGATATGAAAGAGACGCTGCTGGACGCGGGAGGCGTGGGGCTTGCCGCCCCTCAGGTCGGCGTCCTCAGGGATGTGATTCTGGTCATGGATACCAACCGGGAGGGCCTGAGCGAGGAAGAGCAGATCATCGAACTGATCAATCCCAAGATCGTGGAACAGTCCGGAACTCAGACGGGACCGGAGGGCTGTCTCAGCGTGCCCGGGGAATACGGGGTCGTGACGCGTCCGGAGAACGTGACCGTGACGGCGCAGGACAGATACGGGAACGAGTTTACCGTTTCAGGATACGGACTTACCGCCAGATGCTTCTGCCATGAGATCGACCATCTCAGCGGCATTCTGTTCACGGAACTGGCGGAGAGGATGCTGACGCCGGAGGAACTGGAAAGTGGGGAAGAATGACATCGTTTTCATGGGCACGCCGGATTTCGCCGCTGTGTCCCTGCAGGCGCTGTATGACGCGGGCTTTTCTGTGACGGCCGTATTTACACAGCCGGACCGTCCGAAGAACCGCGGGCACCGGCTGCAGGCATGCCCGGTGAAGACCCTGGCGGAGGCCCACGGAACGCCGGTGCTGCAGCCCGGCTCGTTTTCTGACGGGGGAGCCGCGGCGGAGCTTGCGCGCCTGGCGCCGTCTGTTATCGCTGTCGTTGCCTACGGGAAGCTCCTTCCGCCGGAGGTGCTGAAGATCCCTGCGCTGGGATGCATCAATATCCACGGTTCGCTGCTCCCCAGATACCGCGGAGCCGCGCCCATCCAGTGGACGGTGCTCAACGGAGATCCCACAGCGGGAGTGAGCGCCATGTTTATGTCCGAGAGACTGGATGCCGGGGACGTGATCGACAGCATTTCCACAGACGTCCTTCCCGGCGAAACGGCGGGGGAACTGTTTGTCAGACTGGCTCCTCTGGGAGGAGAACTGCTCGTGAGGACGGTCGGAAATCTGCTCGACGGGACGGCCTCCCGGACACCGCAGAATGAAGAGCAGGCAACATATGCACCGCCTCTGACAAAAGCGATGTCGCCTGTTGACTGGAACCAGCCTGTGGAGCAGATCCTGTGCAGGATCCGGGGACTGCATCCCTGGCCGTGCGCAACGGCAGAGTGGAACGGCGTCTGCTATAAGATCCACAAGGCAGAAGCTGCCGGCAGCGCCGGCACAGCGGAACCGGGGACCGTTCTGCAGGCGGACGGAGACGGGATGACCGTCGCTGCCGGTGACGGGGCTGTTTCCATCCTGGAGATCCAGGCTCCGGGAGGAAAGCGTATGAGAGCCGCGGATTATTTCCGGGGCCACACGATATGAGCGGGAACGTACGCACTGCCGTCAGAAAAGCGCTGACAGGGGCCTGGAAAATGCCCGCCGAGGCACAGAGTTTCCTTGACGCTGCACTGGCGCAGACCGTGGATCCGAGGGACAGAGCCTTTGCCACCCGGCTATTCTATACTGTTCTGCAGAACGGGAGCTGGATCGACTGGCAGCTGCGGTGCCGCAGCCGGATGCCTCTTCAAAAAATGCAGCCCGCCGTGAGGGACATCCTGCGGGTGTGCTGCGCCCAGCTGCTGTATTTTGACAGAGTCCCCGCTTACTCGGCGGTGAACGAAGCAGTGGCGGAATGCCGGAAACTGGCACCAGGAGCAGCCGGACTCGTCAATGCCGTCTGCCGCAGGATCGCATCCGAAGGAACTGCGGACGGACCCGATGGAACAGAGGCGGAGAGGCTCTCTGTCAGATACAGCCATCCTCTGTGGTTCACGGAGAGAATGCTGCGTGTGTTCGGCGGTCCGGAAGAGTGCGCTGCCTATCTGGAAAGCAACAACGGGATCCCGTCGATCAGCATTCGGATGAACAGTCTGCGGAAGACCTGCGGGGATATGTTTGAAAGAGCGAAACTCGAGGGTCCCGATGCCGGCGGCGCCTTTCATACGCCGGTGATGACGGAGGCAGCAGCGAATCTTCTTGCCGGCGGGTGGGGATATGTCCAGGATACAGCCTCTGCGCTGGCGGTTATGGCTGCCGGACCGACGCCGGGAATGACGGTGATCGACGCATGCGCCGCTCCCGGCGGAAAGAGCTTTACGGCCTGCATGCTCATGAAGAACGAAGGGGTGATCCGCGCCTTCGATATCTCGGAAAAAAAGATCGGAGCCATGCGGGAGCAGGCCGGCAGGCTCGGGTGCAGCTGCATACGGGCGGAGAAGGCGGACAGCCGGATGCCTCTGCCGCTGGAAGACGGGTCGGCGGATCTTGTCATGGCCGACGTGCCGTGCAGCGGCTTCGGCGTGATCAGAAAGAAACCGGAGATCCGCTACAAGACGGAGGAGGCCGTGGCCGGACTCCCCGCGATCGGAAGCGCCATAATGGAGAACGTAAGCCGGTACGTGAAGAAGGGCGGTGTCCTGTTCTTCACCACATGCACAGTCCTTCCGGAGGAAAACGAAGAGACTGCCCGCCGATTCCTGGACAGTCATCCAGAGTTTGCCGCTGAGGATTTCCTCCTCGGGGGGGAGAAGGTCAGCGGCGGAATGAAGACGTTGTATCCGCACAGAGACGGTACGGACGGGTTCTTTATCTGCAAGATGAGACGGATACGGTGACGGACGGAGAAGACAGCCAATGAAACTGGACATAAAATCCTGCGTGCCGGATGAGATCGCCGGGCTGATGAAGCAGTGGGGACAGCCCCGGTTCCGGGCAGACCAGGTTTTTTCGTGGATGCACAGTGGGTGCGAAAGCTTCGGCGACATGACGAATCTGCCTGCCGCTCTGCGGCGGAAGCTGGAAGAAGAGTGCTGTCTGACCTGCCCTTCGATCCTGCGGAAGCAGGTATCTGAGAAGGACGGGACGGTCAAGTATCTCTGGAAGCTCGGCGACGGGAACAGCGTGGAGAGCGTCGTCATGAAATACAGATACGGTTATACCATCTGCATCTCGACGCAGGTGGGATGCCGGATGGGATGCATGTTCTGCGCTTCGACTCTGGGGGGACTGGTGCGCTGCCTGGAACCGTCGGAGATGCTCGATCAGGTCCTGTTCGCGCAGAAAGACATGGGGATACGCATCTCCAACATCGTACTGATGGGGATCGGGGAGCCTTTGGACAACTTCGATTCGGTTCTCAGATTTCTGCAGCTGGTGAACAGTCCCCAGGGCCTTCAGATCGGGATGAGACATATCTCTCTGTCCACCTGCGGACTGGTCGAAAAAGTTGACAAACTGGCGGAATATAATTTACAATTAACTTTATCGGTATCGCTCCACGCACCGGACGACGAAACGCGCAGCCGGATCATGCCGGTCAACAGGCGTTACGGCGTGGACGAGGTGCTGGCGGCCTGCAGCCGGTATTTTGAAAAGACCGGCCGGCGCATCTCCTATGAGTATGCCATGATCAGAGACGTCAACGATACGGACCGTCATGCGAAACTGCTGGCAGAGAAACTCAAGGGAACCGGCGCGCATGTGAATCTGATCCGGCTGAACCATGTGGAGGAGCGCGGACTGACGCCCAGTACGCCGCAGCAGATCGAGCGGTTCACCCGCATTCTGCAGGACGGGGGCGTGGCTGTGACTCTGCGGCGCAGGCTCGGCAGCGATATCGATGCTTCCTGCGGACAGCTTCGCAGAAAAACGGAAAACAACTGATCGGAGACCGATATGAATTATTACGGACTGACGGACAGGGGGATCGTCCGGAAGCAGAATCAGGACACCTTTGCCTGCCAGGAACTCAGGATCATGGACGGAGCCCTGATCGTCGTCTGCGACGGCATGGGAGGCGCCCGGGGAGGAAACATCGCAAGCCGGATGACGTGCGATACCTTCTGTTCCTCTTTTCTGGAGAGCATAGATCCCTTTGACGATCTTCAGGCGCTTGCCGGGCATATGAAGCAGGCACTGGAGCAGGCAAATGAGGCCGTTTTCGCAAGGAGCGGCGAGGACCCGGAGTGCAGCGGCATGGGGACGACCCTCGTGGCGGCGGCCGTGACTCCTCAGGGAGCGGCGGTGCTGAACATCGGAGACAGCCGCGCCTACCATATCTCGCGGACGGGCGGGATCCGTCAGATCACCAGAGACCACTCCGTGGTGGCGGATATGGTGGAGCGGGGTGAGATCCGGGCGGAGGAGGCCAGAACGAATCCCAACCGGAATCTTATCACCCGCGCCGTGGGAACAGCGGAGACCGTGTCCGGAGACTTCTTTTTCGTTCCGATGCGGGAGGAGGACATCCTGCTGCTGTGTTCGGACGGGCTTACGAATCTGCTGGAGGACGATGAGCTGGCTGCCATTATCCTGCAGCAGACCGATCTTCCGGAAGGATGCGAACGCCTGATCAGGGAGGCCCTTACGAAAGGGGCACCCGACAACGTGACCGCGGTCCTTCTGAAGATGTGATCCCGGAGGTGTATGATTGTGGAAAACCATGATAAATACATAGGCAAAATGCTGGATAACCGGTACGAGATCGTCGAGAAGATCGGTACCGGAGGCATGGCTATTGTCTTCAAGGCCAAGGATCACAGGCTGAACCGTTTTGTGGCAGTAAAGATCATGAAAGAGGAACTGGCCGAGGACGAGGAGTTCCGGCGCCGCTTCCGCGCGGAATCCCAGGCCGTGGCCATGCTTTCCCATCCCAATATCGTAAGCGTGTACGATGTCAGCCGTACCGGCAACATCGAGTATATAGTGATGGAACTGATCGAAGGGATCACCCTGAAGCAGTACATCAACCGAAAAGGCCTGCTCACATGGAAGGAGACGCTGCATTTCACGACGCAGATCGTGAAGGCGCTGAGCCACGCCCACTCACGGGGCATCGTTCACCGTGACATCAAGCCGCAAAACATCATGATCCTGAAAGACGGGACCGTGAAGGTGACGGATTTCGGCATCGCCCGGCTCGTCTCCAGTCAGAACACCATGACGCAGGAGGCCATAGGCTCCGTCCACTATATCTCTCCGGAACAGGCCAAGGGCGCGCAGGTCGACGCCCGAAGCGACCTTTACTCTACCGGTGTCGTCATGTATGAGATGCTGACAAGCCGGCTCCCGTTCGTGGGGGATTCTCCCGTCGCAGTGGCGATCCAGCATATCAGCGCGGTGCCTCTTATGCCCAGAGAGATCAATCCGGATATCCCGCTGGGGATGGAAGAGATCTGCATGCACGCCATGGAGGCCAATCTGAACAAGCGGTACGCCTCCGCGGAGGAGATGCTCTCCGATCTGGAGGAATTCCGCAAGAATCCCGCTGTTGTTTTCGGCTACGGTGCAATGGGCATGGTGGAGCATGCGGAGGACGATCTGACGGACGATACGGAGATGATCCCTACGCCCCTTCCGGTGAAAAAGGAGCCGTCCGCACCGGTCAAGACGCCGGCGCACAAGGCGGCGGAGATGACGGCGGCCGAGTACCGCCGCAACCGGAGAAAAGCGGGACAGACGGGAGTCATGGTCGGTGTCGTCATCGTGCTTCTTTTCGCCGTGGTCCTGTTCCTTTTCATGTGGCGCTTCTTTCTGAAGGACATCTTCAATCCGAAAACAGAGACGATGGAGATCCCGAATTTTGTCGGAAAGATGTATACCGCGGTCCAGAATGACCCGGAATACAAGGATCTGTTCGAGTTCAACGCCGATTACGTAAATGACGACAGCGTCGCCGTCGGACAGATCGTCGACCAGTCCCCGAAGGCCGGCGCTCAGCATACCGTGACCGAAAGCGGAATCAGGATCTCGCTGAAGGTGGCCAGCGAGGACGACGCCGAGGAACTCATGCCCGATCTTTCCAATCTGGATTACAGAGAGGCCGTGAATCTGATCGGAAAGCTGAACAGCCTCATCAAGGTGGATACCCGGGGCGAGTACAGCGACACGGTCGATGAGAATCTGGTCATTTCCCAGGTCCCCGCAAAAAACGAGCCCATCTACGACGGGACGTCGATCTACATCACCTACAGCCTCGGACCGGAAAAGAAGATGACGACGGTCCCCGAAGTGACGGGAATCTCCATGACATCCGCCATCAAACGGCTGCAGTCGAAGAATCTGCTGTACAAGGTGACCTATGAGGACAGCGACCAGCCGGTGGATCAGGTGCTGTATCAGAACTATGAACCGGGCGAAGAGGTGCCGGAGTTCACGGAAATCACGCTATCGTGTTCCAACGGGGAACTGATACGGAATCCGGATACCGTCGGTCCCGCAGAACCCGAACCGGAGCCGGAGAACGGGGACGGCGGCGCCTCCGGGACCGGCGCGGAGCCTCAGGAATGAGCGCGATGACAGAAGGCAGGATCATCAAGGCGCTCAGCGGGTTTTATTACGTTTATACGGAACAGCGGACGGTCGAGTGCAGGGCACGCGGCCGTCTGCGGCTGGACGGGCGTATCCCGCTGGTCGGGGACCTGGTAACGGTCAGCGAGCAGGACGGGAAAGGAACTCTTCACAGCATCCTGCCGAGGAGCAGCGAATTCGTGAGACCGCCTGTTGCCAATGTGGAACTCATGATCGTGGTTGCCAGCGGGGTGATACCGGTGAGCGACCCCTACGTCATCGACCGCATGTGCGCGGTAGCGCTCGCCGCCGGCTGCCGCCCCGTGATCTGTATCAACAAGATCGACAGGGATCCGGCGGAAAAACTCTGGCAGATCTACGGCAATGCGGGGTTCCCGGTCGTCAGGGTCAGCGCCGTGACCGGGGAAGGAATCGAAGAACTCTCCGGACTTACGGCGGGAAAACTGTGTGCTTTTGCCGGCAATTCGGGAGTGGGAAAATCCAGTATCCTCAACCGCCTAGATCCTTCGCTGGAGCTTCCGACGGGGGAAGTCAGCAGCAAGCTGGGCAGAGGCAGGCACACGACGCGCCACGTGGAACTCTTCCCGATGAGCAACGGAGCATGGATAGCGGATACACCGGGGTTTTCCAGCTTTGACGTAGAGGAGATGGCACCCGTCCCCAAGGAGGAACTGCCGTATGTTTTCCCGGAGTTTTCCGAATGCCTCGGTTCCTGCCGCTTCGACGACTGCACCCATACCCGTGAAACGGGCTGCGCGGTACGTGCGGCAGTGGAAGAGGGAAGGATCAGTCCGGAGAGGTATCACAGCTACATGCGGATGTACGAACAGGTGAAGGACCTGAAGGCATGGCAGGATCGCGGATACGTCAAATTTTCCGATAAGAAAAAAAGCGACGGTGAGTCGCCCTGAACGGGTGACCCACCGTTATTTCAATTCAGTATTGTCAGACCAGGCCGGGAAAGGACAGCTGACGGAGCGCCTCATAGCATACGATAGCGGCGGAGTTTGACAGATTGAGGCTGCGGGCATCCGGCCGCATGGGTATGCGGAGACAGCGGTCGGGGTATCTGTCGCGCAGCCAGGCGGGCAGACCGGCGGTCTCTTTGCCGAACAGGAGGAAACAGCCGTCACGGAAAACCGCGTCCGTATACGGCCGTCCGCCTTTCGTCGTGGCCAGCCACATATCCGCGTCTGAATGCCGGTCAAGAAAATCCTGAAGGCTGTCGTAGACGGTAAGATCCACCATGGGCCAGTAATCCAGCCCGGCGCGCCTGACAGCCTTCTCGGAGATATCGAAGCCGAGAGGCCGGACCAGATGGAGTCTGGACCGGGTGACCGCGCAGGTCCTGGCTATGTTGCCGGTATTGGCGGGGATCTCCGGCTCTACCAGTACGATGTTCAGCATAAAAAAACCTCCCGGGAAAGAAAAATCACATTTGCCGAAGCAAATGTGATTTACTGGTGGACGATAACGGACTTGAACCGCTGACCCTCCGCACGTCAAGCGGATGCTCTAGCCAGCTGAGCTAATCGTCCGAGTCAGCCTATGTAATATACATCCGTTCCGGAAGAATGTCAACTGTTATTTTCGAAAAAGAATGCAGTTTCGGATAATAAGACGAAGAAAACTGTTGACAACTGACGGGGCTTCTGTTATATTACGGTAGCGTTCCAAAGACAGCAGGTGGTTTGACCGTAAATCCTGCCGAGGAGCAAAACGATTTGCTTTGCTGTCTCTGTGCTCTGGCGCAGGGACTTTTTGTTTGGGCGCGATCATTTGTTGGAGGTGAAAGATATGCCAAACGCAAAAGTACTGTCTGAAAAGCAGGCGATCGTCGCCGGCCTTACGGAAAAGCTTCAGTCGTCTGCGGCCGGTGTCCTGGTGGACTATTCCGGTATCAACGTCGCGGCCGATACGGAGCTTCGCCGCAAGCTGCGTGAGAACAATGTGGATTATTCCGTCGTGAAGAATACGCTTCTCCGCTTCGCCATCGACAAAGCCGGTCTGAGCGAGCTGGATCAGCTCCTCAGCGGAACTACGTCCCTTGCCGTGAGCAAGGACGACGTCGTGGCGCCTGCGAAAGTGATCAAGGAGTTTGCCGACAAGCTGGAAGGCTGCTTCGAGATCAAGGGCGGATTCATGGACGGCCGTGTCCTCTCCCTGGATGAGATCAACGCCCTGGCCAGCATTCCCGCGCTTCCGGTCCTGCAGGCGCAGGTCCTGGGCACGATGCTGGCGCCCATTTCCAGCCTGGCCTGCGTGATCAAGGCCATCGCCGAAAAGCTCGGCGGCCCGGTGGAAGAACCCGCCGCGGAATGATCATCAACTATTTTAAATAATTATTATTGAATCAGGAGGAACACTATTATGGCTAGCGAAAAGATTGCTGCTTTGATTGAAGAAGTAAAAGCCCTCACCGTTATCGAGCTTTCCGAGCTCGTGCACGCTCTGGAGGAAGAGTTCGGCGTTTCCGCCGCCGCCATGGCTGCCCCGGCTGCCGGCGGTGCTGCCGCTGCTCCCGTGGAGGAGAAGACGGAGTTCGACGTCGTTATGACCAGCTTTGGCGCCGAGAAGATCAAGGTCATCAAGGAAGTCCGCGGCATCACCGGTCTGGGCCTGGCCGAGGCCAAGGCTCTGGTCGAGGGCGTGCCCGCGAAGATCAAGGAAGGCGTGACGAAGGAAGAGGCAGAGGCTCTGAAAGAGCAGCTCACCGCCGTCGGCGCCGAGATCGAGATCAAATAAGAAAGATCCTGCGAATGAAAACAGGCCGGAGACGGAAGTCTCCGGCCTGTTGTTCTGTTTGGAACTGATTCTGTTGCGGCGTTCAGCGCAGGCAGGCAGCGGTGAAGAAGCGGATCAGAAATAGATGAAGGGATTGCTGGCTCCGCAGCAGCCCTTGTCTTCGAAACGGAAAGGATACGTCTCGTCTCTGCCGGAAACGCTGGCGGCGGCAGGTATCACGAACTGCTGAACGCCGGTGCTGCAGTATCCCATATAGACATCGTTCAGGACGCGGCCGGTGTTTCCGTCCGGTATCCGGCAGTTGTCTGCATACCAGCGGAGAAAAGAATCCTCATTGACGAAAGTTACCATGAGGGATCACCTCTGTTTCATGGGTACATAATCCTGTTCCGGAGTGAGCGCATAGTAGGCGGGACGGATGATCTTGTTGTCGCTGAACACCTCTTCGATGCGGTGGCTGCACCAGCCTGTGATACGGGATATGACGAACAGCGGCGTGTAGAGGATCTCGGGGATGCCCAGCATCTTGTACACAAGTCCGGAGTACATATCCACGTTGGCGCACATGACTTTTTCCGAACCCGTAACCTCTCGGAAAATGGCGGGCGTGAGTTTTTCAACGCGCTGGAACAGATCGTACTCTTTTTCCATTCCCTTGCTGCGTGCGAGGTTTCCGGCCAGTTCTTTCAGCAGAACGGCACGGGGATCGGACAGAGTGTAAATGGCGTGGCCCATGCCGTAGATGAGGCCGTCGCCCGTGGCGGCTTTCTTCTCGAGGATCCTGCGCAGATAGGACCCCAGTTCAGCCTCGTCCTCCCAGTTGGTCACGTCGTTTTCTATGTAGTGGAACATCTCCATGACCTTGCGGTTGGCACCGCCGTGACGGGGACCTTTCAGAGACCCGATGGCGGCTGCGATGGAGGAGTAGATGTCCGTGCCCGAACTGGACAGCACGCGGCAGGCGAAGGCGGAGTTGTTGCCGCCGCCGTGCTCGGCGTGGATGACCAGGCACAGGTCGAGGATGCGGGACTCCTCTTCCGTGTAGTTCCCGTCCGGACGTATCGCATGGAGGAAATTCTCCGCGGTAGAGAGTTCGGGGACGGGATTGTGGATGACAAGACTGTCGTTGTCGTAGTAGTGGCGTCTGGCAGCCAGCGCGTATGCCGCCACGACGGGCATGCGGGCAATCAGGGAGATGGCCTTGCACAGTTCTTTGGCCAGATCGCCGGGGACGGGATCGGGATTCGGATCATAGCTGTAAAGGGCCAGAACGCTTCTGGCCATCTTGTTCATGATGTCCTTGCTGGGAGCGGACAGGATCATGTCCTTGACGAAACCGTCGGGGAGAGGACGCTGGGCGGCCAGAATCTGACGGAATCCGGCGAGCGCTTCGGCTGTGGGAAGTTCACCGAACAGAAGAAGATAGGCGGTCTCCTCAAAGCCCGGACGGTTCTCGGCAAGGAATCCGTGCACAAGATCCGTCAGACGGTATCCGCGGTAATACAGTTCGCCCGGGATCGGACGTTTGACGCCGTCGACCTTCTCATAGCCGACGACGTTGCCTATGTTGGTAAGACCGGCGATAACGCCGGTTCCGTCACGGTTCCGAAGGCCGCGCTTTACGTCATACTGGGCGTAGGTGGCCTTGGATATCCGGTTGTGTTTCTGAAGAGAAGCCGTCCGCTCCTGGATAAAGTAGAGAGCAGACGGAAGCTCGATCGTAGACATTTTTGATTCCTTCTTAAAAAAGTTTTGAATCATTCTATTATACCGGTTGCAAAAAGTCAACGATAATCCTCTGAAAACAACGGAAAAATCACTGAAAATGAAAGGAAAGACAGCCTGGGAACCGCAAATTCCTCCTCAGCAAGGCCGGGGCAGCACCGGAGAGAAGGAAATGGCGCTTTTTCCTCTTTCTATTGGAGAAAAGATGTGGTAAAATCCTAAAAATGGATATATTCCGCTGACAACAGTGTTCAATGATTGGAGGCAATCCCCGTGACTAACAGAATTTTCACTTCAGAATCCGTTACCGAAGGGCATCCCGACAAACTGTGCGACCAGGTGTCCGATGCCATCCTTGATGCTCTCATCGCTCAGGATCCCATGGCCCGCGTGGCCTGCGAGACCTGCACAACCACCGGCATGGTAATGGTGATGGGAGAGATCACGGCCAACGCCGTCGTCGACTATCAGCAGATCGTCCGGGATACGGTCAACGGCATCGGTTACAACGATCCTTCCGCCGGCTTTGACGGCAACAGCATCTCCGTGCTCACGGCCGTCCATGCTCAGAGTCCGGATATCGCCATGGGCGTTGACAACGCCTTCGACGACGCCGACGAGACAGGCGCCGGCGACCAGGGTATGATGTTCGGCTTCGCCTGCGACGAGACGCCGGAGCTGATGCCCGCTCCGATCTCTTTTGCCCACGCACTTTCCCGCCGGCTCACCGAAGCGAGAAAGACCGGCCTGCTGGATTTCCTGCGGCCTGACGGAAAGAGCCAGGTCACGGTGGAGTATGATGAGAACGGAAAGGTGCTCAGCGTACCTGCCATCGTCGTTTCCACGCAGCACAGCCCGGATATTTCCATCGAGGAACTGCGCGAAGCAGTGACGGAGACGATCATTCGTCCCGTGATCCCGGAGAATCTGATCACGAAAGAGACGAAGTTCTTCGTCAATCCCACCGGACGTTTCGTCATCGGCGGCCCTGTCGGCGATTCCGGCCTTACCGGCCGCAAGATCATTGTCGACACCTACGGAGGATACGCCAGCCACGGCGGCGGAGCCTTCTCCGGCAAGGATCCCACGAAGGTCGACCGCAGCGCGGCGTATATGGCCCGTTACATCGCCAAAAACCTGGTAGCCGCAGGCGCTGCCCGCGCCTGTCAGATCGAACTGGCGTATGCCATCGGCGTTGCTCAGCCTGTTTCCGTGCTTGTGGATACCCGCGGCACGGGCGTCGTTGACGATGAGAGACTGGCCGAGATCGTCAAGAAGCTGTTCGACATGAGACCCAGACGGATCATCGACCAGCTCGGCCTCCGCAGGCCGATCTACAAGCAGACGGCTGCATACGGACACTTCGGACGCACCGACTGCGACCTGCCCTGGGAGAAACTCGACAGGGTCGAGGCCATCAGGGCCGAACTGTAACCGGGATGGCATCCGGTCCGGACAAGGGAAGAGATCCCGTGCGGCGGCACATGGACCCGTATCACCGGCGCGAGGACGACGGGGAAGACGAGTCCTCCGGGATCATCGAGGGAAGAAACGCGGTGATCGAGGCGCTGCGTGCCGGCCGCGCCATCGATAAGATCTATATCGCCAAAGGCGAAACGGACAGCACGCTCGGTCATATCGCCTCAAAGGGCAGGAGCGCAGGCGCTGTCGTCGTCGAGACCGATCGGAGGAAACTGGACCAGATGAGCCGCACAAAGGCCCATCAGGGCGTGATCGCCGTCGCTTCCGTGACGGAATACGCGACGATCCAGCAGATTCTTGCGGCCGCGGAAGACAAGGGGGAAGAGCCTTTCGTCATCCTGTGTGACGAGATCTCCGACCCGCATAATCTCGGCGCGATCATACGGACGGCGGAAGCCGCCGGCGCGCACGGAGTGATCATCCCGAAGCGCAGAAGCGCGGGGATCACTCCGGTTGTGGAGAAGACTTCCGCAGGGGCTGTTTTTCATCTGCCCGTTGCCAGAGTGCCGAATCTCGTGTCGGCCATCAGGGAACTGAAGGACGCCGGCCTGTGGATCTACGGATCGGCTGCCGACGGGGAGTCTCCTCTGTGGGATACCGGATTCACCGGCCCTGCCGCACTTGTGATCGGCTCGGAGGGCAGCGGGATGTCCCGCCTTGTAAGGGAGGCCTGCGATTTTATCGTAAGCATTCCCATGGCGGGCAAGGTTGGATCGCTGAACGCCTCTGTGTCTGCGGCCCTTCTCATCTACGAAGTGATGCGGCAGCGGCGCTCAAAAAGCGTGTGAACGGACTTGACCTGCGCCCGGGCGCAGGTCAAGTCATATGAAATGCAAAGGGAGGATACAGTATGTCTGACTTCCGGCCTGTGGACAATAACGATCCCTATTCCCTGGAATCCATTCTGGCGGAATACAAGGGAACGGCATATATCGACGGTGACCGCCGGTCCTCCGAGGACCTTCTCGACGCGCAGATCGATCAGATCGTGACGCAGTCGGCGGAGGGCACGCTCGGAGAGGAATTCCTCGGCGGGGAACCGGCAATCATCCGCGGGGAGCCTTCCGACCCGGCAGATGAACCGGCGGCTTTTGAACCCGGACAGCTTCCTGAGCCGGATCCCGAATTCATACCCGGACCGGAATCCACAGCGGATATCGCGGCGGAGACCGTCCGTTTCGAACCCGTATCGTCCGCCGGAAAAACGCCGCAGGACAGCGGGGCCTGGGAGAATCCCTTTGCGGACCAGGCAGACGATTCGGAAAGCGCTGCAGATATCGGTCACCCTGGGCAGTCTGCTGAGAAGTTCGGGGAGACTGAAACAGATCCTGAATCTGATGAGTACGGCGGAAGAGACTTCCAGGATCCGGACAAGGACGAGTCGGGATTCAGTTTTCTATCCCTGTTCCGCAGAAAAAGGAAGACCGCAGACGGGATAAAGGAGGAGAGCGGGGCAGATGCGGCCGCAGATTCTCCGGAAGATGCCGGAACCGAGGAACCGGGAATGACAGAAGAACCGTACGGACCGGAAACGGCTGACCTTCCCGGAACCGGCGGAGATGGTCCCGATGGGAGTTCGGAGGAGGCGGCAAATGAACCGTATGAACCGGTTGCTGTTCCCGCGGAGGAGGCTCCGCAGGGACAGACGGACGATCAGGGCGCGGATACAGAGATCCTGTTTTTCGACGACTACCGGTTCGCCGAATCCGATGAGGGAAAGGAATTCCAGACGACCTGGGACGAGACTTTTTATGCAGATGGAGAGGATACGGACGAGGGAACGGAGGCCATCGATCCTCTGGGCGGCCTGAAGTCCGTCTTCCGCCGTTTCCGCCGCGGCAGGGATGCCGCAGACGGCGATGCCGGCGAGAAGATCTCCGAACCGAAGGTGGAGGAAGATGTTTTCGTCCCCGAACCGGATTATTCCGAGACGGCGGACGCATGGGCCAAAAAGAGACACGGACTGATGCTCCGGAGCCGTGCGGCGCTGGTACTTGCTTTCGTCATGACGGTGATCACCATACTGTTCGAGAGGGGCGTTTATCTGCCGGGCATCAACGCCAACGGCTATGTCCTTACGGCCGTTCTTGCCATCATGCAGCTTGTGGTGATGGCGCTGGCCGTGGACCTGCTGGTGCGCGGGGGAGAGGATCTGATACGGCTGAAGCCGGGCTATGAGACGCTTTTGCTCCTGTCCTCGCTCGTCGTTCTCTTCTGCTGTTTCGGTGTGCTGAAAAAACATGACGCGACGGCAAACGCCCCGTTCTGTTGCGTATCGGCCTTTGCCATGGCGCTGTCCCTCTGGGGAGAGTACCGTCAGGTGGCAGCCATGAATCTGTCTCTGAAGACGGCTGCCGCCTCGGATACGCCAGAGGTGTTCGTTTCGGATTACGTTTCCGAGATCGAGTGCAATCTGATCAAACACCATTCCGGACCGGCGGACGGATTCTACAACAATCTGGTCGAGACCGACGCAGCGGAATCCGCGTACCGGGCGCTTGCTCCGATCTTCGTATGCCTTGTGATCCTGTTTTCACTGGTCGGAACACTCGGCAGCGGGACGCCGTTCTTCAGGTGCCTGGCTGCCTCCGCTGCAGCGTCGGCGTCTTTCTCGGCGCTTTCGGCTTTCGGAGTTCCGTTCTCTCTCGTTGCAAGGCGTCTGCGCCGCTCCGGGTCCGCCGTTGCCGGCTGGGGCGGGGCGGATACCGTCTACTACGCCGACGGAATCCGTATCTGTGAAAACGATCTTTTCCCTGCGGGCGCTACGATCACAGGGATCAAGATCTTTGATCAGAAACAGGCGGAGAAGGTCATCCGTTACACCGGAAGCCTTCTTTCGGCGGCACAGTCCGGGCTTGCCGGACCTTTCGGGGACTTTATGGACAGGCAGGGGATCAGCCATATGCGGATCGACAGCTATGAGATCTGCGAAGGAGGATTTTCCACTCTCGTCAGAAATGAGAATATCCTGTGCGGCACGGCTTCCTGCCTGAGCCTTTACGGTGTGCCGGTTCCGCAGGAACTCAATCTGAAGAACGCCATGTACGTGGCGCTGGACGGAAAGCTGTCCGGAATCATCACGGTGGCATACCGGCCGACGAAAAGCGTGCAGAGCGCGATGATGTCCATGCTGCGCAGCCGGCTGAAACTGTTCGTCGCGGGCAGGGATTTCAACATATCCCCGCTGATGGTGCAGCAGAAACTGCAGATCCCCGTCGATGATATGGAGTATCTGCCCTTCCGGCAGGCCTGTGCCGCGGCGGAAAACGAACCGGAGAAAGTGCCGCATGCGGCGGCTGTTTCCGTGCACTCCACACCGGGAACGGTGGCGGAGACCGTGATCGGTGCCCGCAGGCTCAGGATCATTGCGGGGATCAATACCGTCATTTCCGTGGTGACGGCCGTTCTGGGCATGCTGATCATGCTCCTGTTTGCCCGCCTCGGAGCGGGGGGATCCGTCAGCCCGTCCAGCCTGTGCGAATATATGCTGGCCATGGAGGTCATAACGATCCTGATAAGTTACGTTGCTTGAACGCCGACAGGCCCCGGAGATCCGTCTGTGCGGATCTCCGGCGGCCTGTTTTTCCACTAGAAAGGCAATATTTCATCTTGCAATTCAACCGGTGTTCTGTTATGATAGCCGACAGAGAAAAAAGGGGGAGTGCCGCATGCTGTTCAAGTGCAAGATGCTTAGTGACGGTCCGGGCGCTTCTTTTCTTTTTCACGATCCATCGTGGGGGGCATAGTCTCCCTTACGGTGGTTTTTTTATGGCGGTCGGAGAGCCGTCGAGTAATATGAGGAGGGAAACATATGAATCTTGTCTACGGAATCAAGGACAGGCCTTCGTTCGGTAAAACGATCCTGTTCGCCCTGCAGCAGCTGCTTGCCATCATGGCTGCTACCATCGCGGTGCCCGCCATCGTCGGCAACGGCATGTCCCAGACAGCCGCCCTGTTCGGCGCCGGCGTCGGCACACTGGTCTATCTCATCTTAACGAAATTCAGAAGCCCTGTGTTCCTCGGCTCCTCCTTCGCATTTCTGGGGTCTATGGCCGCGGCTTTTGCCGGCGGCGTCTCTATGCAGCTCGGATATCTCGGCCTCATTCTCGGCGCGCTGTTTGCCGGACTCGTCTACGTTGTCATCGCCATCGTTGTAAAACTGTGCGGCGTCAAATGGATCAACAAGATCATGCCGGCAGTCGTAATCGGTCCTACGGTGGCAATCATCGGACTGTCGCTGGCCGGCAACGCGATCGGTGATCTGTTCAGCGGCGGTATCAAAGTGGACGGAGCCTCCGTCTGCTCTCCCTATGTAGCACTGATCTGCGGACTCGTTACTCTGGCTGTCACCATGCTCTGCTCCGTCTACGGGAAGAAGATGCTGAAGATGATCCCGTTCATCATCGGCATCCTGGCCGGATATGTGCTTGCCGCCATCTTCACTGCGATCGGAAATGCCACCGGAAACGACGCATTTCGCGTTATCAACTTCAGCCTGTTCAACGATATCACCTGGGTCCCCGGATTCACGTTCCTGACGGCCTCAAAGGGATTCGCGGAACTTTCCGGCAGCTATGTGGCCACGATCGCGGTCGCCTACATCCCCGTGGCATTCGTGGTCTTTGCCGAGCATATCGCTGACCACAAGAATCTGTCCTCCATCGTGGGAACGGATCTGCTGGAAGAGCCCGGCCTGCACCGGACGCTTCTCGGCGACGGCATCGGCTCCTTCGCCGGCGCCCTGTTCGGCGGCTGCCCGAACACCACCTACGGCGAATCCATCGGCTGCGTCGCCATCTCCGGCAACGCCTCTGTCATCACTATCCTGACCACCGCCATCCTGGCCATCGTGATCTCCTTCTTCGGCCCCTTCGCGACCTTCCTGGCCACCATTCCCAGCTGCGTCATGGGAGGCGTCTGCATCGCCCTTTACGGCTTCATCGCCGTATCCGGTCTGAAGATGCTCCAGAAGGTGGACCTGAACGACAACAGGAATCTGTTCGTGGCTTCCGTGATCCTGATCGCCGGCGTCGGCGGAATGACTCTGTCCTTCGGCTCCGTCACTATCACCGAAGTTGCCTGCGCCCTGATCCTGGGCATCCTCGCCAACGTCATGCTCGGCGGAAAGGGAAGAAAAGCCGCGGAAGAAACGGAAAAGAAAGAAGACTGACCGCCGGCTTCATACGGTTTTCACCGCACCGGTACCCATCGGTACCGGTGCGTTTTTCTCCCTGCGGGATTCGTCATTTTAAACAGAATCAAAGAGGGAGAATTAGCAATAATAACGGATTGAATGTAATAGAGAAAAGGTGTAAAATACCTTTATTGGTGTGTTAATCTGACTATAACCACAAATATGACGAAGGGAATTCAGACTATGAGTTACACGACAGACCAGATCAGAAACGTACTGCTCATCGGGCACGGCGCCAGCGGAAAGACCTCCCTGGCGGAGAGCATGCTCTATGTGACCGGAGCCATCGACCGTCAGGGAAAAGTGGCTGACGGCACCACCGTTTGCGACTACGACGCCGAGGAGCAGAAGCGCACTATCTCCATCTCCACTGCCGTCGCGCCTGTATATTATGACGATCACAAGATCAACATCATCGACACTCCGGGCTTCTTCGATTTCGCGGGCGACGTCATGACGGCGTTGGCTGCCGCGGATTTTGCCATCGTCGTCGTCACGGCGAAGGACGGCATCTCCGTCGGTACGGAGCGCGCTTTCAAGCGCCTGCAGGGCGCCGGAATCCCGTTCATGTTCTACGTCTCCAAGATCGATGAGGACAACATCGACACCATGGCGACGATCAACAGCATCAAGGAGCGTTTTGGCACGAAGGTCGTTACCATCACCATTCCCAGTTCCGACGGGAAGGGCATCGTAGACGTGGTCCACGGCAAGGGCTTTGCCTGGGAAGGCAAGGGCGTCAAGGAGTTTGCGCCCGGAGCCGCCGATGCCGCCGCCGCCGAGGAGTTTAAGGAAGCTCTTATGGAGACGGCCGCCGGTTCCAGCGAGGAACTGATGGACAAGTACTTTGAGAATATGTCTCTGGAAGTGCCCGATATCGTCTCCGGCATCCGCCTGGGCGTCGCTGACGGTTCCATCATTCCGATCTTCTGCGGAAGCGCCTTTACCAACGACGGCACCGCTTCCGTCCTCCGCGCCATCGTCAAGTGCGCGCCCAGCCCGCTGGCGCGTCCCGCGGTGCAGCCCGAGGAGGGCGAGCCCGTCGTGTGCGATCCCGACGGAAAGACCGTCGGCGTCGTGTTCAAGACGGTGTCCGACCAGTTCGGCAAGTTCTCTTTCGTGAAGGTCCTTTCCGGCAAGATCACTTCGGATATGTCCCTGTTCAATCCCCGCTCCGGTTCCACGGACAAGCTGGGCCGCCTGTACACCATGTGCGGAAAGAAGAACACGGAGGTCAAGGAGATCATCTGCGGCGACATCGGTGCCGTCGGCAAGATGGACTGGAAGACCGGCGACACGGTCTGCGACCCGAAGGCCGACGTCGTCCTGGCCCCGATCCAGATCGCAAAACCCTGCTATTCCATGGCCGTTTCCCCGAAAGTCAAGGGACAGGAGGATAAGATCGCTTCCGGGCTTGCCCGCCTGAACGAGGAAGACATCTCCTTCACTGTTGAGAACAATCCCGAGACCCATCAGATGGTCCTTTCCGGCGCCGGTGACATCCAGCTGGATGTCCTGTGCGCAAAGCTGAAATCCCGCTTCGGAGTGGAAGCCGAGCTGAATCCGGCGAAAGTCGCCTACCGTGAGACGATCAAGGGCAAGGTGGAAGCCCACGGCCGGCACAAGAAGCAGTCCGGCGGCAGCGGCCAGTTCGGCGACGTCTGGATCCGCTTCGAGCCCCAGTATGAGACGGACGATCTGGTGTTTGCCGAAGAGGTGTTCGGCGGCAGTGTTCCGAAGAACTTCTTCCCCTCCGTTGAGAAGGGACTGCGCAACGCCGTGCAGAAGGGCGTTCTGGCCGGATATCCTCTGGTCGGCCTGAAGGCCACGCTTTACGACGGCTCCTACCATCCGGTAGACTCAAACGATATGGCTTTCCAGACGGCAGCCAGGCTGGCGTATCAGGAAGGCATTCCGAACGCCAAACCCACGATCCTCGAGCCCATCGGCACGCTGAAAGTGACGATCCCGGACGCCAATCTGGGCGATATCATGTCCGACATCTCCTCCAAGCGGAGAGGAACCGTGCTGGGCATGACCGCCGCTGACGGAATGCAGATCGTCGAGGCTGAAGTACCCATGGCCGAGATGAGTTCCTATACCATCGATCTCCGCAGCATGACACAGGGCCGCGGCTCCTTCACTCTGGAGTTCAACAGGTATCAGGAGGCGCCCCAGATGGTGCAGCAGAAGGTCATTGCCGACGCCAAGGCAAGCGAAGCGTAACAACATTATACGAAAGGTGGGCAGATGCGGGCGACCGTATCTGCCCATGTCCATTTTATGATAGAATCTGTTTACAAAGCCCTTGAGACGGTCGCCGAATGGTCCGTCTCGTTCATCGGAAAACGGGCGGAGACAGCGCTGTTCTTCCTGCGCTACCTGATACCGGCTCTCGGTCTCATCGTCCTTCTCCGCTGCCTGATCAGCCTCTTCCGCGAGGACAGCCGTCCGGAGCGGTGGGGGCGCCTCGTGCTGTCCGGAGACGTGACGATCCCGCTGATGCACTGGGAGAATACCATCGGGCGCGGAAGGAGCTGCGACATCCGTGTGGACGTTCCCACGGTATCCAGAAGCCACGGCGCGCTGATCCGGGACAACAGGGGCGGATGGACGGTCTACGATCTGAGTTCCCGCACGGGGATCGAAGTCGACCATAAGAAGGTCGACGGTTCCATGCCTGTCCGGCCCGGACAGGTGATCACCGTGGGCGGCCTGGACATGGTGTTCCTGCCCATGAGCGAGGAGGAGGAGAGAGAGCAGGCGGAGAGCAGGCGGTACCGGTATCAGCCGGTCAGCCAGGGCTTTACGCTGTTCCTTCTCTCCATGCTTCAGGCCTGCTTCTTCCTGAGCTTTTTCCTGGACCCCTCACAGCCGGCGGACGGAAGGATCCTGCTGGGGTTTCCGTGCCTGGCGGCTGTCAGCTGGGCGGCCTATCTGTTCACCAGATCCATACGGAGACGGGCTTTCGAGGCGGAAACGCTGGCACTGCTCCTCACCACGGCGGGTTTTGCCGTCTGCGCCACCTCCGCCGCGTACGAGATGACCCGGCAGATCCTGTTCCTGATCGCCGGCGTGATTCTGTATTTCTGCGTCGGAGCGGTGCTTCGCAGCCTGAGGCTCGTCAAAAAGCTGAGGATCCCCGCAGCGGCGGCAGGTCTCGCCCTGCTTCTTGTCAACGTCGTATTCAGCGAGGCTGTGCTCGGGGCGAAAAACTGGCTGAGCATCGGGGGATTCTCGTTCCAGCCCTCCGAATTTGTGAAGATCGTTTTCATCTTCGTGGGGGCGGCCACGCTGGACCGCCTTTTCACAAAGAAGAACCTGTTCCTTTTCGTCGGATTTGCGGCGATGTGCGTGCTGGCGCTTGTGCTGATCAGCGACTTCGGCACCGGACTTGTGTTCTTCGTGACCTATCTCGTCATCGCGTTTCTTCGTTCCGGCAGCATCGGGACCGTGTTTCTCAGCGTCGGCGGCGCCGTGAGCGCAGGACTGCTGGCCATCAGCCTGAAGCCGTATATCGCGTCGAGATTCTCCGGCTGGCGCCACGCCTGGGACTTTCCGTATGACAGCGGATATCAGCAGGTCAGAGCCATGTCCGCGGCGGCCGGGGGAGGCCTTTTCGGCCTTGGCGCCGGACGCGGGTGGCTGGAGACGGTGGTCGCTGCCAACACGGATCTCGTGTTCGGCGTCGTATGCGAGGAGGAGGGCCTGATCTTCGGACTTACGATGATCCTTGCCGTGATACTCCTCGGAGTATACGCGTTCGCGTACGCCGGCAGGGCGCGCAGCAGCTTCACGGTCATATGCTCCGTGTCTGCGGCAGCCATGCTGATCTTTCAGATGATGCTGAACGTGCTCGGGAGCATGGATATCCTTCCCTTTACGGGCGTCACATTCCCGTTCGTTTCCAGAGGAGGGTCCAGCCTGATCGCCTGCTGGGGGATCCTGGCTTTTATCAAGGCCTGTGATACCCGGCAAAACGCAAGCTTCACCGTCCGTGTGCCCGGGCGGAGGAAAAGAAATGCCGCCGACGTCGATGAGGATGTCCGGATCTATGTAAGAGGATCGGAGGCGGAGCATGACTAAGATCAAGAGAAGAAGCGCCGTGCTGCTGATCATCATCCTTCTTCTGGCTGCCGGCATGGGGATATTCCTGTTCCGCTATTTCCGGGACGGGAGGCACTGGGCGGCCTTTTCCGCCAACCGTACAGCCTATACCGACGGTGTCCTGAAACACGGGGAGATCACCGACAGAGACGGGGAGATCCTGCTCACGATGGAAGACGGAACGTACCGTTATTCGGCGGACACCGCAACGCGTCTGAGCACCCTTCACGCCGTGGGGGACAGATACGGGAACATCGGCACCGGGGCGAACATCGTTTACCGGGACTATCTGACCGGATACGATACCGTCAACGGCCTGTACCGTTCGGACCGGAAGGGGTCCGTCGCCCTGTCGATCGACGCCGGACTGAACCGGCGCGCCTGGCAGGCGCTGAACGGAAGGAAAGGAGCGGTGGCCGTCTGCGACTGCGATACCGGCGAGATCCTGTGCATGGTCTCCTCTCCGTCCTTCGATCCGGAATCGCCGCCGGATTCCTTCGATTCGCCGGAATACGAGGGCGTGTACATCAACCGGTTCCTCTCCTCGGCCTATACGCCGGGATCGATCTACAAGCTCGTGACGGCTGCCGCAGCACTGGAGACGCTTCCCGACGCGATGCAGCGTACATATCACTGCGCCGGATCCTGCGAGATCGGCGACGATACTGTGAACTGTATGGGCGTCCACGGGGATCTGAGCATGCGTGAGGCGCTCGCCGTATCCTGCAACTGTTATTTTGCACAGCTCGCCGTGGATGTGGGAGGAAAGGCAATGAAGGACAAGGCGGACGCACTGTCTCTCACCTCATCGGTCTTCATGGACGGCGTCCCCTCGACGAAAGGCAACTATACGCTTTCCTCCGAAGCGCTCGATACGGCCTGGAGCGGGATCGGACAGGGACAGGATACGGTCTGTCCGGCAGCCGTCCTGCGCATGATGGCAGCGATCGCCGGAAAAGGCGAGGCGCCGGATCTGACCCTGCTGAAAGACGGTCCGGAGGGAGGCAGCGCGGTGCTCCTCCCCGAAAAGACAGCGGAAACCCTGGCGGAACTGATGCACAACAATGTGGTCACGTCCTACGGGGAAAGCCTGTTTCCCGGCATCAGGGCCTATGCGAAATCCGGGACCGCGGAGGTCGGCGGCGGACTCTCACCCCACGCGTGGTTCGTTGGCTATGGGGAAAAGGACGGAAGAACGCTGGCATTCGTCGTGCTTGTGGAAAACGGAGGATACGGGAGTTCCGCCGCCGGCACCGTGGCGTCGGATGTCCTGACGGCTGCGTTTGACGGATGACGGAACAACGCTGTATATACGGAATATTCGCTTTTTTATTCGTTTTTCACCGCCTCAGGGGCGCCGGATACTTGAATTGGAAGACTTCTTCTGATACAATCCTATGTTAACGCAGCGTCCGGTCAAAGGGCGCGGAAAAGAGGAAAAGCGTTGAGTTATCTCGATTCGATAACGACGGAAGAACTCCGCGGTCTTACGGAGCCCCAGCTCCGGGAACTGTGCGGGGAGATCCGGACGGCTCTGGTCCGGAACGTCTCCCGTACGGGAGGCCATCTCGCCTCAAATCTCGGGGCGGTGGAACTGACCGTCGCGATTCATCGCGTATTCGATACCGCCGTTGACCGGCTGGTCTTTGACGTCGGACATCAGTGCTATGTTCATAAAATGCTCACCGGACGGGCGGGGGAGTTTTCCGCTCTCCGGACGTTCGGAGGGATCTCCGGTTTTCCAAAACCCAGGGAGAGCGTCCACGACGCCTATGTTGCCGGACACGCCTCCACGTCCATTTCCGTCGCGCTCGGGATGGCGAGAGCCTGCGCTCTCGCGGGACGGAGCGAGAGGATCGTCTGCCTGATCGGCGACGGCGCCATGACCGGAGGCACGGCTTACGAAGGCCTGTGCGATCTGGCGTCTTCCGGGCTTCCCGTGATCGTGATCCTGAATGACAACGGCATGTCCATCAATCCCAACACGGGAGGACTGGGCAATTACCTGAAAAGACTGCGCCTGAAGCATTCCTATCTTGTTTTCAAGAAGAGATACAGGGCCTTCATGCAGCGGATGCCCGGCGGCCGCGCCGTTTACCGGCTGACGCACCGCATGAAGGAGCGCCTGAAGCGGTCCGTGCTGAACGAGAGCATGTTCGAGCAGTTCGGACTGGCTTACAGCGGACCGGTGGACGGCCATGACATCGGCGCGATGGAGGAGGTCCTCCGGTGGGCCAGGGATCAGGAATGTCCGACGCTGGTGCATGCCGTTACTAAAAAAGGCATGGGCTACACGTTTGCCGAGGCGGAACCCGGAAAGTTCCACGGAATCGGACCGTTCGATCCCGAAACGGGAGAAACGGCGCCGTCATCCTCAGACTTTTCGGCGGTTTTCGGAAATGAAATGATCCAGCTGGCACAGAAGGATCCGACGGTCTGCGCGATCACCGCAGCCATGACGGAAGGCACCGGGCTCGGAGGCTTTGCCGCCCTTTATCCCGACAGATTCTTTGACGTCGGCATTGCGGAGGAGCATGCGGCAGCTATGGCAGGAGGCCTTGCAGCCGGCGGCATGAAGCCGGTTTTTGCCGTTTATTCCACTTTCCTGCAGAGGTCCTATGACATGCTCGTGCAGGAACTGGCACTGGCGGGACAGCACGTGGTGCTCGCCGTGGACAGGGCCGGTCTTGTCGGAGCGGACGGAGAGACACACCAGGGACTTCTTGACGTCGCATATCTGTCCTCCGTTCCGGGGATGACCGTGCTGTCTCCGTCTTCCTTTGCGGAACTCCGAGCCGCCATGCATGAGGCTCTTTATGAATGCCGGGGACCGGTCGCAGTCCGGTATCCCAGAGGCGGGGAAGGGGCGTACATGGACTGTTCCGAAGGCGCCGCCGTCCGGCTGCGCGGGGGGAAACGCCGCGTAATCCTCACCTACGGCGTCCTCGTGAACGAATGCCTGCAGGCCTGCGACCTGCTGCAGGAAGAAGGCCTGGAGACGGGCCTGGTGAAGCTCAACCGCATCTGCCCTCTTCCCGAAGAGGAGATCCTCGGCCTCCTGGACGGCTGCGAGATCCTGCTTTGCGCGGAGGAGGCGGAGGAGAGCGGCAGCATAGGCATGCGGGTAGCAGCGCTGCTGGAAAGGAACGGTATGTCCCCTGAACTGCTCTGTGCGAATACGGGGAACGGCTTCGTGCCCCACGGATCCGTTCCGGAACTCCGCCGCCTGTGCGGCCTGGATGCCGCGGCGCTCGCTGGGAGAATGAGGGAGGCGGAGCATGGGTAAGATCCGGCTTGACGTTCTCCTTACGGAGAAGGGACTGTCACCCAGCCGTGAAAAGGCGAAAGCAACCATCATGGCCGGACAGGTGTATATCGATCAGGTGAGAGTCGACAAACCCGGCACCATGGTGCCGGATACGGCCGAACCCGAGGTCCGGGGACACGCGATCCCCTATGTGAGCCGCGGAGGACTGAAACTGGAAAAGGCGCTCGACGTCTTCTCCGTTCGGCCGGAAGGAAGGATCTGCATCGACTGCGGAGCCTCCACCGGCGGGTTTTCTGATGTCCTGCTGAAAAACGGGGCGAAAAAGATCTATGCCATCGACGTCGGGTACGGACAGCTCGCCTGGAGCATCCGGAACGATCCCCGCGTCGTAGTGATGGAGAGGACGAACATACGGAACGTGACCGCGGAACAGGTGCCGGATCAGCCGGATCTGGCGGCGATTGACGTTTCCTTCATTTCCCTGAAACTGGTATTTCCCGTGCTCAGGAGCATCATGGCTCCGTCGGCGGAGATCTGCTGCCTGATCAAGCCCCAGTTCGAGGCCGGCCGGGAGAAAGTCGGCAAGAAGGGCGTCGTGAAAGAGGCGGCCACTCATGTGGAAGTGCTGGAAAACGTGATCGGCTATGCCCTCGTGTCGGACTTCGCCGTGACGGGGCTCACGTTTTCTCCGGTGCGGGGTCCTGAGGGGAACATCGAATTTCTCGGCCATTTCCGGTCCGGGACAGACGCCTGCGGCGTGGATCCCGCTGCCGTCGTACGTGCGGCACATGACAGTCTGGGAGGGAGCGTATGAAAGCTATTCTTTGTCCGAGCCTGGCACAGCCCAATGCGCTGGCCGCGGCGAGGCAGGTCGCCAACGTGCTGGCCCGGAACGGCGTCAGCACCGTGTTCTGTACGCTGTATGAAGGGGAGGAGATTCCCGCGCCTGAGAGTTCCGCATGGAGCACTGTGGAGAACGAGATGGCTTCCTCGGACGTGCTGGTGGTCTTCGGAGGGGACGGAGCTCTTCTCCGGGCGGCCAGACTCGTGGCAGACGCGGAGCTTCCCGTTGCCTCCGTGAATCTTGGGCACCTGGGTTTCATCACCGATCTGGGACCGGGAGATACCGGTGAGTTCCGGCGCCTTGCCGCGAGGGATTATGCTGTATCAGAGCGTATGATGCTCAAGGCGAAGGTAATTCGGAACGGAGAATGCATCCTTGAGGACGTCGTGCTGAACGATGTCGAGATCAAGGGCCGTGAACGTGTCATCGCGCTGGAGATCTCCGGCGACGACGCGGTAATGCTGAAATACACGGGGGACGGCGCGGTGGTCGCTACGCCCACGGGTTCCACTGCCTATTCGATGTCCGCCGGCGGCCCCATCGTCGAGCCGGATACGGAGGCCATCATCGTAACGCCCATCTGTCCGCATATGCTGGCAGCACGCTCTTTCGTCCTGGATCCTTCCAGGACCGTCCGCATCCGCATGTCAGGGGAGAGAAAGAACCCGGCGGTAATCTCCTGCGACGGGAATGACGGCGTCAGCCTGCTGCCCGGTGATGTGATAGAGATCAGGCGATCCGAAAAGAAGACACAGCTGATCCGGTTTTCCGAGAGAAGCTTTTATTCCACCGTATATGAAAAATTAGGAGACAGATGACCAATGAAAAGTATAAGACAGACAGCCATTCTGGAACTCATCGAGAAGCAGGACATCGAGACACAGGGCCAGCTGATCGAGGCGCTCCGCGGCGCCGGTATCGTCAGTACGCAGGCCACCGTGTCCCGGGACATCAAGGAGCTTCATATCATCAAGGAACTCACGCCTGACGGGTCCTACCGGTATGCCGTTCTCCATAGGAGGGAAAAGCAGAACCACTCGATGCGGCTGCAGGCCATCTTCAGGGAGTGCGTCACTTCCTGCGTCTGCGCGCAGAACATCGTCGTGATCAAAACGCTGCCGGGACTTGCCCAGGCGGCGTGCAGCGCCATCGACAGCATGAACATAGAGTCTCTGGCGGGAACGCTGGGAGGCGACGACACGGCTTTCCTGTGCATGTATTCGGCGGAGGAGGCCAAGGAATTCACGGAAGAGATCCGGGAGATGCTGTAATCTGACGGGTCTCCGGAGCGGGAGGTGACGGAAGCGGATGCTGACCGATCTTCAGATTGAGAATATTGCCGTGATCGAGCGCGCGGACATCTCCTTCGGCGGAGGACTGAACGTGCTGACGGGTGAGACGGGCGCGGGTAAATCCATCGTCATCGATGCGCTCCACATGGTCACCGGGGGAAGGATCGGACGCGAGGTCATCCGCACCGGAGCCTCGTGGGCGGCCGTTACAGCCGTTTTCGACGCGCCGGATGATATGTCTGCGCTGGAGGAGATCGGCGCGGAACCGTCGGAGGACGGGACCCTGGTGCTGTTCCGGAAGCTGTCCGCGGATGGAAAGAACGTCTGCAGGATCAACGGAAGGACCGTTTCCGTCGCACAGCTGCGCGAGGCAGGAGGAGCACTCGTGGACATCCATGGTCAGAACGACGGGCTGAAGATGCTCGACGAGTCCACCCACCTGCATTATCTGGACGGCTATGCCGGTTCCGAAGCGGCGCTGGCCGCCTATGCGGAATCCTATCGGGAACTGAAACGTCTGGAAGCTCAGCTGCAGAGTCTGGAGATGGACGAAGGGGAGCGCGCCAGGACGGTAGATATGCTGGAATACCAGATCGCCGAGATCGAGCGTGTTTCTCCCGCTCCCGGAGAGTATGAGGAACTCGGGCGGAGAAGAGAACTTCTGAAGAATGCGGCGAAACTGACGGACTTCGTGGAGCAGGCGCTGTCGGCTCTGAACGGGGCCGGCAGCTCCGACGGCGCCGTAGCGCTGGCGCAGGAGGCGGAGGCGGTCCTCGGTCACGCGGAGCGTTTCACTGACCGCTTTACACAGGCGGCGGAGCAGATCCGCGACGCCCGCTACCAGCTGGACGATGCGGCCGAGACGCTTGCGGACAGCCTGCGCGAGCTCGATTTCAGTTCCGGTGAACTCGAGGAACTGGAGGAGCGATACGCCGCTCTGCGGCGACTGTTGAAGAAATACGGGCCGGAGGAACAGGACGTGCTGGACCATCTGGCTGCATCGAAAGAGAAACTGGAGGAGCTTCAGGGCTCCGATGACGCCCGGGAACGTCTGAGGGCGAAGATAGAGAAAACAAGACCGGAGACCGAAGCCCTGGCCGCAAAGCTGACCGCCGTGCGAAGAAACGGCGCGGACCGTCTGGAGAAGGAGATCGTCCGGGAACTGGCCGAACTGAACATGAAGGGCATCCGGTTCGAGGTCCGCATGGAACCATGCGGCCTCACCGCTGCGGGAGCAGACGATATCGGGTTCTATATGTCTGCAAATGCCGGAGAGGCGCCCGGACGCCTCAGCCGCATCGCATCCGGCGGCGAACTGAGCCGCATCATGCTGGCCATGAAGAACGTCCTGACGGAATCGGATACCGTGCAGACGCTGGTGTTCGATGAGATCGACACCGGAGTGTCCGGCATCGCCGCCCAGAGGGTGGCGGAAAAGCTGTGGAGGCTGGGACGGGGGCGGCAGGTCCTGTGCGTGTCTCATCTGGCCCAGATCGCGTCCATGGCGGACGAACAGTATTCCGTGGATAAGAAACAGTCGGACGGGCGGACCTATACGACCGTTCGGCTTCTCGACAGGGCGGGACGCCGGGCGGAACTCGGACGTCTTACCGGCGGAGACCGCATTACTGAACTCACCCTGGAAAGCGCCGAAGAGCAGCTGGTTCAGGCTGAGGCCTACAAAAAAGACAATCAAAGAACATGACAGAAACGGGGAGATCGAAAATGGGAATCTATGAGGAACTGGTGGCCCGCGGACTGATTGCGCAGGTCACAGACGAGGAAGAGATACGTGACCTGATCAACAACGGCAAGGCCACGTTCTATATCGGCTTCGACTGCACGGCGGACAGCCTCACGGCGGGACACTTCATGGCGCTCACGCTGATGAAACGTCTGCAGATGGCCGGCAACAAACCGGTAGCGCTGATCGGCGGCGGCACGACGATGATCGGGGACCCCTCCGGCCGTACGGACATGCGCAAGATGCTGACAAAGGCGGACATCGACCATAACGCCGAGTGCTTCCGGAAGCAGATGGAGCGCTTCATCGACTTTTCCGACGGAAAGGCCGTGATGATGAACAACGCCGACTGGCTTCTCGATCTGAACTATATCGAGCTTCTGAGGGAAGTGGGCACCTGCTTCTCCGTCAATAATATGCTGCGGGCCGAATGCTACAAGCAGCGCATGGAGAAGGGGCTGAGCTTCTTCGAGTTCAACTACATGATCATGCAGGCCTACGATTTTTATCATCTTTTCCAGACGTGCGGATGCAACATGCAGTTCGGCGGCGACGACCAGTGGAGCAACATGCTGGCCGGAACCGAGCTGATCCGCAAGAAGCTGGGCAAGGACGCCTACGCCATGACGATCACGCTGCTGACCGATTCCCAGGGAAAGAAGATGGGAAAGACCGCAGGCAACGCCGTATGGCTGGATCCCAACAAGACATCTCCCTTCGAGTTCTACCAGTACTGGCGCAACGTCGATGATGCGGACGTGATGAAGTGCCTGCGCATGCTTACGTTCCTGCCTCTGGAGCAGATCGAGGAGATGAGCACGTGGAAGGATCAGAAGATCAACGAGGCAAAGGAGATCCTCGCGTGGGAACTGACGAATCTCGTGCATGGCCAGGAGGCGGCGGATGCCGCCAGAGATACGGCACGGGCGCTGTTCTCCTCCGGCGGGGCCGCGGATATGCCCGTATGCGAACTGAAGCCCGAAGACCTGACGGACGGCCGGGCGGACATCCTGAGTCTGCTGGTCGCATCCGGACTGTGCGCCTCCCGCGGCGACGCGAGAAGGAACGTACAGCAGGGCGGCGTGGAGGCCGGCGGCGAGAAAGTGACGGACATCTCCGCCTCCTACGGCGCCGAGCAGCTGTCCGGGGAAGGCCTGATCGTAAAGAAAGGCAAGAAGAATTTCCGCCGCATAGTTCTGAAGTAAACGATCAATAATGATGAAAAGAAACCCGCCCTCCTGCGTGCGACCGCAGGAGGGCGGGTATTTACATGCTGGCCGTCATTCGGACCAGTTTCTGCTTCTTTCGACCGCTTTTCTCCAGCCGGCGTACAGCCTGTCTGCCGCGGCGCGCTCCATATGGGGCTCGAAAATACGGTCGGAGGTGCGGAGTCCGCGGATCGCCTCGGCATCCGGCCAGACGCCGAGATGGAGCCCGGCCAGGAAGGCCGCGCCGAGCGCGGTGGTCTCCACCAGCTTCGGCCGGTCGATGGGTTTATCCAGGATGTCCGCCTGGAACTGCATCATGAAGTCGCTGACGCTTGCCCCTCCGTCCACCTTCAGAACGGAGAGCGGCGTTCCGGTCGAATTCTCCATGGCGTCAAGCATGTCCTTTACCTGATAGGCGATGCCTTCCAGGACGGCTCTTGCCAGATGGGCTCTGCCGGTCCCTCTGGTGATGCCGCAGACGATGCCTCTGGCGCGCATGTCCCAGTGGGGGGCGCCGAGTCCGGTAAAGGCGGAAACGGCGTAAACGCCGCCGGTATCCGGCACGGATTCCGCCAGAATGTCGCACTCGTGAGCGGTGGAGATCAGTCCGAGCTCATCACGCAGCCACTGGATGGAACTGCCGGCGTTGAAGATGCTGCCCTCCAGTGCATAGGTGGTGTTCCCGCCGAGAGACCAGGCCACGTCCGTCAGCAGACCGTTGGCGCACCGTACGGATGTGCCGCCGCTGTTCATCAGCGTGAAGCAGCCCGTCCCGTAGGTGTTTTTCGCTTCTCCGGGGGAAAGACATCCCTGACCGAGGAGCGCCGCCTGCTGGTCGCCGATGCTTCCGCACACCGGAATGCCGGCAAAGGCCGCCGCCTGCGGGAGGCGGTCCTGCACCGTGCCGAACAGGCCGGAATTGGGCAGCACCTCGGGCAGCATCTGCACGGGGATCCCGAACAGACGGCAAAGGTCATCATCCCACTCCAGCCGGTCTATGTTGAAGAGCATCGTGCGGCAGGCATTGGAGGGGTCCGTTGCGTGGCGCCCGGTGAGATTCCAGGTCAGCCACGTGTCCACGGTGCCGAAAAGAAGATCGCCGCGCTCCGCCCGCTCGCGGACACCCGCCACGTTCTCCAGGATCCAGCGAATCTTGGTGGCGGAGAAATAGGCATCGATCAGCAGACCGGTCTTCCTCATGATCAGATCGCTCAGCCCGTCGCGGATCAGCTGCTCGCAGAAGTCCGCTGTGCGCCGGCACTGCCATACGACGGCGTTGCATACGGGACGGCCGGTATGACGGTCCCAGACGACGGTGGTCTCCCGCTGGTTCGTGATGCCGATCCCGGCGATCTGGCTGGGAGAGATCCGTCCCCGTTCGACGGCCATGTGCATGGCCTCCAGCTGGCTGGAGAGGATCTCCTCCGGATCGTGCTCCACCCAGCCGGGCTGGGGATAGTGCTGCCGGAAGGGGACCTGCCCGATGCCGACGATGCCGCCCCGTTCATCGAAAACGATGGCGCGGGAACTGGTGGTGCCCTGATCGAGAGCCATTACATATCGTTCCATAACTGCCTCCTTGCACAGCTTCCGGGGGCCGGAAAGCGGTTCCGTACGCAGACGGCGTTCTCTTGACGCGGCCCGCTTATGAGAATAGAATAGTACTGCTCTTATCATAGCACAGGCGGGAGATGAATGCCATGATCAATTGCGGGGACACTTCGTTTCCGTCCTGTGACGGACGGACGCAGATCCGCCTGAGATTCTGGCTGCCGGAGGGAGAGCCGAAGGGAACGGTCCAGATCGCCCATGGCATCGCCGGACACTGCGGGAGATTCGACGGCCTTGCCCGTGCTCTGGCGGAGGGAGGCCTCGCCGTCCTGGCAAACGACCATCTCGGGCACGGAAAAAGCATAGCTGATCCTTCGGATCTTGGATTCTTTGCTGAACATGACGGCTGGATGATGGTGCTGAAGGACATGCACACGGTCTTCGAGATGACGTGCGCGCGCTTTCCTGAGATCCCTCATTTTCTTCTGGGACACAGCATGGGCAGTTTCCTTGCCCGCACGTACCTGTTCACATGGCCGGCTGACTTCGACGGCGTTCTTCTCGGCGGGACGGCCCATCAGAGAAGGGCGCTGCTGATCACCGGCCGCCTGCTGAGCGGAGTTCTTGCCGGCGTAGCTCCCAGAGGACGCGGGAGGTTTCTGAACAGACTGGTCTCCGGAAGCTACAACAGGGCCTTCCGACCTGCGCGGACGGACTATGACTGGCTGACGCGGGACGAAGCGTCCGTGGACGGCTTTTTGCGGGATCCCATGTGCGGCTTCATCTGCACGAACCGCCTGTACGCCGACATGATGCAGGGCCTTCTGATGATCACGTCACGGAAGAACCTTATGAAGATGGAAAAGACGAAACCGGTACTGTTCTATTCGGGGAGCATGGATCCGGTCGGAGCGAATGGAAAGGGTGTCAAACGCGCCTTCCGGGCATTCCGACAGGCCGGTATGACGGCCGTGGAAATGAAGCTTTACGAGGGCGGCCGGCATGAGATGCACAACGAGCTGAACAGGCAGGAGGTCTTTGAAGACCTTCTTGACTGGATCAACGATAAGATCCGGAAACCACAAGGAGGATGAAACGATGACGGTACAGGAATTCAACGATCTGGGAAAGAAACTGGAGGAACTGCTGATCCTGCGGTATTCTCCCATCGCGATGAAGCTCATCTGGACAGAGGAGGACATTCCGGAGGGAACGCTACGCCCGTTCAGGGACAGGGGAGACCGGCTCGCCATGTGCCAGGCCTACGCCATGGTGCGGCGCAACAGGAAGGCAATTACCATGCTGAAGGAGGACCACTGGTGCGTCTGGCCGCTGGTCAGCTACGGTATGGTGCCGCTGGACGAGGATGACTACGAGTACATGGGCGACAAGTTCTTCTTCAAGGACCCCGAGCGCAGCAAGAGGTTCCTCAGGGAGGAATATCCCATGCTCGCTTCCGAAAAGAAGCCCATCGGATTCACGATCGCGCCGCTGCGCAGCTGCAATTACGAGCCGGAGATCGTCACGATCTACTGCCGTCCGTCGCAGATCCGGAGCATCCTGATGGCTACGAAGTTCCATTCCGGCGAAATGCTCCCCGTCGTCCTGGATCCCGTGGATTCCTGCGTACACTCCTCCATCCCGGTGCTGAACGGGAAGGATTACAACATCACGTTCCCGGATCCCGGCGAGTATGAGCGGGGCCTGACGGACGAGGATGAGGTGATGTTCACGATGCGCGCGGAAAAACTGACGGAGCTCGTCAGCGGCCTGCAGATCCTCAGCCGTGCCAACTTCGGATATCAGGAGCTGGCCATGGACATGTCCCTGAATTTCCCGCGGCCCGAGTTCTACAACAACATGTTCGCAAAGTGGGGACTCGAGACCGGAGAGACCTGGAGGAAGCAGGAAGGCAAACCCACGATCCGTGAGGTCAAGGAAGAGTAACAGACAGTATCCGGCATCGGCCGGTCGGCCCGAACGGGCGGTGAGTTCGAGACCATCCTCACCCGGGAGAGATCCCGAAAACAAAACTAGATCGCGGTCTGCGTTTTGACCGCGGCACGGAAAGGAAAAAACGTGAAAAAAACAAGTTTTATCGTATATGCCGCGGTGATCGCGGCACTGTATGCGGTCCTGACGATGGCCCTGTGGGAGTTCTCCTCCCTGGCCATCCAGGTCCGCCTGTCGGAGGCACTCTGCATCCTCCCGCTGTTCACGCCTGCGGCGGTCCCGGGCCTTTTTATCGGCTGCGCAGTGGCCAACATCCTGTCCGGGACCTGGGTCGACATCGTCTTCGGATCCCTGACGACGCTGGCGGCGGCTGCCGTGACGGCGCTGATTGGAAAGCGGTTCTCATTGGGAAGACGTCAGGGACTCAGCCCGGTCCGGCGCTGGCTCGCCCCGCTCCCGGCGGTGGTGTTCAACGCACTGGTGATTCCATTCGTCCTCTACTACGGTTACGGGATCACCTCCATGGGAAACGCGACGAGCACAGTCGGCGTCCTGGCGCTGATGGCACTGTCCGTATTCATCGGCCAGGCCATCGCCTGCTACGTCGTCGGAATGCCTCTGATGAAGGTGCTCGAGAAGATCAGCGAAAAGCACAGACTGTTCTGAACAGAGAAGACCCCGGGCGGCTGGGAAATCGCCCGGGGTCATTCATGTCATTCTGTCGGCGGTCCGTCGGAACCTGCTTCGGGAGGTTTTCTCGCCGGGGTCGGACGCCTGGCAGCCCAGCGGGGAGCGGCCCGGCTGAGGAATAGATCGAAATAGGCGCCGGAGAAAATGATATACATGGAGGCGTACAGCCACAGCAGGGTGACGATCACGCTGCCAACCGTGCCGTAGACGCCGTACCGGTCGGACCAGCCGAGCCAGAGGGAATAGATGTGGTTGAAGAGCATCCACGCCGCTGAAGCAAGGATCGCACCGGGAAAGGCAAAACGATACCGGCGGCTCTTCCCCGGAATGAAGCGGTAGGAGAGTGTGAGCAGCAGGCAAAGCACACCGGCAGAGATCAGACGGCTGTGGGAGATCGGACGGATGTCGAAAGCGCCCAGCACGTTCAGGACGACGCTTCCCAGCACCAGCAGATACATGGCCAGAACGATGAGGATCGAATAGCCCATCGCCTTCAGCGTCAGCCGCACGTAGGCGGTGGATTTTTCACTTCCGCTGGCGGTGATGATCCCGCGCATGAAGGAGGACACGACCTTCGACGCCGACCACAGGGTCACGACGGCGGAGACGGACCACACGCCGACGGAGCGCTGGTATACCTGGTCCGCGATCGTTTCCAGAAAACTGATCACTGTCTGAGGGGCGACCAGGGCAATGAATTCACTGATCTCGGCTCTGTCGAGCCGGCTCATGGGAAGAACGGCGGCAACGAGAAGAACGCACGGGATGATGGACAGAAACACGTAGAACGCTCCGGAGGAGGCGTAGAGAGGCAGCCGGCGCTCGGCGGCCCCGACGAAATATCTGCGTATGGTCAGAAAGGCTTTTTTCATATCTGTACCTCACAGCACGTGCTATGGTATCATTATACAGCGGATTTTGCGGAATACAATGGAGGGCTGGCCATGAACGAGGAGGAAAAATACCTGAGCGCCCATCTGGCGGAGCTCAGCGATCGGAGCCGCACGCGGGGGATCTGGACATATTCGGATTTTCTTTCCCTGTACGAACAGAGCCTGATCCCGTCAGGAGCGGAGTTCCTGCGGATCGGCGGGTACGACGGAGCTGAACGGGTGATCGCCGCGTTCGGCCGTGAAGACGAACTGGGCTACGGTCCCGAGCCGCCCCTGGCCGTCGTCCGCGTCGCTTCCGTCAGCGCACGGTTCGACGCCGGCATGGGACACCGGGATGTCCTCGGCGCGCTGATGGGGCTCGGAATCAAGCGGCAGTGCCTGGGGGATATCGTGGTGGGAGAACATGAGGCGTATGTCATCTGTCTGGATTCCGTGGCTTCCCACATCTGCGATCAGCTGACCTCTGTGGGACGCACCAGCGTGACCTGTGGGATCGTTCCCGCCGTGCCGGAAACGCTGACCCCGGAGCCGGAGCAGCGGAACGTCATCGTCGCTTCCCTGCGCATCGACGCGCTCGTCGCCGCGGTGTACCATCTGTCCCGCGGAGAGGCAAGAACACTGTTCGAGCGGGAACTGGTGTTCTGCGACGGACGCCTGATCGATTCCCCCGGCTACCGTCCTGCGCCAGGCAGCATCATCAGCGTCCGGGGGAAGGGCCGCTTCCGCTTCGAGGAGGAGACGGGGCGGACGAAAAAGGACAACGCCGTCGTGCGGTGCCTGGTGTGGTGAAAAAAAACTTTTCTTTCACGCGCTCATATGGTAAAATCATCTGACAGATATGGACACGTACCAACGTTGAGATACAGGAGTGACAGTCATGGCAGAAAACAAGGAATACATCAGTTATTACAGCGATAGCGGAAATATCCACATCTCCGAGGAGGTCGTTTCGGTCATCGCCGCCGCGGCTGCCGCGGACGTGGAGGGCGTCGCCGAGCTCAAGAGCGGGTACACCGCCGACGGTTCCGTCAGACGCAGCGCCGGCAGGGCCGTCAAGGTGAAGCTGGACAGCAACATGCTGGACATCGACGTGTCCGTGGTCGCCCGGCCGGATATCCCGCTGGCGGATCTCGGCGGACGGATCCAGCAGAACGTCAAGGCTGCCGTGGAGGCATCGGTCGGCGTTCAGGTGCGGTGCGTCAACGTGACGGTCAGCGGCGTCAAGGCCTGACGGGGCGTTTCCATGAAGAGAAGTACGGCAAGACAGATCGCCGTCCGCCTGTGCTATATGGTTTCCGAGAACCCGGTGACGGCGGAGGAGGCCCTGTCGCAGGTGTTCGAGCCGGAGTATTACGCCTCTCTGGCGAAGGAGGATCCCTGCTTTTCGGAGGATCCCGATTCCCAGAGGGAGTATATAGACACGGTCGTTTCAGGCATCGTCACACACAACGCGGAGCTGGACAGCTACGTGATGCAGTATGCCGTCGGATGGAAATTCGACCGCATCTCACGCACGGCGCTGGCGGTGATGAAGGTCGCCATGTATGAGATGCTCTACATGCCCGAGATCCCGGTCAGCGTTTCCGTCAATGAGGCTGTGGAACTGGCCAGACAGTTCGAGGACGAGGCCACTGTTTCCTTCATCAACGGCATCCTCGGCTCCTTCTCGAGAAAGGAGCTGCAGCCATGAGCAGAGTTCTGGCTTTCGATACCAGCAACTATACGACCTCCTGCGCCTGGTTCGACGGGACAGACGGCGCGAACAGCGGGCGCCTTCTTGACGTGAAGCCCGGGGAACTGGGCCTGAGACAGTCGGAGGCGCTTTTCAGTCATGTCAAGCGTCTTCCCGGGATCACAGAGCAGCTGGGAGTTTCCGGATCCTTTGCCGCCGTTGGCGCCAGCAACGCGCCGCGGGAGACGGAAGGGTCCTATATGCCGTGCTTTCTCGCCGGCGTTTCACAGGGTATGGTTCTTGCGCAGCTGCTGAACGTACCCTTTTTTTCTTTTTCCCATCAGCAGGGACACATCGCCGCGGCAGCCTGGTCCGCCGGCCGGATGGATCTGCTGGAACAGCCGCATCTGGCCTGGCATCTGTCCGGAGGGACGACGGAACTGCTGCACGTGGTGAAACGGGGGACGGCGGTCTCCTGCACCGTGATCGGCGGCACGACGGATGTTTCCGCCGGACAGCTCATCGACCGGACGGGCCAGCGACTAGCGCTGCCGTTTCCCGCGGGAAAAGCGCTGGATGCGCTGGCGGCGCAGAGCGTGAGCGAGGACCGTTTCCGCATGAAGACAGACGGTATGCATTTCTCCCTGTCGGGAGTCGAGCATAAGATGAAGCAGCGGACGGAAGCGGGGGAAAAGCCGGAGAATACGGCACGTTTCGTCCTCCTGTCTCTTCTGTACGCGGTGGAGAAGGCAACGGAAGCCGCCCGGGAGCGGTACGGGGATCTTCCCGTGCTCTTCTCCGGCGGCGTGTCCTCCAACAGTCTGCTCCGGGAACGTCTCACCGGCGGCATTTTCGCAGAGCCGAAGTATTCCACGGACAACGCAATGGGTACCGCGATACTCACGTGGCGGGCGGTGACGGATCATGGCTGAACGCACGATGACGGTTTCCGAGCTCAACGGTCTGGTGAAACAGATCCTGGAGTCGGATGAACTGCTGCGGCGCGTAGCCGTGACCGGAGAGATCTCCAACTTCAAGCGCAACAGCAGCGGACACTGCTATTTTACCCTGAAGGACGACCGGTGTGCCGTCTCATGCACGCTGTTCCGTTCGCAGGCGGATAAGCTGAGGTTCCGCCCGGAACAGGGGATGAAGGTCATCGTCATGGGGCGTGTGACGCTGTATCCCGCCGGCGGCGTGTATCAGATCATTGTAGACTCCCTGATGCCCGAGGGGATCGGGGATCTGCACGCGGCCTTCGAACAGCTGAAGCAGAAACTCGGCGAAGAGGGCCTTTTCGACGCGGAGCGCAAAAAGCCGCTGCCCCGGTTCCCGAAGACGATCGCTGTGATCACTTCCGGAACGGGAGCCGCGGTGATGGACATCTCCCGCATCCTGCGGCGGCGGTGGCCGCTGAGCAAGGTCGTCGTCCTTCCCGTGGCCGTACAGGGCACGGAAGCGCCGGCCCAGATCGCCGGGGCGCTGCGATATGTGAATCGGTGGGATCTGGCCGATGTGATCATCTGCGGCCGGGGAGGAGGGTCCCTGGAGGACCTCTGGGGCTTCAATTCGGAGAAGGTGGCGCGCGCTATCAGCGAATCTCGGATCCCCGTGATCTCCGCCGTCGGACACGAACCCGATGTGACCATCGCGGACTACGCGGCGGACCGGCGGGCGGCGACCCCTTCCAACGGAGCGGAGATCGCCGTGCCGGACCGGGAGGAGATGATGCAGCAGCTGGACGATCTGTCGCAGAAACTGCTGCTGAAACTGGAAAAACGGATCTCCGCCGCAGAGACCGCTCTGCACCGCCTGAAGGCCAGCCCTGTACTGGTAGACCCCCTTCGCTCGGTCGAACTGCGGCAGCAGAGAGTGGAAGCGCAGCAGGTCCTGCTGACGGCCGCGGGCGAACGCCTGCTGCTCCGGCAGGAGAGGAGGATCTCGGAAGCGGCGGCGTCCCTTGAGGCGCTCAGTCCCCTGAAGGTACTTGCCAGAGGATACGCGGTCGTCCGCGACCCCGACGGGAAGGCGCTGACGTCTGTGGATCAGACGTCGGAGAAGGAAAAGATCTCTGTGACGCTCTCGGACGGAGAGCTGTCCTGCAGAGTGGAAACGATCACGGAAAGGAGCCCCGGACGTGGAACAGATGACGTTTGAGCAGGCGCTTCGCCGCGTGGAGCAGATCGTGCACGATCTCGAAACGGGGGACGCGCCGCTGGAGGAGTCCATGAAACTGTATGAGGAGGCGGCGGCGCTGGTTCGTTTCTGCACCGTGACGCTGGAGTCCGCCCGTCAGAAGATCGTGAAGCTGAAGAAGGGGGAGGACGGCGCTCCGGTGGAGGAGCCGTTCGATCGGGCCGATGAGCTGGATGAATGACCATTACAGGGAACTCCGGGACCTGACGGACGCGCGTCTTCAGAACCTGTTCGCGGAGGATGAACCGTTCGCCCGGCTGAACGAGGCCATGCGCTACAGCCTGCTTGCCGGCGGAAAACGGCTTCGTCCCGTCCTGGCCATGGCTTTCTGCGAGGTATGCGGCGCGCCTGCAGAGACGGCGCTCGACTCCGCATGCGCGCTGGAACTGCTGCACACGTATTCCCTGATCCACGACGATCTGCCCTGTATGGACGACGATGAACTGCGCCGGGGGAAGCCGACGAGCCATGTCGTTTTCGGGGAAGGTACGGCCGTCCTGGCGGGCGACTGCCTGCAGGCGGAGGCGTTCGCACTTCTTCTGTCCAGCCGGATGCCGGCCGAGAGGATCGTCGCGATGGCCCTGGCGCTGTCACAGGCCGCCGGGCTTTACGGTATCTGCGGCGCGCAGGCGCTGGATCTGGCGGCTGAGGGAAAGCCCCTGACGGGAGAACAGCTGGTGCGCATCCATCACGGAAAGACGGCCGCCCTGCTGACGGCCGCCGCGGAAATAGGTGTGATCGCCGGAGGAGGCGGTCCGGACGAACTGGATGCGGCCCGGACGTACGCGGCCAACGTCGGTCTTGCCTTCCAGATCCGGGACGACGTTCTTGACGTGATCTCCACGGACGAGGAGCTGGGGAAGCCCGTCGGAAGCGACGCGGCCAACGGGAAGACGACCTTCGTGACGCTGTACGGACAGGAAAGGTGCGCTGCGATGATCCGTGAACTGACGGAGCACGCGTGTGAGAGCCTGTCCGGCGTATTCCCATGCCCGGATTTTCCCATATGGCTTGCCCGCTATATGGCGGAAAGAGATAAATGAAAATGGTTTCTCTCAGGGAGCCCGATGGATATGAAACAGGCGTGACCGAATGCGGTCACGCCTCAGTCTGTCAAAAAACTATGCTAGCGTCCTCGTTTCTGGTAAAATAGAAACGGGGGCGAAGTCATGGAAGAATGGAGAAAAGATGCACGGCGAGACGCGGTGATCACAGACATCGATGCCTTGGTACCGAAGGATCATCTGCTGAGGAAAATAGAAAAAGTGATGGAC
>JAFYAU010000050.1 GCA_017540565.1 Oscillospiraceae bacterium
CTGGCAGAATGGAGTTGGAAAAACTCCTTTTTGCTTCGCTATTTACTTGTTTTTTCTACTGTTTATGCCAAACCCCTTGTTTTCGCCACTTGAAAACAAGGGGTTCTTTGACAGACTGAAACGAAGGAACTCCCAAGGAGTTCCTTCGTTTTTGTCTATTTACTTATCCGTCCTGATCAGGGGCGTTCCTGATTACTACATTCATATAGTTGTACGGTATTTCGATCCCGGCATCTCTGAGCGCGTGGTTTACGCGCACGTTGACATCGCTCCTCACGATCTCCCCCCGCGTTCCCGCCTGATAATACGCGGTAGTCACCATGGACATGCTGCTCGATTCGTAGGACATGAAGTAGACCGGACCGTAGTCCTGCTTTCCATCCGGTCCCTCATAGCCCGGCACGGTATAAGGGCTTTCCTCCACCGCTTTCCGGATAACCGTCATTGCCCTGTCTATATCACTTCCGTAGGCCACGGGAAAAGTGAAGCGCATCGAACGCAGGGTGTGGTGCTGAGACATGTTCGTGATGGACATGCCGTTCAGCTTGCTGTTGGGAATGATGATGTCTGTCTTGTCGATCCCCCGGATCACCACATGGCGGATCGTGATGTCCTTCACGATGCCGGAGATGTCGCCGTCAAGTTCCAGCCGGTCTCCGATGTCAAAAGGTTTGCTGGCGCTCAGCATGAATCCGCAGATCAGGTCGGAAATGACAGGCTGCGCGGCAAAACCTATGATGGCGCCGATAATGGCGGTCCCCTGGAAGGCGATCTTTCCGAAGGACCCCGTGATCTCGGAACTTGTGATGACCCAGAAAATGGCGATCAGAACAATGGCCACGCGGAAAGTGTTCTCCCAGAAACGCAGTTGGATCTTGTTTCCCACTTTCAGATGCCTGGAGAAGATTTTCTTTTCCACTTTCAGAATGATGATGACGGCAATGAAAGCCACCAGAGCCGCGATCAGGAGTTCGATCAGGTCCCCGAGCAGTCCCGCCTGTCTGAACCAGTTCCGCGTCGTGTCTATTCCCTGTTCGAGATAATTCAACGCCGTCCTCCTTCCGTCTCGGTTCCTCTGCCGGAAAGATACTGTCCATTGATACTGAAGTAGTCTCTGACGGTGTCCGCGTCGGCGTGGATACGCCGTTTCAGTTCCTCGATTCCGGAAAACCTCATCTCCGGACGGAGAAATCTGAACAGTTCGAGCCTGACGGTCCTTCCGTACAGATCTCCCGAATAGTCCAGAATATATGTCTCCGCATTGACCGTCGTCGTATCCTCAACCGTCGGACGCACGCCCACGTTCGTTACGCCGGGCAGTCTCCTTCCGTCGGGAAGAGTAACGACACTGGCGTATACTCCGTGCTTCGGCACGATGAGATCCCGGTCGAACCGCAGATTGATCGTCGGCGCGTCGATCGTCCTCCCCAGTTTTTTGCCAGTTCTCACGATACCGGTCATCATATGGGGATGTCCGTAATAACGCAGAGCCTCCTCCGTCCGGCCTTCCGTGATCAGCTCTCTGATCAGGGAGGAACTCACCCGGACGCCGTCGACAGTGACCGGATCGATCACATCGCATCCTATGCCGAGCTCGGCGCATCTCCGGGCCAGCCGTTCCGCCGTGCCCAGTCCCCGGTATCCGCAGGAGTAGTCGTACCCGCACACGATATGCGCCGCATGATACTCCTCGATCAGTGAATCGAGAAACCGTTCCCACGGCATCCGCATCATTTCGTCGTTGAAACGGAGCACGATGCTCTCCTCGATGCCGAACAGTTCACGGATGAGCGCCGTCCGGTCGGCCGGAACGGTCAGGAGCGGGACCCTGCGCCCGCTGACACGGGTCAGCGGATGTTCGTCAAAGGACAGGGCGGCGGGAACCAGTCCCTTTGCTTTTCCCTCCTCTGCCGTACGGGCCAGCAGTCCCGCGTGTCCCAGATGTACGCCGTCAAAAAAGCCAAGCGCTATGATGTGATCTCCGTTCAAGACCCTTCACCCGTTTCAAAAAAACTCTTCACCGTACTCATTACTCCCGAAGAGCAGCTGCCGAAAAGAAGGAAGCTGCCTTTTTCGTCGTATACCCGGTAAAACCCATCCTCAAGTCCTTCGCAGGAGAAAGGATTGCCGTTCAGGCACCGCTTCCTGTCGCTGCCCGTGACCGTTACCACCGGGCAGTCGAACAGGCTGTCCACCGGGCGCAGGAGTTCCCGCGCTCTTCCCTCCTCCGCGGCTGACAGGATCTGCTCCATCGTCACGCAGTCGTCGAGCGTGAATCGTCCGGCGGCCGTCCGCCGAAGCCCGGCCAGGCAGCCTCCGCACCCCAGTCTCCGGCCGATGTCGTGGCACAGCGTGCGGATATAGGTCCCCTTGGAACAGCATACACGAAGCATGATGTCGCTGCCGTCCCAATCCTCGGCCGTCAGGCTGTATATAGTGATCTTCCGGGGCTTCCGCTCCACTTCCATGCCTTTTCTGGCCAGTTCATACAGCTTTTTCCCCTGTACCTTGACCGCAGAATACATGGGCGGGATCTGAATGAGCTCCCCGGTAAACTCCGGCAGGATGTCAAGCACTTCCTGCCTCTCCGGCAGGCTTTCGCAGCGGGAGAGGATCGTTCCTGTGATGTCCTGCGTATCCGTAACGATGCCGGGGCGGAAAGCCGCGATGTATTCCTTTCTGTCGTTTTCGCAGAAAGGCACGGCTCTGGTCGCCCGTCCGACGAACACCGGAAGCACGCCCGTAGCCATGGGATCCAGGGTGCCGCTGTGACCGACACGGCGTTCCCCGAAAACGCGCCTGAGTTTTCCCACCACGTCGTGGGAAGTCCATCCGGCCGGCTTGTCCACGATCAGAAGGCCGTTCACTCTACGCCAGCACCTTTCATCATCCGTTCCAGTTCCCTGAGCAGGACCTGTTTCATCTCTTCGACCGTCATCCCCTTGGGGGATGCTCCGGCTGCCATTGCGTGGCCGCCTCCTCCCAGTATGCTGCACAGCTCGCTGGCATTCACGGCCTGCGTCGTCCGCACGGAAACCTTGCAGTCCTCAGGAGACGTCATTTCCCTCAGTGTGATCCCGCAGACGACACCTTCGATGCCTCCGGGGATCGCCGCGACATCGTCCATGTCGTTTTCCGTGCAGCCGCTTCTCTCCATCATGCGGCGTGTCACGGTGATGACCGCCACTTTACCGTCAAAATAGAATTCCGCTCCGGAGTAGATCATACCCTCGAGAGCGATCCTCCGCCGGGATCTCGTGCGGAACAGAATCCGGTTCCATTCGGCGATATCCGCGCCGGCCTGCGCCATTTTCGCAGCTGTGGAAAAGGCGTTCTCCGTCACGTTGGCGTAGGCAAAGCAGCCGGTATCCGTGGATACGGCGATATAGATTGCTTCGGCTACGGGGATGTCCGGCTCGATCCCTGCCGCCCGCGCTATCTCATATATGATCTCCCCGCAGGATGCTCTCTCTCCGCTCAGGCAGAGGTTCTCTGCGTACCCGGTATTGCTGGGATGATGGTCGATGCTCAGTGCGACATGCCCGGCATAGCAGACGGCGTTCGCGGGAAACAGCCCCTCGGACGCCAGATCGACGGACACCACCGTCTCCGGCTCCCATCCTTCGGGTGCCCACAGAGCGCTGACCACGGGAACGAACTTATCCGTTGTCTCCGGATTATATAGAATATAAGCCGTCTTTCCCATAGAGCGAAGAATGCGGACCAGAGCCGCAGCGGACCCGTGGGCATCGCCATCGGGTCTCACGTGGGTAAGGACCAGATATCCGTCGTTTTCTCTGAGAAAGGCGGCCGTCTTTTCAACTGTCAGACGATTCATCCCCGTCCTCCTTCACTTCCAGATCCGCCAGCATTTTGCTGATATGGGCGCCGTGGGCGATGGAGTCGTCCAGGATGAATACGAATTCCGGCGTATACCGCAGGGACAGGGCGTTTCCCACTTCTCTGCGCAGCCAGCCGGACGCGGAACGGATCCCTTTCTTGAATTCCTTCTCGTCTTTCAGTCCGTATACGCTCAGACATACCTTGCACCAGCGCAGATCTCCGCTGGTATCCACCGACACCACGCTGATCATGCCCTGCTGCACCCGGGGGTCCTTGACCGACCGCAGACGGTCGGCCAGGACTCTCTGAATGTCTTCGTTGATCCTTTGAATCTTATTCGATGCCATATTGATGTCCGCAATCTCAGTCCTTGATCTGTTCCATGACGAAGGCCTCGATTACGTCCCCTTCCTTGATGTCGTTGAATTTTTCGATGGAGAGGCCGCACTCGTATCCGCTGGCAACTTCCTTCACGTCGTCCTTGAAACGGCGCAGGGAGGCAAGCTCGCCCTCGTGCACCACGATGCCGTCGCGCACGACGCGGACCTGGCAGTTGCGGACGATTTTGCCGTCCTGTACGTAGCAGCCGCAGATCGTGCCCACATGGGAGACCTTGTAGGTCTGCCGCACTTCGGCATGGCCGATCACCGATTCCTTGAACTTCGGCGCGAGCATTCCCTTCATGGCCGCTTCGATCTCATTGATGCAGTCGTAGATCACGCGGTACATGCGGATATCCACGTCATTTCTGGACGCGTTGTCTCTGGCCGCGGCATCCGGCCGCACGTTGAACCCGACGATGATGGCGCCGCTGGTCGCCGCCAGCATGACGTCGGACTCGTTGATGGCGCCGACGGCGGAATGGATGACCCTGACACGTACTTCCTCGTTGCTCAGCTTCTCGAGAGAGGAACGCACCGCTTCGGCAGAGCCCTGAACGTCCGCTTTCACGATGATGTTCAGATTCTTCAGCTCGCCTTCCTTGATCCGGGAGAACAGATCCTCCAGGGATACTTTCTTCTGGGAGGACGAGGCGTTCTTCTTCTCCGCCTTTCTCTGTTCCACCAGTTCCCTGGCCATGCGCTCATCGGCCACGGCGTTGAACACGTCGCCCGCATCCGGGACCTCCGACATGCCGGTGATCTCCACCGGGACGGAGGGCCCTGCCTCCGTGACGCGCTCGCCCTTGTCGTTCGTCATCACCCTGACGCGGCCCACAGCCGTGCCCGCGATGATCACGTCGCCCTGGCGCAGCGTTCCGTTCTGTACGAGAACGGTCATGATGGGTCCGCGGCCTTTGTCCAGACGGGCTTCGATCACCGTTCCCTTCGCGGAACGGTTCGGATTCGCCTTCAGCTCCTGCATCTCTGCAGTGAGGGCCACCATCTCCAGCAGATTGTCCACGCCCTGGCCCGTTTTCGCGGAGATGGGACAGACGATCGTCTCGCCGCCCCATTCTTCGGGGACCATTTCGTACTCGGTCAGCTGCTGCTTGATCTTTTCGGGATTCGCGCCGGGAACATCCATCTTGTTGATGGCCACGATCATCGGGATTCCGGCCGCCTTCGCGTGATTGATGGACTCCACCGTCTGCGGCATGATGCCGTCGTCAGCCGCCACGATCAGGATGGCGATATCCGTGACCATGGCGCCTCTGGCACGCATGGCGGTAAAGGCCTCATGGCCCGGGGTATCCAGGAAAGTGATGGGGCTGTCGTTGATCTGCACGCGGTATGCGCCGATATGCTGCGTGATGCCGCCGGCCTCGCCGGCCGCCACGTTCGCCTGACGGATGCGGTCGAGCAGGGACGTCTTGCCGTGGTCGACATGTCCCATGACCACGACAACGGGCGCGCGCGGAACGAGATCCTCCGGAGCGTCCTCATGGTCGTCGATCAGTCTCTCCTCAATGGTTACGATCACTTCCCGCTCCACCTTGCAGCCCAGTTCCATGGCCACAAGCGCCGCGGTATCATAGTCGATCACGTCGCTGAGCGACGCCATGACGCCGAGCTTGATCAGCTGCTTGACGACCTCGACGCCCGTCTTCTTCATGCGGGAAGCCAGTTCGCTCACGGCGATCTCGTCGGGGATGAGCACCTTGACGGGGGCTTTCTTGGCGATCTCCAGCTGCAGCTTCTGCATGCGATCCCGCTCTTCCTGGCGGCGCTTCGCTCCGCTGCTCTGGTTCTGGTTGCGGTTCTGGTTCTTCTTGCCGATCTTCTGTTTGCCCCGGTTCATGTTCTCCGTGCGCTCGGGGACGAAATTATCCAGTCTCTCGTCGTATTTGGACAGATTGATCGTGGCGCCGGAGGTATCGATGACCCTCTTTTCCGGCACTTTTCTGGGCTGGAAGGGCTTTTCTTCCTTCTTCTTCGGCGGCTGCTGCGGCTGCTGCTGAGCAGGACGGTCCTTGGGCGCGGCGGCGGTCTTGTCCTCCTTCGCGCGCTCTCCCTGGGCGTCCTTCTTCGGTTCTTCCGCAGTTTTCGCGGCGGGAGCCTCCTTCGTGGCCTTCTCTTCCGCGGGAACGACGAACACCTCTTCCAGGCTGTCGATCTGATTGTTTGCCGTCATGTATTCAAAGATGACGTCGAGCTGTTCTTCCTCCAGCGCCTGCATATGGTTCTTCGGCGCCTCGAAATACTTGGCCACGATCTCGGAAATGGTCTTCGTCGGCACTCCGAAATCCTTCGCCACCTCATGGATCCTGTATTTGAACATAATGCTCATATCTTCTTACCTTCCTTTCCCGTTGGTGCGTTTCCCCTGTCCGTCAGATGTCTTCCGAACGCGTCTGCGCTCGTCGGCGCGCTTTTTTTTCAGCGCCATCCGTTCCGCAGCGGAAGCGTACCGCTCATCCGTCTTCGCCAGTTCCGCCGCGAACGCCGCGGCCAGGCCCGTGTCCGTGAAAGCCAGCAGTCCGGGAGATCCCCGTCCGACCACCTCGCTCAGTTCCATCTTTCCGTACGGGAGGACGATATGGGGCACGGACGCATCCTGCGCCAGCAGCCCGGCTCTTTTCAGGGAACCCTCCGAAGCGTCGCGCGCAGACAGGACGCAACGCACCCTGACCCTCTCGACGGCAGCGCTGACGCACTCCTCTCCGATCTCAAGAGCGCCCGCCTTTCTGGCAAGTCCAAGCAGATGCAGACATTTATCCATAGGCTCACTCCATTCTGCCCTGAAGATCCAGATACAGTTCCTCCGGGATCTCGGCGCTCAGCGCCCTCTCCAGAGCCTTGGATTTCGTCGCCTTTTTCAGGCATTCGGGACTCGGACACACATAGGCGCCCCGTCCGGGCTTCTTCCCTTTGAAGTCCAGGGATACCTCCCCCTCGGGGGACCGCACCACCCGGATCAGTTCTCTCTTCGGCTTCATCTCGCGGCAGCCCAGGCACTGCCGCATCGGTATTTTCTTCTGCATAGGCCGCCCGCCTTTCTCAGTTTTCCTCTTCTTCCGCCAGCTGGCCCGCCTGGCTCTCGGGCTTGATGTCGATCTTGTACCCGGTCAGCCTTGCGGCGAGACGAACGTTCTGGCCCTCTTTGCCGATGGCGAGAGAGAGCTGGTTGTCGGGAACGATCACCCGGCAGCTCTTCTCGTCGTCCAGCAGCGTGACGCTGATCACGTCGCTGGGAGAGAGCGCGGAGGCGATGAATTCCTCGGGATCGTCGCTGTAGCGCGCGATATCTATCTTCTCTCCGTGGAGCTCGTCCACGATGGCCGCCACGCGGCCGCCGCGCGGACCCACGCAGGCTCCGATGGGATCCACGTCCGGATCGTTCGCCCAGACAGCGATCTTCGTGCGGCTGCCGGCTTCTCTGGCGATGCTCTTGATCTCCACCGTTCCGTCGAAGATCTCAGGAACTTCCATCTCGAACAGGCGCTTCACGAGGCCGGGATGGGTGCGGGAGATCAGCACCTGCGGGCCGCGGGAGGAGCGTCTGACCTCGACGACATAGACCTTGATGCGGTCTCCCTCATGGATCTCCTCTCCGGCGATCCGCTCGTTGGCGGTCAGGCTCGCGTCCGTCGTCTCGGACCCGGAACTGATGCGCACGTAGGCGTTTCCGTTGGGCTCCACCCGGTGGACGACGCCGGTCATGATCTCTCTTTCCTTGGATGTGAACACGTCGAAAACGATGCCTCGCTCCGCCTCTCGGATGCCCTGGATGATGACCTGCTTGGCAGCCTGGGCGGCGATGCGTCCGAATTTCTGGGTATCGACCGGGATGTTCACCGTGTCCCCCACCTCGTATCTGGCGGAGATCTTTCTGGCGTCATCCAGCAGGATCTGGGTCTCGGGATCCTCCACCTGCTCGCAGACCGTCTTCATGATATACATGCTGATCTCTTTCTTCTCGGGATCCAGATCCACGCGGGCATTCTCCGCGGCGTCCGGATGATCCTTTCTCAGAGCGGCGAGCAGCGCCTGCTCGATCTTCTCCAGCATATAGCTCTGAGGGATTCCCTTTTCCTTCTCGATATCTGCGATTGCTTCAAAAAATTCTGCGTTCATTGTCGGTCCCCTATTCTTAAAATGTTACGCGAAGACGCACGTTCGCCGTTTCCGAAGGCTCGAACGTCTCGGTTTTTCCGTTGATCTCGATACTGACGGCCCCATCCCTGTAGTCAGACAGCTTCCCGACGAATTCCTTTCTTCCGTCCCGGCTCCTGTACAGTCTCACTTCCACCGTGCTTCCCATGAAGGCGGCGAAATCCGACGGCCGCTTCAGCGTCCGTTCCGCTCCAGCGGAGGACACCTCGAAGGTGTATGCGCCTTCTATCAGGTCCTTTTCATCGAGGATGGGGTCCAGCGCCCGGCTGACCGCCTCGCACTGGTCGATCCCGACCCCGCCTTCCCGGTCGATATATACCCGCAGATACCACGTGCCGGCTTCCTTGACGTATTCCACGTCCCAGATCGTGCATCCGTTCTGCGCGGCGACCGGCTCAGCCAGAGCCCACACCTGATCGGTCAGTCTGCTCATTTTGCGCTCCTTTCCCTCCCGGCGGTAAGCCGGGGCTTTTGCGCACAGAAAAGGAGTGGGGATTTCCCCACTCCGCAAATTCCTGTTACTACCGCATACAATATATCATACAATTCTTTCAAATGCAAGCATTTTTCAGACTTTTTGCACGCTTTTCCTTCACGGTCAGAAATCCGTGCGTCCCTCCATGGCCCTGGTCAGCGTGGCGTCGTCCGCAAATTCCAGATTGGCCCCGACGGGCACGCCGTAGGCGAGCCTCGTGATCTTCACGTCGAATGGCTTGAGCAGGCGCGAGATATACCTCGCGGTGGTCTCCCCCTCCGTATCCGGGTTCGTCGCCATGATGACCTCCCGGATCTCCCCTTCGGCCACCCTCGCCACCAGTTCCCGGATGGTCAGGTCGTCCGGAGATACGTGATTCATGGGCGAGATGACACCGTGCAGCACATGATACAGGCCGTTGTATTCCCGTCCGCGCTCCAGGGCAACCACGTCCTTCGGGTCGGAAACGACGCAGATGGTATGCGTATCCCTTCCCGGGTTGCTGCACACCGGGCACAGTTCGGAATCCGTCAGGTTGTGGCATACCTTGCAGGGGAAGATGTTCCTCTTGGCCTGCACGATGGCGTCCGCAAAGGCCTCCGCCTCTTCCTCGGTCTGTGCGAGAACGAAAAACGCCAGCCGCTGCGCCGTCTTTCTTCCGATGCCGGGAAGGGACGCAAACTTTTCGATCAGCGTCTCCAGTGTCTGCGGAAAAAGATTCATGCCGTCTCTCCTCTCAGCTGAGCGATCCTGGCGGCGCGGTCCGCCGCCCGGAAGACGTCGCTTCCCGCGACAAGCACATCCGCCCCCGCCGCGCGGCACAGCGCCGCCGTAGCCGGGTTGACTCCGCCGTCGACCTCGATCTCGCAGGGAAGGCCCTCCCTGTCCACGGTCTTTCTCAGCAGCTCCACCTTCGGGAGCATGTCTTCCATGAACCTCTGGCCTCCGAATCCCGGTTCCACCGTCATCACCAGAGCCAGATCGAGTTCTGAAAGATACGGGATCAGATCCTCCGCCGGCGTGGCAGGCTTTACCGCCAGGCCTGCCCGCTTTCCCCTGGCCCGCACGGCGCGGAGCGCCGGGCGGATGTCCTCCTGCGCATCGGCTTCCAGATGGAACACCACCAGATCCGCCCCCGCATCGGCAAAGCGCTCCACGTAACGGTGGGGACGGTCGATCATCAGATGGACGTCCAGCGTCATATCCGTGATCTTCCGGACGGATTCCAGCACCGGGATGCCGATGGAGATGTTGGGAACGAACAGGCCGTCCATCACGTCAAAGTGCAGGTAGTCCGCAGTCTCTATGCTGCGGATCTCCTGCCCGAGGCACGCAAAATCCGCCGACAGGATCGACGGTGCGATCTTCGTCATCGCTCTCTCCTCTTTCCATGGGTTTTTCTTTTTCCTATCATAGTTGATTCCCGTCCTTTTTACAAGACGCACCCTCTCTGTTTTTCCCGGAAAAACATCTCCGACAGCCGCTCCCGGATCCGCTTCCGGGCGCCGCCGTTTCTTGACATAAGCCCCCCGCGGTACTACAATAACAAAAGGATCTTTTTGCGGGAGGCGGTGCCATTGAAGGTTACGAAGGAAAAGAAAATCCGGTCCTGCTGGCCGGTCTACGGGATAGGCGTTTTCTGGCTGCTGTACGCGCTGATCTTTCCCATGTACCGTCCTGTGCATTTCGCCCTGCTGGCCGTCCTGTCGATCCCCGTCTATCTTCTGCTCAGCCACGTCTTCCCCGGGAAGACGGTCCAGACGGAAGTCGAGGTCCCGGACGAGCCGGAGCCCTCTCCGACCGGCATCCCGGAGCACGACGCCCTGCTCGCCGAAGGCCGCACGGCCGTCGCCGAGATGCAGGCTCTGCAGTCCAGGATCACGGATCCGGAGATCCGTCAGAAGACGGAACGGCTCATCGAACTTACCGGGCAGATCTTTCAGGATCTCATCGACGACCCGGCGGACTACAGGACGATCCGTCGCTTTTCGGATTACTTCCTCCCCACCACCGTCAAGATGCTGCATGAATACGACCGTATGAGCAGCATCGGGGTCAACGGCGAGAATATCGCCGCCACCCGGGAGCGCATTTCCGAGATCCTTGACACAACGGTGGCCGCCTATGAAAAGCAGCTGGATGCGCTGTTCGCCAATCAGGCGCTCGATATCGAGACGGATATCACCGTTCTAGAGAACATGCTGAAAAAGGAGGGGCTGGCCTCCGACGGCTTCGAAGAAGCCTCCTCTGGCACTCCCGGAACCGCCTGAACCCGCTCTCTGAAACAGAAAACATTCATTTTCCACATATATGACTACATAAGAAAGGATCTTTGCCATGTCTGAAAACACTGAATTCGTCCCTGAACTGACCCTGAATCCCGATGGATTTCCCTCTTTTGAGGAGGCTCTCGCCGCGACGGAGGCTCCCGCAGCCGCGGCTGCCGCTGCCGCCCCCACCCTGGAGGAGGACAACGCCGTCATCAAGGAAAGCATCGACAGCCAGATGAGCAGCCTGACGGAGGAAGAGCGCAAGCAGGTGGAAGCTTTCTCCAAGCAGATCGACATCACGGATACCAACACCGTGCTCACCTACGGTGCCGCCAGCCAGAAGCACATCTCCGACTTCTCCGATACCGCCCTGAACGCCGTGCGCACGAAGGATCTCGGCGAGGTTGGCGACATGCTCTCCGATCTCGTCGTCGAACTGAAGGGCTTCAATTTCGATGAGAAGCAGAAGAAGGGGCTGTTCGGCCTCAAGAAAAAGGCCCAGCACAAGATCGAGACGCTGAAGGCGGACTATGCCAAGGCCGAAGTGAACGTGGACAAGATTTCCGAAATGCTGGAAAAGCATCAGGTCGTCCTGATGAAGGATACCGCCATGCTGGACAAGATGTATGAGACGAATCAGGGCTATTTCAAGGAACTGACCATGTACATCCTCGCCGGCAAGACCAAGCTGGACGAATGCCGCACCGTGACCCTGCCGGCTCTTCAGAAGAAGGCGGAGGAGTCCGGTCTGCCGGAGGACGCGCAGGCGGCCAGCGATTTCGCCAACATGATCAACCGTTTTGAGAAAAAGCTGTACGATCTGGAGCTGACACGCATGGTCTCCGTGCAGATGGCTCCGCAGATCCGTCTCATCCAGAACAATGACACCCTGCTTGTCGAGAAGATCCAGACCAGCATCGTCAACACCATCCCTCTGTGGAAGAGCCAGATGGTCCTCGCTCTCGGTCTGTATCACTCCCAGCAGGCAATGCAGGCCCAGCACGAGGTCACCGAGATGACCAACGAGCTTCTGAAGAAGAACGCCGAGATGCTGAAGACCGGCAGCATCGAGGTCGCCAAGGAGTCCGAACGCGGCGTTGTGGATATCGACACGCTGGTGGAGACCAACCGCATGCTGATCGAGACGCTGGAAGAAGTCCAGCAGATCCAGCGCGACGGTTCCGCCAGACGGCATGCCGCCGAAGCTGAGCTGGGCCGCATCGAAGGCGAGCTGAAGCAGAAGCTTCTGGATCTCCGCCGCTGACGGGGCGCCATGTCTGTTTTCAAAAACCGGCGCACAGCGGTGATCATTACCGTCATCCTGTGTCTGCTGGCTCTTGTAATCGGCGTCCGGCGCAGCGTGGGCAGGCAGGCCGCCGACATCCTGGAACAGTTTGAATCCGGCGTCCGGTCCTCTTCCGCGGGGTATACCCTGCCCTCCGTGTCCGCGCAGCTGGAAGCCCGGAGCAACGCCTCCCTGGGGCTTATCTCCCTGGCCGCCCAGTACGGAGAGCTGTCTGAAAAGTCCGACGCCGTACGCAGGGCCAGAGAGGCTCTGCTGGACGCCGGTTCCGTCACCGCCCGGTCCGAAGCCAACGCCGCGCTGGGTTCCGCCTGCGACGCGCTCGTTCCCCTGTTGGAACAGCAGCTCACGGATGCGGACAAGATCAGCGCGCAGAAGGACTATGCCGGTATCATGAGCAATACCGCACGTCTGATTGAGACGAGCGGCTACAACGAACTGGTCAGCGATTTCCGCTCCAATGTCCTTGGGCTGTTCCCCGTCAACGTACTGTACCGGATCGCGGGCGTCACCGTGCCGGACTACTTCTGAGTGAATGCCATGAGAAAACGTTCTTTGGCAGTCCTGCTGGCTGCCCTCCTTCTGCTCCTCTGCGCCGTTCCCTCCTTCGCCCTCGTGGACAGGAGCGACAGCTTCTACGTCGCGGATTATGCGGACGTCCTGTCGGATGAGCTGGAAAACAGGATCATTGCCCTCAACGGAGAACTGGAGTATTACTGCAGCGGTTCCCAGCTTGTCGTCGTCTCCGTCGATTATCTCGACGGGCTTTACAGCGACGAGTATGCCATGACCCTTTTCAACGAATGGGGCGTCGGCAACCGCGACCGCAACAACGGGACCCTTCTTCTCCTCTGTCCGAACGAAAACAAGGCGTGGCTCACGTACGGGTCCGGCCTTGAGGGCGCTCTCACGTCAGCCCGTGTCGACGAGATGTTCGACACGGTATTCTGGGATCCTTTCGACGCCGGCGACTACGATACTGCCGTCGGCAGCATGGTCTCGGAGCTGACCGCCTTCTACTCGTCCTATTACAATGTTTCTCCCGACGTGCTCGATCCGTCCTCGTATCAGGGCGGCTACGATTACGACGACGGCGGGTATGTGCCCGATGAGCCGTACGGGAACAACGACTACAGCTATTCCTCGGGAAGCCGGCTGCGTCCTCTTGTCTTCCTTCTGATAGTCGTGCTCATCATCTACCTCCTGATCCGCCGTGCAGACCGGCGCAGGTATCAGAGTTACTGCGGCGCCATGGGTTACGGCATCCGGCCCTATCACTGGTGGTATCTCTTCTGGGGGCCGCATCTGAGTTGGCATGATCCGCGGCCGCCCAGGCCGCCCAGGCCGCCCATGAGCGGCGGATACTACAGCAGCTGGAATCACGGCAGCCATCAGTACGGCAGCCACTCCTCCGGCGGCTTCAGCAGCCATTCATCCGGCAGCAGCTTCGGAGGTCATTCCTCCGGCAGCAGTTTCGGAGGCCACTCCGGCGGCTTCAGCAGCCACTCCGGCGGCGGGTTCGGCGGAGGCGGCCACGGCGGAGGCGGTGGCGGACGCCGCTGACGTTCCCCCTCTGCAATACTAAAAAAGCTTCCTTCGCGGAAAACCGCGAAGGAAGCTTTTATTATTCCTTGTCCCCGAGTTCCTGCTCGATTTCGGCCAGGATCTTTCTGTCCTGCTTGTCCGTGAACGTCAGTTTTCCGAACATGTCAGGGCGGCGGAGCTTTGTCCTCAGGATCGACTGCTTTCTTCTCCAGCGGGCGATGTTCACATGGTGACCCGAAAGAAGTACGGGAGGCACGTGCCTGTCTCTCCACACCTCAGGCCGGCTGTACTGCGGATATTCCAGCAGTCCCGCCCAGTGGCTCTCCTCTTCAAAGCATTCCGGATCCGGAAGCACGCCGGGCACCAGGCGGCAGACGGCGTCCGCGACGGCGATCGCCGCAATCTCCCCGCCCGTGAGGACGAAATCCCCCAGGGATATCTCCTCGTCCACGCACTCGTCGATGAACCGCTGGTCGATCCCTTCGTAATGCCCGCACACCAGGATCAGCCTGTCGTATTCTCTCTGCAGGCGGCGTGCCGCCGCCTGATCGAACACCGTCCCGCAGGGGGAAAGATAGATCGTGTGGATGTGGCGGCCGGCCTCATCGCAGATGTGCTTCCAGCAGTCGTACAGAGGCTGAGCCTGCATGACGCAGCCTCTGCCTCCCCCGTAGGGATAGTCGTCCACCTGATTCTGTTTGTTCGTGGTATAGTCCCGGATCTGATGGCATTCGATCCGGATATAGCCTCTCTCCTGTCCGCGGCCGATGATGCTCTCGGACAGCATGTCTCCCACGGTATCGGGAAACAGGGTCATGATATCGATCCGCATTACATTCCCTCGATCAGATGAACGGATACGAATCCGTTCTCCGTATCCACCTTCCGGATGAACTCCGGAACGCGGGGCACCAGGATCTCCCTGTCCCCGCGGATGACGAGCACGTCGCCGCCGGGAAGTTCCATGATATCCTCCACAGTGCCCAGTTCCTTCCCCGTTCCTTCTTCCACCGCCGGCAGGCCGATGATGTCCTGCAGGAAATAGGCGCCCGGCTCCAGCCGTGCCTCCTCCCGGTCGATCATGACGGTCCGGCCGCGGAGAGCTTCGGCGTCCTCCATGGTATCCACGCCCTGCAGCGAGGCGATCAGCGCCTGCTTGTGGACGGAGGCGGAGCGTACAGGAAAGGGCTTCCCGTCGATATAGAAAACGGAAAAGCCCTTCAAAAACTCCGCGCTGTCTGCCCACGGCCGGATCCGGACCTCACCGCGCACGCCGTGCGTGGTAACGATCTGACCGGCCTCCAGATAACGCTTCTTCATCAGTCAACGATATCCACGCTGATCCGCTTGCCCTGTCTCTGGGCCACGCTGCGCATCAGCACCCGGATCTCCCTGGCGATTTTTCCCTGCCGTCCGATCACCTTGCCCATATCGCCGGGGGCAACGTGCAGTTCAAAGACCGTTTCATCGGACTTCTCGATCTCATTGACTACCACTTCATCCGGATGATCAACAAGATTGCGCGCGATATAAAGCAGCAGTTCTTTCATGGCTTACTCTTCCGGTTCTCAGATAGCGCCGATCTTCTTCAGCAGGGCACGGGCGGTGTCGGTCGGCTGGGCGCCGTTCTTGATCCAGTACTGGGCGCGCTCCACGTCGATCTTGATCTCGGCGGGGTCGGCCAGCGGGTTGTAGGTGCCGATCTCCTCGATGCAGCGTCCGTCACGGGGGGCGAGGGACTCAGCCACCACGACACGATAGAAGGGATTCTTCTTGGCTCCCATTCTGCGAAGTCTGATTTTAACCATTGTTCTTTCCTCCTGAAATAATTGTTATATTTGTTTTGTTATATCAGTCAGCATGCTTCCATGCGTACCTTCCCGTCAGAACCCGAAACGGCTCTTCTTGCCCTTTTTCCCGAAGCCCTTTCCTCCGAGCATCGCGGGCATCTTTCCCTTGGACATCTGCTTCGTCATCTGCTGCATGGCCTCGTACTGCTTCAGCAGCCGGTTCACGTCCACCACGGTCAGCCCGCAGCCGGCCGCAATCCTCTTTTTCCGGCTGTTGTTGATCACGTTGGGATTCTCTCTCTCATACGGGGTCATGGAGAGAATGATGGCCTCCGTGCGCAGCAGCGCCTTGTCGTCCATCGTGACGCCGGCCAGCGCCTTGCTGTCCACGCCCGGGATCATCCCGACAAGATCCTGCAGATTCCCCATCCCCTTCAGCTGGATCAGCTGGTCCAGATAGTCGGAAAGGGTGAATTTGTTCTTGCGGAGCTTTTCGGCCATCTCTCTGGCCTTCTTCTCGTCGATGGCCGCCTCCGCCTTTTCGATCAGCGTCAGCACGTCGCCCATGCCCAGGATCCTCGACGCCATCCTGTCCGGATGGAAGACTTCGATCTGGTCGAGCTTCTCTCCGATGCCGGCAAACTTCACCGGCTTCCCGGTGACCGCGCGGATGGAAAGCGCCGCGCCGCCCCTCGCGTCGCCGTCGAGCTTGGTGAGCATGATGCCGTCGATGTCCAGCGCCTCGTTGAAGGCGGATGCGGCGTTCACCGCGTCCTGTCCGGTCATGGCGTCCACCACGAGCATGATCTCGTCCGGCTGTACGGCCGCCTTGATGTTCTTGAGCTCGTCCATGAGCGTTTCGTCAATGTGCAGACGGCCGGCGGTATCCAGGAACACGAGGTCGTTTCCGTTCTTCTTCGCATGGCTCACGGCTGCCCTGGCAATGGCTACGGGATCTTCCGTTCCCATCTGGAACACGGGGATATCCACCTGCGCTCCCACCGTCTCGAGCTGCTTGATGGCGGCGGGACGGTATACGTCGCACGCAGCGAGCAGGGGGCGCTTTCCTGTGGTCTTCTTCATGTAGGCGGCCAGCTTGGCGCAGTTCGTCGTCTTGCCGGCGCCCTGCAGGCCGACCATCATGATGACAGTGGGGGGCTTCGGGGAGATGTTGATCCCGGTGCTCTTGCTGCCCATCAGTTCCGTCAGTTCCTCGTTGACGATCTTGATGACCATCTGGGCGGGCGTCAGGCTTTCCAGGACTTCACGCCCCACGGCGCGTTCGGATACCGTTTTAACGAAATCCTTGACGACCTTGTAACTGACGTCTGCCTCCAGCAGCGCGATGCGGACTTCGCGCATCGCCTCCTTGATGTCGTTCTCGCTCAGGCGGCCCTTGCCGCGCAGCTTCTTGAATACGTTATTCAGTTTTTCGGAAAGACTGTCAAAGGCCATGGATTCAACCTTTCATCACATCGAGGATCCGTTCCAGTTCGTCGAGCGCCGCCAGCGTCTTCTCATCGCCGTGGCTCTCTCTCAGCGTCCGGATGATCTCGCCGCCCCGCGCCGCGTATGACTGCCGCTGTTCAAATCCGGCGGCGAATCCGGTCTTCTCCTCCATCTGAAGCAGCGTTTTTTCCGCATGCATCAGGTTCGCCCGCACACCCTGTCTGGATATCCCGTACTGCTGAGCGATCTCCGCAAGGGACAGGTCCTCGTTGTAGTACAGGTCGAAAAGCTCCCTCTGCCTGTCCGTCAGAAGCTCTCCGTAAAAGTCGTACAGCAGGGTCATCTGAAGCGTCCGGTCCGCCATAACATCCTCCTGTGTGCCGAGCTCTGTAAATCTCAAATGATTTACACCCGCGCAGTGTAACTCATTTCATTGCTCTTGTCAACCCCCTTTCCGCCATTGTTTTCTCCGGATGACAGGCAGACCTCCGTCTGCTATAATCAGGACGGGACGGACGTCCCGGAAAGGAGGCGCGCGCATTGGAGATATACGCCCGGCCGCGGGGAGATCTCTCCCCTCACGAGGCCGTACGCTCACTGCTGAAGGACGCCGTATCCTGCTACGCCGGCATCCCTCTGCCTGAGATATCGAAAACAGACCGGGGAAAGCCCTTTTTCCCGGAGCTTCCGGATCTGTTCTTTTCCCTGAGCCATTCCGGCTTGCTCGTTCTGTGCGCCGTCGGGGACTCCCCCTGCGGGGCCGACGTACAGGAGCCGCGCGTCCTTTCGGACCGCCTGCTGCGCCGCTGTTTCTCCCCGGAGGAGCTGGCCGCTGCGGACCCGGCCACCCTGTGGTGCCTGAAGGAGAGTTTCATCAAGATGAACGGCCTCATGGACCGCCCTCTGCGGGACATGGTCTTTCTCCCCGCAGGGGATGTTTTCGAGGGCCCCGACGGCACGACCGGCCGCGTCTGGAGGCTTCCGGACGGATACACGGCAGCTCTCGTCTGCCGGGATCCGGCAGTCCTTCCCGCCGCTGTGCGCTGTCCGTTCTCTCCCGAAAATACCGGTTGAAAAAAAGGCCTGCATTCGGTATACTGGACAGGTAAAAAGGCCCCTGTTTTTTCAATTCAATTCTGTAAAAATCTTTTATGACATGGAGGTACTGATCATGCAAGTAAAAGCCGCTGTCGCCCACGTTCCGGGCAAGATGGTGATCGAAAACGTGGAGCTGGCCGCTCCCAAGGCCACCGAGGTATGCGTGAAGATCCTGGCCGCCGGCGTCTGCCACACGGACTCCGCAGGACTGAACGCCGTCGTCCCCGTTACCTTCCCCGCCATTTTCGGCCACGAGGGCGTTGGCGTCGTTGAATCCGTCGGCGTCGGCGTAGACACGCTGGCCCCCGGGGACCGCGTCATCCTCAGCTTCCCCTCCTGCGGACACTGCAAATACTGCATCGGCGGTCAGCCCTACGCCTGCGACGAGCTGAACCGTCTGTTCTTTGACGGCTCCTACAAGGACGGCACGAAGCGCTTCAGCAAGGACGGAGAGGACATCTCCAGCTTCTTCGGCCAGGGCTCCTTCGCCGATCACGTGGTCGTCGACGCCCGCAACGCCGTGAAGGTCGACGTATCCGACGAGGATCTCGTCAAGCTCTGCTCCCTGGGCTGCGGCGTCCAGACCGGCGCCGGCGCCGTTCTGAACACCCTCGTTCCCCGTCCCGGCAGCACGTTGGCCGTCTTCGGCTGCGGCGGCGTCGGCATGGCCGCCATCATGGCCGCCAAGATCCGCGGCTGCAGCAGGATCTTCGCCGTCGACGTGGTCCCCTCCCGTCTGGAGCTGGCCAAGGAGTGCGGCGCGACCGACCTGATCAACGGCAAGGAAGTGGACGCCGTTGCCGCCATCAAGGAGATCACCGGCGGCGGCTGCAACTACAGCGTGGAGTGCACGGGCGTTCCCATGCTCATCAACCAGGCGCTGAACTGCCTGTGCCGTCTCGGCAGATGCTGCCTCGTCAGCGTCACGGGAGATGCGCAGGTGCCCATCGCCCTTGAGCCTCAGCTCATGAACCCCAGCGTCAGCCTGATCGGCGTGACCGAAGGCGGCGCCAATCCCCAGACCTTCATCCCGCAGCTGGTCCATTTCTTCAAGGAGGGCCGTCTGCCCGTGGACAAGCTCGTCAAGTTCTATAAGTTCGACGAGATCGAGACCGCTTTCGAGGACTCCCACGCAGGCGTTACGATCAAGCCCATCCTTCTGATGGACTGAATCCGGAAAGGAGAATACCATGGGCAAGTTACTGGAAGGTAAAGTAGCTATCGTCACCGGGTCCGGTCAGGGCGTCGGTCGTGCCCTCGCCATGAAATACGCAGCGGAAGGGGCCATGGTGGTCACCAACAACCGCAAACCCGGTCAGAGCGAGACAAAGCAGCTCACCCCGGAGGAGATCGCCACCCTGTCGCCCGAGGATCTGAAGAAGGTCCGGGAGCGTTACGCCATGCTGGCCGGCGATGCCGCCACCACGGCCAACGCCATCGTCGCCAACGGCGGCAAGGCCGCTCCCTTCTTTGCCGACATCGGCAATTTCGACGCCGCGAAGGATCTGGTCGAGTTCGCGGTAAAGACTTACGGCAAGATCGACATCATCGCCAACGTGGCGGGCGCCTTCGGCTTCGGCAGCATCGCCGAGATGAGCGAGGAGACCTGGAACAGGGTCAACACCGTCAAGCCCAAGGGATACTTCAACGTGATTCGTCACGCCGCTCCCTATCTGATGGAGCAGAAGTGGGGCCGCATCATCAACTGCACGTCCCGCGCGTTCCTCGGCGACTGGATCCTGCATCCGGAATACTGCGCCGCCAACGCCGGCGTCGTCGGCCTGACCCGCGCGGTCGCCATCGAGCTGTATCCCTACAACATCACCTGCAACGCCTTCTCCCCGTTCGCAGCGACCAGAGCGTCCATCGACCTGGAGGCAGCGAACCTCGTGAAGAGCGACAGGAAAAAGGCCATGGCTGGCCTGCCCAACTTCACCTATGAGCAGACGCCTCCCCCGGAAGCCATCGCCCCGTTCCTGACCTACCTGTGCACGGACGCCGCGGCGAAGATCAGCGGCTCGATCTTCTCCCTGGCCGGCAACAGCATCGCGCTGTACTCCGAGCCGGTGGAAAAGGCCACCGTCAACAAGTTCTCCCCCGAGTTCTGGACCCAGGAGGAGATGGAGATGACTCTTCCCCGGACCCTGTTCGCGGGATACAAGAGCCTGGCGGAACCGGACAACGTCCACTGACCGTCCAAATATACGGAACGACCGGCATGCGCCATGCGCACGCCGGTCGTTTTTCATGGCCTTGTCTATGTCCTTACAGCTCCATCGCCGCGTCGAACGCTGTCGCGGTGGCGTTCCAGATGTTGCCGGGCCTCCGGTTGTCACCGATCTCCAGAACCGTGGGGCAGACCATCTCATACTCCTCCGTCAGGCTGTGATCCGGGCGGAAGCCCAGGCTCATGACGGCCGTATCGCAGGCGACCGTCTTTCTCCCGCCGGCCGTCTTCAGGTGCACGCCCTGTTCGTCTATGTCCTCGATGGGATCGCCGCAGACGAATCTCACGCCCTCCTGACGCAGGAGGTCTTTGATCGCGATCAGGTTGATGGCGCTGCCGCCCGCGCCGAGCATGTCCTCCGGGAGCATGTCCACGATGGTGACTTCCTTCCCGAGGCGGGCCATGGACAGGGCGAACTCCATCCCGGTCATGCCTCCGCCGCAAACGGCTACGCGCTGCCCGGTCAGCGCCGGATCCTCTTCCGCGTTTCCGACCCAGACGAGTTTCGGCGTCCCCGCGGCGGTGAACGCCGGAAGGATCGGAGCGGCCCCGGCCGCCAGCAGTACGACGTCCGGACGTTCCTCTGCGATCAGGTCGGGCGTCGCCTCCGTATTCGTCAGGACCGTGATCCTTTCGTTTCTCAGAACGGAGCGGATCGACCAGTTCAGATACTTCCTCATCTCCTGCTTGAACTCCGCCGCGCACGCCATGCGGAATTTGCCGCCGAGTTCGGCGCTCTTCTCATAAATCGTCACCCGGTGGCCGCGGCTGGCGCAGACGCGCGCCGCCTCGAGGCCGGCCGGTCCCCCGCCGATGATGGCCACCTGTTTTCTGACCGCCGCCGGCACGTCCGTGCGGAACCACGTATCCCGGCCGACGAGCGGGTTGACCGCGCACCGGACCGTCTTGAACTGGGAATGGGTCCGTGAGATGCAGGTGTTGCACCGGATGCAGGGGCGGATGTCGTCGTCCTGCCCCTTCCGCGCCTTCTCCACGCATCTCCGGTCGGCATAGATCGTGCGGATCATGGCGGCCATGTCGACTTTGCCGGAGGCCACAGCCTCCTCAGCAAGATCGAGATCCATGCTTCCGACCACGCAGACGGGGATCTTCAGTTCCTTCTTGAACTCCGCCGCGAACGGGATGTTGGCGCCGCGAGGCAGATACACCGGCGCATTGATCACCGGAAGGAGGCTGTCCTCTTCCAGCAGCCCACGGGATACGTGGAGCATATCTATATACGGCTCCAGCTCCTTTGCGAAGGCCAGCGTCTCCTCGAAGGTGGTCATCCCCGGCAGGATCTCCTCCGCGCTGATGCGGTATTCGATGGCGAGCTTTCCGCCGGTCGCCTCCCTGACGGCCTGGCACAGTTCGATCGGGAACCGGCATCTTCCTGCGAAGGAGCCTCCGAAGCGGTCCGTACGTCGGTTGTATTTCGCATTGAAGAACATGGACGGGACATTGCCGTGTCCGCCGTGGATCAGCACCATGTCGAAACCGGCTCTCTGTGCGAGGCTTGCGGCGGACGCGAACAGGCGGATCACTTCCTCCACCTCTTCGGTGGTCGTTTCGTTGACCACCTTCTCCGGCGGGGACAGCATGAACCTCGAATGCACCATCTCTATGCTGGCCGCCGCGCCGAACCGGTGGATCCCCTCTGCCATATCCGCCAGATCGGATATGTAGGCGGGATTGCCCAGATTCAGCGTCCTGCCGCCCATGGGGCGGGAAGGCTCCACGCCGGTGACGCCGATCGTGACGACGCCGGCCCCGGAACGGGCCAGCTCGCAGGTATAGGCAAAGAACTCCGGAGTCACGGAGCTGTCGTGCCCGGCAAGGAACGGCGCGGCAGGGGCGACCTCGATCCTGTTCTTCAGCGTGATGGGACCTACTTTCAAAGGCTGGAAAATGGCAGTTTTTCTCATACGCTCTCTTCTCCGTCCGTTTCCCTGATCATCATCAGGAACTCCTCTTCCGTAAGAACCGGCACGCCCAGTTCTCTTGCTTTCGTCAGCTTGGAGCCGGCCGCTTCGCCGGCCACGAGATATGTGGTCTTCCGGCTCACGCTGCCGGAGGCCCTGCCTCCGTTGGCGGCGATCAGCTCCTCGATCTCTTTCCGTCCCAGTGTGGGAAGAGTCCCCGTTACCGCGATCGTCATGCCCTGCAGTCTGTCCGAGGCTTTGGTCCTCTCCGGCATTTTCATGTTGACGCCGGAAGCCTCCAGCCGGTCGAGGATCTCCCTGTTGCGAGGATCCGCGAAGAAATCCGCGATGCAGGAGGCCGTTATTCCTCCCACGTCCGGGATTGCTGTCAGTTCCTCAGCGGTCGCTGCGGCAAGTTCACGGATCCCGGAATAGTGCTCCATGATTGCCCTGGCCGTTGCCGCCCCGACATTCCGGATCCCGAGTCCGGTGAGCAGGCGCACGGGATCGCTGGCCTTGGAGGCCTCTATGGCGGCAAGGATGCGGTCCGTGTTCTTCTCCTTGCCGATCATCCCTTTGGCTATCAGTTCCTCCCGATGGTCCTTGAGGGTATAGATATCCGCGTAACTGTGCAGATAGCCCGCTTCGATCAGGGCCTCGATCAGTTTTTCCCCGAGGGCGTCGATCTTCATGCAGCCGACGGAGGCGAAATAGGAGACCGTTCTGGCCAGCTGGGCCGGGCACGAGGGATTGACGCAGCGGATGTCGGCCGTGTCCTCCTCCCGTACGAGCGCGCTGCCGCACACCGGGCAGTTTTCCGGAGCATGAAACACCTGAGGAGGAGGCTCCACGCATCCGTTCAGCCTCGGGATGATCTCCCCGCTCTTGTAGACCTTGTACGCGCCGCCGATGCCGATGGACATGTCCGTGATGTAGTCCTGGTTGTGCAGCGTGGCTCTCGTCACGTCGGTCCCGCACAGGCGTGCGGGTCCTCCGGTCTCCCTGTCGTGAAACACGCCGGTAAAGGAAAGCTTTCCCGTGCGTCCGACGTCCACAAGGATCTCGTCCATCACGACGACGCGCTCCTCCGGCGGATACTTGTAGGCAATGTGGCCGGCGGAATATTTGGTGCCCGCGGGGAAATCCGCGCGGTAGTCGATCTGATCGAGTTTCACGACGGCTCCGTCTATATCATAGGGGATGCTTCCCCGCTCTTCCCCGATCCGGTCGATGGCTTTCAGCACTTCCTCAGGCGTCCGGCACAGCGTTCTCGGCACGCACGGCACCCCCTGCGCCTCGAGCCGGTCCAGCGCGGAGATGTGACGCGTCATGAGTTCGCGCGCTCCGTCCTGGACATTGAAAATGAACATGGACAGGCCGCGCTTCTCCGTCAGGCTCCCGTCCAGGAGCCTCAGTGTCCCCGCCGCAAGGTTTCGGGCGTTGGCAGCGGTCTTGCGGCCGGCGCGCTCCTGCTCGGCGTTGTACGCTTCGAAGGCCGCGTGGGTCATGTATACCTCGCCGCGCAGCTCGAGGTAATCCCCGGGCAGATCAAGGCTCCGGGGAACGTCCCGGATCATGAGGGCGTTGGCGGTGCAGTCATCCCCTTCGAAGCCGGTGCCTCTGGTCTCCGCCAGGAACAGCGTCAGCGGGGCGCCGGGCGCCTCCCGGCGGTAGCGCAGCGTCATGCTCAGCCCGTCGATCTTGTGCTCTACGGAGAATTCGGCTCCGGGGTGCATGGCGAGCACCCGTTCCGTCCATTCCGCGACCTCTTCCCTCGTGAACACGTCTTCGATGGACAGCATGGGGACATTGTGCACGACCTTCGTGCCGTTCCTCACGCCGGCCGCGCCTCCGACCCTCTGTGTGGGGGAGTCGGGCGTGACCCATTCCGGATGTTCTCTCTCCATCCGTTTCAGGTCCTGCATCAGCATGTCGTATTCCAGATCGGTGATCTCCGGATCGTCCTGATTGTAGTAACGGTCCATATGATAGGCGATCTGCTGTTTGAGACGGATGTACTCCTCCATGGCCTTACTTCTGACGGTAATGGGCAAAGAAGTCCGTCATCTTTTCCACAGCCTCCTCCAGCACGCGGGTCTCCGGCAGATATACGATACGGAAATGGTCCGGTCTGATCCAGTTGAAGCCCGTGCCGCAGGTGATGAGGATCTTCTTCTGCTTCAGCAGATCCAGGGCGAACTGTTCGTCGTCCCTGATGTTGAAACGTTCCACATCGATCTTCGGGAAGATGTAGAAGGCGGCCGCCGGTTTCACGGCGGAAAGCCCGGGGATCTCGTTGATAGCTTTATGGATGTAGTCTCTCTGCTCGCGGATCCTGCCGCCCTGAGAGATCATCTCGGTGGAACTCTGGTATCCTCCCAGAGCCGTCTGGATGATGCTCTGCCCGGGGACGTTGGAGCACAGGCGCATGCTGCTGAGCAGCTTCAGGCCCTCGATATACCCCGCCGCGTGGCTCTTGTTGCCCGCCAGGCACATCCAGCCGCACCGGTAGCCGCAGACGCGGTGGGATTTGGAGAGGCCGTTGAAGCACACCGTAAGGAGATCCGGTGCCAGAGAGGCCAGCGCGACATGCTCACCCTCGAGTACCAGGCGGTCGTAGATCTCATCGGCGAAAAGGATCAGTTCATGCTCCCGCGCCAGTTCGACGATCTGCTCGAGGACCTCTTTCGGATACAGCGCTCCCGTGGGATTGTTGGGGTTGATGACGACGATGCCCTTGGTACGGTCGGTGATCTTGGCGCGTATGTCCTCGATGTCCGGATACCAGTTGCTCTGCTCGTCGCAGATGTAATGCACGGCGGTGCCTCCCGCCAGGCTGACGGAGGCCGTCCACAGCGGATAATCCGGCGCCGGGACGAGGATCTCGTCCCCGTTGTCCAGAAGGCCCTGCATCGACATGGTGATCAGCTCGCTGGCTCCGTTCCCGGTGAAGATGTCATCTATGGACACGTTGGGAATATTCTTCAGCTGGCAGTACTGCATGATCGCCTTGCGCGCGGAGAACAGGCCCTTGGAATCGGAATAACCTTCGGTCTTCCGAAGATTGTAGATCATATCCACCACGATCTCGTCCGGGGCGTAGAACCCGAACGGATACGGATTGCCGATGTTCAGCTTGAGGATGTCCATCCCCAGCGCCTCCATACGGGCGGCTTCGTCCATAACGGGGCCGCGGATATCGTAACAGACGTTGTCGAGCTTTCTGGATTTTTCGAATTTCCTCATGATCTGTTCATCTCTTTCTTATGTTGATTCATCAGTTCAGCGGCCAGCATGATGCCGAGCCGTGCGGACTCAAAGGTCAGGCCTCCCTGCAGGAAGGCGCGGTACGGAGGTCTCATGGGACCGTCCGCCGACAGTTCGATGGAAGCGCCCTGGATGAAGGCGCCGGCCGCCATGATCACGTCGCTGTCATATCCGGGCATGGGCGCCGCCACCGGGGTCACGAAGGAATCCACCGGCGCACCGGCCTGTATCCCGCGGCAGAACAGCGTCAGCATCTCCGGGCTGTTCAGATCCACCGTCTGCACGATGTCCGACCGGAAGGCGTTCCATGCGGGATAGGACGAAAACCCCAGCAGATCCATCATGCGTGCGGTGAACACCGCCGTCTTCAGCGCCTGCGCCGTCACATGAGGCGCCAGGAAGAACCCCTGGAACATCAGGCGGTTGGTATCGTAGGTCGCTCCTACCTCCGCTCCGATCCCCGGAGCGGTCATGCGGTAGGAGGCAGCCTCCACCAGGTCTTTCCTCCCGACGAGATATCCGCCTCCGGGGCAGATCCCTCCTCCGGGATTCTTGATCAGCGATCCGGCCATCAGATCCGCTCCCACCTCCGTGGGTTCCGCCGTCTCCGTGAACTCGCCGTAGCAGTTGTCCACGATGACCGCCGCGCGGGGATTCACGTCATGCACGACATCGCAGATCTTTCCGATATCCTCCACGGATACAGCTCCCCGGTCGGCGTAGCCGCGGCTGCGCTGGATCTCCACGGCAGTCACGGAGGGATCGGCGGCCGCAACGCGTATTGCGTCCAGATCCGGCTTCGTATCCGTCAGAAGATCCGTCTGACGGTATCCGATCCCATAGTAGGCCAGAGAACCTGCCGGTTTTCCGTTGATGCCGATCACTCCCTGCAACGTATCGTAGGGCAGTCCCGTGGCACACAGAAGCGTGTCCCCCGGCTTCACCGCAGCGAACAGCGCGGTGGTGATGGCGTGCGTCCCGCTGGCCAACCCTATGCGGGCGATCCCGGCTTCGGCGCCGAATACTCGGGCGAACACCCGTCCCAGCGTATCGCGGCCAAGATCGTCGTATCCGTATCCTGTGGTTCCCGCGAAGCAGGAGGCGCTCACCTTCTCCTCACGGAATGCGCACAGCACCTTCTCCGCATTGGCCTGCGCCACCCGGTCGATCTCTTCAAATACCGGTGCGATCTCCGCCGTCGCCCGGTCGGCCATCGCACGGATCTCATCCGAAACTGGCAAAACCATCATTCCGTTCACTCCAGTCCCATGACGATCTGCTTGAAGTACCTGCCCCGCTCCTCAAAGTTCCGGAAACGGTCAAAACTGGTACACGCCGGGGAAAGCAGCACGATATCTCCCGATTCCGCGATCTCGGCAGCCTTCAGGACGGCCTCGCGGAAGTCCTCCACAGTGAAGATGGGCGGCTGCCCGCGATACTCCTCGCGGCCCTCCACGGCCGCCCGGATCTTATCCTTCGTCAGTCCGGTAACAACCAGTTTCTTCACGTGTCCGATGATATCTTCTCCCAGGCTATCGAATGGCACGCCCTTGTCTTTTCCTCCGGCAATCAGGATCACTTTCTGCCGGAAGGAAAGCAGGCCCGCTCTGGTGCGGGAGGGGCTGGAAGCGATGGAATCGTTGTAGTATTTTACCCCTCTGAGCTCACGCACGAATTCGATGCGGTGTTCCACACCGTTGAATGTCTTCGCCGTATGTACCAGTAATTCAGGGCTGACCCAGTCTCTCACGGCGGCGTACGCAGCCATATAGTTTTCTATGTTGTGCCGGCCGGGAATCCGAATATCGGACACCGGCATCAGAGCCATCTCTGTCCCGTTCTCTGCCGAGATCATCGTTTCTTCCCGATTAAAAACGCCGTTGGCCTGAGTCTGTTTCATGGAGAACCATCGGATTTCTCCTCCGGTGACAGAAGCAAATCCCGCGGTGATATCGTTATCCCGGTTCAGGACAGTCACGCATCCGGGTCCCTGCCGGCGGCAGATATTCGCCTTGGCTTCGGTATACTCCTCCATGTCCTTATGCACATCCAGATGATTGGGAGCCAGATTTGTCACGACGGCAACGTCCGGCGAGCGGCCGTTCATGGTCATCAGCTGGAAAGACGAGAGTTCCACGACGGCAAATCCTTCCGGATCCATCTCATCCGCTTCGCAGAGCAGCGGATGCCCGATGTTGCCGCCCAGATATACGGTCTTTCCGGCCGCTTTCAGCAGTTCCGAGATCAGCGTAGTCGTCGTAGTCTTTCCGTCGCTTCCTGTGACGGCAACGATCCGGCATGGGCAGACCTCGAAGAACACCTCCATCTCGCTCGTCAGGACGGCCCCTTCCTCCACCGCTTTCGCGATTGGCGGAAGATCCGGCCGTATCCCCGGCGTGCGGAATATTACATCCGCACGGATCTCGTCAAGATACGCATCTCCGAGGGAAAGCGTCACTCCCAGACGTTCCAGTTCATCGGCAGCCTCCAGCGCTGCCCGTTCCCGCCTGTCACAGGCGGTCACACGGCAGCCGGCAGCCGCCAGCCGACGGATCAGCGGCAGATTGCTTACGCCGATCCCTATCACCGTTATTCTGCGGTCCCTGATGGACTCGATATACTCAAGAAGTGTCAAAGGACAGTCCTCCATTTTAGGTATTACAACCTCATATTATAACCCCGAGGCTGGAGAAAAACAACTGTGGGAATGATTATGCTCACAATATCTCAGTACACCTGTTACGGGAGGATCGTTCTCTTTTCCCATCCATGTTCCTCCCTGTCTTCGTTTCAGAAAAGAGCTGCAAGAAGGAGCCGTCATATTAATTGGCGACAACTCCTTTCTCATACAATTATCTTTGTTCGAACCGAATGGCGTTTTTCGAAATCCTCATATCTTTTCCGGTATCGGTCTGTCAGCCGGCGCTGAACGATTTGGGCTGCCAATCATCCGCCCTGGGATTCAGTCTCCATCACTGTATCTCACTGAGAGAATTTTGATCCCCAAGCCGTGTGATCCACTTCAACATCCTTTCACAAAGCGGTGCCTGTGAGCGCGATAACCGCTTTGTCAAAGTGCGATGCCGAGCATACGTCCCCCGCTCAACCTCCCACTTCTATCTTGTCATCCACCCTCCAAAGGTATATGATAATCAGTAAAATAACTCCGGGAGGCACAGCAGACATGGAAGAGCGCAACAACCTGAACGATCTGAAGAATATCATACTGACTCACGGGGGAAAACCGCAGGAACTGAACTCTATCGGACACCGCGCGAAAAAACAAGGAGATTTCGAGAAAGCTGCCTCATGCTTCCAGAAGGCCGCCGACATGGACTTTGATCTGGCTCAGTACAACCTGGGTATTTGCTACAGCAATGGGGAAGGCGTGGAGAAGGACGATTCAAAAGCCTTCTTCTGGTATAAAAAGGCTGCAGAACAGGGCGTGCCGGAAGCCCAGTTCAACCTGGGCTTCTGCTACAGCAACGGGAAGGGCGTAGAAAAGGACGCGAAGCAAGCCGTTTCGTGGTATAAGAAAGCCGCAGAACAGGGCGTGCCAGAAGCCCAGTTCAACCTGGCCCTCTGCTACAGCGACGGGAAAGGCGTAGAAAAGGATGCGAAACAAGCCGTTTCCTGGTATGAAAAAGCCGCGGAACAGGGAATGGGAGACGCTCAGTACAACCTGGGCGTGTGCCTCATGAAGGGCGAAGGCACGAAAAAGAGCCTTTCTTCCGCCGTGCCGTGGCTGGAGAAAGCCGCCAGTTCGGCGGACACGCAGAGAATCCGGGAAATGGCCAAACAGGCTCTCGAAGAAGCACGGAAGGAACTGCGGAGCCTCACGTATGACGCCCGGGATATATCCATTGAGATCACCGGTATCATTGCCGCGGTACTGCTTCCCGCGCTGATGTTCCTCTTCCTGTGGCTCGGGGCCGGCGAGAGCGCGAAGTATCCCGTTCCGAAACTTCTGGGCATTGCCCTGACCATAGTCAGCATCGGCGGGACCTTCATCACCGGCTGCCTCTCGTTCGCGATGCTGACGAAATCTCTTCTCAAAACCGGAATCATCGGCGGGATCCTCGGCATTGTCGGGGCGCTGGTCGTGGTGACGTGCGTTGGCGGATACCCCCTCATTCGGAAGATCGTTCCGATTTACGCCGTAGCGGTCGCAGTCATTCTTCTGATCACAGCCATTGTCAAGAAAATGAGGAAACTGGATTTCTGACACCCGGAAGTAACCGTCACAGAAAACAAGCATCCGTCCGACCGACAACTCCAGTTCCTGGAAGATGCTGCGATCCCGACGTCACAAAGAATAAAAAAGGCAGTCAGTGCATGTAACTCAGTACATGTAAAACTGACTGCCCTTTTCTTTGCAGAAAAAGTGCTGAATATGGCGTGTTTTGGTGTAAGTATTCCTATCTACGTCCAAAAAGCCTGTGAATTATACGGGTTTGCGGACTTTATCAATACATGCCGCCCGGGCTGAATTGAAAAGTACAGGATGAAGCTCAAACAAAGGGAAACACAGACATGCCAAGGGTTTAATACTCTCCTAACATGGCGCATTAGAGGCCCTCTTAATTCACGAGAATCCTTAGTAATCTTCAGGATTCTACTGCTGTCTGGCGTAATCTATGGCGTTAATGCGTAAACACCGGATCAGGCTCCCTCCTTGTTATATATGGCGAATGGGGCGGCACCTCCGTTCAGCTTTCTCCTCACACATAACCTTTGCCGCAGGCCGCTCCTGTTCGCTATATTATATTCCATTCTTCCTATACTCTTTGTTATAATCGCCTTTTGCGGGTCACAGTGCCTTGCAACACAGCATTGCAGAACCAGCACTTTTTCGCCCCTTGGGACACGGTCTCCCCCTTGACATGGCGTGTTTCCCGTAGCATAATTATTCCAGTCTTCGAGCCCCTTCGCCTACAGCATTCTGCCATGGCGTCCGGGCCGGTCGGATCTTCCGACCCGGGGTCACAGCCGGAAACGGCGTGGCCTTCCTTGTTGAAAAGGAGACGGATATGAGTCATGGGATCGGTCTGTCCTGGTCTTTCTGTCCGTCTGAGAAGACGGACATTTTTTTGTTTCAAGGAGGAAAAAACCATGAAAAAGACCGTATCCATCATTCTCGCCCTCTGCCTGCTTCTGTGCCTGTGCGCCTGCGGCGGAGGAAAAACCGCTCCGGCGGACACGAAGCCGGCAGACACAACACCAGCTGACACCACTCCCGCAGACACCCCGGAGGACACGACACCGGATGACCCCGCTCCCGCAGAGGAACCTGCGGCACCGGAGACCACCATCTACATCGACATCGCCGCTTCTCTGGAAGCCGTCTTCGTCGACAGGATCATCCCCGCCTTTACCGCGGAATACCCGAACGTGACCGTCCAGTACAACACCGGCTCTTCCGGCAAGCTGCTCACCGGCATCGAGGAGGCCAACGGAATCGGCCATGACCTGTTCTTCTCGGCAGGCAAAAAACAGGTCACCACGCTCAACGAGACCGACGGTCTCGTCAAGGAAGGCTCCATCGTCAATCTGCTGTCCAACCAGCTGTGCCTCGTCCGGGGCAACGACGTCGAGACGGCCGTGACGGGCTGGGATACCATTACCGCAGCGAAGAGCATGGCCCTGTGCGGCGGTTCCGTGCCGGTAGGCAACTACTCCCGCATTGCGCTCGTCGCTCTTGGCATCCTCCCCGAAGCCGAGAAGCCCGCGGACTACACCACCGAGGATATCGTCGCGGCATTCGGAGGAACTGTTGAGATCGATGAGGCTGACGACGTCGAGGTCGCGGCTGCCAAGGCGGTGGAAGGCTCCGTGGAAGTGGCTACCATCTACTATTCCGATTATTTCAACCATCAAAACGACCTGACCATCATCGCCCAGGACGACGGGACCCTGACGGGCAAGATCATCTACCCCGTCTGTCTGGTGGAGAACTCCGAAGCCGATGAGGCGGAACAGCAGGCCGCTGCCGATCTTCTGGCTTTCCTGCAGACCGATGTCTGCCTGAAGGCGTTCGAAGAATACTGCTTCATCGTAAACCCCTGACCGCATCCAGGAGACTGAGAGTCCGGGCCGGCACATCCGGCCCGGCCACGAAGGATGATACTTATGAGACAACTCGGACAGATCATCGCCGGTTTCGACTGGAGTCCCTTCTGGATCTCTCTGAAGACCGGTATCGTCGCCACGGTCGTCTGCTTTTTTCTCGGCCTCTGGGCTGCGCGCATGGTCCTGAAAGCCGGGCCGAGGCTCCGGGCCGTGGCAGACAGCATCCTGACGCTTCCTATGATCCTGGCTCCCACCGTGGCGGGATTCTTTTTACTGCTCCTGTTTTCCCTGCGCCGCCCCGTCGGCGCCTTTCTGTACAATGAACTGAATATCAAGGTGGTCCAGACATGGCTGGGATGCATCATCGCCGCCTCTGTCATTTCCTTTCCGCTGATGTACCGGAACGCAAGAGCAGCCTTCGAGCAGGTGGATCCCAATCTGATCTATGCCGCCAGGACCCTCGGCATGAAAGAGAGCCGCATTTTCTGGCGGGTGGTCCTTCCATCCGCTGGCCCCGGCGTTGCTTCAGGCACGGTTCTCACCTTTGCGCGAGCGCTCGGGGAATTCGGCGCCACCAGCATGCTGGCGGGAAACATCGCGGGCAAAACGGGGACGATCTCCCAGAAGATCGCCAATGTGATCAAAGACGGAGATTACGTCACCGCAGGTATCTGGGTCGGCATCATGATGGTGATCGCCTTCATAATCCTGGTGCTGTTCAACCTGGCTTCCGGAGGCGGACGGCACAGGCATTCGCGGTGGTGACTCATGTCAGTATACGTAGACATCAGAAAGAAAGCTGGCTCGTTCACGCTTGACGTGAAACTGGAAGCCGGCCGGGAGACGCTCTCCCTGCTGGGAAACTCAGGCTGCGGAAAATCCATGACCCTCCGCTGCATTGCGGGGATCGAACGTCCGGATGAAGGGATCATCCGGATCAATGACCGCACGGTTTTCGATTCGGAAAAGCACATCGACTGCAGACCTCAGAAGCGGGGCGTGGGCTATCTTTTTCAGAATTACGCACTCTTTCCGAACATGACGCTTCTTCAGAACGTTATGGTCGGTGCTGAACGCAGCGGGACTCTGACACGTGCTCAGCGGCGGGAACTCGCTATGCGTCAGCTCGCAGGACTGAAACTCGAAGGACTGGAAAACAGCTATCCTTCCCAACTGTCGGGTGGACAGCAGCAGAGAGCCGCTCTGGCCAGGATTCTGGTCTCCCAGCCGGAGATCCTGCTGCTTGACGAACCTTTCTCCGCGTTGGACGCCGCCCTGCGATGGGAAACCGAGCAGCTGGTGCGTGCAGCTATCGCGGACTTCCCGGGGACGGCCATTCTGGTGACCCATGACCGGGATGAGGTCTACCGGCTGTGCGACAGGCTGGCTGTCTATCGGCACGGCTGCATCGACACGCTGGGCGAGAAATGGGAGCTTTTCGCCGATCCCCGCACAGCCAATACCGCCCGTCTGACCGGCTGCAAGAACCTCTCCCGCGCCCGGTGCGAAGGAGACCGTATCGTGGCGGAGGACTGGGGTCTGTCCTTCCCCCTCCTGCGGGAAGGTCCATGGACCTGGGTGGGCATCCGGGCCCACCGTTTTCTTCCCGGCCGTACGGAAGACGGGTTCAGTTTCCCCTATAGAATTACAAACGACATCGAAGATACATTTTCCCGCATCCTGCAGATACAGAATGCGGACAGTCCGGACAGCGCCCTGATCCGGTGGGAGACGGACAAGGAGACCGCCGCCGCTCTCCCGGAAACCGGCTGGGTGCATTTTCCGGGAAAAGAACTGCTGCTGCTGACCGACTGAGCATTCTGCCCTGTCATACGGCGGCCAAGGAGCGAAACTATGAAAAAAGACGCTATCTCTTACACGGAAGCCAGAGACCTCCTGCTCTCGCTCCCCGTCCGGGCGGAAACGGAGACCGTTTCACTGGCGGAATGCTGGGGCCGGGTGCTGGCAGAACCTCTGTTTGCGGATAAGGATGTTCCAGCTTTCGACCGTTCCGCCTATGACGGATACGCTGTCCGCGCGGCGGATACGGCTGACGCTTCAGCGCTGCATCCGGTGACTCTGCGCATCCTCGAGGAGATCCCTGCGGGCGGAGTTTCCCGCTTTTCTCTGACGGAAGGCACTGCCGCAAAGATCCTCACCGGCGCTCCTGTTCCAGAAGGCTGCGACTCCGTCATTCAGTTCGAGAAAACGACATTCACCGACTGTGAGGTCACTCTCACCGCCCCCTGCCGGCCAGGCGCCAACGTTATCCGGGCGGGAGAGGACGTTCGGGCCGGTTCTCTGCTGGCTCCGGCCGGTACGGTGATCGATGCCCCCCTTATGGCTTCTCTCGCCGGACAGAATGTTTCCCATCCTCGCTGCTTCCGCATTCCGAAAGTGGGTATCATCTCCACCGGCAGCGAGCTTGCTGACGTCGGCGTCCCTCTGGCGCCGGGGCAGATCCGGAACACCAATCGATACAGCCTTGCCGGCACTCTGAGCGGTTTGGGAACGGAGCCCGTTTTTCTCGGGATCGGCCGGGACGACGCCGGTCAGATCGCCTCTCTCATCCGTCAGGGTCTGGACTGCTGCGACGCAGTCATCCTCACAGGCGGAGTCTCCGTCGGAGATTATGATCTGACACCCGAGGCCATGGCAATGACAGGCGCCGACATTCTGTTTGAACGTCTGGCGATGAAACCCGGCAAAGCCTGCTGTTTCGGGACTGCGGAAGGAAAACTGATCGCCGGCCTGTCCGGCCATCCCTCTTCTTCCCTCATCGCTCTGTGCGCGGTTGCAGCTCCGTACCTTAAAAAACTATGCGGCAGGCGTGTTTTCATGAACCGGGAGATCCCCGTCACTCTCGGCGAAACTCTGGAAAAGGCGGCTCCCGTAACCCGCCTTATGTGGGGAACGCTGGATCTGACGGACGGAACGGCTGTAGTCCGTCTGTCATCCAGGCAGGGCAATGTGATCATCAGCTCCGGTATCGGGACGGACGTGCTGGCGGAGATTCCCGCCGGCAGCGGCCCCGTTGAAAAGGGCACGACTGTAAAGGGGTTCCTGATATGAAAAAGATAAGAACGGAAGACGCCGTCGGTATGACGCTGTGTCATGACATCACCGCCATGCGTGACGGCTTCAAGGGGGCAGCGTTCCGGCGCGGCCACGTGATCGTCCCGGAGGACATTCCGGCTCTGCTGGATCTCGGCAAGCGTACCGTCTTCATCTGGGAGGAGAACGCAGGCGAACTGCACGAGGAGGACTGCGCGCTGCGCATGGCAGCCATGGCTCCCGTGAAAGGCGCTCACTACGAGGGACCGTCGGAGGGAAAGGTCCTTCTGATTGCGGACACAGAAGGCATGTTCCGAGTGGATACGGATCTGCTGAGGCAGATCAACGGCATCGGAGACATCACGATCTCCACGATTCCGGATCATTACCCCGTCCGTCCCGGTCAGCGGCTGGCCAGCATGCGAATCGTCCCTCTGGTGACGAAGGAAGAACAGATCCTCAGGGCGGAAGCCCTCTGCGAGAGCAGGAAACTGCTGGACCTTCTGCCCTACCGGGTCAAAAAGGCCGGTGTCATCATTACCGGCTCCGAGGTGTATTCCGGGCGTATCCGGGACAAGTTCGAACCCGTCGTCCGGGCAAAACTGTCCTCCTATCACGATATCGTTCTTGGAGCGGCGATCTGTGACGACGATCTGTCCATGATTGAAGACGCCGCCAGAGCATTTCTGGAACAGGGCGCCGATCTGCTGATCTTCACGGGCGGGATGTCCGTAGATCCGGACGATCTGACTCCCAGCGCCATTCGCGGTCTGGGAGCGGAGATCGTGACCCACGGGCTGCCCTCCCAGCCGGGCAACATGACGCTCGTCGCCTATCTCGGCGACATTCCCGTCCTCGGTATTCCCGGCGCCGCCATCAGCAGGCCGACGACGATGTTCGACGTTCTGCTCCCCCAGATCCATACAGGCGTGAAACTGACAAAACCGGATCTGATCAATCTGGGAGACGGCGGCCTGTGCCAGTCGTGCTCCGAGTGCCACTTCCCCAACTGCACGTTCGGACGCTATTGAGCAAACCGGGCACGTCCCCTGCCTGCCGTTTTCGACGTGCATATCCGCCGCATTCCCCGGCAGGGCCTTCAAAGGAGGTGGCAGCTTGACCGACCGCTGCGGAAGAAATATCACATATCTGCGTCTTTCGGTGACGGAGCGCTGCAATCTGCGCTGCAGGTACTGCATGCCTGATGAGGGAATCTGCAAAAAACGCCACGAGGACATGCTCACGGAGGATGAAATGATCCGGGCGGTGGAAGCCGCGGCCTCTCTTGGCATATACAAGGTGAGGATCACCGGGGGCGAGCCTCTGATCAAGAAAAACGTGCTTTCCATCTGCGAGCGCACCGCTGCAGTCGACGGTATCCGGGAGGTATGCCTTACCACAAACGGCACACTGCTTCCGGAACTTGCCGTGCCTCTGAAAAATGCGGGCGTCGAACGTCTGAATATCAGTCTGGATACGCTGGATCCTGATAAATACGCCCGTATGACGCGCGGCGGCGTGCTTGACGACGCCCTGCGGGGCATCGAAGCCGCTCTCTCCGCGGGGTTTTCGAAGGTCAAGCTGAACGCCGTTCTCATCGGCGGCTTCAACGACGACGAGATCCCGGAACTGGCGGGACTGACCGTACGTTATCCTGTGGAGATGCGTTTTATTGAGCTCATGCCGATGACGGACGGCGCGTTCGGACCGGAGGCGTATCTCCCCTATTCCGTCGTTCTGGAGGCGCTCCCCTCTCTGGAGCCCCAGCCGGAGGACGGCGGCGTCGCCCGGCTGTACCGGCTGCCCGGAGGCCAGGGAAACGTCGGTCTGATCTCCCCCGTCAGCGCGCATTTCTGCGCTTCCTGCAACCGCATGCGGCTTACGGCGGACGGGCGCCTGAAACCCTGCCTGCATTCGCCTTTGGAGTATCCCATCAAGGGTCTGTCCAAAGAGGACATGATCCTGAAATTCAGGGAAGCCATTCTGGCCAAGCCGGCATGGCACGGCGAACTATCCGCCCGGCATCCCAGCGGAGCCGAGCGGAACATGAATCAGATTGGAGGATGATGTCCATGCAGAACGGAAACGATTTCACTCATTTTAACGATCATGGCAGGGCAAAAATGGTGGATGTAGGGGAAAAACCCGTATCCTGCCGCCGCGCCGCCGCCTCGGCCCGTGTCCTGGTAAGCCGGGAGACCTTCGATTTGATTGCCTCCGGAGGCATGAAGAAGGGAGACGTTCTGACGGTGGCACAGATTGCCGGCGTAATGGGCGCCAAGCGCACACCCGATCTCATCCCCATGTGCCATCCCATCCCTTTGGCGGGGATTGACCTGGAGCTAGATCTCAACGAGGCGGCCTGCAGCGTAGATATCAGGGCGGAGGTCTCCTGCTCCGGCAAGACGGGCGTGGAGATGGAGGCACTGACGGCTGCCGCGACAGCGGCGCTGACCGTCTACGACATGTGCAAGGCGGTACAGAAGGATATCGTCATCACGGACGTCATGCTGCTGGCAAAATCCGGCGGCGTGCACGGAGATTATACAAGGGAGGAAGAATCATGAGCTATACGGCAGCGGTCCTGACCATCAGCGACAAAGGAGCAAGTGGCGAGCGCATCGACACCAGCGGCCCAGCTGTCTGCGATCTTCTCCGAAATGAGGGGTATGAGATCGTCCATACGGCCGTCATTCCCGACGAGCGTGACCTGATCGCAGCGGAGCTGATCTCCTGCTGTGACGTGAAGAAAATCGGCCTTGTCGTCACTACTGGCGGCACCGGATTCTCTCCGCGGGACGTCACCCCGGAAGCGACCCTCTCCGTTATCGAGAGGGAAACGCCGGGTATTCCCGAAGCGATGCGGGCGGAGAGTCTCAGGATCACCCCCAAGGGCTGTCTCTCCCGTTCCCGCGCCGGAATCCGCGGCGCATCCCTCATCGTGAACCTTCCCGGCAGTGAAAAAGCCGCAAGGGAGAACCTGCTGGCCGTCCTTCCCGCTCTGGACCACGGCATGGAGATGCTGAACTCTGCCGGGTCGGCAGACTGCGCCGCCCCGTCCGTGAAGAAAACGCCCCCCTCTCTGGATGTCTGGCTCAAGGAGGCCAAGGCCGACCCGGTAGCCGCGGACTGCGGCATGTTCCTGACACATAACGGCACGGTACGCCGTACGGCAAGAGCGCTGGTACGAAACGGGGATGAATCCGCTCCCGCAGTGACCGGTCTGCTTTTTGACTACGACGAGGCGGGAGTGCAGGCCGCTGTGGACGAGGCCATGACTATGGAAGGTATCCGGTACGTGCGTGTATGGCTGAACCGGGGAACGCTCGCCGTGGATGACGACATCATGTTCGTTCTCGTAGGCGGTGACATCCGTCCCCGTGTCATCTCTGCTCTGGACCACCTGGTGGCGCGCATCAAGACCGACTGCGTAACGGAAAAGGAGCTGTACTGATCCGCTTGTATTTCACGGTGCCTTCTCTGGCAGTGAGGACAATAACGCTTATCCTCTATCGGACTTTTTTCCTTATGAACATCGGGTCCTGCCGAAAACAACAGCAACATTAAAAACTCTTAGAATAAACAGCAGTAACCAGAATAGAGCCCTCACCGATTGCATGCTTGGCAGGGCTCCGAAGGAGCAGGCCAAAAGGTCATTACCTGAATGGAGGTTTTATCTGGATTTCCTTTAAAGATAAATGGTTAAGAGTAACCATAACAAAAGGGCAGTCAGTACAAAACTGACTGCCCTTTTCATTGAAGTAATCGTGCTGGATTTGGCGTAAATCTGCCTATCTACTGCCAAAAATCCTATGAATTATGCGGGTTTTCGGTCTTTATCAATACATGCCGCCCATGTCGGGAGCAGCGGGAGCGGCCGGAGCGGGCGGCTCGGGGATGTCGGCCACCAGAGACTCGGTGGTCAGAACGATGCCCGCGACGGACGCGGCGTTCTCGATGGCGCTGCGGCAAACCTTGGTAGGATCGACGATGCCGGCCTCGATCATGTCGCAGTACTCTTCCTTGGCTGCGTCGAAGCCGAACTTCGCGTCGTTGGCAGCGGCGACCTTGTCCAGGATGACGGCGCCTTCCAGACCGGCGTTCGCGGCGATCTGCTTGATGGGAGCTTCCAGCGCCTTGGCGACAAGCATGGCGCCGGTCTTCTCATCGCCCGTGGCCTCGCCGACGATCTTCGCGGCGGCCTTGGAAGCGGTGATGTAGGCGGTTCCGCCGCCGGCAACGATGCCTTCCTCAACAGCGGCGCGGGTGGCGTTCAGAGCATCCTCGATGCGCAGCTTCTTCTCGCGCATCTCGACTTCCGTGGCGGCACCGACCTTGATGACGGCTACGCCGCCGGACAGCTTCGCCAGACGCTCCTGCAGCTTCTCGCGGTCGTAATCGGAGGTCGTGGTCTCGATCTCGCCCTTGATGCGGTTGATGCGGCCCTGGATATCCTCGGGGTTGCCGTTGCCGTCAACGATGATGGTGTTGTCCTTGGACACCTTGACCTGACGGGCGGTACCCAGCATGCTGATGTCAGCTTCCTTCAGCTCCATGCCCACGTCGGAGGAGATGACCTGACCGCCGGTCAGAGCAGCGATGTCGCGGAGCATCTCTTTCCGTCTGTCGCCGAAGCCGGGGGCCTTGACGCAGATGCAGGTGAAGGTGCCGCGCAGCTTGTTCAGGATGATGGTGGCGAGAGCTTCGCCTTCCACGTCCTCAGCGATGATGATCAGCTTGCGGCCGGCCTGCACGATCTTCTCGAGAACGGGCAGGATATCCTGTATGTTGGAGATCTTCTTGTCGGTGATCAGGATGTAAGGATCGTCGATGACAGCTTCCATCTTGTCGGTATCGGTGACCATGTAGGGGGTCACGTAGCCGCGGTCGAACTGCATGCCTTCCACGACCTCGGAATAGGTCTCGGCCGTCTTGGACTCCTCGACGGTGATGACGCCGTTCTGACCGACCTTCTCCATTGCCTCGGCGATCAGTCTGCCGATGGTCTCGTCACCGGAGGACACGGCGCCGACACGCGCGATGTCCGTGCTGTCCTTCACGGTCTGGCTGGTCTGCTTCAGCGCTTCGACGGCAGCGTCCACAGCCTTCTGGATGCCCTTGCGCATGACCATGGGGTTGGCGCCGGCAGCGACGTTCTTGATGCCCTCGTGGATCATCGCCTGAGCCAGCAGCGTAGCGGTGGTCGTACCGTCGCCGGCGACGTCGTTGGTCTTGGAGGAGACCTCGCGCACCAGCAGCGCGCCCATGTTCTCAAACGGGTCCTTCAGTTCGATCTCCTTGGCGATGGTCACACCGTCGTTGGTGATCAGGGGGGCGCCGTACTTCTTTTCCAGAACGACGTTTCTTCCCTTGGGGCCGATGGTCAGCTTGACGGTATCCGCCAGCTGGTTTACGCCCTGCTCAAGAGCCTTGCGGGCTTCTTCACCGTAAATGATCTGTTTAGCCATGATGTCTTACCTCCTGTTACTGAACGATGGCGAGGATGTCGCTCTGACGAACGATGACCAGCTCTTCGCCGTCCACTTTTACTTCCGTACCGGTATATTTGCCGGTAATGACCATGTCGCCCTTCTTCACGGTCATGACGACCTCATTACCGTCCACCACACCGCCGGGGCCGACTTCGATGACCTCAAACATCTGAGGTTTCTCCTGCGCCGCGCTGGTGAGGATGATGCCGCTCTTGGTCTTTTCTTCCGCTTCCACCTGCTTGAGGATGACGCGGTCCGCCAAAGGTTTCAGTGTCATGATATATAACCTCCTGAAAAATAAATACGAAAAACAGTATCCAGTGGTTAGCACTCTTTAAACCCGAGTGCTAACCACTGGACATATAATAGTGCATATCCTTCTGTGATGCAAGCCTTTTTTTCAGTTTTTTACATTTTTTTCATAAGTTCCCGCCGCATTTTCCGCTGGGCCGGATCAGTAATACATGAACAGATCGCATTTGATCATGCCGTTGTACAGTTTTCTCTTTTTCGTGGCGTTCCTTCCGAACGTCCGCTCGAATTCCGTATGGGAGGACAGTATATACAGTTTCCATCCGTCCAGCGTCCGGTACGCTTTCCCGAAGGCACGGTATACCTCCTCCGCCTCCCGTTTTTCCATGACTCTTTCACCGTACGGAGGATTGCAGACGATCAGGCCGCCCGGTTCCTTCCGTCGGAAGGCGGCCGCTTCCGCGGTCTCGAAACGGATATGTTCCTGCACGCCGGCACGTCTGGCGTTTTCCCTGGCAACGGCGATGCAGGCGGGATCGATATCCCCTCCCCAGATGTCGTAGGTCCCGTGATACTCGCAGTCCCTCGCCTCCTCACGCACGGAATCCCAGACGCTCCGGTCCGGCCAGTTCCAGTCCATGGCGTCGAATCGGCGGCCCAGTCCGGGAGCGCGGTTCAGCGCAGCGAGCGCCGCCTCGATCGGAATCGTTCCGGATCCGCAGAACGGATCGCAGAAGGACTCCTTTCCGCGATACCGTGCCAGACGCACCATGGCCGCCGCCAGCGTCTCACGCAGCGGAGCAGCGTTCCCGACGGGACGGTAGCCTCTCTTATGCAGGCCGGAACCGCTGGAGTCAAGGTACAGCGTCGCCGTATCGTTCATGATGGCGAAGCGGATCTGGTACTTGGCTCCGGTCTCCTTCATCCATTCCGTCCGGTACTTCGCCTTCAGGCGTTCCGCCGCCGCCTTCTTGATGATACGCTGGCAGTCGGGAACGGAATGCAGGGCGGAATTCAGGCTGTACCCCTTCACCGGGAATGCCCCGTCCATCGGGATGTAGTCCTCCCAGTTCATTCCTTTTACGCCTTCGAACAGTTCGTCGAAGCTCCTGGCGCGGGTCTGTCCGACCGTCACAAGCACTCTCTCTCCCGTCCGGAGCCATATATTGGCGCGGGCAAGATCCCTCTCGCTTCCCTCAAACAACACCCTGCCGTTCTCGGCCTGTACCTGCTGCATATCCAGACGGCGCAGTTCGTCCGCCGCCAGCCCTTCCAGTCCGAACAGACAGGGGACACTCATTTTCAGTTTCATCTGATCTCCTCCGGCATATTCCGGGAATTGACAAACCCGTGCTTTTCGTGTATGGTATGGTATGCTCACCGGGTACTATTGTACCCTGTTTCAGCAGATTTCTCAACACCGTCGAATCATATACGGAAGCGTATCGAAGTGGTCATAACGGGCCTGACTCGAAATCAGGTAGTCCTCACGGGCTCGTGGGTTCGAATCCCACCGCTTCCGCCAGAAAAGGATTGCTATCTTTACAAAGGCAGCAATCCTTTTTCTATTTCTTCGACAACAGCAATTAATATTATTCCTGATTGATTATTGATGCATTTGCATGTATAATACAGTAGAACTCAATGAAAGGTGCGTACACCAATGATTATTACTATCGCCTGAAAACTGAACAGAGGCGCAGACCACAGGGGGCAGCATACCCCTTGATTGAGTGCGCCGTTTTTGGGTAACTTCTGATAGTGGGAACCGCAGGATGCAGCCACAACGGGAGCTGCTTCGCTGCGGTATTTTTGCGCCCTTTTTCAGAACCCAACATATTATTGGAGCAATTCATACCAAATCATATAATCAAGGAGAAAAGCAACTCATGATAATAAAACTGGAACCTGTCAATGATAACAACAGGGATGCGGTCCTGGCCCTTTCCGTGCGGGAGGATCAGCCGTTCATCGCAACAAATGAAGCTTCGCTGCGGGAGGCGGAAGAGGCGAATGCGGAGCAGCCCGGCATGGCCCGGCCCTTTGCGATCTATGCGGATGAGAAACTGGTGGGCTTCTGTATGTTCGCATTCAATCCCGAGGAAGAGGATGAGGACGACCGCTACTGGATCTGGCGCTTCATGATCGACCGGAATGAACAGGGCAAAGGCTACGGCCAGGCCGCCCTTCAGGAGATCATTCAATATTTCAAAGAAAACGGTGCCGACCGGCTCTTCCTGTCCACCGGGCCGGAGAACAAGACGGGCCTGCACGTCTATCATAAAGCCGGCTTCCGGGAGACCGGGATTATCGATTGCCATGAGGCTGTGCTGATGAGGATGCTCAAAGGCCCCAGCCGGATCGTCAAAAACGTCTTTGGCGTCGATGTGGATAAGGCCATGCGCATCAGGGGCAGGAAGGGCTACGGCGTCAGTATTGCCGTCTCTCACGGAGACGGTGAACTCCTCACCTACTGTGCCGGCAGCGGACGCTACGGCGAGGACTTCCCGGTGAATCCGGATATGCTGTTCCAGGCGGGCTCCGTCAGCAAGCCCATGTTCGCGCTGACCCTCCTGCGCTATGCGGACAAGGGACTCATCGACGTTGACGCGGATATCTCGGGCATCGTGCCGGAATTCGTCAAAAAAGGGCCGGTGACCTTCGCCGCTCTGCTCAGCCACACGGCGGGGTACAACCTGCACGGTTTCCCGGGCTATCCGGCAAACCACGAACCGCTTTCTCTGGAGGATGTGCTGAACGGCAGGGGCGTCACGCCGAAGCTCAGAAGGATCCGCCCTTATGGAAAACAGCATATGTACTCCGGCGGCGGCATCACCCTGGCCGAGCTCGCATTTACACGCATTACGGGGACCACGCTCCGCGAGGCTTTCCAGAAGGAGGTCGCCGAACCTCTCGGTCTGAAACGCACCGGCTTTTTCCAGCCGCTTGACGAAGACCTTGTCGCCAACGCCGCATTCGGCTTCAGGCTGGCACAGAAGGAGGACCCTGCCCACGGATATCACTACTATCCCGAGCACGCCGCTGCCGGCCTGTGGACGACGCCGACGGAACTCTGCAGGATAGGCATCGCCCTTTCCAGGAGCTATCGCAGGGGCGGCTTCCTCAAAAAGAAGACCGCGCGGCGCATGATGACGCCTGTCATGGATGACTACGGCCTCTGCCTAGACGTCTGGGAATCGGAAGCGCGCAAAGACAGCGTTGCCGGCCATACCGGGGAAAACTGGGGCTTTCTGACCAGCTGGGTCTTTTCCCGCAGGAAAGACATCTGCGTTGCCGTAATGTACAACAACGTCACTGAAGCGGCCGACGAGTCGATGAACGACATCGCCTGCGAGATTTACAAAAACGCGAAAGACTAAAGGAGAAACACACTGATGGATAAAAATACCATGATGCATAATCTTGCCCGTGAACTGAACGAAAAGGACGGTTTCAACGGGGCATGGCTCTACGCCGAAAAGGGCGCGATCGTGTCCAAGGGCGTTCTCGGCTTCCGGGATCCCGAAAACACGCTCCCGATCACGGAGGACACGGTCTTCCAGCTGGCTTCGGTCAGCAAGACCTTCACGTCGGCGGCGGTCATGCTGCTGGTCCGGGAGGGAAAGTTGCATCCGGAGGACGAGATCGTGAAGTTCTTCCCTGAGATCCCGTATCCCGGCGTAACGGTCCGGCACCTGCTGACCCACACCAGCGGCATTCCTGATTACTTTGACGACGCGGACTGGTTCATCAGGATCTGGAAGGAAGAAAAGCGGGTGCCCGGCAACGACGAGATCCTGCGCTTCCTCTGCGAGACAAAGGCAAAGCCGTACTTCGCCCCCGGGGAAGGCCTGCATTACTCCAACACCGGCTTCAACCTGCTGGCGCTGCTGGTGGAAAGGCTCTCCGGCGTCCCCTATGAAGAGTTCCTGCAGAAGAACATCTTCGAGCCTTCCGGGATGAGTTCCACCTGCTGCTGCCACATCCGCAGGGACGGCGTTCCTTTCGAGAAGTATGCCCAGGCGTCGGTGTTCGAAGACGGCAGATGTGTGGCCGATGTGGATTCCGCCGAGGACGGCGACGTGACAGCCTTTGACGGACTGAACGGCGACGACTACGTGTATACCACCATCTGCGATATGCTCCGCTGGGACAGGGCGCTCCGTGAAGGCAGGGTGCTTACCCTGGAAGAGCAGAAGCTCATGTACACTCCCGGGAAGCTGAACAGCGGCGAGGACGCCGTATACGATGAGGAGGACGGGCTGGGCTACGGATTCGGATGGGCCGTCGGCCGTGACGAGGAGCTCGGGCTCGTCGTCAGCCACAGCGGCGGCATGCCGGGCGTGGCCACCTGGTTCGAACGCTTCATCGACGCGGACAGGGTCCTTGTGATTCTCAGCAACAGGGACTACAGGGACGTCCGGGCATATCTGGGCTACTGGGACGGCATGGAAGAGGTCGCAAGGGACAAGAAGCCCGGGCCCATCGTCTGCATCGAGGATATCGCGGTCAGGGATCCCGACAAGTCGAATTGGGAGAGTTTCTGCGGCAAATACGAGCATCCCGGAGACGCCGATTTCATCATCGACGAGGTGTTTATGAAGAACGGTGATCTGTGGTCCAGCGCCATAGACGACGATGGGGACGAGATTACCTTCCGGCTGTACCCCCTCGGTGAGAACGAGTTCGGCCGCAAGGGCGGCCTGGTCAAGATCGTTTTCGGCGATGGATGCCTTGCCGTTAACGGGCTCACCTGCAAAAAACTGTAAAGCCAGAACGGCAGCAGAACACCCTTGCTGCGAAATATATCGATGCGGGTGTTCGTGTTGAACCGCGGTCTTTACACAGCAGCGAAACCTCTCCTGCCTGCCCGGCAGGAGAGGTTTCTTTATTGCCGGTGTCCTGTCAATATACTATAATGGCTGCAGGAGACAGGCTCCGGCGCGGGAGCCGGAACGTACAATACAGTTTTCAGCAGAAAGGAGAAACGCCATGCTGAAGGAATATGCTTTTCACGACACGGATCACCGCGGCACCATCGACCGCGTGTATTACACCGTAAAGGCAGCCGAAGGCGAAGCGATCGAAAAATACGCGAACATCTACCTCCCCTGCGGTTATGACCGGACGGATGCCGGCAGAAGATACGACATCCTCTACCTGATGCACGGCGGACAAGGAAACCCGGACTCCTGGCTGGACAGCTGTCTGATGAAAAACATGCTGGACTGCTGCTTTGCCGAAAAGGCGGCGGAACCCTTCATCGTTGTATTTCCCAGTTACTACCGGCACGTTCCCGTCACTGTCGGGCCCGCCCACATGGAAAACGAGCGGCAGCTCACATACGACTTCGCCTCAGAGACGGTCAAGTTCCTTCTGCCCGCGGTAGAGAGCCATGTCCGCGGCTGGGCGGATGCCACGGATGACGCAGGGTTGCGTGCCTCCCGCCGGCACCGGGCTTTCGGAGGGTTCTCCATGGGAGCGGTCACGACATGGTTCGAGTTTTTAAGAAATCTCCCTTATTTCGCCGCTTTCCTGCCGCTGAGCGGCGACTGCTGGGCCGTAGAGCCTCTCGGCGGAAACACCCGCCCCGTCGAGACAGCGAACGAACTCGCCCGTGCAGTTGAGAGCTCCGGCATGTGCGGTGACGACTTCAGGATCTTCGCCGCCACCGGCACTGAGGATTCCGCTTTTGAGAACACGGCGGCGCAGATCGAAGAGATGAAGCGGCTCCCGGTGTTCCGTTTCAGCGAGGACCTGACGGAGGGCAATTTCCATTACAAGGTGGCGCAGGGAGCCGTCCATTCCTATGACTGTGTCCTCAACTATGTTTACAGCTATCTCCCCTATCTTTTCGGCTGAGAGGCGGCTGGCCGACAGATCTTCTGTCTTCCGGGACCGGTTTCATGACATAAAAGGGCGCGTCACAGAATCAAATCTGTGACGCGCCCCGTTCTTTTCCCTGAAGGATCAGATCTGGCCGTGGAGTTTTCTGAATTTCGGAGACCGGGAATCCAGCAGGAAGAAACTGTCTTCGGAGGGGATCTCGTTCATCCCGGACTCCAGATAGTTCCTCAGCACTCCGGTGAGCACGAAAGGCTTCACGAACACGGGATGAAGGATCGCCCACACTATGATCCCCGCGACCGCCGCAAATACCATGGGCAGAGTGGCCGGATTCTGCAGCAGCTGATATACCCAGCCTTCCCCTTCGGTCTCCGCCGCTATGGCTGCAGCCAGAGATTCGTAGAATTCGGGATATCTGGCGGCAATGGGATAGAATACGGCCGTAAAGACACCTCCGATTACAAGGAACGACGCGATCCCCATGCCGAATACCCTTCCCATGTTCCTGACGAACGTCTTCCCGTGACGGAAGAACAGGACGGCTCCCTCGCAGGCTGCTCTGGCAGATTTGACTTCCTTACGGTAGAAGACCCATCCGAGGCAGCAGTCGCAGAGGTATCTGACGATGGTCTGCAGGATGGAACTGACCGTATTTCCGACGGCGCCGCCGGTATCTCCTCCGATCGACTGTCCCACCTTCGTGAGTCCTTTGCCGATCTGGTTGAAAATGCCCTTGACCGCGTTGGCCAGCGCATAGAATACAGCGACCGTGACAAAACGTTCCCTGACGGTCCTCTTCCCTTCGGCGATCACATCGTCCGGCAGTTCTCCCTCCGTGATCGCACGGGTCATCATGGCGATCTGGCCGGCTTTGAAGAGATAGGAAACGAACCGCACGATAACGATCATCGCAATGAGTCCGATCACCGCGCCGATCAGCAGTCCTATGGGCCCATTTTCCCTGATCCTGTCGCCGATGATGAATCCCACGGCGCTCAGCGCGAAAAACAGAACCACCGCCAGCACATCCCACAAAAGGCGCCGCACCGAAAATCCCAGCGTCTTTCTGTAGATCTGTCCGTTCGTCATATTGCTTCTCCTTTCTATGGCTCCCGCGGCAGACTATGGCCGCCGGTGCCCTTCCGTTTCACCTGCCTATCTTCATTTTATCAGCAGGTGTCTGCATTGTCCACTGTGTTTGTTCTCCCGCACCTTTCCCTCTGTTCCCGGTTTCATCGATAACGATCTTGATCCGGATCTTGATCCGGGCATGGAATGCGATTCCCGTTGTCTCCTATCCGGTGTCTGTGTTATAGTGCTCTCAGAATCCCCTGTCCGTCCGGAGGTAATGAACGATGAAGGAAGAATGCCTGATCTGCGGGGCACCGCTCGAATATCTCGAGTCCGATTTCCCCATGGAATGCGATATATGCCATAAAAAGGAAAACAGCAAGACGAAATGCGTCAACGGCCACTATGTATGCAGCGACTGCCATACGCGCGGTCTTGACTCCATCATCGGTTTATGCCTTGAGGAATCTTCAGCGGACCCGATCGCAGTCCTGGAAAAGATGATGGCGCTCCCGTTCTGCCATATGCACGGTCCGGAGCATCACGTAATGGTGGGCTGCGCGCTGCTGACGGCCTACAGAAATGCCGGCGGAGATATCGACCTCCCCGCAGCTCTGAAGGAGATGATGAGCCGCGGCAGGCAGGTCCCGGGAGGGGCGTGCGGCTTCTGGGGCGCCTGCGGAGCCGGGATCAGTTCCGGGATGTTCGTCTCCATCATCTCAAAGTCCAGCCCGCTGGCCGGCGAACCGTTCGCGCTGTCGCATAAAATGACCGCGCGCTCCCTGACGGACATCGGTGAGATCGGCGGTCCCCGCTGCTGCAAGCGGGATTCCTATCTGTCTGTCCTCGCCGCTGTGGATTTCGTGAAGGATCACTTCGGCGTGGTAATGGAAAAGCCGGACGTCATCTGCCGGCATTCCACGAAAAACAATCAGTGCATCGGCAGGCGCTGCCCTTTTTCCAACGGGAACCGCTGACCGGACGGACCGGGCCGCACAGACGCGTCCCGTGCCGGAGTCGCTGTTTCCGAAGCGCCGCATCCGTCTGTTTCATCCGGGGAGGATCCCGGCTGCTATCTGCGTAAAACGGGAGGACAGTTATGGTTGTCAACGTATACGAACGCTATTATAAGGCGGATGCCGTTTTCTCCGGTGTCCGGCGCTGCGGCGCGCTTGTCAGGCTGACGAGCGATTCCGAAGCCGGTCTCATCACCTACCTGGCCTCCGTTGCGTTCTTTCCGCACAGGGACGAGGAGGACTTTGCCGTCTCCTACGACGCGTATTTCGAAAAAGAACTGTTCAGCGGAAGAGGCCGAAGGTCAAAGAAGAAAGAGGCCGCGTTCCTGGACCAGTTTCAGACGGTGATCGACGGGATCGCAGCGGAGAACGGCGCCGTTATAAAATGGGATGAGCCGCTGACTGCGCCGAGGACAGGATGACGCTGACTGCCGTCCCGGAATCACGAAAGACCTGGATCTGCCGTATTGCCATCCCGGCACCTCTGATGTATAATTCCGAAGAACAATAATCCGCATTTGCGACCGATCAAGGAGGCCCACCCATGAAAACAGTACTTGTTCTGAACAGTTCCCCCAGAGCCGGCGGCAACTCCGAAACGCTGACCGATTCCCTGATCAAGGGCGTCCAGGACGCCGGCAGCGTTGGCGTCAAGATCAATCTCCGGGAATTGAACATTCTCCCCTGCAAAGGCTGCTTCGGCTGTCAGACGGGTCACGGCGACCCCTGTGTGCAGAAGGACGACATGGACCGTGTCTATCAGGCGGTCCGCGAAGCCGACGTGGTCGTCTTCGCCTCGCCGGTCTACTGGCATCAGATGAACGGCATCATGCGGAACGCGATAGACCGCCTGTTCGCCATGATGAAGAGTCTGGACGACAAGCACCGCGAGACGGCCCTGATGGTGTCTGCCGCCTCCCAGGATCCCGTCGTTTTCGACGGACTCGAAGCCAATTACAAGGAGATCGCCGGCCTTCTGAAATGGGAGGTCCGCGGCGTGATCCGGGCGGGCGGACTCAATCTTCCCACGGACAAGGCCATGAACAAGTACAAAAATCAGGCCCTGACGCTGGGGCGCATGCTCTGCCAGACGTACTGATGTTTTCCTGACACAATCGAACACCCGGAGGCGGGAGCCGCTGGCTCCCGCCTCCGGGCGTTTTCCGTCTCTTTTCCGCTTTGCTCACGGACGGATGATATCGATCACTTCCCCGATGAACATCCGGTGCGGTTCCTCCGTTGCGTAGATCGCGTCCCTGACGTCCTCCGGCATCGCGCTGCGGTCCAGATCCTGGGCGTACAGTTTCCGGCACACCAGCGTGAGTTCCGCCTGCCCGAAGGTCACACCTTCCTTCAGGAACGCCGGCGTGAGTTTCGTGCGGGCGATCTTGTCCCCGTCCCGTCCGGACAGTTCCCCCAGCAGCGCCAGATCCTTCCGGCAGTCTTCGGAATAGAAACTGACGGTGAATATGTCGTATCTCTCCATGAATTGCCAGGTATAACGGATCGGCTTCACGTAGACCGTCGCCACGGGTTTCCCCCAGAGGGTCCCCAGGCCGCCCCAGCTGATGGTCATTGTATTGAAATCCTCTTTCGTTCCCGCCGTCAGAAGCGCCCATTTTCTGTTGAAGCAGGAAAAAACATCCGTTCTGAACTCCATATCGCACCTCCGGTAATTCTTTCTTCCGATTATACCCCCCACGGTGAAAAAAGCCAACGGATCTGCATGCTCTTTTGCTCCTCTTCTCTTGTGAAATGGACGCCGCGGTAGTATACTTAACGTGGAAGTAGATGGGACATCCCGCTGGTTATTCAAAACGGACAGGTATCGATATGAACATATTCGACATTCTTACTCTGCTCGGCGGCCTTGCCATGTTCCTGTACGGCATGCGCCTGATGGGCGACGGTCTCAAAGAAGGATCTTCCGGTGCTCTCAAGCGCGTGATGGAGAAGGTCACCAACAACCCCCTGAAAGCCTTTCTCCTCGGGCTTGGCGTCACAGCGCTGATCCAGTCCTCCACCGCCACGATCGTCATCACTTCCGGTCTCGTCGGGGCCGGCATTCTCACGCTCCGTCAGTCCCTCGGCATCATCATCGGCGCCAACGTGGGAACCACGGTGACGGGTCAGATCATCCGCCTGCTGGACATCGATTCCTCAGCGACGGCCTGGCTGCAGATCCTACGTCCCTCCACTCTTGCGCCGATTGCGCTGATCATCGGCATCGTGCTGATCATGGGCTTCTCTTTCAAGAGTTCCAAGAGCATCGGCAATATCGCGATCGGATTCGGCATCCTGTTCTCCGGCCTTCTCACCATGACGTCGTCCGTGGATTCCCTGACCGCCTCCGGCGTCTTCGAATCCCTGTTCTCCAGCCTCGGTTCCAATCCTGTGCTGGGCTATATCACGGGCGCCGCCGTGGCCTTCATTCTTCAGAGCTCATCGGCGGCCGTCGGAATCCTGCAGGCTTTCTCTGCGGCCGGCCTGCTTCGCTTCAACGCCATCTACGCGGTCATCGTGGGCATCTATCTCGGCGACTGCGTCACCACCGCCATCGTCTGCTATATCGGTTCGCATACCGACGCCAAGCGCGTCGGCATCGTCAACATCCTGTTCAACCTGAGCAAATCCGCGCTCGTGCTTCTGGCGGTCTTCCTGCTCAGGCAGCTCGGACTTCTGGATTCCCTCTGGGAGCGGGTCGTCACGCCCGGCATCATCGCAAACACCAACTCCGTGTTCAATCTCGGGTGCGCGGTCTGCCTGTTCCCGCTGATCACGGTATATGAGAAACTGAGCCGGATCATCGTGAAGGGAAAGCCCGGCACGGAGGACAAGTACAAGGAGAAACTGGACGCTCTGAGTCCCGCCTTCTTCTCCACACCGGCCATCGCTCTCAACAGCTGCTATGAGGTGCTCAGTTCGATGTTCAACGCAGCGAAAGCCAATATCTCGCTCGGCTTCCAGCAGCTCAGACGCTTCGATGCCGGGAAGATGAAGGTCATCGAAGAGGAGGAAGAGAACATTGACGTGATGGCCGACCGCCTGAGCAGCTACATGTTCGCGATGTCCTCTCACCTGACATCGGATACCCATACCGCCATCCTGGACCAGTATCACAAGCTCGTCACCGAATTCGAGCGTCTGGGAGATCACGCCATGAACATGGCCCAGACCGGTCAGACGCTGGCGCAGAAGAGGCTCTTCTTTTCTTCCAAGGCGCTGGCGGAGCTTGACATCCTTGAGGATCTGATCGGCCGGATCATGGAGCACACGGAAACGGCTTTCCGGAACCGCGACGTGGACGCCGCCAGGCACATAGAGCCGCTGGAACAGGTCGTGGACGACGTGGTGTACGCCATGCGTGAGAACCACCTCGGCCGGCTGCGCAGCGGGGAATGCAGCGTGGACGCCGGCACCGCCTTCATCGACGTGCTGGGCGATCTGGAGCGTGTCTCCGACCTGTGCTCCAACGTCGGCGTTTCCGTTGTCGCCCGCATGACCCCCACGAGCCAGGCGCACGATTATATCTCTTCCCTGCACGCGGGGAAAGACGAGGCCTACAACCGGGAATACACGGAAGCCCACGAAGAATACTTCCGCCGCATCGAGGCCGTAGCAGGCAAGGCTCCGGTCCTCGTCCGCTCCTGACGGCAAAGCGACCGAACCTCTGCCCGCAGAAGCGGTCATCGACGATCACTGAAAGCAAATCAAATTATACATAAGAAAACGGAGGGACATTTATGGAAGACGTCAAGTCAACAGTCTTGAAGCTCATCACCACCTACGGCAGCAAGCTCATCCTCGCCATCGTAGCCCTTATCATCGGCTGCATCGTTGTCAAGCTGCTGAACAAAGCCGTGCGCAAGGGGCTGGACAGGACCAAACTGGACGACGCTGTGAAGCACATCCTCGCCGGCGTGATCAAGATCCTTCTCTATGCGGTCCTGGTCATCGCGGTCGTATCGATCCTCGGCGTTCCCATGACCAGCGTCGTCGCCATCCTCGCTTCCTGCGGACTGGCGGTCGGCCTTGCCATGCAGGGCGCGCTCGGCAATCTGGCAGGCGGCCTGATGATCCTCATCTTCAAGCCCTTCAAGATCGGCGATTACATCGAATCCGCCGGCGCCGAGGGCATCGTAAAGGACATCAGCATCTTCTATACCACGCTCAATACTCTGGACAACAAGAAGGTGTTCGTCCCGAACGGCGATCTGATGAACGCGAACGTGACCAACTTCTCAGCCGAGGACATCCGCCGCGTGGATCTGGATTTCAAGATCACCAACGATATCGATGCCGAGATGGTCAAGAAGGTCCTGATGGAAGCCGCCGTCACCACTCCGGGCGTGCTTGCCGACCCGGCTCCCTTTGCCCGTCTGACTGCCGTGGACGACGACACCTACATCTTCACCGTTCGCGGCTGGTGCGATACGGGAAGTTACTGGGACGTGTATTTCGATCTGATCGAGAACTGCAGCAGAAAGCTGTCTGAAAACGGCATCGACGATCCCGAGGAGCGCATCGCAGTACGCCTTGTCAAAGAAGACTGACGTCCATACGTCATCGAAAACGACTGACCACAGGAAAAGGGCCGCTCATACGCGGCCCTTTCTGCATCTTCCTCTATTCTTCTATCGCCCGGTAATCCGACGGCACCGGTGCCAGGACTCCGACAAAGACAATATCCTCCGTCCCCGTATTGGTTGCCCCGTGGCACTCTCCTTTTCTGTTCACCACGATCTGTCCCGCGCGGAACGGTATGCTCTCCCCGGGTACGGGGTAGAAAATGCCCTCGCCCTTCATACAGATCCATACGTCCACAGACTTGTCATGGGCGTGTTTTGCCAGTGTCTGCCCAGGGCGGATGACCCACACGACACCGTTGATGGAATCCGTGGAAAACACCGGCGTCTTCACGGGCTGTTCCTCTCCGGATTTCGCAAAATCGGCAATATCATAGATTCTCTGTTCCATATGCAGTCCCTCCTGTATTCCATATTGTATCATCATCTCCGACGGTGTCAAGTTGTTGTAGGTTTTTTATTTCAGCTTCATAGCCGAGGCGGTATTGACTGCTGAAAAATGATTCTCGAATCAGGTCAATAAGCGAAGAGCATACGGTCTGTGTCCAGTTCTTGTCCTGGGAAAAACAGCCATGTCCGGATCCGGCATCCCAAGCGAGTTCGGAATGTATTTCTTCTTTGGTTTTTCGTTGTACCTGAACTCGCTTTTGAAAGGGGCTTCTTCCGCTTCCGGGGGTGCCGTAAAGCTGGCTGTTCCTTCGGCCAGAATGGGCACGAAATGTTTCAGCGTTTTAGGACTCCATCCCATGGGACGGCTGCTCAACCGAGAAGAAAGAACATGACTTATATGGGGCTCCGTGGCTCCTCCGTTAGAGGCTTCCGGATCTGTGTGGTATACATGGATTGCGTCAAAGTTGTTCAGCAGATACCGCGCTGCTTCTGCATTTCGTTCCTCTCCATGCAGGCAGATGCTTTTCACTGCCTTTGCATACCGCTCTCTGTCTCCGGATATCTCTGCCTCCGTTAAGGTTTTCAGATATTCTTTCCTGGCTTCTGCATCAAAGCCTGCTGTGGCCTGTTTTATGGCGCTGTATACATGATACCGATCCAGGACAAATGTGCAGTTCGGAAGATAGTCCCTGCCTGTTTGAATCCAGTTGGCTCCGTCTCCATGCAGATAGATCTTTGTCTTATATAGATCGTATCTCCAATCCAATTCGTCATAAAACGCTTCCCAGAGCTGTGTTGGTGTTCTTCCATATTCGCTGTAATGAAAGATGTTTACGCACTCGCTGCGCTTGCCCTTCTTTTTAATCCCTTCATATCCACTGATCAGCGGTACAATTGTGCTCCCTCCGCTTTGTAATGCTACGTGATCTTCGTCTGCGTCTATGTGCAGAACCGGCACCTTCCTTTGTATTACCGGGTATTTCTTCGGGTAACTGAGCCGCACCTTGTTCATTACACTTTGTCGGGATACCTGTCCTCCCGTTACAAGCTCGCTTGTTTTTCCGTAGGACATTACCGCTGCGTTCTCCACCAGGGCCAGCCCTACTCCCGTGCTCATCCTTTGGTATGCTTCCAGCCCCGCCTCCTCATCTACTGGATATTCATATCCTCCTGATGCCTTTTTGTAGTATGTCCTCCGAAACCGCAGCTCTCCCATCCTTGTGAGCACACTTCTTTCATCTCCGATTCGTTCGATGCTGAGTCCTGCTGCCTTCCGCCCGGCTTTGTCTGCCCGCATCTCATTGTCCCGTTCTTCATATAATCCTGCCATCAGAGCTAAAACGGTTTCCTTGATTCGGGGCATAAAATACCGTTCCGCTTCATCTATGCTGTAGTTACTTCCTTCTACAAATTCCTCAATTTCTATCTTGAGTTTGCCAATAATATCTTCTATGATACGTTTCATAGGGAAGATCTCCTCTCTATTACAATATGTTTGGTTGGAAGTCCGGCAAACCAGCCGGGCTTCTTTCCTTCTCATGCCTAAGCTACAATAAGAGGAGCAACTGGCTGGCCTCTCCTTCCTTGGGCTTCTATGTCCGAAACTAAGACTGTCGGCTATCCTCTTGTTGCAGCGTTCGGTTTAAGCAGGTTGAGCCTATGTGTTCGCGTCACCCAATAGATTGAATCGGCAATGAGAAAAAGATGGGTTCCGGTTGCGCAATTCTGTATTGGAGGTATGACAATGAACGCCGTAGGCATTGACGTCTCGAAGGGAAAGAGTATGGTCGCGGTGATGCGCCCCTTTGGTGAAGTCGTTTTCTCTCCCTTCGAGGTGTCTCACACCGACAAGGATCTGACCGATCTGGCGAAGAAGCTCAAATCCTTGTCGGGTGAAACCCGTGTGGTCATGGAGCATACGGGCTATTACCATGCACCGGTCGCCGTCGCACTCCATGAGGCCGGCATTTATGTCTCAGCAGTCAATGCAATGTTGGTGCATGACTACGGAAACAACTCCTTACGCAGAGCCAAGACCGACAAGAAGGACGCCGTCAAGCTGGCGAACTATGCTTTGGATCACTGGCTCTCGCTTCCTCGGTATCTCCCTGCCGGAGACACCAGGCTCATGTTGAAGACCTGTTACCGTCAATATGAGCAGTTCAGCAAGATGCGGACGATGCAGAAGAACAATCTCATTTCTCTGCTCGATGTCACCTTTCCTGACGCGAACAAGCTCTTTTCCAGCCCGCCCAGAGCCGACGGCAGCGAGAAATGGGTAGATTTCGTCGCTCAATACTGGCACTGTGAATGCGTTTGCGGAATGAGTGAGAAAGCCTTTACCAAGAGCTACGAGAAATGGTGCCACAAGCACGGCTACAATTTCAGTGAGGACAAGGCTCTCGACGTTTACGCCTCAGCTTGCGGGCATATCTGCATCATGCCGAAGTGCGAAAGCACCAAACTCATGATCCAACAGGCCGTCGCTCAGCTTCAGGCATCTTCTACAGCTTTGGCTGCTTTGAAAAAGCAGATGCAGGACTTGGCATCCACCTTGCCTGAGTATCCCGTCGTCATGCAGATGTATGGCGTCGGGCCTTCTCTCGGGCCGCAGCTCATGGCTGAAATTGGCGATGTGCGGCGCTTTCACTCCAAGTCCGCACTTGTGGCTTTTGCCGGCATTGACGCTCCTCCGTACCAGTCCGGTCAGATCGACGTTCGCAGCCGCAGCATCTCCAAGCGCGGCTCCGCCAAACTCCGCAGAACGCTTTTCCTAGTCATGTCTGTGTTCCTTCAAAACTCGCCGTTCGACGAGCCGATCTACCAGTACATGGACAAGAAGCGTGCCGAGGGAAAGCCGTATAAGGTCTACATGATGGCTTCGGCCAACAAGTTCCTCCGTCGCTACTACGCCACCGTCAAGGCTCATCTGGAAGGGCTGGACTACATCTAATCCACTGCCACAACCCAAGGCGGGCCGTCGCTTTGAAAGCAAGGCGCTCAACGGCTTGGATTGTTATACCCTTTTTAGCTTGCTCAGAAAATTCATTTTAGGGCTATTACAATATATTTGGTTGGAAGTCCGGCAGCCAGCCGGACTTTTTTCCATCTCATGCCTAAGCTACAATAAGAGGAGCAACTGGCTGGCGCTTTGGGGCTTGTGCTGAAATGTACGCAGTCAAGATTGTCAGCCATCC